>NZ_LT629731.1:1640056-2285556 GCF_900104575.1 Bacillus tuaregi
CATTAGGATGCTACCGCCAACTAGCCATGCTGAGAATTGCTCTGGTACGATTGAAAACAGATTGGCGCAATAGGAAACAAAATCCTTTTCTAATAGGTCCGAATTACTGAGAATAAATATGAATAAGCCAGTCGCAATCACCTCGTGGATTGTGTTTAATACGGCCATTTTTTGTATCCACTGACCCTTTATATATTTGTAGAGGTATAGAGCAATCTCAATCACAATCACAACTAAAACAGCTGGCCAGTATGAGAGCAGTACCTCTTGGTTTAAAGCGGGCATGATAAAATCTAGCCTTCCTCCACCGCCTTCATAAACTCCCACTAAATGGTCAGCATAGAAATAAATACTTGCCCATATTGCTGTCCAGAAAAAACCACCAAATACTTCAAACTTTGTAATCTCTCTTTTCTTTGGAATATAAGGGATGTCTTTCAAATCGTCAGGTGTCCACGGTTTATAATTTTTGGTCAACGGAAGATGATCATTGCTTTTATCAGCTCGTTCTATGATGGCAAAGGTTAAGGTTAACCAGAAAAAGACTTGCATACCGACCTCAATTAGTGTCCAAATACCTTTAGAAAAAATCGTGATAATCACGTTCATAACGGCTTCCTCGCCATTATAACCGACAAAATAAGCAGCAATCATGGAAATCAAGGCAACAGTCCCGGCAATTGGTAAAATCATTTTCAATAACGATACATATAAATCAAAATATCGCGGTCCTATCAGATGCATAGGACGATCCCGATAGCGGCTGGCTAACAAAACAGGACTTCCTAATTTTTCAAGTACAGCTCTGACATCTTGTTCTGAGTATTCATCTGGTAGCATATCCTCAATCGTTGACTTTAGCTCAAGTCCGATATCCTCACGATTTTTTTCCGGCAGTCTTCGAGTGACCTCTTGAATATAAATCTCAATTAGATTCATCGTCATCCTCCCCTTGTAATAATCCATACAGCTCCTTAGAACTCTTAATCCATTCCTTTTTTAGCTGTAAAAAAATCTCTCTCCCAAAATCACTTAAGACATAATACTTTCGCGGTCTGCTTTCGGACGTATCCCAGCTGCTTGTTACGAGCTCTTGCTTTTCTAATCTGCGCAAGAGGGGATATAGGGTGCTTTGGTCAATGGCAATTCCAGATTGCTCTAATAGCTGAACAAGGGAATAGCCATACTGTGGTGTACGTAATTGACTGAGAACCGCTAATGTCAACGTTCCTCTCCGAAGCTCCGTTAATAATGAATTAAGTAAAGTACTCATTCACCCACCTCATTTTTCATTACTATGTGACATACACTATATGCTTTATACTATGTATCATACACTAATATGGTTACAATAACAATTAAAATAAAATAATATCAGGAATACTTTCAATAATATATACAAGCTTCTAATTATAACAACGACAGCATAATATCGTATTAAATAGTTTATAAATAGAAGATGAAAAGCGGAAAATATAAACATATCTAACTATCATTTAGATAAATCAAATGAGAATGTTATTGTGTTGTAATTTTGATATTAAGGAGGCTCCTATCATGACTGAAAAGAACAATCAAAGCAAAAACGATGCGAAAGAGCAGATGAAAAAAATAACAACAGCTTTTGGTGCTCCTGTTACAAATGATGATGATATCAAAACAGCAGGTAAACGCGGCCCATTAGTCATGGAAGATGTATGGTTTCTAGAAAAATTGGCACATTTTGATCGTGAAGTCATCCCTGAGCGCCGAATGCATGCGAAAGGCTCTGGTGCATACGGTACTTTCACTGTAACGAATGATATTACTAGATATACAAAAGCAGCGATATTTTCAGAGGTTGGTAAGAAAACCGATATGTTTATCCGTTTCTCGACTGTAGCTGGTGAGAGAGGGGCAGCAGATGCTGAGCGTGATATTCGCGGAACAGCAATGAAGTTCTATACTGAAGAAGGAAACTGGGACCTTGTGGGGAATAACACGCCAGTCTTTTTCTTTAGAGATCCTAAGAGATTCCCAGATTTGAACCATGTGGTAAAGCGCGATCCGAGAACCAATATGCATAACCCACAGGCTAACTGGGATTTCTGGTCTTCATTACCTGAAGCACTTCATCAGGTAACCATTACGATGAGTGACCGTGGGATTCCGGCAAGCTACCGAAACATGCATATGTTTGGCAGTCATACATACAGCATGATTAATTCTGCGAATGAAAGAGTATGGGTGAAATTTCACTTCATTACTCAACAGGGAATTAAAAACTTATCCGATCAAGAAGCAGGAGAGTTAATTGGTAAAGATCGTGAAAGCCATCAAAGAGATCTATTCGAAGCGATTGAACGTGGTGATTACCCTAAATGGAAAATGTACATCCAAGTGATGACAGAGGAACAAGCTAGCAAGCACCCATACAATCCATTTGATTTAACAAAGGTTTGGTATAAAAAGGATTTTCCACTTATTGAAGTAGGAGAAATAGAGCTTAATCGTAATCCGGAAAACTATTTTGCCGAGGTTGAGCAGGCAGCCTTTGCACCGACGAACCATGTACCCGGGATTGGATTTTCACCAGATCGAATGCTCCAGGGCCGTCTATTCTCCTATGGTGATGCACAGCGCTATCGTTTAGGTGTGAACCATTGGCAAATTCCTGTTAACTATCCGAAGAATGCGAAGAACTTCCATCCATATCATCGCGATGGGGCGATGAGAATTCACAATCCATCCGAAGGAAAAGTATCCTATTCACCGAACAGCTATGGTGAATGGAAGGACTCAAAGGAGCATCAAGAACCAGCACTTGACTTGACAGGAGGTATGGATTTTTATGATTTTCGTGACGATGACGATAATTATTTTGAACAGCCTGGGAAATTATTCAATCTAATGTCAGCTGATGAAAAACAAAGATTATTCGAAAATACTGGACGAAATATGCAGGGGACAACGAAAGAGGTTCAATTACGGCATATAAATAACTGCTATAAAGCAAATCCGGAATATGGTAAAGGGGTTGCTAAGGCACTTGGTATATCGCTAGACGAGATAGAGGCAGCTAAGGAAAACTAATAACGAAAAACAACGCTCATTCCTAATGATATAGGGTGGGCGTTGTTTTATTTTGTGGATATACGTATTTTGTCTAACGAAGCAGCTGTTTGTGACGAACCTCCAAATCATGTAGCTGATTAAGCTCTTCAGCCAAGTCATAGATGGAAATCAGTTCATAAAGAATGGCTGTTTCGGATGAGATATGGTGGTGGTTTTCAATATAGTAGTCAGCATCATGCTTTAACGCCCACTGCTCTGAAAGCCATTCAGATAGCCTAATAATGAGCTGTTCATCCTCCTCTATAAACCGATCATTCTTTTCGTTAAAGATTCGCGAGAGAGATTGGAAAACAGATTTTAACAGGTCCAATTTTTGATGGTCGATTTTGACAGGCTGAAATGGCAGCTCGATAAGATTACCTAAATGATGCTCGATTTGCTGTAGGATTTTTAATTTTTTTGTGTCATAGAGGAAATCACGGATTTCGTTTCGATTTGACCGGTGAAACTTCATTTCTGCTTTATGATATTGACAATAGCGCTTAATTTTCTCTATGTCACGATGAAGCTTTTCAAATAGCTGCTGTAGATCCTTTTCGTTTTCTGGGACTTCATAAAGCTCTGCTGCTTTTTTATCTAATACATCTCCCGCATTTTTAAAAAGACCATGGATTCCCTCTGTAATCGATTTTGAATAATTGGGTGGAATTAAAAATACATTCACTAAAGATGAGACAATCAGCCCAGTACTGGTTGTACCTAACCTGATGAGAAAGGATGTCAAGTAATCATCGTGTACGGTTGTAATCATCGCGACACCTGTTAAGGTGGCCACTAGCATACCATCATAAAGCCTTAATTTATGGCAGGCAATGATGGTTAATAGGGATACCAAGGTGTAGGACACCGGACTGTCACCAAATAAAAAGGTAAAAATGACTGCAAATCCAGCCCCAATGGCAGAGGCAGGGAAACGGATAAAAGCTTTTTTGATTGAATCAGCTGCAGTCGGCTCAATAGTCACGATGGCTGTGATAACCGCAAACATAGCAGGCCAATCCAATACATGACAGATAAGTGCCGTAACCAAAACAGCTATCCCTGTTTTGGTAATTCTGCCACCTATAAATTTATAGCTTCTTGGAAGTTTCATAGAACATTCACCTATTTTGATTAAAGAATCTTTTTTTGTAAAACGTTCTTTTCGGACTTATTTAACTATAGGACTGCTTCAACTCCTAATTGTTTATAGATACGTTCGACCAATTGCTCGGAGGATTCCGCATAGATATATTCTCCGTTGACGACGGCATATAAGCTTTTCGCACATTGATGACAATTTGTCATACAACCATATGCTGTCGTTTCGATATTAAGTTCCTTTTCAATCATTTGCCGCGCTTTCTTGGAGCCATCTTTTCTTTCTAAGTTTAGCATACAAAATTCAATTTTAGGGTTTGTCATGTTATTACACTCCATATCTTGTAGGTTCTTTATATGATGAATTTATTAACACTTGTTTTCTAGTAATTTTAAGCTAATTATTCATTTTACACAATATTTTTACTATAAACGACTTGTTTTGAAAGAGGAGATTATACTTATATGAAATGTTTTAGAAAATGTTGACAATGATAATCATTTTCATTTAAAATAATAATCAGATAAATGATAATCATTTTCATTTAAAAAATTACAATACCATAAAATGAATAGACATTGATATAAATGGAGGAGATAGAAATGAATTCCCTGCTTATTATTGGTGGAGATAGCTTAGGTGTTATCCCGGATAAATTATCATCATGTGGCTTTGATAAAATCATACATACAAACGGGAGAAAGGTGAAAATGATTGATAGAAAGATTCCTGATCATATCAACTGTATATTAGTATTAACTGACTATGTGAATCACAATCTATCATCTGTAATCAAAAGAAGAGCCAAAACTAAATCGATTCCTATATTTTATGCAAAGCGTTCATGGTCTTCCATCCACCAAGCGCTAGAAGGAGTGATTTAAGGCAAAAAATTTTCAGTTTAATCGAGAATGATTATCAGTAAAACAGAAGAGCAAAACCTATTGAATATTTGATAATCGCACCCATGACAACAACCTCAAGACTATACCCACACAAAACACTTTCAGTATACAGGCGCTGCCATTTTCAAGCATTGTAAATTTTAACTTCATTCAGCAAATGCTTTTTGTACCGAAAGCTTGCGACAGGTACAGAAGTCCTCCACTTCTACAAGTGGGGGATGAATGCAAATGGTTATTTTAAAGCAAAAGAAACCGTCCAAAAATGGATGGTTTCTTTTGCTTCAATGGGCATTTTTACATATTCATATTAGAATGTGTTAATAAAAGCTTAGAGGATATTAATCGTTGTCTTACAACGACGCCAATCCAAGAAGCGAGGGCAGCTTTAATAATTCCTACAATCAAAAACGGTGTAAAACCGCTGGCAAGTGCAGCTGTCCAGGATAGGTCAGCCGATATTTTCAACCATGCTGTTCCAAATGCTAGGGTAATGACCATTCCGATTACATTGGCGATAATGGCATTTGTGAAGGTGAATCCCCATTTTTCCATATACAGGCCAATCAAGAAAGCGGCCGGGATAAAGCCGACTAAAAATCCACCGGTTGGGCCGACAAGCTTAGAGATTCCTGCGGAAAATTCAGCAAAAACAGGAACACCAGCAGAGCCGATAATCAAATATAACAATACAGCAAGTGTACCGTTCCTAGAACCAAGGATCGTTGCAGCGATTCCAATCGCTAATGTTTGTCCGGTAATTGGAACAAGTGGAAGTGGTATGGTTATTTGTGCTAGAATCCCTATAATCGCGGCAAATAACGCAATTAATATCATGGTTCTCAATTTTAATTGTTCCTTTGTCATTCTGCATATCTCCTTTATGTTAACCAAAACAAAATAAAGTTTACATATAAACTATAAAGTTGGCAGAAAAATTTGTCAATAGGAAATAGATTATTTTTTCTCATAGTCTTTCAAAATGGAAAGAAGGGGAGACCAGCCAATCTAACTGCCGGTCTTCTCTTACATGAAATCCCCATTTTAGACGTTTTTCAGTACATCCGCCAAACGTAATACGGCTTCTCTCATTTCCTCTTTTTTCAGATGGGCAAAGGTAAGACGAACATATCCATTTGGTGAGCCATACACGCTTCCAGGCATAAAGAGAATTTTCTGTTTGATTCCCTCCTCAACAAGCTTTTGATCGTCAATGTTTCGATTGATTTTACACCAAATAAAAAGACCGCCCTTTGGAATGGTAAATTCAATCTGATTGCCAAGGATTTCCTTTAATGCAGAGGTCATTTCATCTCTTCTTTCCACCAGCTCCTGGCGGAGAAACTCGAGATGCTTAGGATATTCAGATGATTGTAATAAAAGATTGGCAATCATCTGCGGAAAGACACTTAAACCAAAATCAATTTGTTCCCGTGCATCGGCAAGCCGGTTAATAACGGTTTGCGGACCAATTAGCCAGCCAATTCGTAAGCTTGAGCCAATCACTTTGGATAGGGAACCGATATACAATACATTTCCGCTTTTATCATAGGATTTAAGCGGCGTATGCTGTTCGTTATCAAAAGAGAGTAGACTGACGGGATCATCCTCGACAATCGGTATCCCTAGCTCAGCTGAGATTTCCAGAACCCTTTTTCGGCGTGAATTGCTTAAGGAACTGCCTGTTGGACTATGATAGGTTGGATTTAGAAAAATCATCCGGATCTTATGCTTCTCATATAAAGAAACGATATCCTCTGGATTCACACCGTTTGTATCAACAGGAAGACCAAAGATTCTCAAACCGGCTGACTGAAACAACGGTAATGAATAGCAATAGGACGGAGCTTCAATGGCGACTGCATCTCCAGGATTTAGCAGGCATTGTGTGATTAAATGGAGTGCCTGTTGTGCACCTGATGTGATGAGAACCGAGGAGCTCGTTGTATTGATGTCATGATATGATTTTACATAAGAAGCCATCGTTTCACGAAGTGATAACAAACCTTGGGGATGCTCATAGCCCAAATCGTTTGGAAATGTCTGCTCTGCAAGTACAGACTGTAAATATTGTGTTGGAAACAAATCTGACGATAATTTGCCACTCGCTAAATTATAGCCGTTCTCCATCACCTTGGCTTCGCTGCGGATTCTTCTAATCAAAGGATAGGAAGGAATAAAGGAGCCGCCCTCAATGTACTTGCGCCAATTGGTTACACCCTTTGGTAGAATTCCCCATTTATGTGTACTGACACGTGTTCCACTGCCTTTTTTTCTCTCGACGAGCCCTGAAGCCTGAAGCTCATCATACACATGGGCAATGGTCATCCGATTCACGTTTAACTGCTGAGCCAGCTTCCGTTCAGAAGGCAAAAGAGTGCCAGGGGGATACTCACCATAAGATATTTTTTCTTCAATATATTCGAATATTTGCTGATAAAGTGGTTTATCAGCATCACGGTCTACTTTCCATTCCATTCTATGAACCACCTCGAGCCTATAAATCTATGCTTTGGATTAATTGGATTATTAGGTAGCCATCCAATTGGATGAGTACAAAGGATAATTTTTCAACTATTATATTAAGTACATATTATCACAATCGTAATGCTAGAAAGGAGATTAAAATGAATTCATTTCGTACGAATCTTACAGATTTACGGCAAAATCTTAATGTAAATACAGTAAGTGCCGGCTTAGTGGCTGCCATCTTTGGCTGTACCGGTCCTGCTCTGATTATTATTGGCGGTGCGACAAATGGCGGATTAACCTATGCCGAGACCATCAGCTGGATATTTGCCGTTTATTTCTTCAGTGGACTACTTGGGATGTATTTAGCACTTAAATACCGCCAGCCCATTTCTGCTGCACACTCGATTGCCGGAGCGGTGCTAGTCGCAGGATCCTTAACCCATTTTACAATCGGTGAGGCAGTTGGGGCTTATTTGGTTGCTCATGTCATTGTCATTGTGCTTGGTGCGTCCGGCTTAATTGACAAGGTTATGAAGCTCATCCCGCTACCCATTGTTATGGGGATGATTGTAGGAGTGATGATTCGCTTTGCCACCGATATGATTACAGCTGTAACCGTATCACCGCTGTTAGCAGGGGCAGCGATTATTGTTTTTATGCTTTCTTCCCGGTTCCTGAAAAAAATTCCGCCTGTATTGTCCGCCTTAATCGTCGCGGTCGTGCTTGCCATTGTGACAGGCGCCTTTAGTATTCAGAATGTTCAGGATGATTTCATTTTACCACAATTAGTTATGCCTGCTTTTAGCATTGACGCGATCATTTCCATTGGGATTCCGTTAGCCTTGCTGATTATTTCTACAGAAAATGCGCAAGCAACGGGTGTATTAATGGCTCAAGGCTACAATCCGCCTAACAATGCCATGGCCTATAAAGGGTCGATTGTTGGTCTGATAGCTTCCTTATTTGGAGGTCATGCCATCAATATTGCGGGTCCAATGACAGCGATTTGTTCAGGTAAAGAGGTAGGAGAGAAGGATAGAAGGTATGCGGCATCCTTTGCCAATGGAGCGTTCTTTTCGGTATTTGGCTTATTTGCTTCCCTCGTTGTTCCTTTTGTTATCGCTATGCCGGGTGTGATTGTCACGGCTATCGCAGGACTAGCGATGCTGGGTGTACTAATCAACTCGCTAAAAACAGCTTTTTCCGATACAAAATTCCAAATGGGTGCCTTTTTTGCCCTCATCATTGGGATGTCAGGCATCACCTTTTTCAATGTTGGAGCACCACTATGGGCCATTCTTGGAAGCTTAATCGTTTCATTCCTTGTTGAAAAAGACCATTTTAAGCTAAAAGTGAAGGAAGAAAAAGAAAAGGCTAAAGCATTGAATAAAGGTAAAGTGGAAACAACGGCTTAATGAAGGAAGGTCAATTGTGGGAAAAAGAATTGCTATTTATTTAACAGGGTTAGCGATCAATGCACTGGGGATTGCACTGATTATTTTCCCAAAAGGTGCTCCTGTTAATCAGGAATAAATCACAAAAAGAACCTCCAAATTATTCGGAGGTTTTTTTGTTCTCCCAAGCATTGATGTTACAATAGTCTAACGAATAAAGGGAATAAAAGGAGAGGTAGCATATGGATGCCAAACTGAAATGGAATAGAAAATATAAAGACAGACTTTTGATAAAAGAAAGTCCCACACCAAACGAACGACTGCTAACACTGTCTGCCTCTCTTAACGGGGGCAATGCCCTTGATCTTGCCTGCGGTCTTGGCGGAAACAGCTTGTTCTTAGCAAGACATGGCTATCGTGTAGAGGCATTGGATATCTCGGATATAGCCATTGACTATCTACAAGAACAGACAGAAAAACAACGGCTCTCCATATACCCGCGTCTGGCAGATTTGACAGACCATGAAAGTCTTAAATTATTGGAAAACAGCTTTGACCTGGTTGTTGTCACCTATTATTTGGATCGTTCCCTTTTTCCATTGATTAAATCTATTTTGAACGATAATGGATTTTTCTTCATGGAAACGTTTTATCACTCTCCGCAAAACAAACAAACCGTGTCAGATTCATACAAGCTAAGACCCAATGAACTTCTTACTGAGTTTGGTGATTTTCATATTCTATATTTTGAAGAAAATGAAGAAGAGGGAAGACAAACCATTTTTTGCCGGAAGTGATAGGGTACTATCATTTTACGGTGCAAAAAATTTGAAGGTGTGGGAAATTATAGAAAAGTTTTGCTTTTTCGTTTATGATGATAATGTTGAATACATATACACAAAAGAGGAGAGTCTGCTATGAGTCTTGTACAATTGGAATCTGTCAGAACGAGATTATTACAACACCCTATTTATCAAGAAATCACCACCCCAGAAAGAGTAAAGGTGTTTATGAAGCATCATGTGTTTGCTGTCTGGGATTTTATGAGTCTGTTAAAAAGATTACAAAAATCCGTTACTTCTGTCGATGTACCTTGGTTTCCATATGAAAAGCCGCTGTTTTCCAGGTTAATTAATGAGATTGTCGTGGCAGAGGAATCTGATATTGATGGCAGAGGGGGATACAGCAGTCATTTCTCTTTATATTTGGAAGCGATGGAAGAGTGTGGGGCAGAAGCGGAAATGTTCCATTCGTTTTTAAACCCTTTGAAACAAGGCAAGGACTATTCTAGCATATTATCTGAAAACAATCAGATTCCCGAGAGTGTTAGACAATTTGTTGAATTTAATTTGAATTTAGCGATGAACGGTGAGCTATACGAGGTAGCTGCTGCCTTTTTCTATGGACGTGAAGGGTTAATTCCCGAAATGTTCAGACCGTTAGTAGACTCCTTAATGGAAACAGGAGCTTCCAGTGAAAGATTAGTATTTTATCTCAACAGACATATAGAAGTGGATGAAGAGCACCATGGTCCGCTTGCTGAAAAGCTTCTGCTTGAGTTATGTGAAAAGGATCCGGAAAAGCTGGAAAGAGCCAATGACATCGGCGGAAAATGCTTAGAGGCCAGGTCCAAGCTCTGGGATGGTGTTTTGGCAGAAATTAGAGAAAAAAATCTTTAAAGGTTTTAGAAAAGCTACAAATAAAAAAGGGACCTGACAGGCCGCATCAGGTCTCCTAAACTAATATTATTCGATTTTAAAGTGTACCTGGCCAATCCCTAATTCAGTTTTTAAGCTAATCACCACATCAGCATCCTCGTATGCTTCGTTTACATAAACTCCATTCCCTTTTGAGATGAAACCATCAAATTCTGCTTCTCCGATTCCTCTGGAGGAATCAATTTTCACACCGACATCCTTGGGTAGGATGATGGTAGACTCTCCAACTCCCATGTGTAAGGAAGCATCAAAGCTTTCTTTATAGCTGCCGCTTAGGTCAATGGTCATATCACCAACACCGGCATTTACTTCAAGCTCGGATAATTGCAAGCCATTTAAATCTAGGTAGGAGTCAGAGGCGCCGGCATTCACGCTGAGATCAAGTGGTACCTCATCATTTAGCCTAAGGTCCCAAATGTTTTTAACCTCACCAAGATTAATATTTTTGAACACTCCATCATCTTGTTTAATCACTGCGTTTCCTTTATCACCTTTACGCTTGTAGGTAATATCTGGTGTTAGTTTTTTATTTGTGTAATCAATAGTACCCTCAATCCATTCCTCTGCACCGCTGGCTACTCGTAATTCTCCTGCACCGATATTAAGCTCAAGCTCCAACTCTTCTGCTTGGTCCTGCTTAATCAGAACCTCTTTGCTTTCGTCATGACCATTGAAAAAAGGACTACATCCTGTTGCGATGAATAAAAACGAAGCGGCTATGATACTACCGGCTATTTTCTTTCTCATATTGAATTCCCCCTTGCTGATCTTACTTTTATTGTAAAGTAGCTGCAGAAGAAGAAAAAACGGCTTTAGCTTTAAATAGAAATCAGACTTCAGATGTATAACATACTAAGCCGGAATAATCATCAATGGAAACAGGGTTGGGCTATGGTATGGACAGATAATGAAAAAGAAAAAGGCCGACTTCATTCGAAGTCAGCCTTTTTTTACTATGTAAACACCGTGCGCCTGTTCTCGATAGGAACAACCAAGCGTTACTTGTAAAAGAATGCTCGAACTAGGCAACCCTACGGCACATGGAGGTATCTACTTATGGCTGCTTCCTTCCGGATCTGACCAATTTCATAGATGTCCATTGCGCAGGACCCAATTGTCAACACACCTTTTACAAGGCAGACCCTACAGGCTCAAACCTCAAACAGGCATTCAACCCCGCTATGGCGGATTGCGGGTAACAGGGCACCGCCAACTCCCCGTCTAGCACGGTATGTATAAGAAACCAACATACCTATGATATACGTTTGAAAACATGATGATTTCGGCACATGAAATGGCTGTAAGCCAGGTTCTGTTCCTGCGTGCTCAAACGATGCCAATCTTGCACTGCAGGTGTAGTCATATGACTATCGATTGAAGACAATCGATCCATCCTTTTGGTTCAAGGTTCCCGCCGGATGGTGCCCCTACCTAAATTTGGGTTGCTCGCTCGTGGGGTTTACCCCGTTCCATTTCCTCCGTTTCCAGAGGAACTACGTCACTGTGGCACTTTCAGGATACTCTCAGCATATCCTTAAGAAGGACTTAGCTTAATTTCTCCGCCGTCAGAGAATCATCTCTGCCCACCTTTGCAGATGGCACGAACACTCCGGGCATCTCAGCACCGGGCGAGCCTGGACTTTCCTCAACTCATGTCTAACATGAGCCGCGACTACTCACCATTTCATGTTTTGTTGCTCATCACTTACATGTATTAATTTATCATAAATAAGTGGATGACGTCTCTAGTGGATTTCTCCCAGAGATGGAATGTTTTAGGGATAGTTGGTTCGCATATAGTCCAATGGGGACAGACACCTAATCATGGAGTTTAAATATAATAGGTTGAAAAATGTAACTAAAAGTTCATATGATGAGGTGGTTTGCTTTGTTTTTTCATATTAAAGAATTACAGTACCATGCCAAACCAGAAAGACCTGACCCGTTGTTTGCCAAGCAGCTTCAAGAGGTGTTAGGAGGACAGTTCGGTGAAATTTCTGTAGCCCTACAATATTTATTTCAAGGTTGGAATGTGCGTGGAAACGGAAAATATAAGGATTTATTAATGGATACAGGTACAGAGGAACTGGCACATATTGAAATGCTGGCAACGATGATTGCAAGACTGCTTGACGGGGCGCCAGTAGGGGACCTGGAGGAAGCAGCGAAAAATCCTGTGATTGCTGCCATTCTTGGAGGAATGAATCCACAGCATGCCATCGTTTCGGGTCTTGGAGCCATGCCGGCAGACAGTGTTGGAAATAGATGGACAGCCGATTATATTATTGCAAGCGGGAACTTACTGGCAGATTTTCGAGCCAATTTAAATGCAGAATCACAGGGGCGTTTGCAGGTAGTCCGATTATATGAAGCCACGAACGATCGTGGTGTGAAGGATATGCTGTCTTGGTTGATAGCCCGTGACACGATGCACCAAAATCAATGGATTGCTGCGATTAAGGAGTTGGAAGCAAAGGAAAATGTGGTGGTACCAAGCTCCTTCCCGAAAGAATGTGAAAAACAAGAGGTGGCCTATACGCTTTTTAATTTCTCAAGAGGAAATAAAAGTGCAGCTGGACGTTGGGCGCAGGGACCAAGTATGGATGGATTAGGTACATTTAACTATGTGGAAAAACCAGTTCCGCTTGCGCCTAAGCCGGTATTAAATCCTGCTCCTCCATATATTCATGATACATTACCATCCGTAATCATGGGGGCTCATCAAATACCACCTAATTTAAAATAAGTTGCTGTACATGAAAAAAGCCTAGACATTTGTCTAAGCTTTTTTCGCGTGTAGCAGTCAGTCTTAACTTGCGGCTTCTTCTTTTATGTCTACATCATTTTCTTTTAATTCATTTAAAACTGCCTTTAATGAACTAAGCTCCGTATCATTTAAAGGTATCAATGGTAACCGTACGCCACCGACTGGCACACCTGCTAAATTTAATGCGGCCTTAACAGGAGTTGGATTTGGTGCAGCAAATAGAGCTTTCATTATTGGTAGCAGGTTACGGTGCATTTCTGCTGCTTTTCGATGGTTTCCACCCATAAAATGCTTAATCATAGTCTGCATTTCTTTCCCAATCACGTGGGAAGCAACGGAAATAACGCCAGCTCCGCCAATTGATAGGACAGGTAATGTGACACCATCATCACCGCTGTATAAAGAAAATCCTTCAGGAGTCTGTCTAATAATTTCAGACATCGCGTCAAGGTTTCCACTGGCATCTTTAATAGCTACAATATTAGGAATTTGTGCAAGTCGAACAGTAGTGTCTACTGACATATTAATCACACTACGTCCTGGGATATTATATAGCATGACTGGCAGTGATGTTGACTCAGCAATTGCCTTGAAGTGCTGATATAACCCTTCCTGTGACGGTTTGTTGTAGTATGGAACAACAAGCATAACACCATCTACGCCGGCATTCTCAGCGAGCTTTGTTAAATGAATGGATTCTCTCGTGTTATAGGAACCGGTGCCTGCGATAACAGGGATTCTTCCTTCTACTACATTAACGACAAATTTGAATAATTCAACCTTCTCTTCTGTTGTTAGAGTAGGTGACTCTCCAGTTGTGCCAGCTACCACTAATCCTTCAGTACCATTTTCAATTAAATAATTAACTAAGTTTCTTGTAGCGCTATAATCAACCTCACCGTTTTGATCAAATGGTGTTACCATTGCTGTTAATAATTGTCCGAAATTCATTACTTCTCCACTTCCTTTTCATCATTTTAAAAATCGAGGGAGAAGGCCACTTTATCAGTAAACGCAAAAAGCAACAACGAGGGTACGCTGCTGCAGTAGAAACATAAACGTAAAAACGTTTCTGTGCGTAAGATAGCCCTCCATATAGATACCTATATGACAGTTCTGTATTTATTCAACAGCAGAACCAGCTTCAAAAATAATGAGATTCTCTCAGCTTCGGCAAATTCCCCTTTCCACAATCATCAATAGATCTCATTATCCTCCTATTGTGTACTTATGGTCTTTGCGCCTCTATCCTTACTTCAAATTTATTGAAATAAGAAAATATGTAATTAATAAAATAATATAATAGTTTTACCGTAATTGCAATGATAAATTCAAATTTTTATAAAGAAGTGAAAAATCAGATTAATTCATTAGAATAACAGGCAAACGTTTAGCATTAGCTTTAAGAAAGTAGTTTAGTTATAATTAGCATATTGTTTTATTTAGAATATTAAGAAAGTGCGGAGGGATTCTATTGAAAGAACATGGCATACATATGCTTCAGTATGATTACTGGGCTAATATGAAGCTTTTAACTCATGTCGATAGCTTTAATGAGGATATATTTCACAAACCGCTTAAAAGTGTATTTCCTTCTATTGCTGATACCTTTTATCATATATTTAGAGGTCAGCGGATTTGGATAAAAAGGTGTATTCCGGATCTTTCAGTTAACGAAAATATAACTTCATTTCAAGATATAGAACAAGCGAAAACCTGTTTTTCCAAGCTTCATACCACTATGATTGACTTGATACATTTGTCTTATGATGAGTTAAACGAGGTTGTTTATCAAAATTCAAGGGGTACAACCTTTACAAATCACATAGATGAAATTATGCATCATCTTGCCAATCATGGTACTTATCATAGAGGCAATATTGCTTCCATGATAAGAGAATGCGGTTATAATGGGACTTCTACTGATTATATTCAGTTTTTAAGGGATATGAAAAATTAAAATAAACAGGCACACCCCGGGGTGTGCCTGTTTATTTTAACTTCATTCAGCAAATGCTTTTTGTACCGAAAGCTTGCGACAGGTACAGAAGTCCCTCACTTCTACAAGTGGGTGATGAAGGCAAACGTACTTCGATTCAGTGGAGGTTCAAACCCAGGCTGAATGAAGGTTAGCCTCCGGCGGTTGTCAGGGATTTTTTAAGGTAGTTTATCGAGCGAGCTCAGGTAATCAGGAACGCAAATTCGACGGGCGAATTTGATTTTAGTCAAAAGGTGAATAGAGTATCTTAAATAGTAGAAATTAATGATAAAGAGCTCACTCTAATGAGGGGGATTAAATATGTCAAAGGCGCTAATTGTCTATACAAGCATGACCGGGAATACGAAGACATGTGCACACATTGTGGAGGATAAATTAAAGGAACTAGGAGTAAGGGTAACAGTAAAAGATTGCACGCAGGCCGGTGCAGATGAGTTTATGGATGTGGATATATGTATTGTTGGTACGTATACCTATGGCGATTATGGGAACCTCCCCAATGAAATGGTCAATTTTTATGAGGACCTTGCTTCGCTTAAATTAAAAGGAAAGGTCTTCGGTGTTTTTGGTTCAGGAGATAGCTATTATCCCCAGTTTTGCAAAGCTGTTGATGATTTCACAGATCAATTTATTAAGACAGGCGCAACCGTTGGAGCTGATTGTGTAAAAGTGGACCTAAGCCCTAATATGGAGGATTTAGCCAACCTACATGCGTTTGCCAAATCATTAGATTGGTGGCAAAAAAGAATGGTTGTGTAAAATAGATAGGAAGATAGAATTGTTAGTTCTTTATTTTGAACACATGGTTACAACATCCTAGTTATTTATTATTTTAAAATAATAAAATTCGCATAATTATTGTATGTTAATATTTTACATAAATAGATGGTGTTTATAAAATAACCAGTATCTATGCAATTTTCAGCACATTTTGACAGTAAAACACCACAAAATGACTGAATTTGTTCAAAATTTTAAATTGGGGGACTACTATTCTGAATTGTGAACAAATTACGAAAATAATATATTTATATATTGTATATGTGAAAGCGCTATGATATATTGTTCTAGCAGGCGAACAAAACGGTTTTTTAACTTCATTCAGCAGAAGTCCTCCACTTCTACAAGTGGGGGATGAATGCAAATGGTCCTTCGATTCAGTGGGGGTACAAACCCCGGCTGAATGAAGTTAAGCCTCCGGCGAGTCTTGCGATTTTTTAAAGGTAGTTTACCCGAGCGAGCTCAGGTAATCCGGACGCAAATTCGACGGGCGAATTTGAAATTTGATTAAATGAAGGCAAAGACCTCAAACCATCTTTTGTTTACTCTCAAAAGTATGGAAGGGAGCTGATCGTATACGTGTAAAAATTGTGAACGATTTCAAAGGATTGTGATTTTTTATTTCCAAAAAAAGAAAGCGCTTCCCTAGATGATGAATAGCTTTCTTAATTCATTTATATAAAAAAATATATTTTACTTTTTATACATACTTTAACAAATTATTAATCAGACTATTTCATTCTTTAAATGTACTGGCATAGCTGTGTTTCAATAAAATGATAATTTAGGAGGAATAGGCAATGGAAAACGTGAAAGTAGTTATTTGGGGACTAGGCGCAATGGGAAGCGGTATGGCAAGAATGCTATTAAAGAAGCAGGGAGTAGATATCGTTGGAGGCATCGATATTGGTGATAAAGTAGGCAAATCACTTTACGAGGTTGTCGGTGTAGAGCAAGGTGACCGTCCGGATGTAAAGGTTGGTAACTTGGAGGATATTATTACAGAAAAATGTGCTGATGTCGTTTTATTATGTACTGATTCATTTACTGAAAAGGCATTTCCAAAGCTTAAATATATTCTGGAAAAGAAAATTAATGTCATTACAAGTGCAGAAGAAATGGCCTACCCTCAGGCGCAACAACCAGAGCTAGCGGCAGAACTAGATCGCCTTGCAAAAGAAAACGGCGTATCTGTACTGGGAACAGGGATTAATCCAGGGCTAATCATGGATTTATTAGTGGTGTTAATGACAGGCGCTTGTGAAGATGTTGAACATATTACTGCCCGCCGTGTCAATTCACTTTCTCCATTCGGAAAAGCTGTAATGGAAGAGCAAGGAATTGGCATGGAAGTAGAAGAATTTGAAAAACGCAAAGCGGAAGGAACAATGGCAGGACATGTTGGCTTCCATGAGTCCATAACGATGATTGCCGATGCAATTGGCTGGAAGTTAGATGGACCTATTGAACAGGATATGGACGCCATTGTAACAGAAGTTGACCGTAAGGCTCCATACGGAGAAGCAAAAGCTGGTCAGGTTGCGGGAGTTGCGATGAGAGGCTGGGGTAAGGTCGACGGTGAAGCAAAAATAGAAATGGATCATCCACAGCAAATCGAACCAGAGCAAGTGGGAGTGGATACTGGTGACTATGTCATTATTAAAGGTACCCCAAATATTAATCTTTCAAATACACCTGAAGTTCCTGGTGGTATCGGAACCATCGCTATGGTAGTAAATATGATACCACAAATTATTAATGCAAGACCAGGTCTACAAACCATGATCAATCTTCCTGTACCAAGAGCTATTATGGGTGATATGAGAGAATTAATCAGTGAAGAAGCTAAAATTGTTAAATAATTTATCAGGTAACAACTGTGGTTTTTACATAGATTTAGCTCACAACTAGAAAGGAAGTAGACTTCAATGGCAAAAAAAGGCGATTGGGTGATGATTCATTCTATAGTGCTAGAAGCAAAAGATAGAGCACCTCAAGTTCCGGATGATACGAAACAAGTACCACTTGAGAAATTTGTTAGAGGTTTTCTTCAAGAGGATGCAGAGATTGGTGACATAGTAAAAGTGAAAACGGTTGCAGATCGTCATGATCAGGGAAAGTTAGTAGAGGTACATCCTACTCACCGTCACGGCTTTGGAGAATTTGTTCCTGAGATTCTTCGGATAGACCAGGATCTTCGTAAAGCATTATTCGGAGGTGAAGAATAATGAGCAGCAATGCAAAGGATTTAAG
Organism: Bacillus tuaregi; assembly: GCF_900104575.1. NCBI lineage: Bacteria > Bacillati > Bacillota > Bacilli > Caryophanales > Bacillaceae > Bacillus > Bacillus tuaregi. The sequence continues at coordinate 1,658,537 of NZ_LT629731.1, forward strand.
CTATACATCTGTAATGGGAAGAAATACTGAAATAATTAAGAATTCAGTTGGGATTGATTATGACCAATTTGAAACCGGTGTCATCAGCTTTGACTATGAAAGAATGATGTCGGAAGCTGGATATTCAATGGAAGAAATGATTGAAATTCAATCCGCTACAGGCGTTGGTAATACACCGATTTTTGAATTGAAGAATTTGACTGCTTTAGCAAGAAAGTTTGCTCCAAAAGGGAAAGGTGCTCGTATCTTTATTAAAGATGAAGCATCAAACCCTTCTGGAAGTTTTAAAGATAGAAGAGCGGCTATTTCTGCCTACCATGCAAAAAAATTAGGCTATAAAGGTCTTATTGCCGCAACAAGCGGTAACTATGGGGCTGCGGTTGCCTCTCAAGCAGCAAAATTAGGTCTTAAATGTATTGTCGTACAAGAAACCTACGATTCAAGACATGTCGGACAACCTGAAATTGTTGAAAAGCAAAGAAAATGTGAAGCTCTTGGAGCAGAAGTACTTCAACTAACAGTTGGGCCTGAATTATTCTACGAAGCACTGAAGGTAATTGAAGAAACTGGATTCTTTAATGCCTCATTATATACACCATTTGGTATTGCAGGCGTGGAAACGCTTGGTTATGAGATTGCTCAGCAATTTAGAGCAACTGTTGGTAAAGATCCAGATGTAGTAGTGGCAACGACTGCTGGCGGTGGTAATTTAACGGGAACTGCACGTGGATTAATTAAGGCAGGTGCCACAAATACCAAGGTAATTGGTGCTAGTGTTAACTTAACAGGTCTTCATATGGCCTCTGATAATGATTTCAATCGAAAATCTTTCACAACCGGTCACACTGGTTTTGGTGTTCCATTTGCTTCATGGCCAGACCGTTCAGATGTTCCTCGATCTGCAGGTAGACCATTACGTTATATGGATCGTTATGTAACGATTTCGCAAGGTGAAGTTTTCTACATGACAGAAGCTATGGCAAATCTAGAAGGACTTGAAAAAGGTCCTGCAGGTAACACAGCATTGGCTGCAGCTTTCTCACTAGCACAGGAGTTAGACGAAGATCAAACCATCATCGTTCAAGAAACAGAATATACGGGTGCCGGAAAGCATGTCCAGCCGCAATTAGCGTTTGCTAGACAAAATGGGATTGAAATTCTATTTGGTGATCCAAAGGAAGAGGTTCCTGGTAAGAACATCATTTTACCTAAAGATCCTTCTTACATTAAAGCGGTTGATTTAGACCTTGACCGTATGAAGCGTTCATTAATTAAAAAGGCGATTTCTACGGCAAATCAAGATTTAACAGAGGTTGATTATCAATTCTTAGCAGATGAAACTCGTAAGACGGTTGATGAAGTGAAGGAAATGATTAAGAGCCTAGAACTAAATCAATAATTTCATGACTAAGCCAAGCATATGGACTGTCAAAGTATACGAAATATGCTGGCGGTCATTTACTAAATAAATAACTTATCTGTATTGGATTATGAAAAGAGGGGCTGAAAACATGAGTGAAGCTAGAGAAGATAACTACCTAGAAAAAAGAGCACACCTTGCCGGATTATCAAATGACGAATTAAAGGAAAGATTTTGGAGTTTAACGGAGCAAATTGTTGATCCTTTATTGGATTTTGCTCATACTTATACATCACCTTCCATTGAGCGCTCTGTACTACTTCGCATGGGGTTCTCATCCGTAGAAGCAACAAAAATCGTTAACAACGTGATGGACCGCGGCTTAATGGGGAAGGGCGCAGGTCATATTGTCTACCGACTTTCTAAAGAAAAGGGCATATCCGTTCGTGAGGCAGGCCTTAAACTGTACAATGACGAAATGTGGGAAGATGTTGTTGCGATGTTCAAGGGAGGGAATAAATAATGTCTGAAAAGAAATTAAATCCGAATGAAAAAATAAATCTTCATGAAATTTTAGATAATCTTGAGAACTATCGTCCGAAAAGAAGAGGCTGGACTTGGAGAACACCAAAGCCAGGATTAGAGCAGCATAAATTTACTTATAAAGATATGTCAGAGCCATTAAAGAACTATGTTCCACTTCCATCTGCTAAGTATTTTAATAATATTGATCCACAAGGGACATCATCCATTACAACAGAAATCGCTTCTGGTCGTTTTGAAGATGATATCCGCCGGATGAGAATGGCTGCTTGGCATGGGGCAGACCATATCATGGTTATTCGTACAGCTGGACAATCTCATTTTGAAGGTTTAATTGAAGGAACTCCACAGGGTGTCGGTGGTATCCCAATTACAAGAAAGCAAGTGAGAGCACAGAGAAAAGCGCTCGATCTAATCGAGGAAGAAGTAGGCCGTCCAATTAACTACCATAGCTATGTATCTGGTATTGCCGGTCCTGAAGTTGCGGTTATGTTTGCAGAAGAAGGCGTAAACGGTGCGCACCAAGACCCTCAATATAATGTTCTATACCGTAATATTAACATGGTTCGTTCATTCGTTGATGCAGCTGAATCGAAAAAGGTTATGGCATGGGCTGGAATTGCGCAAATTGACGGTGCTCATAATGCGAACGCAACAGCAAGAGAAGCTTGGAAGGTTATGCCTGAATTAATGGTACAGCATGCGATTAACTCCTTGTTCTCCTATAAAGTAGGAATTGCAAAAGACAATATCTGTCTTTCAACGGTTCCTCCGACTGCGCCACCGGCACCATCGATGTATTTGGATCTGCCATATGCAGTAGCATTAAGAGATTTCTTCGAAGAATATCGTATGAGAGCACAGCAAAATACGAAATACATGGAAGCTTCAACTCGTGAAGCAACCGTTACACATGTATTGAACCTGTTAATATCAAAATTAACTCGTGCCGATATTCAATCAACGATTACACCTGATGAAGGACGTAACGTTCCATGGCATATCTATAATATGGAGGCAGTGGACACAGCTAAGCAGGTGTTCCAAGGTCTTGATGGCTTCATGGATATGGTTGAATTGAAGAAAGACGGCCCGCTATATGATAAGGCTCGTGAGATTAAAGAAAGAGCGATTCTTTTCATGGAAGAAATCGTTCAAACAGGCGGATACTTCAAAGCAGTTGAAGAAGGCTTCTTTGTTGATTCAGGTAACTACCCTGAGCGTAATGGGGACGGTATTGCCCGTGAGATTGAAGGCGGTATCGGTGTCGGTACCATCTTCAAGAGAGATGAGGATTATCTGGCTCCTGTCACAGCTCACTATGGCTACAATAATGTGGCTCAATATGATGAGTCTGCTGCAAATGATCCAGCGAAATTAATTGATGGCAGTACTTTTGAGAACCCTGAAAAAATTATCTTCATTGACGAATTGGATGATAATGATAATGTTAACATCCGTTTGGAAGAAACAAAAGAATACCGTGAAGGCGGCATGCTGAAGCCTGAAGGAGAATGGCTGGGAGACGGCACAATCCTGATTACGATGATGCTTCCAACTTCTGCACGTGTAGCTGAATTTGCCGCGCTTGAGTATGCTAAGGAATTTGGCTTAGCAGATCCAGAGGTTATCAATAAAGAAGTCATGCAGGATGCTGAAGGTACGCGTATCGAATTGAAGGGTCGTGTAACGAAAGCCATTGACCCAACGAAATTAACGATTCCACCAGAACCAAAACTATTAACAGAAGATGAGATTCGTGAAGAAATCCAAAATGAACCTATGACGATTGTTGCTGGAACAGTTGGAGAAGATGAGCACTCTGTTGGACTTCGTGAAATCATTGATATTAAGCACGGTGGTATTGAGAAATACGGAATTAAAAACCACTACCTAGGCACATCAGTACCAGTGGAAAAGCTTGTTGATGCGGCTATTGAGTTAAATGCTGATGCGATTTTTGCATCTACTATTATTAGCCACGACGACATTCACTATAAGAATATGAAGAGAATTCATGAGCTTGCAGTAGAAAAAGGCGTACGTGATAAACTGATTATTATTGCTGGCGGTACACAGGTTATCCCTGAATTGGCAGTAAAAGCAGGTGTGGATGCAGGATTTGGTCGCGGAACAAAAGGGATTCATGTGGCAACGGCACTAGTTGAAATTCGAAGAGAAAAGAGAAAGAATAATGAAGGTTGATGTACTGGTAGCCGAAATTGGCTCTACCACTACAGTAGTAAATGCTTTTAATCATATTCATACGGAGAATCCAGTTTTTGTAGGGCAGGGACAAGCTCCAACTTCTGTCATGGAGGGTGATGTTACAATCGGCCTAAATGCAAGTATAGCTGATTTACAGAGGAGCCTGAATACTGATTCCTTAGAATATGATGAAATGTTTGCTACATCAAGTGCTGCGGGCGGTCTAAAAATGACCGTTCACGGTCTTGTCTTCGATATGACTGCAAGAGCGGCCAAAGAAGCCGCTCTTGGCGCAGGTGCTATTATTCACCTCGTAACGGCAGGGAAACTAAGAAGAGGCGACCTAAAAAAAATTCAAGACCTGAATCCTAATATCATTTTAATAGCCGGTGGTGTGGATTACGGCGAAAGAGACACTGCTTTAAATAATGCTGAAGCGATAAGAGGACTGAATTTAAATATCCCGATAATTTACGCAGGTAATATTGAAAACCAAGAAGAGATCAAATTAATCTTTGAAGATACAAAGCAAAGGGTTTACATTGTTGAAAATGTATTCCCAAGAATTGACGAATTGAATGTGGAGCCAACCAGGAAGGTTATTCAGGAGGCATTCGAAGAACATATTATTCATGCACCAGGTATGGAAACGATACGTAATGTTGTGAATGAAGCGATAACGCCAACTCCAGGAGCAGTCATGCAGGCAAGTAAGCTGCTTGGGAAATATCTAAAGGATATTATTGTCATAGATGTTGGCGGTGCCACAACCGATATTCATTCTGTTACGGTGGGTTCTGATGCCATCGCACGTATTCAAGTAGCACCTGAGCCTACTGCGAAGAGAACCGTTGAAGGTGACTTAGGAGTCTATGTAAACAGAGAAAATATCATTGACTTAATCACACGTGAAAAGCTTGAAGAGGAAGGCTTTAATGTGGATAAAATTCTCGAGGAATATCATAGCATTCCAAAGAATGACGAAGAATTTCGTTTTGTAGAACGCCTTACTGAAGTAGCCACACTCATGGCAGTTGAAAGACATGCCGGTAGAATTCGCTATGTATATGGTCCGGAAGGTAGAGCTACGTTAGCACAAGGTAAAGACTTAACGGAAATCAAATATATTATCGGTACAGGTGGGGCATTAACAAGACTGCCGGCAGGCAAAGAAATTATGATGAAAATCATGGAGCAAGATAATCCAGAACATCTACTGCTGCCTAATAAGGGTGCGGAGGTTCTGATTGATCATGATTATATCATGGCTTCGTTAGGTGTACTTTCTATGAAGTATGAGGATGCTGCTGCGAAGCTGTTAGGAAAGTCCTTAGGAATTGATTTGATGGCAATACAAAATGAAGAATCAGATTGGAGTTCCTAGTTCCTTCATTATATATGTTTCAAAATTAAGAGCAAAAATTCAGTGGGGCAGGTAAGCCTCACTGAATTTTGGTCCGTTTAAACGAAAAAGATGAAGCTGAGTTCCCGTTTGTGAAAGTCAAAACAAGAAAACCGATTACATAAAATTGAAAGCGTTCGCTATATTTCTTTATATTTTTTATTTCAATTATTGGCTAATTGAAAGGAGATTCACTTTATGCATCCAAAATTAATCATTGATTTACATAAATTAAGACAAAATATCAGTTACTTAAGCAAGAAAATGAAGGAAAAAAATTTAACAGTAGGACATGTTACAAAGGTATATTGTGCAGATCCAATTATTGTTAATGTCTTTAATGAATTTGAAGAGATTGATTATTTTGCAGATTCCCGAATAGATAACATAAAACAATACCCTGAAACGAATAAAGAAAAAATTCTGGTGCGAATCCCCATGCATAGTGAAGTATCTGATGTTGTAAAGTATGCAGATATCAGCTTCAATTCAGAAATTAGTACGATTCGTTTATTAAATAAAGAAGCAAAAAACCTAAATAAGAAACATAAAATTGTTATCATGGTAGACTTAGGGGACTTGCGTGAAGGCTACTTTTACGAGAATCAGGTCATGCAGGCTGTTGCGGAAATAGTTGAATTAGATAATATTGAATTATATGGAATTGGTGTAAACCTCACTTGTTATGGCGCGATTATTCCTGATGCAACAACACTATTAAGGCTGGTTGACTTTAAGTATAAAATTGAATCAAATTACAATGTTTCCATCTCAATGGTATCAGGCGGAAATTCAAGCTCTGTCTATTTACTTGACGAAGGTGGACTTCCTGAAGGGGTTAATAATTTAAGAGTAGGGGAAGCATTTGTAAGAGGCTGCGAAACCGCCTATGGACGCTGCTATGAAGAAATGCATCAGGATGCATTTATTCTTTCAACAGAGTTAGTCGAGTTAAAAGAAAAGCCGTCAGTTCCGATTGGGAATATTGGTGTCGATGCCTTCGGGCAAAAGCCTGTCTTTAAAGATAAAGGTCAAATGTTAAGGGGCATTGTGGCGATTGGTCGACAGGACACTGATTATGAGGGACTTATACCAGTTGATGAGAAAATTGAAATTGTAGGTGCCAGCTCAGACCACTTAATATTAGATTTCACCAATTGCGATAAGCAATATCATATAGGTGATTCCATCGAATTCAATATGACTTATTCTGCTCTATTAAACGGGTTTACAAGCCATTATGTGAAAAGAGAATATATCGGCATGAAGCCGGAGTAACCTGCAACTTAATAGCAGAGAAAATACTACAATAAAAAGGAGCTTGGGTTACCAAGCTCCTTTTTATTGTAGTATTTTCTCGTAAGATTAAGAGACTTTTGTCCGATGCGTATGGCTGGAACCATGTCTCTTCCTTTGCCAATTATCTAATAGTCTTCCAAGTGCCGGCATGACATAATAATCAAGTCCAAAGAATCGACCAGCGCCGCTCATTAATGCGATTGATGCAGGTAATGCCATGAATTTATCCATGCCAAGCATAGCGCATAGAGTAAACATCGCAAGCATTCCAACACTTACAAAGCTGAATAACCACGTGAATAATCCAATTAAAATAGCCACGCCAATAAATAACTCAAGGAATACGACCATTTTTTGCATAAAAATGGCCACTTCGGGTGTCGGCATCATCACTTTCATTATACCTTCAAACCAGCCTGGCATGGATTCTAAAATCGGAGGAATGGTCGGTACAGCCTCTGCTCCGCCTGCGGCAGCACTTGCACCCGTTGTTTCTGACTGTAGCCATGAAAACGGCATTTTTACAGACTCATCGACAAGCCAAGAATCGTTGCCTAGACCAGATGTTAGATCCTTTGTTCCCCACTTACTTTCCCCCCAAAGCTTCGCGCCAGCTTCATCAATCCAGAACCAACCAATCATTAAACGTAATGGAAAAGCCCATAACATTTTACCGAATTTTGAAATTCCATTTTGAATCACATCAATAAGCTTATCAAGCATTAACCTCACTCCTTAATGAAATTTATGAAAATATCTATAATTACTCTTTTAATTATGAATACCCTTAATAATATTAGCTATGACTTATATTACTTCAAAGATGGTAGCAACTATATGTTCCTAAAACAGACAAATTTTACCGAAATGATAAGATAATCCAAACTAAATAAGCAATGGAACATCCATTCCATTGCTTGTCTGTATACTAGTTTATTGTTGATATTGTATAAATTGATCCAGTAATCCTTCTGGCTGTTCATCTACCAATGCTAACGAACGATGTTTTTCATCCATGAAGTGTTCATCTGCTATATGATTAATTAAATTAACGATGGGATCGAAATAGTGATTGATATTTAAAAGACCAATTGGTTTATGATGAAGCCCTACCTGCGCCCATGTAAAAATCTCAAAAAATTCCTCAAGTGTCCCAGGACCGCCTGGTAATGCGATAAATCCATCAGCCAATTCACTCATTTTCGCCTTTCTCTCATGCATCGACTCTACAATGATCAGCTCTGATAGATTCTTATGGGACCTTTCTCTTTCATCAAGAAAACGAGGCATGACGCCGATTACTCTTCCTCCGGCTTCTAATACAGAATCAGCTACTGCCCCCATCATGCCTACGCTAGAGCCGCCGTATATTAGTGTAGTCTTTCGTCTTGCTAATTCAAATCCAAGACTTTTAGCTCCTTTAATATAAATATCAGATGCTCCATTTCTAGAACCGCAATAAACGGCTAAACCTTTCATCCTTACTCACTCCCTGGAAGATGTCTCTATTATTTATTATATATAATTTTGATGAAACATTGATACTAATACATTAAAGTATAGGAATATGTTTTTTGGTGTGGACGTGGAAAAAAATCTGATATAGAGGGAAGTTGAAGAAGAAAATCAGCAAAAGTGTCAGCAAAACTTTTTGTTGACATGATTTATTTCAATATGATAAAATATAAATTTTTGACTAAAAAATCTAACTGTGTTATGATATGAATTGAATATATATGGGGGTGCTGATTTGTTTCAAATTGGTGAAAAGATTTTTTATCCGAATCATGGTGCAGGTATCATTCAGTCAATAGAAGAAAAAACAGTATTAGGAAAAACACAACAATATTGTGTCATCAATATTCCGATTAGTAAAATGGATATTATGATCCCCGTTAATTCTTTAGAAAAATTAGGCGTTCGAACGATTGTTGATCAGAAAGAGATGGAAGAGATTTTATTAGACTTTCATCATATAGTGGAGCATGATACACTGCCATGGAAAGAAAGGTTTAAAATGAATTCGGAAAAAATCAGAACGGGTGATATGCGTGATTCCGTTCAGGTTGTTCAAGATCTTTTACTACGAAATAAGGAAAAAGCACTGAATGGAAGTGAAAAAAAGATGCTTCATGAAGTACAGCGTTTCTTGATTAGTGAAATGATTTTAGTAGATGAACTAACCGAAACCCAAGCAGCAGACCTTTTAAAGCTATCTAGTTAATAGTAAGAATTTTTCACCTAACAGAAGACATTTTTTTCTAATGTCTTTTACATAAAGTAAGCAGGAGGGTCATTTGACTCTCTTTTTTTATTGAATAATCTGTTATCAATAAGCGTTTATTTTTGATTTTTTTAATAGGGAAAGTTAATAATAGTAAGCAATAAGGAAGGAGCTGACGAAGAAAAAAATAGATATCTAAATAGAAGGGGGAAGAATAAATGGCTGAAATCAAATATGACATCATAAAAACCTTTGGCTCAATCTCAACATCACCTAAAGGCTGGAATAAGGAACTCAATCTAATCAGCTGGAATGGAAAAGAACCTAAATATGACTTGCGTGACTGGGCACCTGACCACAGCAAAATGGGAAAAGGAATCACGTTAACAGAGGAAGAGCTAATGGCTTTAAAAGAGCTATTAGATATAAAGGAAAAACAATAATAAGACGAGAAAAAAGCTGTTTATAAAGAAATGTATAAACAGCTTTTTATTCTGATCATTCTGTTATGACAGCCTTTTAAGCTTTCTAGCCATACGTGTTTTTATCTTTCCAAGAAGATAGAGTGCTGTATAGTATTCTCCGTGACTGTTTCGAAGCTGGATATTTCCAATACTTTTAAATGTCATAATATTTCCCTGCTCGGGGGTTTGAAACCGACCGTTGATATTCAAGGTATCCCAGCCCCAAGGATATTTAAAGCAAAATTGTAATGCTTCGGACGATAATGCGACGTCACACTCCTGTATCGAGACATTGCTTTCTTCAAAGACACCTTCTAGCACAGATGCCTTATATGCCTTTTTGTAGTCCGTAAGATAAATATTTGTGGGCTTCCTAACAATTAACAGTTTTACAAGGTAAAGATTGTTTTTCTTCTTAAACTCTTGAACGAATTCTTCGAACGTTTCTCGAAGAACAGAAGGGTCGACTGTATTCGTTTTTACTAGCTCTGGACTTTCTTCGATTCGCTTATAGTCTTGGTTGTATTTCATAATAGAAGTGTGCGAATCGTGTTCAGAAAATAATGACCAATTATCACCTGGATAGAGGATAATCGGGAAGGCTGAGGTTTGCTCTTGAATAAAACGATGGATATCACCAATTTTATTTACCGCTTTGTTCATATAATAATTCTCTTCGTGGCAGAACCAAACAAAGCTGGCAAATGGAATTAAGAACTGAGGCTGAAGTACCTCTGCCTGCATTTTTAACTTCTCTCGTTTGTTTTTGGCAGATTGTTCATTTCCTGGGTATCCAGCAAATGAAAATTGTGTCAAAAGAAGGTCTACTTTTCCAACCTGTCTCGAGATATCCCTTAGCTGCTCCTGTGTTGAAAATTCACAGTCATTGATGTTTACAATTGTGGCCGTGCTTGTTTTGTAACACATCCATGAATCATGACCAAAGGTTGCACAAATGATGTGAAAATCATCAGCAAGCATATATTTTTTATATGGTATTAATTCAATAACATCTAGAAACCCTAGCTCTTTACAGAAATTAACCACCTTTTTATCTTTTGTCTTCTGAAATAGTACTGTAATTCGTTTCCGATATTCAGCAGGGATTTTTTTGATATTAGGCGGATAAAAATGGTCTGGATGTTCATGTGAGAACCATATATGGGTAATATGCTTAAAATCTTCATAGGAAAATTTTGTTTTTGACATGAGACTCCAGCCGTTGTCAAAAACTTTGCCTTCCAGCCATGGATCGGAAATGATGCGAATATCATCTTGTTCTAATACAAAGGACGCATGGTTAACCCACTCCAACTGCACAATTTATAGCTCCCTCCATTAATTTTAAAAAATAAAAGCAATGAATTTAAATCTAGGACATTCATATATCTTCTATGGACAGTATAGTCATCGTTAAAAATTATCATACATAACTATTTTACGGAAGATTCGGATTCTTTTTTTGTGGGAGAGCTAATAAAATATAGATCAGACATTATTTGACCATGGTCATTTTTGATGCTTTTACATCGGTTACTTCTGATGAAGCTGAGTCATCCGGTTTCTTTAACTGGCTTAAAAGAACACCGATGAGAGTACCGGCAACAGCAGGAAGTACCCAATCTAATCCAACAGAGGACAATGGAAGCAGGTCACGTACTTTCTGAATTGGACCTAACTCTAAACCGAATGTATGTAAGCCGGAAAGGATGGCAAATACACTTGTAAAGAGCATCGCACTGCCGTATACGATTCTCGTATTTTTAAAGTATCGATTAAAAAAGGTTAATAACATAAGGACGATCGTTAATGGATAGGCCGATACTAGGAACGGGACAGATACTTTAAGGATTTGGTTTAAGCCTAAATTAGAGAGTGTAAATCCCACTAGAGTGACAATCGTCATGGCTGCTTTGTAGCTAACCGATGGCATAAGCTTTGAAAAATATTGCCCACATGCAGTTGTTAATCCTACAAGGGTTGTAAAGCAAGCTAATGTAAAAATGAGTCCTAGTAAAACAGTGCCACTTTTTCCAAATAAAAGGGTAGAGGCTGCCGATAGGATTTCTGTTCCGTTTTCATATGAGCCTGTAGAAGCCATCTTGCTGCCGATCATTCCAATTGTTACATAGACTGCTGTAAGTAAGCCGCCGGCAATTAGAGCTGCTTTTAACGTATAGTTAGTCAGTTGCTTTTCATCACGAACCCCTCTTTGTTGAATAGCCGTTAGAATGACAATTCCAAATGCTAGAGCGGCTAACGCGTCCATTGTATTATAGCCTTCTAAAAAGCCTTTGAAAAAAGCCCCTTCCTCATATCCACCAGTCGGTGCTTGGAGTGCTCCATTTAGATTCACAAATCCGACTGTACATAATACGACAATCGCTACGAGCAGAGTAGGTGTAATCCAGCGTCCCATATATTTTTCCATTTTTCCTGGGTTTAAGCCAACAACATAGACAAGTAAGAAAAAGATACATGAGAATAAGAATAATAATAGCTTTGGATCCCATGAACTACTGATAAACGGCATAACGCCCATTTCAAACGCAACATTGGCATTTCGTGGTATTGCCAGGAACGGTCCGATGGATAGATAAACGCTCACCATGAAAATCGTGCTAAAAGCGGGATGAACTCTATCAGCAATTGTTTTAATACCGCCTTTCACTAAAGAAATCGCAACAAGAACTAGAAGCGGAAGTCCTACTGCTGTAAGGATAAAGCCCGTCATTGCTAGCCAGAAAGAGGTTCCAGATAGAGCACCAAGAAAAGGTGGGAAAATGAGATTTCCAGCTCCAAAAAACATTGAAAATAACATAAAGCCGATAAACATGTTGTCAAACTTTTTCATTAATAATCTCTCCTTTTACTATTTTAGAAAATAAAAAACTCGTCCCTATAAAAGGGACGAGTTATTCTCGCGATACCACCCTAATTCCGATGCTAAAAAGCAAACGGCACTTAGTCAACGTACAAACATACGTGTTCCATTGTAACGGCGGAAATCCCGTCAAAGCTTACTATTTTCAGCCTTGCACCTCGGAGATGATTTTCGGATTGGTACTGAACATCGACTTTCACCATTTGTCGACTCTCTGAAGAACAGTGCTCCCATCTTACTCTTTCTCGTCATCGATTTATTATTTAAAGATAATTTATCAGATGAAAATAGATAAGTCAATCAATTTTTAATTTTTCATTTGCAATAATGGTTTTTTATTTCGTTTATTGCGGTTAGAGCGATTTTGGATATCGTCATATCGTCCATCGGTGGATTATGCAATCCAGCTCTCACATCGCGATAGTAGCGCTGTAATGGATTGGATAGCTGAAGACTTTTTGCACCAACGATTCTCATCGCCTTGTCAACAATCTTCATACTTAAGTTCGTCACGATATGCTTAGCTGCTCCAAGTTCATTGGTTATGTGAGGTCGACGTGTTTGGTCATCATACGCCCCTGCGACACTATACAAAAAATGTCTAGCATTCATTAATTCAAGTTCCATGTGACCGATGGTGGCTTGTACATTTGGTAGCTGGCTGATGGGACCATTGATACTGTTTGGAGAATAATCTGTTGCAAATTTAACTGCATAGTCACGTGCAGCCTGTGCTATTCCTAAGTAACAGGCAGGTATATGCAGCAGCCAAGCATTCACATTGTTACCTCTAGGTCTCTGATGTAGCTCAACCCAATTTTCCTCAGGAACCTCGACATTTTCAAGAACAAGGTCATGACTTTCGGTTCCTCTCATTGACATGACATCCCAGTTTTCCTCGATAGAAAGGCCTGCTGTATCTTTTTCAATTAGAAAAACCCCTATACCAGCCTTATCCTCTATCCATGCTGTTACAAGAAAATGGGTGAGGGCTGGGGACATCGTTGTAAAAATCTTTCGTCCAGTAAGTATCCACTTGCCGTTTTTTTTCACTGCACGAGTTACAGGGCGACCGCCTCTAGTTGGGCTGCCAGTTTGTGCTTCACTCGCTGCTCTGTTCACCAATGCCCCGTTGCATACTTCGGTAGCAAAAGAGGAAAGCGTTTCTTCCTGCCATAGCTTTTTCTCAAATAGTTCACCGACGACACTTTGATGCCAGCCAATCGCTAAACCAGTTGCCCCGTCATAGCTCGAAACAGTTTCCTGCAACAGGACTAAATCGGTTATGGAAATTCCTTCACCTCCGTATTCCTTTGGTAACGGTAATTTAGAAAAACCCAACTTTACAAGAGCATGGATATTTTCCTTAGGGAATTGAGCTTTTTCATCTGTTTTCCGTGAAATGCTCCTAAACGCTTGCTCCTGCTGTGCGAGTTTTTCCATCCATTCTCTTTGAAAGTCATTTTGAATAAATAATTTTTTTGACAAGTCCTACACTTCCTTTAAAAATGTCCGCAACACGGTTCATATTCCCGCTTTAGAAAAATGAAGGTGTTTGAAACTAATCTATTATTATTATAACAGCTTTTCTTTTACGAGAAGGATATCAGACGACAACATTGCCATGGAAAAAGTTTCGAGGCCCAGCATTTAGAAAAAATTATCTAAAAATTCCGCATGTAAATGAAGTTTGATTAATAAAGTTAATGTAAACAGGCTTTATATGTTTCGTATTCTTTTTGAGAAACAAGAGGCTATTGACGAGATGGAGGGGGTTACATGCTACATATTGTTGCCTGTATTAAGCAGGTACCTGACACCAAGATCATAAAAATGAATCCAAAAACCAATACAATGGACCGGAGGACAGCACCCGCTATATTAAATCCATACGATGCCCATGCGGTCGAAGAAGCCGTCCGGATAAGAGAAAGGTATGGTGGAACCGTATCCGTTTTATCAATGGGACCGCCACCTGCGGTTAAAGCGATAAAAAAATGTATAGAAATTGGTGCGGATGAAGGGTATTTGATTACGGACCGCCGTTTTGCTGGAGCCGACACATTAGCCACTAGCTACGCACTTACGAAAGCAATAGAAAAAATATCAAAGATTAAGCCTGTTGATTTAGTGATTTGCGGAAAAATGTCCATAGATGGTGACACAGGTCAAGTTGGTCCGGGAATTGCCCGGCGGTTGGACATACCTCCATTAACTTCTGTTAATAAGGTAGTTGAGATCAATAAAGTAGCGGGCTATGCCATTATTCATCGGAAGCTAGAGAATGGGCATGAAGTCGTTCAATCCAAGTTGCCATGTCTATTCTCTGTGGAAAAAACCATTAATGAAGTGCCATATTCACCATTCCAAAACATGTTGAAGGCAGCTAAATATCAGCCGCATATATGGTCTGTTGATGACCTCGAGGATGTTGATATTAAACAGCTTGGATTGAAAGGATCACCGACCATTGTCTCAAAAGTGTGGGCACCACCAAAACCAGAGGGAGGAACAATCATTGAAGGAAATCCGCAGAATCAGGTGGAGGAATTGCTATCGATTCTGCTTGATAAGAAAGAATTATTCAGCATAAAGGAGGGATAATGGTGGGTTTTAGAGATTATAACGGTGTTTGGGTATTTATTGAAGAAAAAGATGGCGTCATCTCCCAGGTTTCACTGGAACTCTTGGGGGCTGGACGAAAACTTGCTGATAAACGCGGTGTGGAGCTGGCTGGAGTCATAATCGGCGAAAATATCAAACAGCTGGCTAAAACTATCTTTGAATACGGTGCAGATACAGCCTATGTCTACGATCAGCCTATATTTAAACACTATCGGACAGAATCCTATATGAAAGCGCTTCTTGAATGTACGAATAAATACAAACCGGAGATTATTCTCTTTGGTGCCACCTCAACAGGGAAGGACTTAGCAAGTGCGGTGGCAACAGATTTGCCGACAGGGCTGACAGCTGATACAACAGAGCTTGATGTAGATGAAGAAACCGGTCTTTTGCTTGCCTCTAGGCCGGCCTTTGGCGGCAATATTATGGCGACTATCTTATGTAAAAAATATCGTCCACAAATGGCAACAGTCCGAGCTAAAGTGATGAAAGCACTGGAACCTCAGCCAGGCAGAAAAGGAACGATCATTGAAGAAGAGATACCATTACGGGAAGAGGAAATTCGGACAAGAGTCTTAGAGATTGTGGAAGCGACGATAAAGAAGGTACGAATTGATGAAGCAGATATTATTGTCGCTGGTGGTAAAGGCTTGGGGAGCAGTGAAGGTTTTCAGCTAGTTCATCACCTCGCAGAAGTACTGGGTGGGGCAGTGGGGGCAAGCCGGGATGTGGTCGAAGCTGGTTGGATTGAGCATCCTCATCAGGTTGGACAGACAGGAGTCACGGTCACCCCGAAAATATATATTGCGATTGGAATTTCAGGAGCCATTCAACATATTGTCGGGATGAAGAATTCTGGTTTAATCATCGCAATTAATAAGGACAGCGAAGCACCTATTTTTAATACCTGTCATTATGGAATAGTTGGTGATGCCTTTGAAATTGTCCCTTTATTAATCGACCAGTTTAAAAATGCGTTAAGAAGGGAGGGGCTGACACATGTCAGAGAAGTTTGATTGTATTGTCGTTGGAGCGGGTCCAGCAGGGATTTCCTGTGCCTTTGAGTTGGCCAAGGGTGGAGCCGATGTATTATTGATTGAAAGAGGAGAGTATCCAGGTTCCAAGAATGTCATGGGTGGTGTTCTTTATCGGAAAATGATGGAGGATATTATCCCGGAATTTTATAAGGAAGCGCCACTTGAGCGTCCAATTGTTGAACAAAGGTTTATGATGATGGATAAGGAGTCTGCCATTACAGTGGGATATAAAGGGCTGGAGTGGGCCCAGGAGCCTTATAATAATTTTACTGTCTTAAGAGCAAAGTTTGACCAATGGTTTGCTGATAAGGCAGTTGAGCAAGGCGCCGTTCTCATAAATGAAACTGTTGTATTAGAATGTATTGTAGAAAATGGGAAGGTTGTCGGGGTTCGGACCGACCGACCGGGAGGTGATGTTTATGCAGACGTTGTAGTGTTAGCTGACGGTGTAAACTCCCTTTTGGCACAGAAGCTCGGTTTTCATAAAGAATACAGACCGGATGAAGTGGCATTAGCTACAATGGAAGTTATTAAGCTTGATAAAAAAATTATCGAAGATCGCTTTAATTTAGAGGAAAATCAAGGCTGTACCATTGAGCTTTTTGGAGATGCAACGAAGGGAATCCTTGGCACAGGATTCGTTTATACCAATAAAGAATCGATTAATATCGGGGTCGGGACACTGCTTTCTGGCTTAATCAAGCATAAAATTAAACCGTATGAACTGTTAGAGTATGTAAAAGGCCATCCGATGATTCGCCCCTATATTCAAGGTGGAGAACCACAGGAATATTTAGCACACCTTATTCCTGAAGGTGGATATAAATCAATGGGTAAAATTGTCGGGGACGGTGTTATTGTCATTGGTGATGCCTCACAATTAGTCAATGCCATTCATCGTGAGGGCTCTAATTTGGCGATGACTTCAGGACGATTGGCGGCAGAAACGATTCTTGATGCAATGGAAGCAGAGGATTTTTCTGAAGGAAAGCTAGACAGCTATAGAGTGAACCTATTAAATGGGTTTGTTGGGCAGGATCTTAAAAAATACAAGGATTCAACCCATCATTTTGATAAGTTTCCTCAATATTTTGAGCAATATATTCCAATGGCAAATAAAGCCTTCAGTCAAATGTTTACTGTTGATGGCACATCCAAATGGCAGAAGCAAAAGAGTATATTAAGTAACCTTGGTGGAGCAAAGGATAAAATGAAGCTGGCGCGCGATATGTATAAGGCCTGGAAGGTGATAAAATAATGAGTGAACAAAAAAACTATCAGTCTATCGAAGAAAAGCAGTATCTTGTTCGCTTTAACGCTGATACAAAATCACATCTCCATGTAAAAGATCCGGATATTTGTCTGACACAGTGTCCAGATAAAATTTGTACCATCTTTTGTCCTGCTGAAATTTATAAATGGGAAGATATCCGGATGCACGTCGGGTATGAAGGCTGTCATGAATGCGGTAGCTGCCGTATCGGCTGCCCGCATCAAAATATCCAATGGGAGTATCCAAAAGGTGGTCATGGTATTGTCTTTAGATTAGGTTAATCTTTAAGGGTGATTTGGGCTAACGTCATGTTAGCTCTTTTTTATTTGACCCGTTCATATATTGACCATATTGGTCAATATAATAGGATGGATAATAGGGTATAAGGTATTAATTTCGGAACTATGCTAAAGCTTTTAGACTAATTATATTGAATTATTAGAAAATATTTTCCGGGAAATAGATAATGATTTTCCAAAAATTAAAATCAGCTAATACCATAATAGAAAACGAAATATTTTTCATGATTGGATAAAAATCAACTCTCTTAGGCAAAATATGTCAGTATTAAAAACTAGGGAGGACGTAAGGACATGACTGAAACATTGTATGATAAAGTTGGTGGAGAAGAAGCTATTGCAAAGGTTGTTGATTATTTTTATCATGAGCTCGTGCTAAAGGATGAGACGGTTAATCAATTCTTTGAAAACACAGATATGGAAAAACAACGAAGACATCAAACAAAGTTTATCAGCTTTGCTTTAGGGGGGCCAAATCAATATTCTGGTCAATCGATGGCAAAGGCACATGAAGGCATGAATCTGCAGCCAGAGCATTTTCAAGCTATTGTCAATCACCTCCATGACGCATTGGCTCATTTTGGCGTAAATGAAAGTGATATTGATACCGCTTTAACGAAAGTAGCTACTTTAAAGGATGATATCATATATAAATAGATTTGGATGCCGGCATTCCTTAAGGATGGCCGGCATTTTTAGTGATAAAGAAGGCTTTGAAAGGACAAATTGATTCAAGTTCTGATATAATAGTTTTAATATTATGTAAAAATCATTATAATACATATTAGTAGTAGAAGATGGAGGTATCACAATGGGACAAGTAATAAAAAAAGAATTCGAAATTATTAGAACCAGATTACATGCTAGACTAGCAGAAATACCTGAAAACATGGCGGACATTCAACCAGAAGGCTTTAACAATAATATTCGTTGGAATATTGGGCATTTATTATTAGTAACTGAAAATTTCCTCTTTCCAGGAGAAGGAAATCTTCCAGCCTTGTATACTGAGTTATTTGCGCCGCGTACTAAGCCTGCTGACTGGTCTGGTGAGGTTCCAACGATTGCAGCACTTGTACAGAATTTAGAAGCACAATATAATCGTATGCTGAAAATTCCTAATGAAAAGTTTGATGAAAAGCTAGCTGAGCCTATCTTAGGTAATGCTACAGTCGGTGAACTAGCTGTTTTCGGCTGTTTCCACGAATCGTATCATTTAGGACAAATTATGGCCATGAAACGAACCATTGAAGCTGCGTTAGCTAAAACAGAATAATACCGAAAGGCTGAATTCAACTTTGAATTCAGCCTATCATATTTATATTTGATTGCGCTTTGATTAATCCCAGCCTGCCTGAGCATTCAATTTCGTTCTTGTCACATCCTCATTGTTTCCTCTCCACAAGGAGATGCCAAGCAGTAAAAAGGCAATCCCGGCTAACGCCTGAGAAATCCACAACCCAAATGGCGCTAATACAGCGATGACAGCAAGGACAAGAAGAGCCAATCCCCACCTAGTGTGAACACCCTTCCAAAAGGAAATCACGGCGAATAATAATAGGCCAACTAATACAGTATAAAGGGAAAGATTCACCCCGAAAACCGTTGTATGCAACCCAGATTCCATTAATTCAGGGGCACTCTGCTTAATATCTGCCACCACAAAGGTTTCAAACCATTTATAGCCCAGCCAGAGAAAGGTACCAAGTGATAAAAAAATAAAACTAAAAAGACCTAATCCGCCAAAGCTTTTATACTGTGAAAGATATAGACCTAAGATACCAAAGGCCATTAAACTGTACCCAACCTGGTTAAAATA
Source organism: Bacillus tuaregi (assembly GCF_900104575.1). Lineage (NCBI taxonomy): Bacteria > Bacillati > Bacillota > Bacilli > Caryophanales > Bacillaceae > Bacillus > Bacillus tuaregi. Next base: position 1,677,974 of record NZ_LT629731.1, read on the forward strand.
GGTTGCGATAAAAGAATCTTGGTCAAAATAAAACCATACCTGAACAAGTGCAACTGCCCCCCCTCCTATAATTGAACTTAATCCAAAAAGGCGAAGCATGATGGAAAATGTCATTTTAATCACCTCTATACGGATTTATGTGTACTGTACAGTTCATTATATGCTCCTGCATTTCTATTTATGGTTGAGTGATATATTGAACTTAACTGGCGATAACAGGAAGGATACGTTCGTTTAGATATTGTTGGAAAAGTATTTCCAAAGTGATATATACTATATGGAGAGATTGATTAGAAGAAACTTCACTCTTTGAAAACAATCTGGAAAGTATCGATAGGAAGGAGTGTATGATTATGAAAAAGGGCTTTCTTGGATTAGGATTAATAGCGGCAGTGATTGTCATTTTTGGCATCATGTTAGCCTCTAGCTACAATGGCTTTGTTGATTTAGAGGAAAACGTGGATCAATCCTATGCGCAAATTGAAAATCAACTGCAAAGACGGCTTGATTTAATTCCAAATCTTGTGAATACAGTAAAAGGATACGCTTCACATGAAGAAGAAGTATTGACTGAGATTTCTGATGCCCGGGCGAGACTTGCAGGTGCCGGCTCACCAGAGGAAGAAGCAACGGCAAATGCTGAATTATCAGGTGCCTTAAGCCGATTACTTGTAGTGGTAGAGAATTATCCCAATTTAAAAGCGGACCAACAGTTCACGCAATTAATGGATGAATTGGCAGGGACAGAGAATCGAATCTCAGTAGCCCGTAAAGATTATAATGATCAGGTGGCCGTCTATAACAAAAAGGTAAAAAGCTTTCCGGGTGTGATCGTGGCAAATGTGACCGGATTTGATCAGAAAGAATATTTTGAAGCGGATCCTTCAGCAGCGAAAGCGCCAAGTGTTGACTTTGGAGATAATCAATAATGAAAGCACTGCGGATCTTCAGCATTTTATGGCTGCTACTCCCTTTTATAGGAGGGAAGGCAGAGGCTGAAGAAATTCAAATTCCTCCACCGGTCGGAGATATCTATGTTCAAGATTTTGCGGGTGTTTTAACTGAGCAGGAAGTTCTAGAATTGCGAAGCATCGGCAGGTCACTTGAGGACCAAACGACAGCACAAATTGTTGTGTTAACGATTGATTCCATCGGCGATAGTACTGTCGAAGAATTTGCAAATGAGGCGTTCCGGCAATACGGAATTGGAAATGCAGAACAAAATAATGGGATATTACTACTCATTGGGATGAATCCTTCTCCAGGAATGGAGGATCGGCCGTTAAGAATTGAGGTAGGCTATGGCTTAGAAGGTCGCCTTCCTGATGGAAAGGTTGGTCGGATTCTTGATGACATCACAATACCCTATTTGAAAAATGAACAACTTGGATTTGCTATTACGGAAACCTACAAGGTTTTAGCTAATGAAGTATACAGTGAATATGGAATTGAAGGAGCACAACAATCTGTTGAAGTTCCGTTAGTTGAGACAACAGAAGATGAGGGAGTCGGAATTCCCTCATGGCTGTTGCTGATTATTGTTGTAATTGTTATATTTTTAGATTTTAAATTTTTTGGTGGATTCCTAACCCATATTTTATTATCTATCCTGTCTCGTGGCGGGGGCAGAGGTGGAGGAGATGGTCCACGCGGTGGGGGAGGAGGATCCTCTGGAGGCGGTGGTGCAAGCAGGGGGTGGTAACTAGCAGATCTGTATGGTCGCGCTTAAATAAAAAAGTCTTGATGATGGGAGTATCGTCAAGACTTTTTGTTTTTCCTAATTATTGTTAAGCACTGAAGCTTTCATTTTCAAAGATTGGGAGCTTTAATGTAAAACAGGTTCCTTTTCCATACTCGCTGCTTACCTGGATGGTCCCATGCATGCTTTTTATAATACTATAGGAGACCATCATGCCTAAGCCGGTTCCTTTTTCCTTTGTTGTAAAATAAGGTTCGCCAAGACGATTAATTTGCTCTTGTGTCATGCCGTTTCCTTCATCCTGAATATTTATTTGAACCTGATTGTCGATATAACCATTCGTAATGGTTAGCTCACCATTGGATTTCATCGACTCGATTCCATTCTTCAAAATATTAATTAAACATTGCTGGAATTTTTTTCTTTCTCCTTTTGTAAAATAATCATGGTCCAGGAGCGTTAGCTTTATTTCCACCCCATTCATGGTTGCTAAAGGAATCACAACCTTTACAGCATGCTGAATTTCTTCGTTTATGTTGATTTTTTCTTCCCGATCTGGTGTAGGCTTTGCAAAGGTTAAGTAATCGTTTATAACCTCTGTTGCTCGGTCCAATTCTTTTAAAGCGATGTCACTATACTGTTTTCTTGAATCCTCATTGATATCATCTGATAATAATTGAATAAAGCCCCTTGCTGCTGTCAGAGGGTTACGTACCTCATGTGAAATGCTTGCGGCCAAATGGCTGACCGTTTGTAATTTCTCTGCTTTAATAAGCTTTTGCAATACCTGGAAATTGGTTTTTATTCCTTCCCATAAAAAGGTTGCCATTGACATGGCAATGGTATGGATAATGGATAGCTGTAACCAAAACTTAATACTAATTTCATAATTAAATTGAACCTTTGCTAGCAGCAGCGTAAAGGAAATTCCGATAAATGTTAGGATTAAATTTAAAATGACCTTATGCTTCAGCAGCAGCTTTGAGTAAAACTTCGAGATGAAAATAATGATAAATCCCAAAATCGTAAAGGATACTAGTGAGGAATAAAAACCGTCACCACCCTGAACATAACGAATGATAAGCGTTAAGATCATCATCAGATAACCCAATTTATATCCACCGTATAGTCCGCCTAAAATAAAAGGAATCCATCGTAAATCCCAAATGAAATTTTCATTTGTGTATACAGGAAACATCATACATAAGATGAGAGAAATGATTGGAAATAGAGAAAGAGTCCAGTCTCGTATGCTTTCCAAACGGTATGCATATTTAAACATGTATAGGATTTGCATTAGGCATAACGCCAGCAGAATAAATAAAAAATTGATAAGTAAATCTTTTGTAACAAGATCCATAGGTGCACCGTGCCTTCAAGAATTTTAAATTTTCACAAATTATAATAAAATCATACCAAGAGACGGAATTTTTTGCTAGAAAAAAATAACAAAATACTAGTTTTGTTCATAAGGTTTGAAATTAGCTGCGATATATTTTTTTCTTTAAGTAGAGAAGTCCTCGAATTTTAGGGTTAAACAATCTAGCTGTGATATATATCACTTTAAATGCGGTAGAAAAGTACTATTCTGAATTTTGGAGGAAATAGAGAACAATTAATTCAACTAGCAGCAAAGAGGAGAGAATAGGTGGATGAAAAGAGGAATTACATGGCAGCTTGGTATGATGATAGTTTGTGTACTATTTGTTTCAATGTTGATTACATCTGTATCTAACTACTGGGTAACGTATAAACATACATATAGAGCTGCGGGAATTGAAGCAGTTGGATGCGCTAACATCACAACAGGTTTAATTTCACCAGGTGATATTGAGAAAGCAATCAATGGGGATATAATAACACGTGAAGCATTAGAAAAGACGATTAGCTGGACAGTCGAACATAAACAAATTTTTGAAAATCAATATATCATTCAAATGGATGGGACAATCCTAGCAGCTGATGAGAGTATGAAAAAACAAGGATTTAAGGCTGGGGATACTTTCTACATTGATGAACAACTAATCGAGACGCTAAAGGAAACAAAGCATCCACAATACTCTGATATCTATGAGTTTGGCGGTATGAAACGTTTAACCGGGTACGCTCCGATTTTTAAGGACCATGATCCTAGTAAAGAAATCATTGCATTAAATGCTATTGACTTCGATGCAAAAATCGTAACTGAAAGAACCTGGGAGTCTGTGAAGGGAACTGTTATCTTGGGTCTGTTGCCAATGATTATCGCATGTTTGATCACTATCTGGATGATTAGAAGAAGAACAAAACCAATCACTAGTTTAATAGAGTATGCAAAATGCATTGCAGACGGTGATCTATCTGTTGAAAATGTTAATACGAAAAATAATGATGAAATTGGCGAATTGGGTAATGCCCTTAATTTTATGGCAAAAAATTTACGTGAACTGATTCAGCAGGTTAGCTCCAGTGCCGAACGTGTAGCTACTTCCTCCGTGGACTTACATCAAATAGCAAAGCAAACGAATCATGCAACAGAGCAGATTTCCATATCGATGAGTGAAATCGCATACAGTGTTGACAAACAAGTTCAAAGTGTAGAAGAAACTGCTCAAACCGTAAGTGAAATTTCAGCTGGAGTCAATGTAATTTCCGATAATGCCCATAGTGTTACCATGACTGCAAAGAAGACCTCTGAAAAAGCGGAAGAAGGCGGTCTAGCCATCAAAACAGCCGTAAATCAAATGAATTCCATTCAGGAAACAGTTAATGGGCTAGCCGAAGCGGTAAAAGGATTAGGAGTCCGATCAGAGGAAATTGGTCAAATTGTTGAGGTAATTACCGGGATTGCAGCTCAAACTAATTTACTAGCCTTAAATGCAGCAATTGAAGCAGCCAGGGCAGGGGAGCATGGACGAGGTTTTGCCGTTGTAGCAGGTGAAGTTCGAAAATTAGCTGAACAATCAGCTATGTCAGCAAAACAAATTTCAATCTTAATCTCGACGATTCAGGATGATACGAGTAAAGCAGTTCTTTCGATGGAAGTGGTTTCGAAAGAAGTAGCATCAGGAATTGAAGTGGTTCATACGGCAGGCGGCTCCTTTGAAATTATTGAGGAATCGATTTTTGAGGTAACAGAGCAGATTCAAGCCGTATCTGCAGCAGTTCATCAAATGGTAGCAGGTACGGAGCAAATGGTTCAATCTATGCGATTTATTACAGATGCTGCGGAAAATGCTGCATCGGGCACACAGCAAGTGTCGGCAGCAACCGATGAACAGCTGGCCTCAATGGAAGAAATCTCAGCCTCTGCAAGTATCTTATCTAATATGGCAGAGGAACTCCAGGTAATTATCAAGAAATTTAACTTCATTCAGCAGAAGTCCTCCACTTCTACAAGTGGGGGATGAATGCAAATCGTACTTCGATTCAGTGGAGGTTCAAACCCCGGCTGAATGAAGTTAAGCCTCCGGCGGATGTCACGGATTTTTTAAAGGTAGTTTACCCGAGCGAGCTCAGGTAATCCGGACGCAAATTCGACGGGCGAATTTGATAATTCAATAATAAAAAGAGGAATACTTTCAACTAAATGGTGGATAGAAAAGGCGATATCATTTTCTTGTAATCTAACTGCTAAATCTAGAGGCAAAACTAGTTGATTCATGTTATAATCTTTAAACATAAGGACCCTTCTTTCTGATTTTATTTGGTGTGGTAACTTAATTTTATCAGAAGTGGTCCTTATTTAATGTAAAAATATTTAAAACCGGTGAAATTTTACTTGTCGTAAAATTTCACCGGTTTTTTCATTTCAGAGGAGGGTTTTGTCCCAGCCTCTTTTTCACATTCGACCAGATTTGAAGATGGCATAAAGGATAAATAAGAACATGAGTGTGGCAACAATCGAGCCGACTTCAATGGCTGGAAACTCCCATAATAGGTTTCGCTGGCCAGCAATGGCGCCGCCAATGATAAGTCCGACCATGAGAATACTAAAAGATAAAAGAATGATACTAAAGGCAAGCCTGTTACTGATTTTATCCAGTCTGAGCAAAAATTGCTTGAATTCAGGTACGCTGATTTCAAAATGCAGCTTTCCTTTTTGGATAGTAGCTGTTAAGTCCTTAAGATTTTTTGGAACCTTTGATAATAATTGCATATTTTCAACAAGTTCGTCCCACGAGCCTTTAATGACCTTTTTGGGTTCAAAGCGATGCTTCAGAAGCTTTTCACCAAATGGTTTGACTGTATCCATGATACTGAGATCAGGGTCCAGATCCTTTACGACACCTTCAATAATAAGCAGTGTCTTACCTAAAATGGTCAAATCTGAGGGAATCTGGATTTCATGATGGTGAATGATTGTAAGCAGATCGTTCAAAGCAGCCCCAATGCTTAGTTTGCTCAATGGGATATCCGAGTATTTCATGACAAATTCATCAATTTCAATATATAAAGAGCCTAAATCGGTTTGATCTGATTGGATTCCCATGGAAGAAATGGCCTTTAACAAGCCCTTTGTATTTCTTCGCTGAAGATTGATGACCAGTGAAGCAAAATGATATTTCGTATCTTCACTTAAACGTCCTACCATACCAAAGTCTAAATAAGCAATGTGATTCCCTGGCATAATATAGATATTGCCTGGATGCGGATCTCCATGGAAGAATCCTTCTATCAAAATCTGATGAAGCATGGATTCTGTAATTCGTTTGGCAATCAATTTACGATTGTAGCCTTCTTCGTCAAGCTTTTTGATGTTATTGACCTTTATTCCATCCACATAGTCCATGGTTAGTATTTTTTTTGTAGAAAGACTCCAGTGGACCTTTGGAATAACAATTTCCGCTTTTTGAGTGAATTGGTGAGCAATTCGTTCACTATTTCTTCCTTCGATTTGATAATCAAGCTCTGCTCTTAAACAATTAGAAAACTCTTCAATAATCCGTCGAATCTGATAGTGTTTTGCCCAGGAGATTTTATCCTCCATAATTCTTGCTAAATCATCGAGTATTTCCAAATCTGTTTCAACGATGGGTTTAATATCAGGCCGTTGTATTTTAACGGCTACCCGTTCTCCTGTATGTAGAATCGCCTCATGTACCTGGCCGATAGACGCACTTGCAAGCGGAGTTTCGGAAAAAGAATGAAAAAGAGTATGGATGCTTTCTCCTAATTCTAATTCAATCATGCTGCGCGCCTGTTGGTAGGAGAAGGAAGAAACCTGATCCTGCAGCTTTTCCAACTCTTCGGCGATTTCAATTGGTACAAGGTCACGTCTTGTGCTGGCAATTTGCCCAAGCTTGATAAAGGTGGGCCCTAAGCCCTGTAGCACTTCTCTGAGCTTTATTCCGGCATATTTTTTACTTAATTGCGAACTTTCCTGATTTTTAGGTAGGTGATGCTTTGTGAGTCCTAAGCGATATACTAAATGACTGAAACCGTTTCGTAAAAAAGCGTTGCTAATTTCCTGATATCTTTGTGCATGTTTTAGTCTTTTGCCAAGCATGTATGTTCCCCCAAGCCCAAATTTTCAATTTAGATTCTATATCACACGAATATTGTGTAGAATTTGTCTGTTATAGGGTTAGTCTAAGCTGACCTTCCTTTTTATGATACAACATTTTTCTTCATCCGTATCCTACTTCATAAAAAAGTGATTGTCTATTCTTTGCTGACAATGCGTGCTTTTCATAGGAGTTGGGCAATATACTACTATTTAAGATTATTCAGCAGGTGACCTTTCCTTCTATTAGTGGGGAATCTAAAAAGGCGATTTGCAGAAAGGGGAATAGGTTATGAAATTAACACCAGAACAGCGAATTGAGCTTCATGGTTTTAATAATTTAACGAAGTCCTTAAGCTTTAATATGTATGATATTTGCTATACAAGAACGCGAGAAGAACGTGAAGCCTATATAGAATATATTGATGAGCAATATAATGCTGACAGATTGACCAAAATATTAAAGCACGTTGCTGATATTATTGGAGCGCATGTCTTAAATGTGGCTAAGCAGGATTATGTACCACAGGGTGCTAGTGTCACGGTTTTAGTTTCTGAGGGACCGGTTGTGGAAGTGCCGACAGGGTCCTTTGAGGAAACGCCAGGCCCGCTTCCTGATAATGTCGTTCTGCAGCTTGACAAAAGTCATATTACCGTCCATACATATCCAGAATATCATCCGGAGGAAGGTATCAGTACTTTTAGGGCTGATATAGATGTGTCAACCTGCGGCGAAATCTCTCCACTTAAGGCATTAAATTACTTGATTCATTCTTTTGAAACGGATGTAATGTCGATTGATTACAGGGTAAGAGGCTTCACAAGAGCAAAAGACGGACACAAGCTATTTATCGACCATGAGATAAACTCCATTCAAAATTATATCCCGGACAATATTAAGGAATTATATGACATGATTGACGTCAATGTGTATCAAGAGAATATCTTCCATACGAAATGTAAATTGAAGGAATTTGATTTAAATAATTACTTATTTGGTTATTCAAAGGATAAGCTGAATCCTGAGGAAATGAAGGAAATTTCAGCCAGCTTAACTGCAGAAATGCATGAGATTTTTTATGGGAAAAATATGTCTCGCCATCTTCAATAGGGGTCATGAAATAGTAAAAGCTGTTGAATAAACAACAGCTTTTACTATTTTATGACCGCTGGATCATCGAACTGGAGTAATTTTTAACAAGCTTCTGTAAATTTCGATGGCTTTCTCTTACCTTTATCGATTCATCAATAATTTTTTGAAAACCCTCTAAATCTTTATCGTTGGCATTGAGAACGGATCTTGTCACACTTTCAGCGATTTGTTGTAAGGTTGGTTCTGAGCTCATCATAATGACCACCTTTCCTTATTTTGCTCCTTAATAATTTATCGAAAGGGGCTCGATTCTCCTGCTGGGAAACTTGTAAACTTATCTACATTTATCAGCAAATTCATTTTAATTTAGTGATGGTTCAACAGGGTATCTATTATTTGGAGCAAATAAACAGAAACAGCCATCCAAATAGCGAGTTTCCACCTTTGGTTGGCTGTTGGATGGTTGATTGTTGTTGCTTAAGGGAAAGGGCATTCCGATTACGGCTGGTTGCTGATGTTTTTCTTGGCCATATCGACTAATTCCTTAACCATACTGCCCCCAAGCCTTCCTCCAATTTTACCGGCCTGCTCGGATGTCAGCTGACCGTTATATCCATTTTTTAATGGTACACCGCCTTCTTCGGCCGCTTCAAATTTTGCATCCTCCGGTTTACTACTTCCAGCCACTTTTGCTTTTAGTTGATCAAGTCCTTTTCTTGCATCGGGTATAAGGATTTTATTTTTATTTTTACGTGTCAAAGTAATTCCTCCTTTAGGTTAGAGTTTCCTTAATCGCTATGGAATAACTAAGCATAATAAGTTTCATGGGAAAGAAAAAAATATGAGCATTTAAATTGTATGTTTTTTATGAGTAGTGCTATTATTTGCATAATAACTCTTGGCAACACGAAGCGTTTTAATAGGTTAGAAAAAAACATGTAGGATCGATTATAAAATATCTTATCAAGAGAGGTGTAGGGACTGGCCTGATGAAGCCTCAGCAACCGCAGATATATTTTGAATGGTGCTAAATCCAGCAAAGCTTGGCTTTGAAAGATAGGGGGAGATTTCTTTTTTATACAAAAAAGTTCTCTTCTAAAAAGAAGATGATTTTTGTATGGGAAGGGGAATAAGATGAAAAAACTACTAACAGTTGATGAATATTTAGATTTGTATCTTCTAGCAGGAAAGCTTGGCGATCCATCCTGGCAGAACGAGATAATGGATAAGCTAAAAAAAGGGGAATATATAGCAGAGCAAACGTTGAAAATTCGTAATCTTTGGAATAAATATAAAAAGGTTAATATGGAAATGCTGGATCTGTACCGACAACTACAGAAGGATGCATCGAACGAAGCTGTTACGGAAAAAATCCGCGCCTTAAAGCTACAGCGAAGCACCATCAATAAACAAATTCAACAAGAACAAAAGAAATCTCAGCACTCGCACTCCAAATCAACCAAATAAGCACTTTTATAGTCATAACTACAATAGGGGATTGTTCTCTGACGCATTAAAGCGCCGGGGGACAGTCCCCCGGTACGTTAATAGGGTAATGGGTTGATTTGGCGAAGAAGAATGTGAAAATAGTTCATAATTTGTTCAATATTTCACAATCTATGATGGATTTTATGTGTTATTCTAATACCATAGAAAAACAAAGGAGTGATAAACATGATGGTTTGTAAATGGATGAACTTTTCTACCGACACAGAAACGTATACACAGGATGATTTCGAAGGATTAGTGGGAGATCGTTTTGAGGCGATGGTTATAAAGGAAAGCACTAAGCTTCCTTCTTATATATGGACAAATAATTTTGTAGTGATCGTTAAGAACAATTCGAGTAAATTCTCTGATATATCATTCGAGAAAATACCAAGAAACCCTGTGCGGGAATAATCATCCACAACTGCAAGCCCCATCAGGTGACACATCATGTTTTTTATTTAATTATTTTTTTTTGACAACTAATGTGAAATACTTCACAAATTTGGAGGTAAACAAATGGCTGTAAAAGAAAGAGAAGTTATGGAAAAAAGTAAAGTAGAATCACCATCAGTACCTGAAATGATTGATACTCTTGTGGATAATGGCTTAAAGGCATTAAAGGAATTTCATTCATTCGATCAGGAAAAGATTGATGAAATTGTAAAAAATATGGCTGTTGCCGGTATTGACCAGCATATGCCTCTTGCCAAGTTAGCTGTAGAGGAAACGGGTAGAGGCGTTTATGAAGATAAAATCATTAAAAACATTTTTGCAACTGAATATATCTATAACAATATTAAATATGATAAAACAGTAGGCATTATTAATGAAAATGAGTTGGAAGGAACCTTCGAAATCGCTGAACCAGTTGGAGTGATTGCTGGTGTAACACCGGTTACAAATCCAACATCAACTACATTATTTAAGGCTATAATTGCCATAAAAACCCGTAATCCAATTATTTTTGCTTTCCATCCATCTGCGCAAAAATGCAGCAGTGAAGCAGCGAGGATTGTGAGGGATGCTGCGATTCTAGCAGGAGCTCCTGAACATTGTATTCAATGGATTGAAAAACCGTCATTAGAAGCAACAAGATTATTGATGCACCATGATCATATTTCACTTATTTTAGCTACTGGCGGTTCTGGCATGGTTAAATCAGCTTACAGTTCAGGAAAACCAGCGCTTGGAGTAGGACCTGGTAATGTTCCTTGTTATATCGAAAAGTCTGCCAATCTTCATCGCTCAATAAATGATTTGATTTTATCTAAAACCTTTGACAATGGAATGATTTGTGCCTCAGAGCAGGCCGTTATTATAGATAAAGAAATTTACGCAGAAGCCAAAAGTGAATTAATAGCCAATAACTGCTACTTTTTAAATGAAGAAGAAAGAGCCAAGGTTGAGAAACTGGTTATCAATGAAAAATCATGCGCCGTTAATCCCGATATTGTCGGAAAGCCTGCCCATTTCATTGCGAAAATGGCTGGTGTAAACGTGCCAGAGGATACGAAGATTCTGATTGCAGAATTAAAGGGTGTCGGTGCCCAATATCCGCTGTCACGAGAGAAGCTAAGTCCAGTCCTTGCCTGCTTTAAGGTAAATAGCCTTGAAGAGGGTCTTACAAGAGCGGAAGAAATGCTCGAATTTGGCGGTCTTGGTCACTCAGCCGTTATTCATACAACAAATGAAGAAGTTGTAAGGGAATTTGGTACAAGAATGAAGGCCTGCCGTATTATTGTCAACGCACCATCTTCTCAAGGGGGAATTGGAGATATTTATAATGCGTTTATGCCTTCTCTAACACTTGGCTGTGGTTCATATGGCGGTAACTCCGTTTCATCAAACGTAGGGTCTATTCATTTGATTAATAAAAAGAAAGTCGCAAAAAGGGCAGTCAATATGCAATGGTTTAAGGTTCCACCGAAAATCTACTTTGAAAAAAATGCTATTCAATATTTAGCTGCGATGCCAAATATCTCAAAAGCATTTATTGTTACAGACCCTGGTATGGTAAAGCTTGGATATGTGGATAAAATTCTCTACTATTTAAGAAAGCGCCCGGATTATGTTCACTGTGAGATTTTCTCTGAGGTTGAGCCAGATCCATCAATCGAAACGGTTATGAAAGGTGCAGAAATGATGGCACACTTCCAGCCTGATGTTATCATCACACTTGGTGGCGGATCTGCAATGGATGCTGCAAAAGGAATGTGGTTATTTTATGAATATCCAGATACTGAATTCTTTGGCTTAAAGCAGAAATTTATGGATATTCGCAAACGTATCGTGAATTTCCCTGATTTAGGAAGAAAAGCCCGTTTGGTTGCGATTCCAACAACTTCAGGAACAGGCTCTGAGGTCACCTCATTCTCGGTTATTACAGACAAGCAGGCGAACATGAAATATCCGTTGGCAGACTATGAATTAACACCTGATATTGCGATTATTGATCCGCAATTTGTGATGTCACTGCCAAAATCTGTTACAGCAGATACCGGTATGGATGTTCTGACACATGCGATAGAGGCTTATGTATCTGTCATGGCCAATGACTATACAGATGGACTAGCTCAAAAAGCAATCCAGTTAGTGTTTGAATATCTGCCAAGAGCGTACCGAAATGGTAACGATGCAGAGGCTCGTGAAAAAATGCATAATGCATCTGCCATTGCCGGAATGGCGTTTGCCAATGCCTTCCTTGGCATTAATCACAGCTTAGCGCACAAGCTTGGAGCAGAATTCCATATTGCACACGGTCGTGCCAATGCGATTTTACTGCCACACGTTATCCGTTATAACGCAACGAAACCAAAGAAATTCACTGCTTTTCCAAAGTATGAAAAGTTCATTGCGGATAAGCGATATGCAGAGATTGCTAGAATGCTTGGATTGCCTGCTCGCACAACCGATGAAGGTGTTGAAAGCTTAATTCAAGCAATTGTAAAACTAGCTAAAGAGCTTCAGGTACCTATGAGCATAGAAGCAAATGGTATAGATAAGAATTTATTTGCTAGTAAGGTAGAGTTTTTAGCTGAAAAAGCATTTGAAGATCAATGTACTACAGCAAATCCTAAGCTGCCGCTTGTAACTGAACTAGCAGAAATTTATCATCTAGCATATAAAGGTGTTTAATATTATCAAAATGAATTTGTAAATGAATAAGTAAATGAATAGAGAAAAGCCAGCTTACATTCACAGTGAGCTGGCTTTTTTTCTATAAGAATAGAAAATCAAGATAAAATTGAATATTTTTTGACGAAAATGTGACAAATTTGAGTCAAAACACTTTAAATTAAACCATAATTAAGGTTATAATAAGATTAATAAAAATGAAAGCGCTTTTACAAATAAGAAAATAGATTAAGGACTGTCTTAATAATAGGTTAATAGCTTAGTTTGTGTAGATGCTGTGGATGGCAGAAATCTAATAGAAACCTTCTTTGGAAGGATAAGAAGAGATCTCTTTTATACAAAAATAGTTCTCTTCTTTAGAAGATCATTTTTGTATATGAAAGGGGAAAATACCATGAATGCAAATAAGGTAAATTTAGAAATTGATGATTATTTAGATTTGTTCCTCCTTGCAGGACAAATGGGAGATAAAGAATGGCAGCAGGAGATAATGGAAGTACTTAACCATTATGAGGAAAATAAAGCAAAAGAAGATCCTGTATTAAGGATTCATAACCTTTGGTTAGAGCATCGAAAGATTAATACAGAGCTTATCGACCTCTATCGTCAATTACGACAGGAACCAGATAATGAAATATTAAAGTCAACTATCTCTGTTTTGAAAAAACAAAAAATAGCTGTATGTCGAAAGCTTTACAGTGATGAAAAGAAAAGCCGGCATTATATTTTGTAATCATTAGATCGATTGATTAAGCGCTTACATTTTGTGTGCCATGATGGTTCGTGTGCATATTAAAACCACTTTCTTTTCAGAAAGTGGTTTTTTATCGGATCATACTATTTGATTTTGAATAAAAAATATTTGGAATATAGATAATTTACCGCTATAATGTAATTGTTAATTATTTTAACTTCATTCAGCAGAAGTCCTCCACTTCTACAAGTGGGGGATGAATGCAAATAGTACTTCGATTCAGTTGGGGTTCAAACCCCGACTGAATGAAGTTAAGCCTCCGGCGGATGTCGCGGATTTTTTTAAGGTAGTTTATCGAGCGAGCTCAGGTAATCCGGACGCAAATTCGACGGGCGAATTTGATTAGTCTAGAAATTTAGTTATCTAAAAGGAGTCGAGTTGAGTATGGCAAGCATTAGCGTAGAGAATAAGGGATATTTTGGTGAGTTTGGTGGAAGTTTTATTCCAGAGGACCTTCAAAAAGTAATGGATATTATTGAAGAACAGTTTTTAAGGTATAAAGATGATGAGGAGTTTCAACAGGAATTAGATTATTATTTGAAAGAATATGTAGGCCGTGAAAATCCATTAACTTTTGCGGAAAATTTAACGAAGAAAATCGGCGGCGCAAAGATTTATTTAAAGCGTGAAGATTTAAATCATACAGGATCACATAAAATTAACAATGCACTTGGACAAATATTATTGGCAAAAAAAATGGGAGCAACACGAGTGATTGCCGAAACTGGAGCAGGGCAGCATGGAGTAGCAACCGCAACAGCATGTGCGATGTTTGGTCTTGAATGTGTCATTTATATGGGAAAGGTAGATACAGAACGTCAGGCGCTTAACGTATTCCGTATGGAGCTACTTGGTGCAAAGGTTGTTCCTGTTGATAAAGGACAAGGCAGATTAAAGGATGCTGTTGATGAAGCTCTAAATGACCTAGTAGAAAACTACGAAAATACTTTTTACTTAATTGGGTCTGCTGTTGGTCCACATCCTTATCCGACAATTGTAAAGCATTTTCAATCTATAATCAGTAAAGAGTCTAAACAACAAATTCTGGAAAAGGAAGGCAAATTACCGACTGCAGTTGTTGCCTGTACAGGTGGAGGCAGCAATGCAATTGGATCGTTTGTGAATTACCTTGAGGATAAAGAAGTTCGTTTGATTGGTGCAGAGCCAGCTGAAGCGCCAACTATGTCTGAGGGAGTGCCGGCTGTTCTTCACGGATTTAAGAGCTATACGTTACTAGATGAGAATGAAAAGCCAAAACCAGTATTCTCCGTTGCAGCAGGATTAGATTATCCTGGTGTTGGTCCGGAGCACAGCTACTTAAAGAAGAGTGGAAGAGCTGAATATGTTACGGTTACGGGGCAGGAAGCATTAGAAGCCTTCCAAACATTATCAAAAGTAGAAGGAATCATTCCAGCATTAGAAAGTTCCCACGCTGTAGCGCACGGAATCATGCTGGCTAAAGAACTATCTAAAGATGACGTTATCGTTATAAACCTATCTGGACGTGGAGATAAAGACGTTGATCAAGTTTATAAAATGCTAAACAAATAAGCCAAAAAATAGTAAGATATAAACGTAAACGCCTATCGACGATAGGCGTTTTTTAGTGCTTTAAAGGGTTGGGGGACAGTCCCCCAACCCTTTAAAGCACTATAGAGATATTGAAGATAGTAATTTCTACAATTTTCGCTATATTTCGATATATTTTTTCGCCAAACTCTTCCAAAAATTTTAAAAATATAGTAATATTTTAATTAGAGTTTTTTACACAAACGCTTTAACGCAGTATGGTGTTAAATGTATAGATTAAGCATCATGTACGATTAATAAATTTAATATAGTGATAGTCCATTAATCTTATTTCGGATTAATCAATTAATAGGAGTGGGAAGCAATGTCAAAGATTAAGTTTTATTATGGTAATGATATACCGTTGGAGATGCATAAAGTACGTATTGTGCAAAAGCTAAATTTACCTCCTGTCGAACAACGTTTAGAAGCGATTACAGACGCTGGTAATAATACTTTCTTATTAAAAAACAAAGATGTATTCATGGATATGTTGACAGACAGTGGAGTTAATGCGATGAGTGATAAACAGCAGGCTGCAATGATGGAAGCAGATGACTCCTATGCAGGTTCCAGTACCTTTACAAAGTTAGAAAACAAGATTGAAGAAATTTTTGGTAAGAAATATTTTCTTCCTGCCCACCAGGGAAGGGCCTGTGAGAACATATTATCCAAAACATATGTAAGAAAAGATTCTGTCGTTCCAATGAATTATCACTTTACAACGACAAAATCACATATTGTCATAAATGGTGGTCGTGTAGAAGAGCTTTTTAAAGATGAGGCCCTGAAAATTACAAGTGATGACCCGTTCAAGGGGAATATGGACATTGCAAAATTAATAGATGTTATTGAAACAAATGGTAAAGAAAATATTCCCTTTGTACGTCTTGAGGCTGGTACTAATTTAATTGGCGGACAGCCATTTGCACTTGAAAACATGCGTGAGGTTCGTAAAATTTGTGATGGGTATGGGATTATGCTGGTTCTAGATGCGAGTTTGTTAGCGGACAATCTTCATTTTATTAAGACACGTGAAGAAGACTGTAAAGACAAGAGTATTCGCGAAATTACACGTGAAATGGCAGACCTTTCTGATATCATCTATTTCTCCGCACGCAAACTAGGCTGTGCACGAGGTGGTGGTATTTGTACAAATAATGAGGACATTTACATGAAGATGCGTGAGTATATTACTCTATATGAAGGATTCCTAACCTATGGAGGTATGTCTGTTCGTGAAATGGAAGCCATTGTTGTTGGATTGGATGAAACAATGGACGAAGAAATGATCAATCAGGGACCACAATTTATCGCCTATATGGCAGAAGAACTACAGAAGAAAGGTGTGCCGGTCGTAACACCACCAGGAGGTCTAGGCTGCCATATTAACGCAATGGAATTTGTAGATCATATCCCACAAAATGAATATCCTGCAGGCGCACTGGCTGCGGCACTTTATATTGTAAGCGGAGTGCGTGGCATGGAAAGGGGTACGCTGTCTGAGCAAAGGGACGAAGACGGTAATGAAACATTCTCCAATATGGAGCTCGTTCGCTTAGCTATGCCAAGACGTGTTTATACATTATCACAAGTAAACTATGCTATTGATCGAATTGGCTGGCTCTATGAAAATCGACATCTGATTGGCGGTTTAAAGTTTGTAGAAGAACCAAGTGTATTGCGTTTCTTCTTTGGTAAATTAGCAACGACATCTGATTGGCAAGATAAATTAGTAGCAAAATTTAGAGAAGATTTTGGTGATAGTCTATAAAGATATAGTCATCTTTATATAGTTCATTAATGAAAAAGTCAGGGGATAAACCTTGGCTTTTTTTCAATATAAATTTTTTTAAAATACTTAACACTATCTCAATGTTGTTAACTATTTTAAATATTTTGAAAATTTAATTGACGGTAAATACCTGATTTTGATAAAATTAGAGCATAATAACTCGTTTTCTATATCGATTTTTCTTGTTTTGTTATAAAATAACAAAATTTTTTCTATTAATCCAAATTGTAAATTATTATATTAATAAAATAATTGGAGGGTTCGAAATGATTTTAGTATGTAGAAATCACGTGACTGATGGTTTAAAGGAAATCTCAGCACCTCACATTGAAAAACTGACATCTGAGGAGCAAAATTACTGTGAATTTTGTGAGGACAAGGCAGTATATCGGTTGTTTTATTTTAGTCCAATTCCAGCAGTAGAAAAGAGAGAGCTGCGTAATAAGTCCTACTGTTAATAAGTTAAGCCATAACATTAAATAATTTCTTCTTTTTTTAGTCTGTAATTATAGCAGTCGTAAACTGTGATTCTCCGGAGTCTTGCGTTTTAACCCCCCAAAAACTTACTTGCTTTCCTCCATCAAGATATTTCCCATAAGTCTTTTGTCTGTTTGTTCCCTATACTTCACGCATATTGAATCGTATCATAAAAAACTAGGGAACCAAGGCAAAAGAAGTTTTGCTTACGCAATATATGTACACTATTTCACAAATCAATTCATAAAGTTTTCACAATATAATATAACCGCTAAAGAATAGGCTTTTTTACATTTATATCTATCAGTATCATAAATTCAATAAAATTACTCTTTGACAGCGCTTTCAATAACATGCTATATTCCTAGTGTAAGTTATAAAGCTTTTTTGGTTATGAAAAAATTAATATATTAGTATAACAAAAAAGTAGTAGTAGTACAACTAGACGAAAACGCGGAGGGATTTCGATGACTGAACAAAAAGTACCACAAATGAAATTTGGAGTTGCCATACTTCCATTAATCATCATGATAATTGCCATGGTAATTTCAATTGTTGTTCTAGAGCAAGGCCCGCATATTCCTTTATTAATTGGTACAGTCGCAGCTGGTTTAGTGGCTTGGAGATCCGGATATAAATGGGATCACATAGAAGAATCCATGTACAAAGGGATTCGACTTGCACTACCTGCAGTGGCTATCATTATGCTGGTTGGTCTTATCATTGGAGCATGGATTGGTGGCGGTATTGTAGCTACGATGATTTATTATGGATTAAAGGTGATTACACCTGCATTTTTCTTATCTGCGATTTGCATCATTTGTACAGTGGTTTGTTTAGCAATCGGTAGTTCTTGGTCTACAATGGCAACAGTAGGGGTTGCCGGAATGGGTATTGGATTAAGTATGGGAATTCCTGCTCCAATGATTGCTGGGGCAATCATTTCAGGTGCATATTTTGGAGATAAAATCTCACCGTTATCAGATAATACAACGCTTGCAGCTGGTTTAACTGAAACAGATTTATTTGAACATATTAAAAACAGTCTTTATACAACAGTTCCAGCCTGGTTAGTTGCTGTTGTGGTTTACTTTTTTATCGGTAGACAATTTGCCGGATCGCAAATGGATAGTGGAAGTATCAGTCAAACGATGCGCGTACTAGAAGAAAGCTTTGTTATTTCACCATGGTTACTATTAGTACCAGCAATTGTTATTGGCTTGGTTGCCAAAAAGGTACCGGCACTTCCTGCCTTATTCGTCGGAGTTGTTTTAGGATTCTTATGCCACGTGTTTGTTCAAGGTGGAAATATTACAGATGCAGTAGCTGCGCTTCAAAGTGGCTTTGTGATTGATACAGGAAATGAAATGGTTGATAATCTTTTCAATCGTGGTGGTTTGGACTCAATGATGTATACGGTTTCAATGACGATTGTTGCCATGACATTTGGCGGAATTCTGGAGCATGCAGGAATGCTACAAGCAATTGTTGATAAAATTTTAAAGCTTGCAAAAACAGCAAAGGGACTTATTACTTCAACGATTCTTACATGCTTTGCTACAAATGTTACTTGCTCTGAGCAATATATTTCAGTCGTTGTACCCGCACGTATGTATGCCAATGCCTATAAGGAAAAAGGGCTGCATTCAAAGAACCTATCTCGTGCATTAGGTGACGGCGGTACGTTAACATCTGTATTCGTTCCTTGGAATACATGTGGTGTGTTTATTTTTGGAACACTTGGAGTTCATGCATTTGAATATGCTCCATATGCCATCTTAAACTGGATTACTCCTGTCATCTCAATCATTTTTGCTATCACTGGCTTTACCATTGCGAAAATCGCAACAACTAAACCAGGTGAGGATGAAATATCTAAAGCGGTATAATTTAATAAAAGATAATGGTAATTGATATCTATAATTTTAAAAAAGTGAAGGCGAATTTCGCCTTCACTTTTTTCATAGTTAGTTTTCTTTTAAAATAGTTTTATACGTATCGAATTTCTCTTGAACCGCTGTTGAAGGAACCTTATCAATCAAGCTGACGATAATGATTGCCAAGACACCAAATAAGAAGCCAGGGGCTAACTCGTAAATATCGAACATTCCTCCTGTCAGCTGTGCCCAAATAATAACAGTTAGAGCGCCAACTACAATCCCTGCAATAGCACCGTTTCGAGTCATCCGTTTCCAAAACAAGCTAAGAACGATGACAGGACCGAAGGCTGCTCCAAAGCCTGCCCATGCATAGCTGACAAGTTCAAGAACTTTACTATCAGGACTATAGCCTAATAGAATCGCAATGATTGCGATACCAAAAACAGCAATTCTGCCAACAATCATTTCTTCCTTCTTGGAAGCGTCCTTTTTAAATATTGACTTGTAGAAATCATTAGCTAAAGCACTTGAAGAAACGAGCAGCTGTGAGTCAACCGTACTCATGATTGCTGAAAGAATGGCTGCAAGTAAAAAGCCTGCTACCCAAGGGTTAAATAATACCTGAGAAAACATAATAAAAACTGTTTCGGAGTTTTCTAATGGTGAATCAGCAAAGTAGGAGATACCAGCGAAACCAACAAAGATTGCACCAAATAATGAAAGAATCATCCAAGCCATCCCAATTAAACGAGCCTTAGGAATTTCACTAGTGGATTTTATTCCCATAAATCGAACGATAATATGTGGCTGACCGAAATAACCTAACCCCCATGCTAATAGTGAAATCACGCCAATAGCCGTTGCTCCGGAATAGACATTCAAGTGAGAGGTATCAATATTTCCAATCATTTGCACCGTTTCATTCCAGCCACCTAACTCATAAATTGCTACAGCAGGAACAATAATTAAAGCGAGAAACATTAAGATTCCTTGAATAAAATCAGTCCAGCTTGCTGCCAGAAAGCCGCCAAATAAAGTATAGGATAGAATGACAGCTGCTCCGATCCAAAGTGCAAGCTCATAGTCCATGCCAAAGGAGTTTTCCAATAGTATTGCTCCGCCTACTAGACTAGAAGATGTGTAGAATGTAAAAAATAGAAGTATTACGATGGCTGATACAACGCGGAGAATTTTAGAATTGTCACCAAAACGATTTTCAAAATAGTCTGGGACAGTAATCGAGTCATTTGCCACTTCTGTGTAAACACGCAATGGCTTCGCAACAAATTGCCAGTTTAAATAGGCTCCAACTGCAAGACCGATAGGAAGCCAGATTTCACTCATACCGCCTATATACATAGCTCCTGGCAGTCCCAATAACAGCCAGCCGCTCATATCAGAAGCACCAGCACTGAGTGCTGCAACTCCACCGCCTAGCTGACGTCCGCCAAGGACATAATCAGATAAATCTTTTGTTTTTCTTGCCGCAATAATTCCAATAACCAGCATTCCGATTAGATAAATGATGATTGAAATTAACGTAGGGACATTAATATCCATTTTGGTTAACCCTCTCCTTTTCTACTGTAAAGTTTGAACTCTTTTTCTCAGAAAAATAGGTAATAACACTGAGAATAATTAATATTGGCATGGGAATAAGTAACCAAGCCCATGTTGCAGCTGTTAAGCCAAACTCTTCCATTTTATCACCTCCTTTAAAGCATAAGATATTATATGATTAAAAATAGACACTAAACGGTGATGGGGACATCTAAATGACATACAAATTGACTAATATCCATTACATACGGTTGACCAAAGGAAGAATCTGTTTCATGTGTTTGCAGTTGAAGTAATTCTTCATTGGAATAATTAACAACTCCACACCCTAGCTCATAACCTGTCTCATCCTTAATTCGGATAACAGCACCTTTTTCAAATTGACCGTTTATATATTGGATACCTGACGGTAATAGGCTTTTATGCTCCTCCAGGATACGTGACTTTGCCTGATGGTTAATAATAATTTCACCTGCAGGACGCGAATGAAAAGCAATCCATTTTTTTCGTTGATTTAAATTGATTGAAGGCGCTTCAGCTGTAAAGTAGGTTCCTCTTGCTTTTCTATTAACAGCATCAACGACAATATTTTTTTTGCTTGCATTTCCTAAGAAAGTTGTGATGCCTGATGCCATCGCAATTTTAACTGCTTCGATTTTCGACTTCATGCCGCCGGTGCCAACCGAGCTACCTGAACCACCTGCAGTTGCTTCAATTTCAGGTGTAATTTCATTTACATGCTCCACCAAGGCTGCGTGTAGATGCTTACTGGGGTCTGCATCATATAGTCCATCAATATCGGAGAGTATGACTAGTTGGTCTGCATCAATGAGTCCAGCTACTTTCGCTGAGAGTGTATCATTATCACCGAATTTTAAACGATCAATTGTCACGGTATCATTTTCATTTACGATTGGGATAATGCCGCGTTCTAAGAGAACATTTAATGTGTTTCGCATGTTTTTGTAACGATCCTCATCAAGGAAGTCACTTCTTGTAATTAAGATCTGTGATGCAACATAGCCGTTTGATAGAAATAACTTCGAATATGATTCCATCAAGAGACCTTGGCCAATAGAGGCAGCTGCCTGTTTTTCTGGCAATGATTGTGGCCGTTTTAGACATCCTAGCCGACGGTATCCAGCTGCGATAGCGCCCGAGGATACAAGTACGACCTCATAACCAAGATCCTTTAATTTCACTATTTCATCAGCTAATTTTTCTAGTTTTTTATGGCTTATTTCACCATGACGGCTGGTTAACGAACTACTGCCTATTTTTATGACGATCCTCTGAAGCTCTGTGTTCGAGGTCATCTAATCACCCCTGTACAAATTTTTATAAATAAGCTCCATGTTGAAGCGTTATAACTCATGAATCGATAAACACTTTAATCTAATGGCACATTTTGCTTTGTCGGTATTCGTATTTTAACTAGTTGTGTCGTTATTTCGTGTGAACGCTCAGCTGCTTCTGAAATAGCCATTTCAATAGCCGTTCCTGCACCATGAATGTGCAAGGCCTGTAGTCCTGCAGCAGTTGTTCCATTGGGTGAAGTAACTTTTTTTCTTAATACAGTCGGTGTTTCCTTTGTATTCTGTATCATTTTGGCTGCACCTAGGATGGTTTGGGCGATAATTTCACGAGCAGTAGCTTCGGATAAGCCGTCATTTGCAGCCTGTTTTTCCATATGTTCCATTAAGTAATAGAAATAGGCAGGTCCACTTCCTGCAAGACCGGTAAAAATATCCATCTTATCTTCTGGAATACGGTATACTTTTCCTATGCTTTCCAGCAATTTCTCGGCTATCACCATATTTTCATCAAGAGTGTACTTTCCGGAAGATATGCCTGTTGCAGATTCTCTAATCATACTGGAGGTATTCGGCATGACACGAATCACCTGTTGACCTGTTGGGAAAAAATTTTCAATGAATGAGGTTGTAATTCCAGCTAAAACAGATAGAATGATGTGATGTGGTTGTATGAAGTCACGAATTGATTGTAGAGCTGTTTCTGCATCCTTTGGTTTCATAGCGAGGATAATCATATCCATTTGACAGTGTTGTAGTTCATCACTTGTAACTCCATTTATTCCGTAAGCTTCTTCAAGCTGTATAAGACGTTCTCTATTACTACGATTTGAAACAATAATTTGATTTGCTGGAATCTTTCCGGATTGAACGATTCCTGCTATCATCGCTTCTGCCATCGATCCTGCTCCGATAAAAGCGATTCTTTTGTTTTCTAACATGTAACCTCTCCCGTTGTGTTCGTATTTTTGTTCTTGTTTTCTTTCAATGCTCTTATACTATCAATCAAAAAAAACATTATCAAGGAATTTTAAGAAAGTTATGAGTATTTGATTCAATTAGTGAGGATATGTGAAGAGACGTACTGTTAGCTAAACATAATCCGCTCTCAAGGCTGATTTTCACTTCTCAGCACTGAATATCAAGGTTAGAATTTGTGAATTATCCCGTTCTTCATCATTTGGCTTGTCCTTTTTGTATGGTGATAAATGACAAAAGAGTCTTGGTTCCTGCTAAGGAAATCAAGACTCTTTTGTGGTTTGAATAGTGGAAAGTCTGTCGATGATTTTTCTCTTTCGGTATAGCATCATACCTGCTTCAGCGACATCATTTATAGCCGAGCGATTGATAAAGGCACCAAAAATGAGTCCGGCTAGGGGAATCATTTGAAATAGCTTTTTCCAACCTAGTTGATCTCTAAAAGTAAAAACGACTTCCCGCCAGCCCTGGAGCTCTGATAACACCTCGCGTTTTACCGATACATCCTTATCATCAAATTTGGATAATTGTACAAGGATAGCGTTCTTACCAACAATGTCTGCAGATACAAACTGAAGGCATTTAACAATAAATAAACGCTCTTCCTTTTCGTAAGGATTATAGCCATAACAAATGGCAATATCCTGCAGTGTTTTTAATTGCAAACCGAGTAGGAGGGGGATATCGATGGTTAAAGTGAATATCCCACCAATCCCTGTGCTGGCACCTTGTATAGCTGCCAGTTTTTTTCTGCTGATTGATAGTTTTTCGACTGCCTGATCCATGGTAGTAATAGGAAGTTTGGCTGTATCCTCTAAAGATTGTATCGATTGGTCCGGATAATAGGAGGATAGAGATGACACCGAGCTTAGATAGCTACCACCTGTTTGAACGTATTGACCCAATTCATCTATCATCACACCCATTTTTTCTTGAATAATGGCTGGTGTCCATTTATCAATCAACTTAAAAGGCAGTCTTCCAAGCCTTTCCCAGAACCATAAATCACTTTGGTCTTTTTCCCAAACCTCCACTTTTGTCAGCTCTTCTGTTAACCATTCTTTCGTTTCAGTCACCTACAATTACTCCTTTTGAATAGAATATCTAGTATACGTAATATTAAATGGAAAGTTTCATTATGTTTTTAATCTTTAATTAGGTAATAATGGAATAAATATAGGTAAAATGAAAGTTGTTGTATTTATATTTTCTTTTTTCATGATGAATGGAGGATAACCTGTGAAATCACAATTACAAGCAGGCAGGATTAAGCTTGTCCAAACCGAACGAAAGCATGCTCCAGCATTGTTTTTGTTCTGGTCAGATCCGGATGTAACCCGCTATATGAATATTGAAACGTTTACAAATGTCGACGAAGCGATTACGATGATTGATTTATTAAATAAGCTAGCAGCCAAAAAACAAGCGAATCGATATACTATCATGACGGGGCAGAATGATACGATCGTCGGCAGCTGCGGCTTTAATTATTTCGATTATGATAATGAGAAAGCAGAGATTGGCTATGATTTAGGGAAAGAGTATTGGGGAAAAGGGTTTGCGAGTGAAGCAGTAACTATTTTACTGCAATATGGATTTCAGGAGTTGAATTTGAACAGAATTGAGGCAAAGGTCGCCCCAGAAAATGCACGTTCAAAAAAACTATTAGAAAAATTGGGATTTTACTATGAAGGGCTTCTTCGTGAATCTGAAAAGACGAAGGAGGGTTTTATAGATGCTATGTTGTATTCTATCCTACAAAAGGATTTTCAAAGTAAAATCTTCAAATAAAAAGCTCAAATAAAAGGAGTTTTGTCTAAATTTATGGAATAATTAGTATTGTAAGGCTTTTTTTGTCAGGGGAAAATCAATGTAACAATTAATTTTTCATATAGAGGAGGAAGTCATGATGAATAGTCCCTATGAATATAGTATTACTTTACCAGAGAAAATGGAAAACGGAAGAAAATATCCGGTTATCATTGCGTTGCATGGAATAGGATTTGATGAACAGTTTCTAATGAAGGCAGTTAGTGAACTGCAGGAGGATTTTATTATCATTGGGGTACGAGGGGATTTACCGTATGAAAAAGGCTATGCCTATTATTACTTAAAGGGGTATGGCAATCCGGAACGCGATCAATTTGACAGCTCGATTGAGAAGCTTAAGGAATATATTGACTATTCCATCGGAAAATATCCAATTGATCAAACTAAAGTATATCTGATGGGGTTTAGTCAAGGTGCTATCCTCAGTATGAGTCTTGCCCTAATATTAGGAGAAAAGGTAAAAGGGATTATCCCAATGAACGGTTATATTCCGGAATTTATCAAATTTGAATACCCTTTAAAACCCATTGATCATTTGAATGTGTTTCTGTGTCAGGGAGAAAATGATCCTATTTTTCCATTGAATGTGGGACAGGCTAACTATAATTACTTCCGTGATAAGGCAGAATCGGTTAAATATACGATTTATCCAACGGAACATAAAATAACAAAAAATAACCAGTATGATGTAGTGGCATGGCTTCGTCATGAATTAGAAAAGATAAGCAGTCCGGAAAGTAAATCAGGCAAATTGGTTTCCAAAGAGTAACCTACCATGTAGGATTAATATGATATAAGGATAGCAATTCGTTTGTAGTGTTATCTGGGATAAGATTGTTATAATAAGGAGAGATTTTCTTGAAGAAGGTTGTCATAATCACAGGGACTCCAACGAAACCATCCCGTTTACATGGTGTCGTTGACTATGTTTCAGAACAAATAAAGGAGCTAGGATTAGACGTTCATCATATTGATGTGGTTGATATGCCAGCCGAGGATTTGCTACATGCAAATTGGAATAGTCCGGTTATACAAGCAGCTAACCAACAAATATCTAAGGCCGATGCGGTAGTTATAGCAACACCAATCTATAAGGCATCCTATACAGGGATACTAAAAGCATTTCTAGATTTAATTCCGGAAAAAGGCTTAGAAAATAAGCTATTACTTCCTATTATTATGGGTGGAACAAAGGCACATTTACTTATGATGGAATATGCGCTTAAACCTGTTCTATCCGTCTTAGGTGCTAATCAAATTGAAGCAGGTGTATTTATCCATGATTCAGAAGCGCGATGGGCTGATGATGGGAAAGTCATAATAGATACAGAAGTTAATAATCGTTTAACGGTATCTGTGGAGAAACTATGTAAAAATATTATGAAATAGTGGATTAGAATTGCTACTTCTTTTTCCATAAAAGGGAACAGACACTTAAAAGTCTGTTCCCTTTTTCATACTGTGAACCGATTCGTTATTACGGCAGCTTCAGAGTGACATAAGTTACATGAAGATGTAAACTCTTCATTTAAAATGAAGAAATAGACTAACATAATAATGAAAAGACTGGTGATTAATGATGGTAAATAATATACATCATCCACATGCACATATGCACGGCAAAAAAATTGATTATAATGAAAACCCTTTTATTGTGATCTGGGAGGTCACTCGAGCTTGTCAGCTGAAATGCGTTCACTGTCGGGCTGACGCGCAGCTAACGCCGGATCCTAGGGAATTAACTCACGATGAAGGGCTTAAGTTAATTGATGAAATCTATGAAATGAATAATCCAATGCTTGTTTTTACAGGCGGAGATTGTATGCTGAGAGAGGATTTATTTGAACTGGCACAATATGCCATCAATAAAGGTATGCGGGTTTCTATGACGCCAAGCGCAACGGAAAATGTGACAAAAGAAAAAATGGAACGGGCAAAGAAGGTTGGACTTGCTAGATGGGGCTTTAGTCTTGATGCACCGACCGCTGAAATTCATGATCAATTTCGCGGTACCCCTGGTTCATTTGAACTGACAATTGAAAAAATAAAATATTTAAATGAATTGAAAATGCCTGTCCAAATCAACACCGTTATTTCACGCTATAATTATGATCATTTAGAGGAAATGGCTAAATTAGTTGCGGAGTTAAAAGCGGTAATGTGGTACATCTTTCTGCTGGTTCCAACTGGAAGGGGACAAATAGGTGCCTGTATTAGTCCTGCAGAGCATGAACAGGTATTTCGTTGGTTGTATGAATTAAGCAAAACGGCTCCATACGATATTAAAACAACCGCGGCACAAGCCTATCGCCGTGTAGTTCTACAGCAAAAGATGCGTGAGCATAAAATCGATAAGGGCGAAATTCATTATGAAGATACGATTACGACCGATATGGCTTCAAGAAATGATGGCTTAAAGCGGGCTCCGAAAGGGGTCAATGATGGGAACGGATTTGCCTTTATATCTCATATTGGTGATGTTATGCCAAGCGGCTTGTTACCAATAAAAGCTGGTAATGTAAGGGAGACACCACTTGCCGAAATCTATCGAGAAGCAAAAGTATTTAAAGAATTAAGGCAGCCTGACCTTTACAAGGGAAAATGTGGTGTATGTGAATACAGGAATATTTGCGGCGGGTCTAGATCAAGAGCTTATGCGGTAACAGGTGATTATATGGAAAGTGAACCCTTCTGTGTCTATATACCGGAGATACTCAGAAGTAAAGAGCATAAGATTTAAAAAAATTCATTACATACCGTTTTTTATTGGGTATGAATAGAGTACATTGTAGGGGAGGCTTATCTTAGTGCCTTTACAATGTACTCCGTTTTTTTATTGCTATTCATTAAGAATATCTGAAATAATCTTGAATGAACGTAATCGTGCAGGATGATCGTATATTTGACTATTGACCATTATCTCATCAGCCTGTGTTTCCTCTATAAATCGTTCTAGCTGTAACTTTACGGTTTCAGGTCCACCGATAATAGATTTGGCAAGCTTCTGCTCAAGGTAGGCTTTTTCATAGCTGTTACAAATACTATCGATATGATCGACGGGTGGTTCCAGAGGACCGCGAGTATTTCGAATAATATTTAAGTGATACTGCTGTAACGTAGTGGCAAGTCTTTGTGCTTCCTCGTCAGTATCTGCAGCAATTACATTTACACATACCATGGAATAGGGTTTGTCTAAGTCCTTTGATGGCTGGAAGCTATTTCGATATAGGGCAAGAGCAGGCAAAGTATTTTCTGGAGAAAAATGACTGGCAAAAGAAAACGGTAAACCCAATAAGCCAGCTAGCTGTGCACTAAAACCACTTGAACCCAACAACCAGATTGGAATTTGTAATCCGAGTCCGGGAATCGCTCGAACCTTTAGTTCCTTCTCGTCTTTATTTGGCTGAAAGTATTCACGTAATTCGGCTAATTGCTCTGGGAAATCCTGACCATCACTTCGATAATCTCTCCTCAGTGCTTGTGCAGTCAGCTGATCGGTGCCTGGGGCGCGTCCTAATCCAAGATCAATTCGGTTAGGGAACATAGATTCAAGTGTTCCAAACTGCTCTGCCACAACAAGAGAAGAGTGGTTTGGTAGCATAACCCCACCTGAACCAACGCGGATCTTAGAAGTATTTGCGGCAACATGGCCGATTAATACAGGAGTAGCAGAGCTGGAAATTCCAGGATTATTGTGGTGTTCAGCCAGCCAGTATCGTTTATATCCCCATTTTTCTGTATGCTGAGCAATATCGACTGTGTTTTTAATAGAGTCTCCTGCAGTGCCGCCCTTTAACACAGGAACTAAATCTAAAACAGAATAGGTTAAGTCCCTTAACTTTTTGCGAGCTTGATTTTCCATACTTTCATCTCTTTTCTATGTTGTGTTCATATTGTTACAAATTATATCAAATATTCTCATAATATTTCAATCTATTGAAACGTCCTGCCAGGTAAAAAAACACCCCCAAAAAAGATATTAGGAAAGAATCTTTTTGGGGGATGATAGGGTTATTTTATGTTTACAGACTCAGCTAATAGCGAATGAACGCCTTTATCACTTATATTTAAAGCGCTTTCCCAAAGGGATACATTAGCATCTGAACCTGGGATAACACGGTCTTCACCAACTGTTTTGATGAGAAGCTCAATGCTTTCCTGACTGCCTAATACTGCATCATACCAAAAGCGTTTTACATATTCAGAAGGTGGTGCTTGTAAATTGGCTGACACAACCTCCCATTGTTCATAGCCTTTATCTAATCGTCCGATTTGGTATGGAAGGAAGCCTCCACCGTAGGCAAATACAATTTTTACATCTGGATATTTATCTGCGAAACCGCTTAAAACTAAATCAGTGGCACAAACGGTTATATCCCATGGTTCTCCAATTAGATTCGGCATCATTCTTCGCTTTAATCTAGGGTCATTGTTGGCTAACGGGTGTATGTATAGAATAGCTTTTAATCGGTTTGCTTCTTCAAAGAATGCTTTAAAGAAAGGATCAGTCAACATCTGATTTCTTACTCCAGGTCCAATCATCACACCCTTTAAGCCAAGTTGAACTGCTTCCTTTAATACCTGTGCTGCTTTAACAGGGTTTGCCAAAGGAACTGTGCCCAAAGCTGAAAGCTTTCCTGGATGCTTAGCCGCCAATTGAGCCAATGCTTGGTTGTAAATTCTCGAAAGCTCTGTGCTCACATCGACAGGAAAGTCATACAGAAAAAGCTGTGGAACTGGCGAGAGCATCGAATGACTTACACCTACATTTTCTTGACCTTGTATAAAGGCATCAAAATTAACTAAGTTTTTTTTCAATTGGATTCGGGTTTTTTCCTTAATCACGAGGGATTCTTCTATCGAATCTTCTTTAACGACCCAACGAGCATTAATCGTATCACTGTTATTGTTTATCCATTCTAGTACTTCACTAGGGATGTAATGAGTATGAAAATCGTGCATGTGTGAATCCACTCCTTATAAAGAATTTAAGATGTTTTGAAAGAGGTTAGAAGCGTTGTTTAAAATTACAAAAAAACTTAAGAAAATAAAAAATATTTTGTATATTTAACAGACACTTTTTTTATTTAATTGTAGTGGAAAGATATCTTTTCTTATAGATAAAACTATACACCAAAAACAATATTTTGAAAAGCAAATATTCTAAAAATTTTAAAAACAAGTAGAATTTCATATAGATAGCGTCAAATTGATTGAAATTATAGCTATTTATACACGAATTAATAGGGATTAATGAAAAACGATGATTATGCTAGAAAAATCAAAATAAAAAAGAATGTATTTATTTTGTAATAAATTCAAAATTATTATATAATAACCTTGTCATAATAAATACGTGCATAACAAATGGGATATTTTTTTAAAAACAAGGGGTCGTGGTTCTATATGCTTGGGGAAGCGTAAACCACAAAGAATGGATGATCAACAACTGTACGGAATAAAACGTAGCATAATGAATGAAGAAGAACTGTTTTTTGCAGGGAGATTGAATGATTCAAAAGCAAAAAGGATGACTTTTAAAAGTCATCCTTTTTGCTTTTAACTTCATTCAGCAGAAGTCCTCCACTTCTACAAGTGGGGGATGAATGCAAATGGTACTTCGATTCAGTGGGTTACAAACCCGGACACAAATTCGAAGGGCGAATTTGATTCTAATCACGCTCTAGTAAGGAAGCTCCAGCAATGCCTGGATTGGTCATCTCATATGGATTTAAGATAAGATCAAGTTCTTCCTCGGTTAAAACATCATATTGAAGACAAAGATCACGGACTGAACGCCCATTAACAATCGCTTCACGTGCAATTCTTGCTGCCACTTCATAACCAATGTGCGGATTTACTGCCGTAATTAGCCCGACACTCTTATCTACATATTCCTTTAAACGAGCTTCATTTGCTTCTATAGTCTTTAGACAGCGGTCCGTAAAGACACGAAACGCATTGTTCATAATACTGATTGATTGATGAAGATTAAAGACAAGCACAGGCTCCATAACATTCAACTCTAATTGTCCTGCTTCAGATGCAAGACTTATTGTATGATCGTTGCCAATGACTTGAAAAGCAACCTGATTGATCATTTCAGGCATGACAGGATTCACTTTTCCTGGCATTATGGATGAACCAGGTTGCCTTGCAGATAAAGAAATTTCCGCTAACCCTGCCCGTGGACCTGAGGCCATTAAGCGTAAATCATTAGCTATTTTTGACATATTAATCATGCATATTTTTAATGCAGAGGAAACCTCTGTATAGGCATCAGTATTTTGTGTGCCATCGACAAGATGCTCTGCTTTTTTCAATGGCAGCTTGCTAATGTCTGCCAAATATTCTACTACATATTCGATATATTTAGGCTCTGCATTAAGTCCTGTTCCAACAGCCGTGGCACCCATATTCACTTCATATAAATGCTGACGGGATTGTTTAATCCGATTAATATCTCGATTTAGCACCCGTCTATAGGCTTCGAATTCTTGTCCAAGTCGAATTGGTACGGCATCCTGTAAGTGTGTTCTTCCCATTTTAATAATAGGGTCAAACTGCTTTGCTTTTTCCTGGAATGCAGTGTGCATATATTCCATGGTCTCAAGAAGTTCCGTCAGTAGATTCAAGGTAGAAATATGAATCGCAGTGGGGAAGGCATCATTAGTGGATTGGGACATGTTAACATGTGTGTTTGGACTTAATTGAGTGTAGTCACCTTTATCCTTACCTAATATTTCTAGAGCACGATTGGCAATGACTTCATTCGCATTCATATTGATGGATGTGCCCGCACCACCTTGTATCGGGTCAACAATAAATTGGTCATGCATGCTTCCGGCAATCATTTCATCTGTTGCTTGAACAATGGCTTTTCCAAGCCCTTCATAAAGTCCCTTAGTTTTCATATTTGCTAATGCAGCGGCTTTTTTCACCATTGCTAAAGCACGAATTAATTCCTTATGTAGAGGATACTGTGTGATCGGAAAGTTCTCGGCCGCACGTAAGGTTTGAATTCCATAATAGGCATCAAACGGAATTTCTTTTTCCCCTAAAAAATCTTTTTCAATTCTTTTTTTCGAGCCATTTGATACAGGTAACGACAAGAAAAGCTCCCCCTTTTAACTATTCATCAGTTATGCCATTATCGTAACTCATTTTACTTTTTTTTAAAAGCGTTTGTACTTTATGATAAGTGAAAATATTGTTATATATCATTATATTAAAAATATTAAATTACGTTAATAACCTAGCATTTTAGGCAAAATATAAAAGTGGAACGTTTTAGGGATGATTGCAGGGGAGAGATTAGATGAAATTGGGAAAAGGCAGAAATGAACTATTGTATTTAAGTCTCGTTATTGTAGGTACATTGATTATCAGTGCAGCCTTTAATTTGTTTTTTATTCCACACCAGATTTTAAGCAGCGGCTTAAGCGGGATTGCCATTCTGCTAGGCTTAATTACACCGTTTGAAACGGGATTAATCAATTTTGTTTTAAATCTACCATTGTTAATCATAGGCATATTTAAGCTTGGAAAGCGATTTATTGTTTATACGATTATTTCTGTCGTTGTGATGACGTTTAGTTTGTATGTCATCCCAGTTGTAGCCATTTCCTCAGAGCCTATATTATCTTCTATATTTGGGGGAGTACTTGCGGGTCTTGGAGGAGGACTGATTTTTCGAGCATCTGGTTCATCGGGTGGATTTGATATCATTGCGGTACTGCTGACGAAAAAAAGGGATTTTCCGCTTGGAAGTATACTATCGGCATTAAACGCTGTTGTCGTCATTTTTTCTGGATTCATTTTTGGATGGGATGCCGCCTTACATACACTGGTCGGAATTTATGCCGCAGGAAAGATGGTTGATATGATTCACACGAAACACATCAAGCTGACACTAATGATTGTGACCCAAAAAGGGGATGAAATAAAGGAAAAAATGCTCACTAATTTATATCGAGGGATCACTATTTGGGATGGTGAAGGAGCCTATACAGGTGAGAAGAAGAAGATTTTAATGATCGTCATTACCCGTTATCAATTAACGGATGTGAAATTACTAATAAATGAAATTGATCCACACTCTTTTGTTAATATAACCCAGACACAGGAAGTGATGGGGGCATTTGACAGGAGTTAGACGACCTTTTTCAATAATCATCTATCACACGGAAAAACAACAAAACGCTGCTTCTTTTGTTGTTTTTGCGTGTATCAGAAAGGATATTATGTTAATTTGTTCTATTCGCTGCTCCGCGCACAACCAGGAAAAGATAGATAATTATAGAGATAAGAATCGAAACTGCGGCGGAGATATAGACACTTTGATAGCCAAATAAAAAGCTGATTTGACCAAAAAAGATTGCACCGAGGCCAATTCCAACATCAAAAAAGGAATAGAAGGTGGCATTGGCCATTCCGCGTCTATGTACAGGCGTTTTTTCAACTGACCAGGCCTGTAATGCCGGCTGGACAGTTCCAAACCCTAGTCCATATAAAATGGCAGCAGTTAAAAGGATACCATTATTCGGTAGCCACGCTAGTAAGAGCATGGCAATCAAAATAAGGGAGGTGCCTGGGATGAAAATAAACCGGTGTCCTTTTTTATCATATAGTTTACCAGCAAAGATTCTAGAGACCATAAGAGCCATAGCATATAAGAGAAAATACCACTGAATCCCTGTAATGCCTTTCTCAGCTGTATATAATGGTAAAAAGGTTGCAATTCCACCAAATGTCACGGTAATAAACATGATAAGCACTGCGGGCTGAATCGCACTTTTTTCATATAAATCCCATTTCTTAGTCTTTGGTTGCTCATCGTTAGGAATGACTTTTTTGTATTTAATAAAAGATGATGAAAGCAAGGCGGCTAAGCCGAGACCTGCACAAATAAAGAAAAGATGCTGAAATGGAAGAATACCGGCTAAGGTCAGTCCGAGCGATGGCCCAATGGCAAGGGCAAGGTTCCCGGATAGACCATAATAGCCCATGCCTTCACCACGTTTTTGCGCTGGAATTAAATCAGTCGCAATGGTTCCAGAGGCAGTGGTGGATAGTCCCCAGCCAACTCCTTGAACAATCCGCATCATAAACAGGAAAGTAATGCTCATGGCAAAAGCATAGGACCCAACTGAAATAACAAAGATGGCCAGACCTGTTAAGTAAACAAAAGCTCTGCCTTTAGATTCCAAAGCATGTCCGGCAAATGGACGAATGATTAGCGCAGAAAAGGTAAAAATTCCTACCACGAGTCCAATTAATTGATCATTTCCACCTAGGTGCTCAATAAAGAGTGGAATGGTTGGTAAAGTCATTTGAAAGCCTAAAAAAATAAAAAAGTTAGCAAGGACAATTAAAGTGAAGTCTTTTGTCCAGATTTTCCCAGAGATTTGAGCGCTTTCTTTTAGTTGGATATTTTCCATATATAACAGAGGACCTCCTCTTAGTTCGTAGCGATTCTATTGTACATCATTTATATAAATACCTGCTAATAATAACGCGTCTATTAACAGGATAATTTGTATGATTCTTTAAAAAGGGAATGATTTGACTAACTTTTTTCAATCCTGGTTTAGACTCCTGCCCAAGATGTTTTGAAAATGGAGCATATGATTTATGGAGATAAAAAAGTATTGGGAATGAGGAGGGAATGTGCTATGAACGATGAAATGATGAGAATATATGGTTATGGTAGGCGCCCCTTTGGTTTTTATGGTAGACGTCCGTTCGGGTTTGGCTATGGTTTTCCACTTGGTTTTTTAGGAGGTTTAGCAGCAGGTGCATTGATTAGACCACCATATTATCCTTATTACCCACCATATCCACCATATCCTTATTATCCATACGGGTATTTCTATTAATATTTAGTCGTAATTAACTGACAAAAAAGGTGTCCCATCTGGTGCTAGGGCACTCACAAGAATTAATATTGTGGTGCCTGGCACTTTTTCTAATAGGACAATCCATTTTAAAATTTAATCCCAATCCTGTTGAACGATTGTTCCACCTGTTAAATCAATGGTGTTGATTTCTCCTTTATATAGAAGCCTTCCTTCTTCCTCGACAATCAGGTTTTCGTAGGTATAAACAGTTTTTCCAGTCGGCAAGGTGATGATCACCTTTTCACCCAGCTCTTGTTTTGGCGCCTCAACCCTTATTAAGCTTTGTGAATAAAGATAAAGCCCAATTAGAATGATGATTAAGAACCCAAGTACATAAACAGACCAAAGCTTAAACCATGGTTTTGTTTCAGTGAACACCTGCTCATTTTGACTTAACATTTCATCATATCTCCTTTAATATAATCGTTCGGTTCCTGCTTAATCAGCCGGAAAGTAATAAATCCCAACAATACGATATGCTGACAAAGATTAAGAGATGACAAAAAAGTGCAGAAATATATTTTAAAGAATATTTAGAATTATTAAAATTATAGTTTAAAATTGACGAAAAATAAAGTATGAGTGTTGAAGAATAAAAATTTTGTTACGTATAAGGAAAAACAGCTGACGATGTGCTTTTTTTGCTTCTTGGGGAAAAAACCTAAAATTGTGTATTTGTCTATCGCATAATGGAGCGAAGGTGAATAGGATATAGGGAAATGAAAAAAGGAGGTTTTTTCAATGTCTGGTGAACATCATGGTTACGGCGGCGGTTTCGCCTTATTAGTTGTATTGTTTATTTTGTTAATAATTATCGGAGCTTCTTGGGGCTATGGTGGATTTTATTAAGTAAAGGATAAATATCTTTGAAAGGAGGCCGATATTATGTACGGATACGGAGGATATGGTCATGGCGGTTGCGGCGGTTATGGATATGGCGGCGGTTTTGCGCTAATCGTTGTACTATTTATTCTATTGATTATTGTAGGTGCAGCTTGCTTTAAATGGTAATCTTCTTGAAATACAGTAATGAAGAAAAAGAGACAGCTACTGAGCTGTCTCTTTTTCTTCATTATATTTTCATTGTTAAGGTACTGTTTTGAAATTAGCAAATGAATTTCTCTTATTTTTTATTGCAAACTAAGACCTATAGAGATAAGATTTTATTTATGAGTAAAATTTGATTGGAATAAAGTGAGGAATTCTTGATGTCGAAAAAATTTATAGATGAAGTGCTTTCACGCCGCACTTTTGCTATCATATCTCACCCGGATGCAGGGAAAACGACATTAACGGAAAAGCTTCTTCTTTTCGGAGGAGCCATTCGTGATGCCGGAACAGTAAAAGGGAAAAAAACGGGTAAATATGCTACAAGTGACTGGATGGAGATTGAAAAACAAAGAGGAATTTCGGTAACGTCCAGTGTGATGCAATTTGATTATGATGGTGCAAGGGTCAATATTTTGGACACCCCAGGGCACCAGGATTTCAGTGAAGATACGTATAGAACGCTCATGGCAGTTGATAGTGCGGTCATGATTATTGATTCAGCAAAGGGGATAGAGGAGCAAACTCTAAAGTTATTTAAGGTGTGCCGCTTAAGAGGGATTCCCATCTTTACCTTTATTAATAAATTGGATCGTGATGGCAGGCCGCCGCTTGAATTGCTGGCCGAGCTTGAGGAAGTCATGGGAATTGAATCCTATCCAATGAATTGGCCAATTGGGATGGGAAAAGAATTTCTAGGGATATATGATCGCTTTCATAATCGCATTGAGCAATTTCGTGTCGAAGAAGAAGAGCGCTATCTTGCTTTAAATGAGGATGGTGAAATGGAAGGCGACCATCCGATTAAACAAAATGCCTTGTATGACCAAACACTTGAGGAAATTCTTCTTTTAAATGAAGCAGGAAATGAGTTTTCAAGAAAGCGTATTGCGGACGGATCGTTGACACCTGTATTTTTTGGCAGTGCATTGACAAACTTCGGCGTTCAAACCTTTCTGGAGACTTATTTACAATTTGCTCCAGCGCCACAGCCTAGAGAGTCAACAATTGGGAAAATTGATCCGCTATCGGAAAATTTCTCTGGTTTTATCTTTAAAATTCAGGCGAATATGAATCCTGCTCACCGTGACCGGATTGCTTTTTTGCGTATTTGCTCAGGCAAATTTGAACGGGGTATGACAGTGACTCTACCAAGAACAGGAAAGCAAATGAAACTCGCGCAATCAACGCAGTTTATGGCAGATGATCGTAGTACGGTCAATGAAGCGGTTAGCGGAGATATAATCGGCTTATATGATCCAGGTACGTACCAAATTGGGGATACCATTACAGCAGGAAAGGAATCCTTCCAATATGAAAAGCTACCGCAATTTACACCGGAGCTATTTGTACGTGTAACAGCAAAAAATGTAATGAAACAGAAGCATTTTCATAAAGGAATCGAACAGCTTGTACAAGAGGGTGCGATCCAATTATATCGAACCGTTAAATACGAAGAAATTCTGCTTGGTGCAGTCGGACAATTGCAGTTTGAAGTCTTTGAGCACCGGATGAAAAATGAATATAATGTGGATGTATTATTGGAGCGGCAGGGATCAAAAATTGCCCGCTGGATTGAAAATGAGGACATTAATGATTCCCTTTCAAGTTCACGTAGCCTGCTTGTTACGGACCGTTATGGTCAAAAAGTCTTTTTATTTGAAAATGATTTTGCCTTAAGATGGTTTCAAGAGAAAAATCCGGATGTTAAATTATATAATCCAATGGACTCATCCTCCTGATTAAACTGTATATGAGCTTTCATAGAAGATAGTCTATAGATGATGATTTAGGAAGACCTTTGTCAGCCGGCAAGGGTCTTTTTTTGCCCAACGGACCATTTCCACCAATTGCTATATTGTCTTTCGTGCTAATGATGAACACTAATATCGGAGGCGATAATGTGGAAGCAAACTTGTTGTTGGAATATGGCTGGGTCTTATTAGTATTAGTGGGCTTGGAAGGAATCCTGGCTGCTGATAACGCCGTTGTAATGGCTGTAATGGTCAAGCATTTACCGTCTGACCAGCAAAAAAAGGCATTATTTTATGGTTTGCTGGGTGCTTTTGTTTTCCGTTTTGCTACACTATTTATGATTTCGTATTTGGCTGATGTTTGGCAGGTTCAAGCAATCGGAGCATTATATTTACTATTTATAGCTGCTCACAATTTATATGGGAAGCATGGGAATAAGGAAAAGGAGCATAAAGTCAAAGTGAAGAAGGAATCCTCTTTTTGGATGACTGTATTTAAGGTGGAGCTGGCTGACATTGCCTTTGCGATTGATTCCATGCTGGCAGCGGTTGCACTTGCCGTTACTTTACAGCCTACAGGTTGGTTTACAATAGGTGGAATTGATGGCGGACAATTTTCTGTTATGTTTCTAGGTGGAATCATAGGGTTAGTTATCATGCGCTTTGCAGCCACTTGGTTTGTCAAATTACTTCAAACAAGACCAACATTGGAAACAGCTGCTTTTCTTATTGTAGGCTGGGTTGGGGTGAAGTTAGCGGTATTTACTTTGGCACATCCAGAAATCGGTATACTAAATGAGCATTTCCCTGAATCAAAGGGATGGAAGCTAGTCTTCTGGACCGTTTTGATCCTTATGGCAGTAGGAGGCTATATTTTGTCAGGTAAAAAGGGCAAGAAAATTGGTGATGAGGCAACGGAAGGATAAAAAAAGTCCGGTATATCCGGACTTTTAACCATTCCATTATTCTGTTTTATGATTGGTTTCTCCCTGCTAGCTGGGACTGTGCTTGTTGTACTAATCTTTTTGTTATTTCACCGCCAACAGACCCATTGGCACGTGATACCGTATCAGAGCCTAAATGAACACCGAATTCTTGGGCAATTTCAAACTTTACTTGGTCAAGGTATTGCTCTATACCAGGAACAAGTAGCTTATTGCTGCTTCTTGACATTATTTTCAACTCCTTCATGACTATTTTTTACATACAGAGAAAGTATTCTCTGTTTTAGTATTATGAGTATTGGACTAAAAAACATAAGTGGTAAAGTTTTTCGAAAATGGTAATACTTCTTATACAGAATTGGATTTTTCGTGGCAGATTTCAATATTCCTTTAAATAACGGGGAATCTTCATTAAGATAGGGTTAGTTACTTGCGAAAGGAAATCATAACATGTGGAAAAAGCTTAGACATAAACTGGATAACATTACACCTGCACAGGCAATCATCTCATTTTATTTTCTTGCTGTTTCTGTATCAGTCCTGTTGCTACGAATACCTGCAGTGCATCAAGAGGGTGTAGAGGTTTCGTTAATGGATACTATTTTTACAGCCATAAGCTCTGTAAGTGTGACAGGTTTGACGGTAGTTAATATATCGGAAACGTATAGCACCTTTGGGATATTTGTATTATTATTTGTGTTTCAATTTGGCGGCATTGGTGTGATGACTCTTGGTACTTTTTTTTGGTTAATTTTAGGCAGGAAAATTGGTTTGCGAGGAAGACAGTTAATTGCTGTTGACCATAATCAAACAACCTTAGCAGGTTTAGTTGCACTTATTAGGGAAATCTTAAAAATTATCTTATTGGTTGAATTGGTTGGAGCGCTCATCCTTGGATTTCATTTTATGCAATACTATCCGAGTGCAAAAGAAGCCTTTTTACATGGTTTATTTGCTTCCATTAGTGCGACGACAAATGCCGGACTAGATATTACAGGTGAGTCGTTTATGCCTTATGCAAACGACTATTTTGTGCAATTAATAACCATTATTTTAATTACATTGGGTGCAATCGGTTTTCCTGTTTTAATTGAATTTAAGAATTATCTTTTTCAGAAGGATACACAGGGGCTGCCATTTCGATTTTCCTTATTTACAAAGCTTACAACGATTACCTTTGCTGGCTTGCTCGTGTTTGGTACAATCATGATTCTTCTTCTTGAATTTCAGCATTACTTTAAAGATATGGCCTGGCATAAAGCTCTTTTCTATGCCTTTTTTCAATCAGCCTCGACTAGAAGCGGTGGATTAACTACGATGAATATTAATGATTTTTCTGATCCAACATTGCTTGGCATTAGCGTTTTAATGTTTATCGGAGCTTCGCCAAGCTCTGTGGGAGGGGGAATTCGAACTACCACTTTAGCGTTAATCATTCTGTTTCTGTTTCACTTTGCCCGTGGGAAGCGGAATATTAAAATCTTTAAGCGTGAAATCCATGAGGATGATATATTAAAGGCGTTAGCTGTAACGATTTTAGCGGGAATTATCTGTATCACGTCCGTCATTATTCTCGTGATCACAGAGCGGCATTCCCTTTTAAGTATAGTTTTTGAAGTTTGTTCAGCTTTTGGTACAACAGGATTATCAATGGGTATTACACCTGATTTATCTACCATCGGTAAATGGGTCATTATGACGTTAATGTTTATTGGTCGGATTGGGTTAGCCTCCTTATTATTAATGGTTCGCGGAAAAGAGCAGGATGTCAATTACCATTATCCGAAGGAAAGAATCATCATCGGTTAACGGAAGGATAAACAATCGGGCTGTTCAGCACTCCATAGTGGTGACTGGCTGCCCGATTTTTTAAAGGTAGTTTATCGAGCAACCTCGATAAAAATCCGGACGCAAATTCGACGGCCGAATTTGATAAACTATTGACAGAATCCTCTTCTGCATTTATCATACCCATATAGGTATAAAACGCTGTAAGACGCTATTTTTTTGGTCTTTTTTATACTATTAGGGGTATTTTGGGACTTTATTATATGAAAGGGTGTTAACATGAGTATCGAAACGATTGTCATTATTGTTTTATTAGCTGCCTTTATTATTTGGCGTCTTCGCCCTGTTAAAGGTATAAGGAATATTACAACAGCACAACTAAAAAATGAATTAAAGGATAGGAATAAACAGTTTATCGATGTACGTACACCAGGAGAATTTCGAGGTAATTCAATTAGAGGCTTTAAGAATATCCCATTAAATCAGCTGTCTGCTAAAGCTGCAAGCTTGTCCATGGATAAAGAAGTTGTCCTCATTTGCCAAAGTGGGATGAGAAGCAGTCAGGCAAGCAGAATCTTAAAAAAAATGGGCTTTCAAAAAATCACAAACGTTAAAGGCGGTATGAATGCCTGGATTTAGGAGGAAGGAACAAATGAATCATTTATCGGCAAAACAGGTAAAGGAAAAAATGCAAAACGGAGAGGAATTAAATATCATTGATGTTCGTGAGGCATATGAAGCAGCAATGGGGAAGATTCCCACTTCAATTAATATTCCATTAGGTTTAATGGAATTTAAATTGCCCGAACTTGATAAAAATAAAGAATATATTATGGTATGTCATTCGGGTGCAAGAAGCTCGTTTGCTTGTCAATTTCTAGAAGCCCGTGGTTTTCGTGTCACAAATATGGATGGCGGTATGATGTTCTGGCAGGGACAAATTGTCTAAATTATTGACATGATGGAGTTGAATACACTTGGATAAAGAACCTAAAAAAGTCTCCAACTGCACTAGCAATTCTTGAGGAATTAGCAATCCGCAAACGTCTGATAACCAGAAGCAAAAGAAATTGCCTTTACCAATATGACCTG
This sequence comes from Bacillus tuaregi, assembly GCF_900104575.1. Lineage (NCBI taxonomy): Bacteria > Bacillati > Bacillota > Bacilli > Caryophanales > Bacillaceae > Bacillus > Bacillus tuaregi. Next base: position 1,719,557 of record NZ_LT629731.1, read on the forward strand.
GGACGTTTGCCTGGCTCCTGGTAGGAGTCATTTATATCATTAGTAAAATCTTTACCTAGACTAAAATATTCCTTCGTTAAAAGCCGAACTTTCTTTCGGCTTTTTTTATTGTTCATATCGCAAATGGAAATATTCGTATAGTTTGTCATGTTAGGGAGAATATAAAGGATAATTCCATCAATGGAAATTTCCATTTGGTCATGCAAAAAATAAAGGTGTTTTTTTATGGAGCGTATTTCACTTTCCCAGCTATTTACATTAACTGTTTTCTATCAGATTGGTACGACCATCATTTTTGGATTTGGTGCTTCTGCAGGGAAGGATGCCTGGATTGCTACCATTATTTCTATCTTATTAGGTACATTAGCTATAGGTATCTATCTTACCCTTGCATATCTACAGCCTGGGTTATCATTAGTGGAATGGTTTCCGGCCCAATTTGGTAAATGGATTGGTACCCCAATTGCCTGGATGTACCCGCTCATGTTTTTATATGAAATGGCGAGAGGCTTAAATGATGTTAAATATTTAACCACTTCATTAATCCTAGAAGGTACCCCGCATTGGGCCATTATTGTTTTATTTCTGATTGCAGTTATGGTTCTTCAGCTATGTGGTATTGAGGTTTTAGGAAGAGTCGGTGAAATTTTCCTGCCTTATTTTTTAATTATGATCCTATTGATTTTTATTCTTTTATTTGTTGGAGATTTTATAAAAGCTGAAAATCTTCAACCAGTAACTGCAAATGGGTGGCAGTCAATCTGGAAGGCTGCATTTCCGCTTGGTGCCAGTCAGGGCTTCGCTCAAACATTAGAATTCGCTATGATATGGACGCTCGTTCATGCTAATCATAAAGATATCGTGAAAACGACTTTTTCTGCCTGCTTAATCTCGGGCAGTGTCATTCTAATAACCGTTTTCATGATGATTATGGGGTTAGGTGAGTATTTCTTTAAATTAGACATTTTCCCTCTATTTTCACTTGTGTCAATGGTCGATATAGGAGATATAATAAAAAATTTAAATATCTTTGCAGCGTTACTGTTTATTATTTCTGCTATTTTTAAGATTACTTTACATATGTTTTTTGCCATGAGAAGTATTCAATTACTAGCAAAAATTGAAAATAGCCGGATACTCATCATACCAATGCTCATCCTGTCCATCTATCTAGGTCATAGTCTATCTGACAATATCCAGGAGCATTTACAGGTCGCTTTTGCAATCTTCCCATATAATTTATGGCTTATATTTTTATGGATACTTCCTGTTATCCTTTTAATTGTCACTCTTATAAGAAGTGCGGTTAGAAGAACAACATGAACTTCGAAGATCTAAAGGAGTTGCTACAAGATGGAAAACTGGTTATTTCCATGGGAGTCACATGTGATGCTTTCGAACCCTATCGCAATGCCTGTATTTATGCTTATGGTTTCTATCGTGTTATCCATTTTTAGTTGGATAAGACAACGAAAGTGAATTGCATGAAGCTAGGAGAGTTTTGTAAATGAAGCTAAGAGACCTTTTTAAAAGTAAAAAAAATAAAAAGGATAAATGGAATCAGATGGATATTTCTGTTGATGCAGTTCATATTCCATCCAATGTTTCAGACGCTTTGGATAACGTAAAGAAAACGATGGGCAACAGTACTGATATCATTACAAGAAAATTCAAAACCGGGAAAAAGGGATGGATTGAATTTGGGGTTGTTTACACAGATGGTCTAGCTGATAAAAACTTTGTTCAGGATTTTATTATTGAGCCGTTAATGACAGATTTAAGGTTAACGGAGTTAGATACAGAGACGCTAAATCAAACTAACCTGTTTGAGGTTTTAAAGGACTTTAATGTACCAGGAGGGGATATGAAGGTTATTTCAGATTTGAAGTCACTTTATTCACATATGCTTTCCGGGGATACCGTTATTGTCGTAGGCGGATGTTCAAAGGGATTCGCTGTTAGTACGCGAGGCTGGGAAATGAGAGGCTTGGAGGAACCCTCTTCCCAGACGGTTGTAAGAGGACCAAAGGAAGGTTTTACTGAGACGTTAAGAATTAATACTTCACTTATTCGAAGAAGGATAAAAAATACGAATTTATGGGTAGAAACGCTGGCGGTAGGGGAACAAACACAAACAGATGTTGCACTTCTTTATATTAAGGGAATTGCAAACGATAAGATTATTGAAGAGGTTAAAAATCGAATAGATAAAATTAACATCGATGCTATATTAGAAAGCGGCTATATTGAAGAATTAATTCAGGATGAAACCTATACCATCTTTCCAACCATGCATAATACTGAGCGGCCGGATGCAGCCTGTGGAGCTTTATTAGAGGGGCGCATTATTATCATGGTGGATGGAACACCGTTTGTACTTATGGTCCCAGCTTTATTTATCGAATTTTTTCAATCAAGTGAGGATTATTATCAGCGGGCAGATATCAGCACGCTTTTAAGGATATTACGATTTATTTGTTTGTTTTTGGCTTTATTAACACCGTCAGCTTATATTGCGGTGACGACCTTTCATCAAGAGATGCTGCCGACACGCTTATTAATCAGCTTAGCTGCTCAGCGTGAAGGCGTTCCGTTTCCGGCTATTGTAGAAGCAGTTATGATGGAAATCACGTTTGAAATATTGAGAGAAGCAGGCGTTCGAATGCCAAGAGCTGTAGGTCCTGCTATTTCAATTGTAGGTGCATTAGTGCTGGGACAGGCAGCTGTAGAGGCAGGGATTGTATCAGCCTCAATGGTTATTATTGTCGCTTTGACAGCCATCGCCAGCTTTGTCAACCCGACCTTTAATATGGGAATTGCAATTAGAATACTCAGATTTGGCTTTATGTTTTTAGCAGCGACTTTCGGTTTATTTGGTATTATTATCGGTTTAATCATTATGGTGGCCCATTTGGCAAGCTTGCGTTCCTTTGGGGTGCCATATTTATCCCCAATGGCTCCATTTATTACGTCTGAACAGAAAGATGTCATTTTTAGAATTCCTTTATGGGGAATGTTTTCTAGACCTCGTTTAATTAGTCAACAGAATCGCATACGAGAAAGGTCAAGTCGTCCTTTGCCACCTAAAAAAAATCATTAATACAAGTAAAGTAAGGAGATATTATATGAAAAAAATAGCTCCTATTATTCTTTCTATGTCTTTTGTATTATCAGGCTGCTGGAGTTCGAAGGAATTATCAGAAATTGCTATTGTTACCGCGCTTGGTATTGATAAAGCTGAGGCAGGATATCGAGTCTCGATTCAGGTAGTTAACCCTGGCGCAATCGCTGCCAAAACAGGTGGTCAGGATTTAGGAATGTCAGTTTATACTGCAGAGGGACATACCATATTAGAAGCAGTCAGAAAGCTGACAACGGTTGCACCTAGAAAGCCTTACTTTGCTCATTTAAGGGTTGTTATTTTCGGTGAAGAAATAGCCAAAGCCGGGCTTAGAAAGCCATTAGATTTTTTATCACGGGATCACAGTATGCGGACAGATTTTGTGATTACCATTGCAAAAGGAATGAAGGCAGAGGATCAACTGAAGGTCTTGACTCCAATGGAAAAAGTATCTGCCAATAAAATATTCTCATCGATTGAAACGGCTGAGGAAAATTGGTCGCCAACGAAAATTGTATTGTTAGATGAATTAATTAGTTCATTAGTCAGCGATGGAAAGGAGCCGGTTATTACTGGTCTTGGAATAATTGGAGATCCGCAAAAAGGGAATAAAAAAGAAAATCTTGAAACGGTACAAGCCCCGGTTTCGATTAAAACGGAGCAAATTGGTGTCCTCAAGGAAGATAAGTTTGTCGGCTGGTTGGATGAAAGTGAAAGCAAAGGCTTCAATTATATTACAGATAATATTACGAGTACCGTTGGTTATATTGAATGTGATGATGGAACTGTGACACTGGAAACGATCCGAAGTAAAACGGATATGAAAGGTAGCTTTGAAAAGGATAAACCGAAAATCAAGATTCATGTGTCTACTGAATCTGATATTGCAGATGTGGAATGTCCTATTGAAATCTCTAATATAAAAACGATTAAGAAATTGGAAAAACAGTTTAATCAGAAAACGGAAGCCATTATCATGTCTAGTATTGAAAAAGCAAAAGAATTAAAGTCAGACATATTTGGTTTTGGTGAGGCTTTGAGTCGAGCAGATGCTAAGAAATGGGAAAAAATAAAAGATAATTGGGATGAGGAATTTACCAACCTGAACGTTGAGGTGACGATTGATGTGAAAATTAGACGCACTGGTACAATAACCGAATCCTTTCAGGAGGTAGAGTGACATGTGGAATGTAGTAACCGTTATTGGAGCAGCCCTAGCTGTCATCTTGCTTGAAAAAAAACAGTTGAAAAATAGTTGGCAAAGAAAAGAAAAAGTCGTATTTTTTACATCCTTAATAATTGGAACATTCCTATGTGTGGGCTGGCAACTGAATATCCGTTTGATTAACCCAGTAGAAATAATTGAAGTGATTTATCGTCCAATCTCAAAGCCATTGACTTTGTATTTAGGACAATTTAGGTAGTAGATTTCGAAAGACCATTCACTTTTTCAATTGTCATAAAAAGGAGGGATGAACAGTGGAAAAAATGAAAATTAGTGTTTCCCAATTTACGCTATTAGTCCTTATGTATACAATTGGAAGCTCTATCCTTGTTATGCCATCCTCACTTGCCTTTATTTCGAGGAGTAGCTCTTGGATTTCGTCCTTGTTGGTATTGCTCATTGGGTTAATTTTTATTTTTATGTATGTCAAAATTTCTGCTGCTTATCCTAACATGACTTTTGTTGAAATTAATAAAGCCGTATTTGGAAAATGGTTGGGTACTAGCTTTTCCATTTTATTTTTAGTTGCTGTTTTCATTATGGAAATTGGCGTTCTTCGGGATATTGGAGATTTTTTTATCACACAGGTTATGGTAGAAACCCCCATCCATTCGATTCTTATTCTATTTTTACTGGCTGCTATCTATGTGATTCGAAAAGGAATTGAGGTTTTATCAAGGAGCTGTGAAATTTTTTTTCCTTGGACGGCAACTCTATTATTGATTCTCTTATTATTTCTTCTACCAGAAATGGAGATGCAAAATCTACAGCCTAATACGGCAAAAGGATGGGATCCCATTATTGGGGCTGTCATCCTACATATTAGTAACCCATACAGTCAATCGATTGTGTTTTTAATGATTCTTCCATCTGTTAATAATGTCGTAAAGGCAAGAAAAGGATTTTTTGTCGGTGTTATTTTGGGCGGATTAGTGATTACAACTATTACAGCCATGAGTATTGCTGTATTAGGAGATGATTTTACAGCTAGGAATATGTATCCATCTTACGTGCTAGGAAAAAAGATTAGAATAGGAAATTTCGTTGAGAGAATCGAAGTATTTGTTGCGATCAGCTGGGTGTTTAGTATTTTCTTTAAGTTTACCGTTAATTATTTTGTTTTGGTGCTCGGTCTTAGCCAAATATTGAAATTGAATGATTATAAACCACTTGTTTATCCACTGGGCTTTTTTTTAATCGTTTATAGCATGGTCAGTTTTCCAAATACCATATATATCAAAAAATTTGCATTTGAAACATGGACTCCATATTCCTTCACATTTTTTATCATCCTGCCATTATTCGTCTATCTCACCTCATTCTTTAAAACAAGAATCAAAAAACAGGCTAGAGAAAACAACAGTTCTCCACCATAATCGATCGTTTTTAGAGAGCAGGCTGACTGGCTTGCTCTTTTTCATTAATCTTTTTTCTCTATTAATGGTTTGTTAATAATTTCGTCATATTTATTTCCTATGATGGAATTAAGCAAGTTCAGCGGTTAATGAGATAAGGAGGAAGTAACATGAACGATGAAAAAAACAATAGTCAATTAGAAAAAGAGAAAAAATCAAATAAACCCAATAGATTACGCTTTAAAGGGCTCATGAATACTCTTGCAGGTGGAATCATTGGTTCAGTACTTACGATAACGATTCTGCCACAAACGAATTTTTTTGAGGTGGCCTTTTCATCGAGCCCACTGACAGCAGAGCAAGCAAGTAGTCAATCGTCTCAAACCAATGCAGTGACTGTACAAAAAACGGCTGCAGGAAGTGGGGATGCAGCTTCCGCTTCAGTAATTGCAGACATGGTCGAAGAGTCTTCAAAATCAATTGTAGGAATTGTTAATATGCAAACCCAAACAGAAAATTTTCGTTTCTCAAATGGAGAAAATAATCGTTCAGAGGCAGTAGAAAGTGGTTCAGGTACGGGAGTTATTTATAAAATTAATGACAAAAATGCCTTTATTGTAACTAATAATCATGTGATTGAAGGAGCGCAAGAAATTGCTGTTACAGTATATGGAGGAGAAAAAACAACGGCAGAATTGGTGGGGGCAGACCCGCTGACAGACATTGCCGTTCTAAAAATCGACGCGAAATATGTGACTGCAGCTTTAGAATTTGGGGATTCAAGTACGTTACGAGCCGGTGACACAGTACTGGCGATTGGGAATCCTCTTGGTTTGGATTTATCGAATACGGTGACACAAGGAATTGTCAGTGCTGTAGACCGGACTGTATCTGTATCGACATCTGCAGGAAATTGGGATTTAAATGTCATCCAAACAGATGCTGCCATTAACCCAGGCAATAGTGGAGGTGCTTTAGTTAATACAACAGGACAGGTTATTGGAATGAATAGTTTGAAAATCGCAGAAGATGGGGTAGAAGGCTTAGGTTTTGCCATTCCAAGTAATGATTTAGTCCCAATCATAAATGAAATCATGGAGAAAGGTCAGGTCGAACGTCCTTATATAGGTGTTGGGCTAGCAAATCTGGAAGAGGTTCCGCAAATGTATACACAAAACCTTCCTAATGAGATTGAAGGAGGTGTAATGGTCACAAACATTGATCCTGGCTCTGCGGCCGCAAAAGCAGGTCTTCAAGTCCAGGATGTCATTGTATCAATTAATGATAGGAAAGTTGAGAACTCTGCTGACCTAAGAAAATATTTATATAGTGAACTGGAAATTGGAGAAACGGCTTCCTTAAGTATTTACCGAGGAAGTGAAAAAAAATCAATTGAAGTGTTCTTAACAAGCAACAACTCTAATTAGAAGGGAGCAATCTTGCTTCCTTTTTTTACTGTTTGATTATAATGATTGATTTTAACTCTTTTTTAGAAGATAGTTGATTAAAAAAGGATTTCGTTTTAAGTTGGAAACATAGAAAGTCTGATTAGGAGTTGTAGTAAATGAAGGTATTAGTGATTGAAGATAATGAAAGTGTTGCTTCCATGCTGGAGATGTTTTTCATAAAAGAAGGGATTGAAGGGGAGTTTATTGCCGACGGGTTAGAAGGCTACAATCGCTATAAATCCGGTGAATGGGACGCACTCATTATTGATTGGATGCTCCCAGGAATGGATGGAATGACTATCTGCCGGAAAATTAGAGAAGAGAAAAGCTCTGTACCTATTATAATGCTGACTGCGAAAGACAGTGAGTCAGATCAGGTATTAGGTCTTGAAATGGGGGCAGATGACTATGTGACAAAACCCTTCAGTCCGTTAACCTTAATGGCGCGAATCAAAGCGGTTACCCGTAGGTATCGTTCAAACCAGCAGAATCAAGCTGAAAATGGTACATTAAAAACCATTCATTTTCATATCAACAAAGATACGAGAGAGGTTTTTCTTAATGGAGAAGAGGTTACAAATTTAACGCCAAAAGAATTTGAGCTTTTATATTATTTTGCTCAGCATCCGAAACAGGTTTTCTCGAGAGAACAGCTGCTTGAGCATGTTTGGGGATATGAATTTTATGGTGATGAGCGTACAGTTGACGTACATATTAAAAGACTTCGTAATAAAATTGGTATACCGAATCAGCCTTTTTTCCATACGGTTTGGGGGGTAGGCTATAAGTTTGACGAGGTCGTGACGGCTAATGAAAATTAAGTATATTTATCAGCAAATCATCAGCCACATCAGCATCCTTGTCGTGGCTTTCCTCGTCCTGAGCATATTGTTTACTCATTATATTGAAACACTTGTCTATACCAATAAAGCGGATGAATTATCCGAGTATGGTGAAAATATCATTCATGATCTCCAGCTGAGCAGGGATGGCGGAGAGACAGTATTGAATGAATATAATCATGTCTTGAGTGGCAGGAACATCCAATATATGATTTTTGATGGTACTCGAAGAATAGTATATCCTACCGGCGGACGTATACTATTAAAAGATGAGGAATGGAATAAAATACAGGCTGGACAGACCGTTACCGTGAAACAAGAAAGAAACCGTTTCGAGCAGGCCGTTACGTTTGTGCTTTTGCCTTATATAGAGCATGGTTCCTTTATAGGCGGAATTTTACTGACTTCCCCTATTAGCGGCTCTAGAGAAATGATTTCACAAATCAATCAATACCTGTGGTATGCAGTCGTAGCCGCTCTTATTGTGGCAATCCTTTTAAGCTGGGTATTATCGAAGGTCCATGTGAACCGGATTAAAAGGCTTCAAGAAGCGACATCTTTAGTTTCCACAGGGGATTACAGTGTTAAGCTGCCTGCTTCAAATTTTGATGAAATCGGTGAATTAGCAGAGGATTTCAATGAAATGGTACATAAATTGAAGGAATCGAATGAAGAAATTGAAAGCCTTGAAAACAGAAGGCGTCAATTTATGGTAGACGTATCCCATGAACTTCGAACCCCATTAACAACGATTAACGGTGTCATTCAAGGGCTAAAAAATAATATGATACCAGAAGCAGAAAAAGAAAAAAGCATCAGGTTAGTCAGTAAGGAAACAAATCGTTTAATCAGACTTGTGAATGAAAATCTTGATTATGAAAAAATTCGCTCTAACCAGGTGAAACTGCAAAAATCAAACATAGAACTCCTAGATGCGCTAGAAATTATTAAAGATCAATTAGATATATTAGCAGATAAGAAAAATAATATCATCACAGTTGAAAGTGAACCACATGTCATGATTTATGCAGATTATGACCGATTAATTCAGATCCTGATTAATATTACTAAAAACAGCATTCAATTTACTGAAAATGGGATTATTTCTTTAAGAGGGAAAGCTGGCTATAAAGAAACAATCATTGAAATTGAAGATAACGGAATAGGAATTGATCCAGAGGATGTTGAAAGTATTTGGCGTCGTTTTTATAAAGCAGACTTATCAAGGACGACAAATCCATACGGTGAATTTGGATTAGGTCTTTCGATTGTAAAAAAATTAGTACAACTTCATGATGGAGAGATTGAAGTTATGAGTGAAAAAGGAAAGGGAGCAAAATTCATCATTCGTTTTCCCATTCGCGATCTTCAGAATGGATAAAAAGGCTGCATGCCTCTATGCAGGCCTTTTTTTCAATTGGGCATTGTTGATAGGATTCGGAAAAGGGAATAAGAGTCTAAAAGTTGCAAATTGTGTCCGAAAAGACCTATACAAGTTTGTGATTTAACACCTCATTCAAAACTTGTTAATAGTTTATTCATATTTTAACGATAAGCTTGGTTAATGTTTAAGAATAATGGATGACATGGAGGTATTTACTTTGAAGAATTTGGTGAATAAAAAAACAGTAATGACTATTGCCGGAGCAGCAGTCATTCTATTAGCTGTTATCTTTGGGACGGCTTTTTCTAAAAAGGATGTTATTGCAAGTGTTGAAGGAAGCCCGATTACGAAGGATGAGTTATATGATGCGTTAGTCAAACAATATGGGACTAGCACGATAAGTTACTTAATAGATAACAAAATTGTGGAGCAGGAGGCGGAGAAGGAAAATATAACGATTTCTGAAGAGGAAATAGAAAAAGAAATGCAAACGTATATAGATGCTAATGGTGGGGAAGAAGCATTTAATAATGCCATAGAGCAGTCTGGCGTAACAAAAAAGGATATTGAAAAGGAAATCATAAACTATTTAAGTATAGTCAAGCTCCTCGAATCTAACATTGAGATTACCGATGAAGAAATTGAAACTTATTTTGAGGAAAACAAGGAATCATATAACGAGCCTGAGCAGGTTGAGGCAAGTCATATTCTCGTTGTCGATGAAACCACTGCAAATGAAGTAAAGGAAAAGCTTACAGCAGGAGAGGATTTTGCAGAATTGGCAAAGGAATATTCGACAGATGCTTCTAATGCAGAAAATGGTGGAGAACTAGGATTCTTTTCAAGAGGAGAAATGGCTGAAGCGTTTGAAGAAACAGCCTTTTCAATGAATAAGGGGGATATAAGTGACCCTGTTCAAACAGACTTTGGATTTCATATTCTCAAAGTGACTGATAAAAAAGAAGCAAAAGAAGCGATGTTAGCGGATTATAAAAAGGAAATAAAACAAACTATTTTTGATCAAAAGCTGCAAACTGAATATAGTACTTGGATGACTGAGAAAAGAGAAAAACTGAAAATAGAAAACACATTGTCAAAGGAAGAATAAGAAACGCATGAGAGAAGAGCTTTTGCTTTTCTCTCATTTTTCATCGTCAGTTCATTTTTTTCTATTTTTTGGGCAATCTATCATTTGTAAACAAAACCAAATTTTAGGAGGATTTTACAGATGAAGAAGTTGTTTATTATGTTGATTTTGGCTTGTGGTTTAACAATTGGATACAATCATGCAGATGCTATAGAAGAAAATAATAATACAGATTTCAACGATAGAATAGAACATCGAGAAAAGCTCAAACATAATAGTGAATTTATTAAAAAGCGCGCACAAGAATTGGGAATTAATTTGGATGGAAAAGATACAGAAACCATTGTGAAAGAAATAAAAGCCGTTTATTTAGTAAAGCAAGCAAAAGCATTAGGAATTGAGACAAACGGGAAGGATACGGACACGTTAGCGAAGGAAGTCAGGGATGTATTTATTAAGAAGAAGGCAACCGAACTAGGCCTTTCAACGGAAGGGAAGGATAATCAGCAGCTAGCACAGGAAGTAAGAGAAACAACGATAAAGAATAAAGCAAGGGAGCTAGGTATTTCTGTTGAAGGGAAGGAGCTATCAGATTTATCCCATGAAGTCCATAAAGCCTCTATTATTAAGGAAGCGAATGAATGGGGAATCTCTACAGAGGGGAAAAAACTACACCAGCTCGCACATGAGGTTCGTGAAAAAAGAATTCTAGAAGGTGCCAAAAAATTAGGCATAAAGACAGAGGGAAAAGCAATCCGTGAAATTATAGAAGAAATCTTCACGAATCACCGAGAAGAAGCGGTTAAACTCAAATTATTTCCATTCCATGAAGAACGTTATCTCATGCTTGATGAGCAAAAAGGATGAGAATACTAAGGTGAATCTAAATAATTTGGTGTAAGCTCTCTGGTTGTAAAAGATTGTTGCCTTAAGCCAACAATTTGGGTTTATTCTTGTCTCCCCTCCATTTCTATAGTAATATTTATTATAGAATGAACCTCTTACGGATATGATGTCAATTGCTTCTGCTTTAATGTGATGACCTCGTAGTTTCGTTGAAGTCTTGGTTCTTATATGGAGGGGAAAATTGTTGCCGACACCCAGTATGGAAGACTATATAGAGCAGATTTATCTTTTAACAGAAAAAAAAGGTTATGCACGAGTATCTGATATAGCTGAGAATTTATCAGTGCATCCCTCTTCCGTAACAAAAATGGTCCAAAAGCTGGATAAGGATCAATATCTTGTGTATGAAAAATACCGAGGATTAAGTCTGACATCTAAAGGAAAAAAAGTAGGTCAACGTTTAGTCTATCGCCACGAGCTGCTTGAACAGTTTTTACGTGTTATTGGTGTAAAAGAGGAAACAATTTATGAGGATGTAGAGGGAATTGAACATCACTTAAGCTGGGAGTCTATTGATCGTATCGTTGACCTTGTTCAATATTTCGAAGAAGATGAAAAGAGAATGATAGATCTACGTAATATCCAATTAAAAAATGAGGATCAACAGCCATAGCATGAAAAGAAATCCACCTGTGTAAAGGTAAAGGTGGATTTTTTTATTAAAATAATGGATATTCATCAAATGAGCTGAGCATTCCAGGAGTTAAATAGTTGCTTCCATCATGCCCTTCCATAATATCGACTCCGTCAATGATTCCTTCCTCCGCTTCCTGTAGAGCCTTTCGATAGGAAATCACTCTTCCTGTAGAGGTTTGGAAGCTGATAATATCTCCCAAAAAATTACGTTGAATTGCCACTAATTGTTCAGCCATCGTATTCCTCCAATCCATTTTCTTCTTTTCATTAGATTATGTTAGGCAAAATCTCTTTTATTCATTCAATATTGAATATGAAAAGAAAAAATATATGCGTCGAGAAATAAAAAAAGTCCCAAGTGAAGCTGGGACGTTTCATGATCAAACTTGGTTATTCATTTTTCTTTTCCTCGTCCTCATCCTGTTGTTTCTTCAGAGCAAGTAAGACATCCTCCATATCAATCTTACCATCTCCATTTAAATCAGGGATGCTGTCATTTGGGACTGATTGGACAACTGCTTGCTTTGGTTTCAAGACAAAGGTAAATATCATTAAGAAAATAATGATAAGCGCTGCAACACCATCGATAATATAGAACATCATTTTATATTTTGACCAGAGAATTTTACTGTCATCTGCTTTTTTCTCTGAGTTAGAAATATAGTGTTTAATCTCAGAATGATTTGGGAAAATTCTAGCTACTGCTTCAAATTTCTCCAATGCATCTTTATAGTAGCTGCCCCAATAGAGTTCTAATCCTTCTTTAAAGAGCTTATCTGTGCTGCTGTTTTCATTTTTGGCTCCTGCCTGATTGACAAATTCCTTTACAGTATTAACTGGGACTGCAAAATTAAAGCCTTGAACCTCAGGACCAAATGTTAATAAACCAATGATTTCACCTTTGTCATTAATAACAGGTCCACCGCTATTGCCGTGGGTGGCAGCAGCATCAATTTGAATAACAGGGCTTCCACCTTGCTGGAGTGTCTTGGAAGTAGCTGTAATTTGACCGGCGTTCATGGAGGACTCCAATGCCGAGTCGGGTGACAGAAGCTCTGAATCAGCAGCCCCAGGATAGCCGATAACCCAAATATTATTCTGGTCTTCAATTGTTTCAGAGTCCCCCAGTGTTAAGGTAGGTAGGTTTTTTCCTTCAATTTTTAACACTGCTACATCTTTTCCTTCATTAAAAGGGGCACCGTAGCTTTTTACTTCACCATCCAGAACATCTCCACCAGGTAAGACAACCTTCTGTACTCTTGTGACCGTTGTGTACACAAGGAAATTCCACAGATATTCATAGGCAATACTATAATCCTCCTGGTAATACTCTGCGACAATCGCTGCCAGCTGTTCCAAACCGGCTGTTGCGATATCGACATCCTCCATTTGGGAGGTCTCGACCACATGGGCATTCGTGACAACGTAGCCGATAGGACTAATAATGGCTCCAGACCCTGAACCGCCAACTATTGTTTGATAATTCAACTCCTGTAAAATAGCATCAACCTCAAGACCTACTTCGGTGTAATAGTCGTAAAACTGCCAATCTACAATGGCGTAATCAATAATACGGACAACAGCTGGCTTTGAGTATTCTGATAATTTTTGAGCCTGCGATATTTTAGAAGTATCAGGCTTGATATTGATCAAGAAAAAGGACGTAACAATTACGGCGATAAGCAAAATGCTGATGGGTATCGTATAAAGGGCTCTTTTTTTCATCATGCTCACCTCTTTAAGCAGATTATGGGCACTTATAATCAAATACAATATATTCAGTAAGTCCGAGAATTAAATTTTGTACACGTAAATAAATAAGCAGTTTTGGATAAGGCTAAGAATGGATATCTAATAAGTATAAAATATGGACAAATAGGCTATGAAGAGGAATCTGTGACTGTAGAAAGAATATATAAGAAAGGCTAGTTAAGGTAATTAGGGGATTATTATAGTATGAAAGGCGGAGGAGAATGAATAGATACTCAGTAGAGGAATTTGTTAACGAAACGAAGCAACAGGACAGAGGTGAGGGACTGTTTGAACTAGAAACTCAAAGGCTATTGGAGATTAATTTAACAGATAAAATATGGACAAAAGCCGGTGCAATGGTTTCTTATCGCGGCAATATTAAATTTGAAAGAGAGGGTGTTTTTGAACACGGTATAGGGAAAATGTTAAAGAAAACACTAACGGGTGAAGGATCCTCATTAATGAAAGCAAGCGGGCACGGGAAATTGTATGTCGCAGACCAAGGGAAGAAAATCTCGATTCTTCAATTAAATGGTGAGTCTTTATTTGTGAATGGTAATGATCTTTTGGCCTTTGAACCGAGTATCAATTGGGATATTAAATTAATGAAGAGAATAGCAGGAATGCTGTCGGGAGGCTTATTTAATGTAAAGCTGGAGGGAAGAGGGTTAGTGGCCATAACGTCACATTACGAGCCGCTCACCTTACTGGTCACACCTGATAATCCTGTTTTCACTGACCCCAATGCGACAGTAGCCTGGTCAGGCAGTTTAGAGCCAGAATTTGTCACGGATATTTCCTTCAAAACCTTTATAGGCAGAGGAAGCGGTGAGTCGATTCAAATGAAATTTTCTGGAAATGGGTTTGTCGTCATCCAGCCGTTTGAAGAGGTGTATTTCAAGCAATCTAATAATTAAGCACATAAAAAAATCCCTTGGTTTCGATCGGAATCAAGGGATTTTAAGTGTTGGTCTACATTAAACGCACAAGCTTCTTACCTTTTCAATTCCACTCATATGGCGTTTCTTGGTATACATAATAATTAAGCCAATTCGAAAACAGTAGGTGTGCATGTGATCGCCACCGGTTCAAAGGCTGTTTTTTCGGGTCATTTTCGGGAAAATAGTTTTCCGGAATTTTAACGTCAATTCCCCGTTTACAATCACGTTCGTATTCCTCTGCTAATGTTTGGGCATCGTATTCTAAATGACCTGTCACCATAATTTGCTTACCGCCATTTGCACACATAATAAATGGTCCAGCCTCAGGAGAGGAGGATAAAATTTTTATTTCAGAACATTTTTCCAGGTCCTCAAGTGCCACATCCGTATATCTAGAATGGGGGGCAAGATACAAATCGTCAAAACCTCGTAATAATTTTTCAGAATGATCATTAATGATATGTGAGTAGATACCAGAGCATTTCTCTGGAAGTTCAAATTTATTGATATCAAAATGATAAAATAATGCGGCCTGTGCTCCCCAGCAGATATGCAATGTTGAGGTGACATTGGTTTTTGTCCATTTCATAATTTCAATCAGTTCATCCCAATATTCGACGTTCTTAAAGGGCATCATTTCAACAGGTGCACCGGTAATGATCATACCGTCAAATTTTCGATCCTTAATATTTGCGAACGTAGTGTAAAACTGTTCTAGATGCAACGGACTGGTATTTTTTGATTCATACGTGGCTGTTTTAAGAAAGGAAATATTAACCTGTAAAGGAGTGTTTCCAAGCAGCCTAAGTAATTGTGTTTCAGTTTTTTCTTTTTCCGGCATTAAGTTTAGTATAACTATATTTAAAGGACGGATATCTTGTTGACTTGCCCGTTCATCATCCATGATAAAAATATTTTCATTTTCAAGTATTTCCCGCGCAGGTAACAGTTTCGGTAGTTTTATTGGCAAGGAATCATCCCTCTTTTCCTTTTTTTCAATAAATTTATTATAATAACCTTTATTCAATGTCGCAATCTTAAACGTTCAAGTAATGTGAAATTTAATAATAATCTTATAAATAAGTAAACGAGGGGTATTATATGTTTGATCCAACTGCATTTGAAAATATGAGAGTCGTGATGGAAGGATGTTTTTATGACAAGGATTTGAATGGAGAAATTTTGATTACTGACCGGAATGACTATATGAACAGTGCAAAATTATCCCGTACATACAATCTTTCTTTTCAATTGGCAAAGCCAAATCCAGTAGGGACCTGTCGTTTTTGTCTAAAGGCAGATTTAACAAACTTATCAGCTGAACTGCTTCCTGCTAAACATTTAGACATGTATTCAGGCTGTAAGGTAACGATTGAATTTATGTTTGAGTCCGGCTTCGAGAAAGAAGGACTTGAGAGAATTGCTAACATCCTCAAAGAAGTATGGGGTGAAAGAACCATTAAGCTGACATGCTCCTATGAACCATTAATGTTTAAACAAATAGCAAACTATCATGCGCTCATTTCATTTGATCGAATTTTGACAGAGGAGCAGATAGATGATTTGGTTGTTATGACAGATTATATGCTCCTAACTCTAGAAAAATTAGAAGCATCCCTGTAAATGCTAGCTATTGTTAACCTTTTGAATTTTGCGAACTATGTCGAATCTAGTAGAAATTGAAATATAATTGTAATATTTCTATTACATAACTGATAAGATAGAATGCTATACTAGCACTGTTGTGAAAAAACAAATTGCAAAAAATGAGATTTGCAACTATTGATCAATGATATGGAAGCGGTAAATCTTTAATACATAGTGAAAAAATGAGACAAGTTCGGCAAAACATACTTGATTATTTTAAAAGGTTTGGCTGCAGAGCGCAGGGAGGATTTTGTGTGAAGAAAAAATTAGTTACCCTAAGTACCACTTTTATGCTAGGTATGGGAAGTTTAATTGCCGTACCAGCAGTGAAGGCAGATACGATTGATAGTATTAAAACAGAGATTTCTCAAGCACAAAAAGATCTTACTAGCATTCAAGCGCAAAAAGCGGATTTGGAAGCACAGATTGCCCGTATGGAACAAGCAATCAAAGATAATAGTGTGAAAATGGAAGAAGCAAACATACAAATGGCTGAAACTCAGGTGGAAATTGACCGTTTAAATAGTGAAATTACTGTTATTGAAGAGCGAATTGCTAGTCGTACGGAAATTTTAAAAGAGCGAGCTGTATCATTTCAAGAGAACGGCGGGGATGTAAACTATTTAGAAGTCATTCTTGGTTCAAAAAGCTTCGGAGACTTTATTGATCGAATTGGTGCCGTTGTTACAATTGTTGAAGCCGACCAGGGTATCATACAAGACCATGAAAATGATAAGAAAGAATTAGAGGTTATGCAGTCGTCAGTTGAGCAGAAAATGACAGACTTGACTAATCTTAAAACTGAACTCGAGGGAATGCAAAGCCAAACAGAAGAGCAAAAGGCTCAAACTGAGGAGTTAAAGGCTAAATTAGCTTCTGAGGAAACTGATAAATTGGCTGATATTGCTAATTATCAAGAGCAAATAGCTGAATTACAGGCCGCTGCAGCCGCTGCGCCTACGTCTTCGAACAACACAAAGAATAGTACAACGAATACAGGGGCAACGGTTCCAACTGGTAATTCTAGCTCTGTCGTTGGTTCTGGTAGTATTTCAACTGTTATTAATGCAGGCTATAAATATATTGGAAATTCCGTCTACGTATTCGGTGGTGGTCGAAATGCTTCAGACATTGCAAATGGTCGTTTTGACTGTTCAGGATTTGTATCATGGGCATTTTCACAAGCTGGTGTGAAGGTAGGCGCTAGCACAGAGGTATTGAAAAACACAGGTACACGTGTTCCTGCTAGTGAAATGCGTCCCGGAGATATGGTATTCTTTAACACGTATAAAACAGATGGTCATGTCGGAATCTATATCGGCGGCGGGAAATTCATTGGTTCACAAAGCTCTACAGGTGTAGCGATTGCTAACATGTCAAGTGGTTATTGGGCTCAAACCTTTAACGGTCGTGTTATGAGAGTTATAAATTAGTAGATTGATAGAAAAGGCAGGGGGGCTACTCCTGCTTTTTTTGTTATTTTTGCATTCTAAACCATTTTTACCTAAAAGATTTTGTGGAGCCAAGGTTTCCTTACTCATCTCCTTGTCATTACGTTATAATAGATAGACTTACACTAATATTAATTACTATGAATGGAATGGTTCTAATGAAAACAATTTCGATTGAGAATGTAACAAAAACATATGGAGAAAAAACCTTATTTCAAGATATTTCTTTTGTCATTTCCGAAAAAGAACGTGTGGGTCTTATTGGAGTAAATGGGACAGGCAAGTCGTCGTTGTTACGATTAATTGCCGGAATTGACTTACCAGATGAGGGAGAAATGGTATATGGTAAGGATTATCAGATTTCATACCTTGCCCAGAATCCTGAATTAAATTCAGAATTAACCGTTCTCGAACAAATATTTGAGGGCGATGCTCCTATCTTCCGTTTATTAAAAAATTACGAGCAAACTCTGATTCAATTAGATGATGAGCCTGAGAATAAGGAAATACAGGAGAGGCTCTTTCAACTGCAAAAGGAAATGGATTCATTACATGCATGGGATATCAGTACAAATGCTAAGACTATCCTAACAAAGCTTGGGATTGAGGCATATAATCATAAGATTGGTGGCCTATCAGGTGGACAAAAGAAGCGTGTCGCGCTTGCTCAAGTATTAATTCAATCACCTGATTTATTAATTTTAGATGAGCCGACAAACCATCTTGATTTTGAATCAGTGAAATGGCTTGAGGAATATTTAAGTCGCTATCAAGGTGCAATTCTTCTTGTTACACATGACCGCTATTTCCTTGATACCGTCACCAATCGTATATTTGAACTGGATGGAGGAAAGCTTTACAGCTATAAAGGAAACTATGCCGATTTTCTTGAGGCCAAAGCAATCCGTGAAGAAAATGAAGCAGCAACTATTGATAAACAAAAGAATCTTTTTAGGCAGGAGCTCGAATGGATCCGAAGAGGTGCAAAGGCTCGATCGACAAAGCAAAAGGCGAGGATTCAGCGCTTTGAACAGCTCGATGAAGAGCTTTCGGGTGTGAAGACAAGTGAAAAGTTAGATATTTCACTTAAGGGAAGCAGATTAGGAAAACAGGTATTCGAATTAAAGGATGCTTCAAAACGGTTTGAAAATCGCAGCATCATCAATCATTTTAATTTGCTCGTAAAGCCAGGGGATCGAATAGGAATTATTGGCAAGAATGGAACGGGAAAATCAACCTTATTGAATATCCTGGCCGGGAAGATTGAGCTAGATTCCGGAGAACGTATTATTGGTCAAACTGTAAAGGTAGCATACTATACTCAGGAAAGCAAAGATATGGATGAGAATAAGCGGGTGATTGAATATTTAAATGAAACCGCCCAGGTGATTCATACAACAGATGGAAAAACCATCTCTGCTTCACAAATGCTTGAACGGTTCCTTTTTCCTTCTTATTCACACGGGACGCCAATCCGTAAGCTGTCAGGTGGAGAAAAAAGAAGGTTGTATCTTCTGAAAATCTTGATGCTGGAGCCAAATGTGCTTCTACTTGATGAACCGACAAATGATTTAGACACGCAAACCTTAACCGTTTTAGAGGATTATTTAGAAGACTTTGCAGGAGTTGTTATCACGGTTTCCCATGACCGCTATTTTCTTGATAAGGTGGCAGAACAGCTTATTGTCCTTAAGGGAGAAGGGCAGATTGATACCTTCTACGGAAATTACTCTGAATTTCTCGAAAAGCAGGTCGTAAAACCAGAAAAGAAAAAAGAAGAGTCAAAGGAAGTAAAAGGGATTGAAAAGCCAAAGAAAAAGAAGATGTCGTATAAGGAACAAAAGGAATTTGAAACTATTGAAGACGATATTGCAGTGGTTGAAAGCAGATTGGAGGAAATTTCCGTTGAGTTAAATAATACCGGTAGCGACTTTGAAATGGCGCAAAAGCTGGCAGATGAAGAAACAGAGCTTAATGACAAACTGGAATATTTAATTGAAAGATGGACCTATTTAACCGAACTGGCCGAACAATTATAAAACTGCAGAAAAAAACGAAGAAAACAGCCTGGATTCAGCACCTCAGGCTGTTTATTTTTAGCGACTCTTTTCTTTATGTTAGAATAAACATGATTAATACTATGAATATGTTATGAAGGATGATGGGATTGAATATCAAATCAATTGAACCAACACCAAGCCCAAATACAATGAAAGTCATTCTGGATCAAGAATTACCGATGGGAAAAAGCAATAATTATAAAAAGCATCAGGCTGAAGGCGCACCCTCTGTGATCAAGGACATTTTAGAAATAGATGGGATAAAAGGTGTGTACCATGTAGCTGATTTTTTAGCCGTGGAACGTAACGCAAAATTTGATTGGAAGGAGATATTACAAAAGCTTAGGCAAGCTTTTGGGGAGGAGGTAGAAAAATCAACTTCTCAGACAGCTGTCACGGATGAATTTGGTGAGATTAAGGTTCAAGTTCAAATGTATAAAGGAATCCCAATCCAAGTGAAGCTTACGAACGGACAGGAAGAAAAGCGACTTGGATTACCAAACCCATTTGTTGAAGCCGTCAATAAGGTTCAGCTTCCAGGAGAAAATTATATCCTTGGGAGAATATGGAAGGATTATGGCAATCGCTATGGAGACATGGAGCAGGTTGGCAATGGTATGATTGAAGAAATTCTTGCGGCATATCCAATCGATCGTCTGAACACGTTAGTAGAGATTGCCGTTAACCCGGAAAGCCAAAAGGAAAATCAGCTTAAATTGAAGAGAAAGGTTCAGTTATCCGATTTTGCTGTGGAGGACTGGAAAGAACGTTATCGGTTACTCGAGCAAATGGAGGATCCGAAAATAGAGGATATCCCTGTTCTTGAAAAGGCATTACAGGATGAAAAAGCATCGATTAGAAGATTGGCCGTCGTTTATTTTGGTATGATAGAGGATAAGCTAGTCCTGCCTTATCTATATAAAGCCTTGAAAGACAAAAGTGTAACGGTAAGACGAACAGCAGGCGATACCTTGTCAGATCTGGGATATATTGAGGCAATGGATGCCATTATGGAGGCATTAGAGGACGAAAATAAACTGGTTCGCTGGCGTGCTGCAATGTTCTTATATGAAGTGGGTAATGAGCGAGCATTGCCTGCTTTAAAATCAGCTGAGCATGATTCTGAATTTGAAGTGAGTCTGCAAATTAAACTAGCTATTGAACGAATCGAACAAGGTGAAGAAGCAAAAGGATCTGTCTGGAAGCAAATGACAGATTCTAGAATAGATAAATAGCATCTTATAAAGGGATAACATTGCTTATTATCCATACATTATAGTATGCTTATATTGAAAAAATGAGGAGGAATGGGAATTATGTCCATGGCATATGAAGAATATATGAGACAAATGGTCAAACCAATGCGTGAGGAGCTTGTACAGGCTGGATTTAAAGAATTGGAAACAGCAGAAGCTGTTGAGCAGTTTATGGAAAATACAGAAGGAACAACGCTAGTTGTTGTAAACTCTGTTTGTGGCTGTGCTGCTGGCTTAGCGCGTCCCGCAGCAACTACTGCTGTGGCAGAAAGCGAGAATAGACCGGATCATCTTGTTACAGTGTTTGCGGGTCAAGATAAGGAAGCAACAGCCAAAATGCGTGAATATTTCGGTGACATCCCGCCGTCTTCGCCTTCCATGGCGCTGTTAAAGAGCGGAGAGGTTGTACACTTTATTCATCGTCATGATATCGAAGGACAGCCAATTGAGGTTATTATGGAAAATATACAGACTGCATTGGCAAAATACTGCTAAAATAAAAAGGGTGCCAGGCACCCTTTTTATTTTTTATGACATTCGAAAATAGTGGAAGGGAATGTACGGAAATGATTATTACAACAGCCGGACGGACTAATCTAGAAATGATTCAGGAGGCTGAGGATACGGCAAGAAGGCTAAAAGTTCCATATATCCCAAGATGGAAACGGTCTATACAGGCGCTTCAACAGGAGGTCCATGATGATTGTCTTGTGGTTGGAAAAAACCGACTTGAAATTTATCCATTAGGTGACCAGGAACCATGCTTTTTCCATCCAAATTCAGCTATGTTTCGGATAAAACGGTTACAAAGAGGTGAAATGGACCCGTTCATTGCTGCCAGCAGACTGACATCTGGCAAAAAGCTGCTTGATTGTACCTTCGGGCTTGGCTCTGACAGCGTTACAGCAAGCTATATGGTCGGTGAGCAGGGAAGTGTCACAGGCTGTGAAGGGAATCGATTTCTTGCTCATCTTATGCAGAGGGGTTTGAATGCTTGGGATGACGGTTCCCCTGAACTACTAGCCTCCATGAAACGAATCCAATTAAAGCCCTGTCTGGCGTTACCCCTTTTAAAAACACTGCCTGCTGACAGTTATCATTGCGTTTATTTTGACCCGATGTTTGAAGAGAATATTTCTGAATCACATGGTATAAAAGGTATCAAAAAGCTAGCTGTGTATGAGCCTTTAACAGAAGAAACGATTCATCATGCGTATCGAGTCGCTAAGGAAAGAGTAGTGTTAAAGGACCATTTTCGCAGTGAGCGATTTAAGCAATTTGGATTCCGTGTCCAAATCAGAAAAACAGCTAAGTTTCATTTCGGTGTTTTGGAGAAATAGGACAAAATAGCCTCTTTATGGAAATGAATATCATTAATCAGCGTATGATAAATAGATAAAGTAACCCATTAATAATAGCATCCCGATTATTAATGTAACAGACCAGTCCATTACCCAACCTCCTTTTTAATAGTTGTCTAAGTGATGTCACTGATAGAAAAATCAGTCAATTATCGAAGCGCTGGAGTGATAAATCAACAACCTATCTCTTTAACATTTCATTACATATCATTTTTATGCACGCTATAAGAAAAAAATGAAACTATCCTATTTTTTATTCGTAGTAATAGAGGTAAATATAGTACAATAATGACTATAGGTAGTATATTAACTCTTTCGCCGGAGAAAAAAGGAGATGAAATCAAATGCCAAAATGGCTTCGGAAATCGCTTCTGGTTCTTGTAACAATTGCAACATTTGGACTAGTTACGCCACAAGCATTAATGAATGAATCTCCTAATGAAGACAAACAAGCGAAGCGGGATACCTATGAAACCAATCCCTCCATTACGGAAGACTATTTTGAGACGGAAATTTCCGAGAGGGATCAATTTATTAATGAAATGGTTAAAGTAGCCGAGGAGCAGTCATATGTTAAATTCGGTATGAGAATAAAGCCAGTTATCCAGGATGAATTTAAAGAAGTCATTTTACCGAATATGGAAAAGGCGATAGCCGAAGTAGCTGCACAGTATCCTGATGAGGATCTAAGTCAATTAATGGTTAGTGAAGTTCCTAGCGGTGGTGTATCAGAAAGAATTTTTCATATCATGGACAATCAAACAAAGATGGATATTATCCGTTTCCATGTAAGAAGAGACCATCCGCCTCAAGAAGAATATATGTTTAACTTTCACTATCATACAAGTCATGACCAATTTCAAGCCCATCATGATTTAGGTATTATTAATTGGAATAAAAATACACCTCCTAAATGGATGACCTGATAGATTTTTGATGAATGTATGAGTGTTAAAAGTTAAGACCCGCCTTCAGCGGGTCTTTTTCGGGCGGTTATAGCTTTGTTTAAGTTGATAAATTAGGGGGAACAGATAGATGTTACAGGGATTCATTGAGACGTATGCACAGTTTTTTAATTGGGAGATGTGGGTCACCGTTTTAACCGATCCGGTAAGCTGGGGCCTGGTCGGGTCATTAGTAATCCTTGAGGGTTTACTTTCAGCTGATAATGCCCTTGTACTAGCTGTTATGGTCAAGCATTTACCCGAAAACAAACGAAGAAAAGCTTTGTTTTATGGGCTGATAGGTGCCTACACTTTTCGTTTTATTGCAATTGGCATTGGCGTATTTTTAATTAAGCTGTGGTGGGTAAAGGTTCTTGGGGCAGGATATTTAGCCTGGCTCTCGATTAAATACTTTATTAATCGTAGAAAAGAACAGCAGATAGAAGCGGGGGAAGAAAAAGGTCTCAACCAAAATGGCATCTTGATTCGAATGTTCGGTACGTTTTGGGGAACTGTAGCTTCTGTAGAGTTAATGGATATCGCTTTCTCTGTTGATAGTGTTTTGGCGGCTTTTGGTATTAGTGATCAAGTATGGGTACTCCTGTTAGGCGGCATGCTCGGCGTGCTTATGATGCGGGGTGTGGCAGGAGTGTTTTTAAAATTAATTGACCGGATTCCTGAATTAGAGACATCAGCCTATGTATTAATTTTAATTATTGCTGGTAAAATGCTACTAAGTGTCTTTAATATTCATATAAGTCATGAACACTTTTTCCTTCTCATTCTATTAACCTTTGTAGCTACCTTTATTATTCATATACGTAATAAGAAAAAGGGTTATCAATCTTAATGGCAATTTTGAAAATGCTGTAAAAAAGCAGGCGGAGTCAACTTTTAGAAGTCACTCTGCCTGTTTTTTTCTATTTTTCATTCGCTACGAAACAGCTAGTCTTTTAATAGGTCCCTTAGAAATAAAAAAATGCTAATGCCTGATAAATAATAACAGCCAAAAATGATGGCGGCCATTAGAATAGAGTGATGAGCGGGAGTCGTAAAAATCGTTAGCAGTAAAGCCCAAAATAGTAAATCAATAACCATAAAGTAACCTGAATTTAACGCTTCTATGACACTATTTAGATCGTTTTGCAATTCCTCCCTTTCAGCACGTTTAAACATAAACCTCATTGAATTCACCCTTTATGACATCCTCGTAAATATCGTTTTCATTATTGGTTATTAATGAATTAATGTATTCATTGTTATAGGAGTATATGTCTAATTCCTGTAAACGGTGAATCAGGAGCTGCCTATTTTTCCTCGATAAACAGAAGGTGGGACTTACATTTACAATCTGAAGAACCAAACCCATTGATTGGTATAGCGGCCATTTTTTCTTTCCTAATATTCTCAGCAAGCTCGCACTCTCGTAAGCTATTATCATATGTTATAATTCTAGTAATGGTTCCGAATGGACGTAAATAATCAAAGTGCCAATGATGTTTCTTGTTGATTTTTACATGACGTTCAATTCTCTGTGTAATATTTCTTTTGGCACTGCCCACATAAATATACGTTCCCTTTTGAAAAGTGAATGTCCCCAGTTTTCCAACTGTAATTTGCTTACTTTCCACCAAATTTAAATGAATGGCATAGAGTGTATGATCTGAATGAATCGATTCAATCATAGATTTTTAACCTCCTAGAATTCACATGACAAGGATGATGCAGATGAAACATAAACAATTTCTTTATATATTGGTCATGCTGTCATTACTATTAATGGGAAATTCCCAGGCTGCAAAAGAAGGTATAGTACTCCTTAAATTCTCCGAACATTCCATATTAAAACAGTCATTGGATTTAGTGTCGGATAAGATTCTTAGTCATATTATTATCCTTCCTGCGACCCCCTTTAATCAAGAGGAAGCGGCAGAAATGATTACCCGTATAGATGGACTTCCTGCTTCATTATTAGAAAAAATATATGAAAATGGCGTTTTGATTCAATTATTTACTGGTAGGTTAACAGAAAATAAGGCTGCAGCACATCTTTCTAACCTGGTACCTCGCGGTTATGTTCATAAGACTACCTGGGATGATGTCCCTGGAATGGGGGGAGGAAGGACTGTCCTTGTAAAGATTGGAGCAAGTGATCGAGGTAAGGGCCATAGCTCTGTTAATTTAGAACTTCATGAATTAGCTCATTCGATCGATAGGCTTGTCTATGATGGACTAAGAAGTAAACACAGTTATTTAGAAATTTGGAACCTGGAAAAAGAAAATATGTTTCCTGGCAGAAGCTATTTTTTACAGTATCCAGAAGAGTATTTTGCTGAATGCTTTGCCTACTATTATCTAGGGGGTCAATTTCAGGAGGAATTAAAAAGAAAAGCACCGAGAACCTTTCAATTGATTCAAAAATTATCTTAGTTTTTGTTACAATAGATAAGTGTATTGCTTTTTATATCTTAAAATAGGATGATGAGAAAGCGGCAACAGTCGTAACAAGTCATGAGTTTCAAAAGGGAGTGTAATGAATTGCTGCATCCAGAGTATGAGTATTTAAATATGTGCCGATATGTTTTAGAAAACGGCAATAAAAAAAGTGACCGGACAGGCACAGGAACCTTATCTGTTTTTGGTTATCAAATGAGATTCGATTTGGAAAAAGGCTTTCCTCTATTGACGACAAAGAGAATTCCTTTTCGTCTAGTCGCAAGCGAATTACTATGGTTTATTAAAGGGGATACAAATATTCGTTATCTGCTTCAGCAAAATAACCATATATGGAATGAATGGGCCTTTAAAAACTGGATTGAAAGTGATGAGTATAGGGGTCCAGATATGAAGGATTTCGGCTTGAAAAGTCAGAATGACGAGGCTTTTCGTCAGCAATATGAAAAGGAAATGGAATGGTTTATTAATCGAATCCTTGTGGATGATGATTTTGCCGCTCAATACGGTGAGCTAGGACCTGTCTATGGCAAGCAATGGCGTGCTTGGGCAACCACAACAGGTGAGACGATTGATCAATTAAAGGATTTGGTTGAGCAAATAAAAAAAAATCCTGATTCAAGGAGACTTATTCTCTCTTCTTGGTCACCTGAATTCACACCGCAGATGGCACTGCCTCCATGTCATACATTATTTCAATTCTATGTACATGATGGGAAATTAAGCTGTCAGCTCTATCAAAGAAGCGGTGATATTTTCCTAGGTATACCATTTAATATTGCCAGCTATGCTCTTTTGACACATTTAATTGCACATGAATGCGGGCTAAAAGCAGGTGAATTTGTTCATACCATCGGGGATGCGCATATATACAGCAACCATATCGAGCAAATTGAAACACAGCTTTCACGAGAGCCAAAGCCTTTTCCTCGTATTATTATCAATAAAGAGAAACAGTCTTTATTCGAAATGGAAATGGAGGATATTTCCTTGGAGGGATACGACCCACATCCATCCATTAAAGCTCCTGTTGCTGTGTAGAAACGGAATAAGAAGTGTATGAGGAGGTTTAGGATGATTTCATTTATAGTAGCTATGGATCAGAACCGGGTTATCGGAAAAGATAACCAGCTGCCATGGCATTTACCAGCAGATTTGAAGTTTTTCAAGAAGGTGACGATGGGGCACCCAATCGTTATGGGGAGAAATACTTACGAATCGATTGGGAAGCCTTTACCAGGTCGAGATAATATCATTGTCACACGCAATCAAGACTATAGCCAGGATGGTTGTACAGTTATACATTCAATTGAGGATCTAAAACAGTTTGCCGACGATGATGAAGAGGTGTTCATTATAGGAGGTGCAGAGCTATTTAATGCAACCTTTCCATTGGCAAAACGCCTTTATATTACGAAAATAAAGGATACTTTTGCTGGTGATACATATTTTCCTGAGTTTCCTGAATCCGATTGGAGATTGGTATCAGAGGAAAAAGGTCTAAGGGATGAAAAAAATCCATATGATTACTTTTTTGCGGTTTATGAACGAAGTACAGAAGGAAAATAAAAAGAAAGCAGCCGAAGGGTTGCTTTCTTTTTATTAGATTATCGTGTAATACGAATGTAAGCGACGCCATATGGTGTTAAATAAGTATGATCTGCATCGATTACCATATATTCAGCAAGTGATTTTGCATTTAGCTCCTGCATTTCCTCAACTGTCACGGAAGCTAGTTTTTGTATTAATTGTTCTTGTGTATATGGTCGGAGCGGGTTTTCTTCTGAAAGGAAAATCCAATTAAAGGCTTCGTCAATGGTTTTAAAATATTCAATTGCTTCAACTACATATCCATAATCCAATCCAACCATATCTGCAACCATTTCTGCTGTTTTAAGCTTACTCATTTCATATATCCTCCCAAACATTTACTATATTACTATTATTATAAACGATTAATAGATATAGATAATTAAAAATATTTTTACCTTGTATAACATATATATCACATATTAAAGGTATAATTCAACGAATTCAGACATTTTTCTCTGTAATCAAACCTATCATTCATAGAAAATATTATTATATATTTCTAAATGAACGTTATTTTAACTGCATTCAGCAGAAGTCCTCCACTTCTTCAAGTGGGGGATAAAGGCAAATGGTTCTTCGATTCAGTGGGGTTCAAACCCCGGCTGAATGAAGTTAAGCCTCCGGCGGATGTCACGGATTTTTTTTAGGTAGTTTATCGAGCGAGCTCAGGTAATCCGGACGCAAATTCGACGGGCGAATTTGATAAATATTAATACTAATAGCTAACAGAATTTTATTTATATTATGAAAGAGTAATGGAAAATCTCAAAATTCATGTTATAATGTACTGATTAAAATATTAGGATACACAGAATGAATTGAGGGTGAAGGTATGGAACAGAAAGTTATGAAAAAGAAATGGTTGCAAGTGGAGGATATTCTCATAGCATACCAGCATCTGAAAGATATCGTTACCCAAACGCCATTGCAAAAAAATGAACGATTATCCGAAAAATATGAGTGTAATATTTATTTAAAGCGCGAGGATTTACAGGTTGTTCGCTCTTTTAAATTGCGCGGAGCGTATTATTCCATTAAAATGCTTCCACAAGAAAAGCTTGTTAACGGCGTTATTTGTGCAAGTGCGGGAAACCATGCTCAAGGTGTTGCATATGCATGCAGAAAATTGAAAATTAAAGGAAAAATCTTCATGCCAACAACAACTCCAAAACAAAAGATTAGCTCTGTTGAGATGCATGGAAGAGAATATGTTGAAATCGTCTTGGCCGGTGACACCTTTGATGCTTCCTATAATCAGGCTGTTATTTGCGCGGAAGAAGAAGGTCGAACGTTTATTCATCCATTTAATGATGAAAAGGTTATGGCAGGTCAAGGTACGGTAGCTGTTGAGATTTTAAATGATTGCGAGGAAAAAATTGACTACGTTTTCGGTAGTATTGGTGGCGGCGGATTAATGTCCGGGATGAGCACCTATATGAAAAGCGTATCGCCAGAAACGAAAATGATTGGAATTGAGCCCGCAGGAGCTCCTTCAATGAAAACTTCGATTGAAAATCATCAAGTTACACAGCTGGATTCGATTGATGGCTTTGTCGACGGTGCAGCAGTAGCTTGTGTTGGAGAAAAATCCTTTGCGGTTTGTGAAGATCTGTTAGATGATATTATTGTTGTTCCAGAAGGAAAAGTATGTACATCTATTTTAGAATTATATAATCAACATGCGATAGTCGCTGAACCTGCAGGTGCACTGCCTGTTGCTGCACTTGATTTTTATAAGGATCAAATAAAAGGCAAGACAGTTGTATTGGTGATTAGTGGAGGCAATAATGATATCGGCAGGATGCAGGATATTAAAGAAAGATCGCTTCTATATGAAGGGTTATTACATTATTTTATCGTTAATTTTCCACAACGTGCAGGCGCACTAAGAGAGTTTTTAGATGAAGTTCTTGGACCAAATGATGATATTACTCGTTTTGAATATACTAAGAAGAATAATAAAGACAATGGGCCTGCGTTAGTTGGGATTGAATTGAAAAGTAAAAATGATTATAATGGATTAATTGACAGAATGCAGAAAAAAGGCTTTTCGTATACTGAAATTAATAATGACAGCACGCTGTTCCATTTATTAATCTAACGGCAGATTTTCATGAATAATAAAATGATAATCATCACACATTGTAAAGGTTTTATTTACTTTGTGAAGATTACATGAAAATTTACCGTTCATTTCCCAAAAACAGTAGGCAATGTAATATAATCATGGTAGTAAGACAAGTAATAACAAAGGGAGATGTTATGATATGTTATCAAATATAGGTGTTCCCGGTTTAATATTAATCCTTATTCTAGCACTTATTATTTTTGGACCAAAGAAGTTACCTGAAATAGGGCGTGCATTTGGTCAAACCTTACGTGAATTTAAAAAATCTACACGCGATCTTACAAGCGATGTTATGGATGAAGTAGAAGATGTAAAAAAAGAAGTGAAAAATGTGACTAAATAAGGTGTAGGATTATTCTTACACCTTTTTTCTTCTATAAAAAATGGTATTTTACTTCATTTTGGGACAGCTTAAACTTTAACTTCATTCAGCAGAAGTCCTCTACTTCTACAAGTGGGAGATGAATGCAAAAGGTTCTTCGATTCAGTGGGGGTTTAAACCCCGGCTGAATGAAGTTAAGCCTCCGGCGGATGTCACGGATATTTTAAAGGTAGTTTACCCGAGCGAGCTCAGGTAATCCGGACGCAAATTCGACGGGCGAATTTGATTAAGTTACAGGTCCTACACTTTTTCGGTAGAAAAGAAAAAAGCAGGGGAAGTAGATGGAAGATAAAGAATTAAATGTAGTTGATCATTTAGATGAATTAAGAACACGACTCATTATTACAGTTGCTGCTTTTATTGTTTTTTTCATTGTCGGCTTTGTTTTTGTTGAAGAGCTCTATCAATGGATGACAAAAGATTTGGATGTCAAGTTAATTGTACTGGGACCTAGTGATATCCTTTGGGTTTATTTTATGATTGCCACTGTTATTTCTATTGCAGGAACCATTCCAGTGCTGGCTTTACAAATTTGGTTGTTTGTCAAACCAGCTTTGAAGCCGATTGAAAGAAAAGTGTCACTATCATACGTACCAGCCTTGTTTTTCTTATTTATATTAGGACTTTGTTTCGGTTATTTCGTCATTTTTCCAACCATTATGAGCTTCCTAATAGAACTTGGTGGAGATATGATGGCTACTAATTTTACAGCTGAAAAATATTTTCGTTTCATTTTAACAACCACAGTACCGTTTGGAGTACTTTTTGAACTTCCTGTCGTGTTAATGTTTTTAACATCTTTAGGTATAGTGAATCCATACGTACTGACAAAGGTTCGAAAATATGCTTATTTTGCTTTAATCGTAGTTGCAATCTTCATTTCACCGCCAGATTTCATGTCGGATTTTCTTGTGGCCGTTCCATTATTATTTCTATATGAAATCAGTGTGAATTTGTCAAAGTTCGTATATAAAAGGAAACTAAAAAAGGAAAAGCAGCGAGCAGCAGAACTTGGCTATGATGATGATGTAATAAATGAATAAAATAGAAAAAAGACTTCGATATGGATCGAAGTCTTTTTTCTATATTTATAGAAGTTAACAATATAAACAATAGAAAAATACAGTTAAGAACAATAAGTTACAAAATTTTGAATTTAATTTAAATGTTTCACAAATATGTTAAATTTAGGATGATAGTAGAAAATTTCAAATAAACTTACAGAAAGGGGATCCCGGTCATGAAAAGACCAACAGTTTATGAAACTGCTTTGGAGCATGGCATATCAAGAAGGGACTTCTTGAAGATGTGCACCGCGTTAGCAGCAACGATGGGGCTAGATTACACGCAGTCAAACAAAGTAGTAAACGCATTAGAAACAAACGCCAGAGTGCCGGTTATTTGGCTCCAGTTTCAGGATTGTACCGGATGTTCAGAATCCTTTATTCGCTCTACACATCCAAAGACAGAAAGTGTATTATTTGATTTTATTTCGCTTGAATATTCGGAGGTATTATCTGCAGCTTCCGGCTTTCAGGTAGAAGAAGCACTCAAACATGTCATCGAAAACTATAAGGGCGAGTATGTGCTAGCGGTGGAAGGCAGTATACCTGATTCTGGCTATACGATGATTGGTGGCGTTGATGCAAAGGAAAGCCTTTTGGAAGTAGCTGCAGATGCAAAAGCCATTATTTCCTATGGTAGCTGTGCTTCGTGGGGAGGAATTCCGGCCGCAAAACCAAATCCAACTGGTGCAAAGCCATTAAAGAGCATTGTAAGTAATAAACCTGTCATTCTCGTTCCAGGCTGCCCACCAATTGCTGAAGTGATGACTGGGGTTATTGCCCATATTATTACCTTTGGCGAAATTCCTGAATTAGACTCAGCAGGAAGACCGAAGGCATTTTATCGACACCGTATTCATGATAAATGTAATCGGAGAGCCTATTTTGATGCTGGCTTATTCGTAGAATCCTTTGATGATGAAGGAGCAAAGCAAGGCTATTGCCTATATAAGATGGGATGTAAGGGTCCAACCACCTATAATGCTTGTGCAGAAATGAGATGGAATGGCGGTGTAAGCTACCCAATTCAGTCTGGTAACCCTTGTATTGGCTGCTCAGAAAAAGGCTTCTGGGATAATGGACCATTCTTTGTTAGACGGGCTAAGATTCCAGGTACGCAAACAACGGCAGATATCGATAAAATCGGTCTTGCTGCTTTAGGTGTAACAGCAGCTGGTGTTGCTGCACATGCAACTGGAACGGTCATAAAGAAGAAAAGTGATGATCGACGAGGTGAAGAATAATGAGTGAGAGAATAGTAGTTGATCCAATTACAAGGATAGAGGGTCATCTTAGAGTAGAGGCTGACATAGATGATAGCGGAGTGATACAAGATGCATTTAGTTCTGGTACCGCAGTCAGGGGAATTGAGCTGATTGTACGAGACCGAGATCCTCGTGATGTATGGGCTTTTGTGCAGCGGATTTGTGGTGTCTGCACGTCCACTCATGCATTGGCGTCCGTTCGTGCAGTTGAGGATGCGCTAGATATTAAAATTCCGGAAAATGCTGAGCTTATTCGAAATATTATGAATGAGGCTATATTTGTCCATGACCATGTGGTCCATTTCTATCATTTACATGCCTTAGACTGGGTAGATGTTGTGAGTGCATTAAGTGCTGATCCAAATGAAACAGCAAAAATTGCTCAGTCCATTTCAAATTGGCCGAAGTCTTCACCAGGCTATTTTCGGGATATCCAAAATAAAGTCAAAAAGGTTGTTGACAGCGGACAACTTGGAATCTTTGCTAACGGTTACTGGGGACATCCAGCCTATAAGCTTCCTCCAGAGGTAAACCTGTTGGCAGTTGCTCATTATTTAGAAGCTCTTGACTGGCAGAAGGAAATCGTGAAAATCCAAACGATTCTTGGCGGGAAAAACCCACATCCACATTATGTCGTCGGTGGCATGGCTACTCCAATCGATATTAACAGTGACAATGGGATTCATGCAGAACGACTCATGCATATTTCTCAATTAATTGATCAGGCAAAGGAATTTGTCAATCAAGTCTATATTCCAGATTTATTAGCAATCGGTTCATATTACAAGGATTGGACTTATGGTGGAGGAATAAATAATTATCTTTCATATGGTGATTTTTCAATGGGTGACCATTATGACAAGAGTAAATACCGAATGCCAAGTGGAGTCATTTTGAATGGCAATATAAATGAGATACATGAGGTGGATTTAAAGGATGCATCTCAAATTCAAGAATTCATCGACCGTTCCTGGTACACCTATGATGGAAAAGACAGCAAGGAAGGAAAGCATCCATCAGAGGGCGAAACTTCGCTAAATTATACGGGTCCTAAAGCGCCTTATAAGAATTTAAATACAGATGAAAAATACAGCTGGATTAAGGCGCCACGCTGGAAAGGACAGCCAATGGAAACAGGTCCGCTTGCACGTATCATGATTGGCTATGCAGCAGGGAAAGAAGAAATTGTGAACCTGGTCGATAGTACATTGCAAAAATTAGAATTACCGATTAGCGCTCTGCATTCAACATTGGGACGAACCGTTGCCCGTGGTCTTGAATCCGTTTTGATTAGTGATTGGATGAGAAACGATATGGATAAGCTGCTAGCCAATATTAAAAATGGTGATCAGGTTACGTTCAACAGTTCTAAATGGGAGCCTAATACATGGCCGAAAAATGCGAAGGGTGTTGGCTGGATAGAGGCACCACGGGGAGCATTAGGCCATTGGGTTGAAATTGAAAATGGAAAAACGAAAAACTACCAAGCTGTTGTTCCAACCACTTGGAATGCTACACCACGTGATGCAGAAAATAATATTGGTGCTTATGAATCATCCTTAAAAGGTACACCGCTGCTTGTTAAGGATCAACCGCTTGAAATTATTCGGACTATTCATTCCTTTGACCCTTGTTTAGCGTGTGCAGTTCATTTAACTGACTTAGAAAGTAATGAATTGACGGAAATAAGGATTGGCTAGGAGGGCTGTAAAATGTCAATGCCAACACCGCTTCAAAGAAATAAAAAGGTTGTAATGAAAAGAAGCAGAGAACCAAAGGTAACAGCTGTTAAGCATGATGTGGTGAAAGTGTATGTCTGGGAGCTACCAGTAAGAATCTTTCACTGGTTAAATGCTATTGCTATCTTCCTTTTAATGGTCACTGGCCTATTTATTGGAAATCCAATTATTGGTGCGTCAGTTCATGAAGAAGCCTATTATTCTTTTGTCATGGGATGGGTAAGGTATATTCATTTCTTTGCTGCTTTTCTCTTTTCTGTAAATCTATTATTTCGTCTTTATTGGACCTTAAAAGGTAATAAATTTTCCACCTCGAATCCATTTAAAGCAAGTTTTTGGAAAGAGACTTTGGAAACGGTAAAATATTATCTATTTTTGAAAAATAAAAAGCCGCATTATGTAGGTCATAATCCGCTGGCACAATTAAGCTATTGGATTTTTATAGGTCTTGGATCGATTATTATGATTCTTACCGGTTTCTCGATGTACGTCGAGCCCCAGCCTGAGTCTTTTATCGGAAAAATATTTGCCTGGGTTCCATCTATATTTGGGGGCAGCAGTTATGACGTGCGTTCGTGGCACCATATAGCAGCTTGGGGATTTATGGTTTTTGTTGTTGTCCATATCTATATGGCATTCCGTGAAGATTACATGCAACGCAATGGGACTATGTCCTCCATTTTTACTGGATATAAAACTGAATCGAAAAAGGTGCTAAATGATGGTGCATCAGATGAAGAGTAATCAACAGGATATTAGAATTACCATTCTAGGTATTGGCAACACACTTTATCAAGATGAGGGAATAGGCATTCATGCCTTACCCCTCATCGAGGAGGCATTAGAACATATACCAGGAATAGAATATATTGATGGTACAACTGACGGACTGCGTCTTTTAGGACCGGTAGAGGATACCAATTATTTAATTGTCATTGATGCGATTAATGCTGGAAAAAAAGGCGGTACAATTATTACACTGCTAGGTGAGGACATTCCAGCTTATATAGGCTTGAAAATGTCAATCCATCAGCTAGGCTTTCAAGAGGTCTTATATGCTGCCAAGTTAAGGAACCGATATCCAAAGCATATTGCCTTAATAGGAATGCAGCCTACATGTTTAGAGCTTGGCGTTGGGCTTTCGCCAATGAATGAACAGCAGCTTCCGTATCTAATTGAGCGTATTAAAGAGCAGGTTCATGAATGGAGAATATCACAATGAATCGGTTGGATTTTCTAAAGGAAATGAAGACAGGTTTTCTTAAAACAGTAAATGCTGTGTACGAGCCGATACTAGAGGATGATATCGTCAAAATGAATCAGGCAGCAGATCAGTTACTTGGTGTCGAGTGGTCTTTTCTAATGAACGAGCAGCCTATGGCTGAAGGGTTGGAACAAAAATTTGTAAAAGGGCAGCCAGTGATTGTTATGCATAAAGCGAAAACACTATATGCATACAGCGGTGTTTGCCCGGCTTGTTCTCAGTTACTTCATATATCGATGCAAGAAAAAATCTGTAAATGCTTGAACTGTGAAAAGCATTTATCAATCGAAAATAAGGAAGAGTTTGATAGTCTAATATTAAAAGAGTACCCCTTGAAAAAGAAAAAGGACGGCTATTATATCGCGTTAAAAAATAGAGTACAGGATGATTCATATGCATGAAATGGCATTGATGGCTGATATCTTAAACATTGTTCAAGAAGACGCCCATTCAAAGGGAATTAAGAAATTAACCGTAGTTGAAATCATTGTCGGTGAATTGAGCAATGCCATGCCTGATGCCTTACAAATGGCATTTGCTGTATACAAGGAACAAAATCCTAGTCTATTCACGACTAGTGCAACATTACTAATACATATAGAAGAAGCTCTGGCTGAATGCGTATTATGTCATACCATTTACAAGCCGGGTCAAAAACTGTCGTTTTGCCCTCAATGTCATTTTCCTTCAGGGAAAATGACAGCAGGAGAAACGTTTCAAATTCTATCTTATGAAGGAGAGAGGCAATAATGAAAGTCACCTTAAGAACAGATATCCTGACAAACAACAACAAAGCAGCTGAATTTAACCGGGAGTTATTTAAAGAAACCAATACACTGGTTATTAATATTATGAGTTCACCTGGTGCTGGGAAAACGACATTATTGGAAGAAACCGTCAGAGCCTTATCTCCTCGCTATCGAATTGCCGTCATAGAGGGTGACCTGGCAACAGAGCGTGATGCAGACCGAATAAGGGTTCTAGGTGCTCAGGCAGTGCAAATTAATACACATGGGGGCTGTCATTTGGATGCACGGATGGTTGCGGCCACCTTGGCTGAATTCGATTTAGATGATATCGATTTATTATTTATTGAAAATGTTGGTAATCTCGTATGTCCGTCAGGCTATGACTTAGGAGAGAATCATAAAGTTGTAGTACTTAGTGTCCCTGAAGGAAATGATAAAATTCCTAAATATCCAATCATGTTTATGCGGACAGAATTAGTATTATTAAATAAAGTGGATTTACTGCCATATCTAGATTTTGATGTACCTACTGCAATCTCTGATTTAGAGGGAATCAACCCTGCCTCCAAGCTTCTTAGTGTGTCTGCAAAAACAAAGGAAGGCCTTAGCAGTTGGTTTTCCTGGATTGATGAGGCTTATCGTCTATGCGTGAAGCAAGAAAAGTAATTATCCAAGGCAGAGTGCAGGGTGTTGGTTTTCGTCCGTACATTTTTCAACAAGCAGCTAAATGGTCTTTAGCTGGAACCGTTCAAAATAATATGGATGGTGTAAAGATACACATCGAAGGCAAATTAAAGGACATAAATGGTTTTTTAGCTGAGTTAAAACCGAGTAAACCACGGCTCTCTAGGATAGATGATGTACAGGTGGAGCTAGCAGAGTGGCAGAATGTAAATACCTTTTCGATTATTGAAAGCGAAAGAAAAGGTACCTCCATGCTTGTGATTCCAGTTGATTCTGCAACCTGTAACGAATGTCTCACTGAAATGAAGGACCCACAGGACTTTCGCTATCAGTATCCCTTTATAAACTGCACCCAATGTGGACCAAGGTATACAATCATAGAAGAACTTCCTTATGATCGTCCATATACATCTATGGGATCATTCGCATTTTGTCCTGAATGTGAGAAAGAATACCAGGATCCGACTAATCGGCGCCATCATGCCCAGCCAGTTGCTTGTCCAACCTGTGGCCCGCAGGTAAGTCTACTTTCCATTGATGGTGAAGAAATCATAACAGCTGATCCAATTGCATTGACTTCAGTGCTGTTAGCTGAGGGAAAGATTATAGCCATTAAAGGACTTGGAGGCTATCACCTCTGTTGTGATGCCTCAAACGAACAAGCAGTCCAGTTATTACGTGAGCGAAAAGGCAGACCGGTGCGTCCGTTAGCTATCATGAGTGCTTCT
Organism: Bacillus tuaregi; assembly: GCF_900104575.1. Taxonomy (NCBI): domain Bacteria; kingdom Bacillati; phylum Bacillota; class Bacilli; order Caryophanales; family Bacillaceae; genus Bacillus; species Bacillus tuaregi. The sequence goes on from NZ_LT629731.1 coordinate 1,757,023, forward strand.
CTTGATGAAATAAAAAGGTTTTCTATTTTGTCTAGTGAAGAGGAAATACGATTGACAAGCCCTGAGGCACCTATTGTTGTTTTAAGTAAAAATAACCAAGATATTTTGTCATCTGAAATTGCGCCAGCAATGAATACAGTTGGCGTAATGCTACCGTATACACCGCTACATCATTTGCTGCTTCAAAGCAGTCAAGTGAAAAACGTGGTAATGACCAGCGCCAATCCGTCTGGATTACCAATTTTGTATAAGGATCTGGAAGCCTTTCATTATTTACATGGAATCGCAGATTATATCTTGACACATAATCGAGAAATTCTTCATCCAGTCGATGACTCCGTGCTGCAGGTAGCCTCAGGCGGTATAGATTTTTTTCGGCGTTCACGAGGCTATGTTCCAGATCCCTATACAACTGAACAGGATGTTCATGGAATCGTTGCTTTTGGAGGACAACAAAAAACGACGTTTACAATCGGTCGTAATCAACAGGTTTTCATTGGACCGCATATAGGTGACTTAGAAAATGAAGAAACACTTAATCATTACAAGCAGGAGCTTGATCATTTGTTAAAATGGATCAGCATTCCATTAGATACAGCTGTTATCGATATGCATCCCTATTATAATGTTCGTTATTTAGTAGAAAAGTATCCATTTAAGAATGTGCTTGAGATTCAGCATCATCATGCCCATATGGCCGCCTGTATCGCTGATAACCAATTGGATGGAAAGGTATTTGCCATCATATTGGATGGGACCGGTTTTGGCTTGGATGGCAATATTTGGGGTTTTGAAGTATTTTATGGTGATAGTAGTGAGTTTGAGCGGCTTGCTCATTTAACGTATACACCACTGCCGGGAGTTGAAAAGTGTATCAAAGAGCCTTGGCGAAATGCAGTGGGGATGATACTGTCACTACATGGCGAAGAAGGAAAATCAATTTGTTTAGAAAGATTTCCCGAGCGGGAGCATGAAATTAATGTTTTACAGAATATGATAGAAAAGCAGGTTAATACAGCCCATGCAGGAACGTGTGGCAGACTGTTTGATGCAGTAGCAGCGCTAACTGGAATCTGTAAGGTTTCGACGTATGATGGAGAAGCAGCCATTCGGCTTTCAGAATATGCGGATATTGAGGGAGATAAAACGGTCTACGCTTATCGTCTTGATTCATCTGACCGCCTTTTGCGGTTTGACTTTTCTTCTATGCTTCTAGAAATCTGCGAGGATATTAGTAAGGGGCGTGACCTAGTTAGTATTAGCACGTCTTTTCATGAAACACTTGTTCAAAGCATTACCCGCTGCTTAATCCAGTTAAAACAATGTCATCCAGATTACACTAATCGTGTTGTCTTATCGGGTGGCAGCTTCCATAATCGCTATTTAAGGAAAAGACTACAAGAAGAACTAAAGAATATGCATTTTGAACCTTTTGTTCATCAGAAGGTTCCTTGTAATGATGGTGGTTTATCGTATGGACAATTAATGGCTGCAGCTGCAAAAAGGAGGGCTGAAAATGTGTGTAGGAGTACCCGCGAAAATCATTGAGTTATCTGAGTACAGTGCACAAGTCGATGTCATGGGTTCGCAGACAACTGTTGGCATTATCTTTGTTCCCGAAGTAAAGGTGGGTGATTATGTCATTGTCCATGCAGGGCAGGCAATGTCGGTAATTGATGAACAGTATGCAAAGGAAAGTGCTGAGGAATGGAGGAAGTTTTCAAATGCTCGAAACAGTGCTGCATTCGAATAATCCAGAAATTTGCAGACCCATGTTAGAGGCTGTTCTGCAAAAAGCGGAGCACTTTCAACAGAAATACGGACGGGCGCCCGTTTTTATGGAGGTATGTGGTTCCCATACAATGGCGCTGGCTAAAACGGGTGTTAAGCAAGCGTTAATGGATAAAGTTCAACTCATTTCGGGACCAGGCTGTCCTGTCTGTGTTACAGCACAGGAATCTATTGATAGTATGATTGGACTTGCACAGAATGAAGATACGATTATTTGTACATTTGGAGATATGATGCGTGTACCTGGGTCAAAAAGATCATTAATGGAGGAGAAAACGGCTGGTAAAGATATTAGAGTTTTATATTCTCCTATAGACGCGATTGCCATTGCGGAGGCAAATCCTGAAAAAGAGATCATTTTTCTCGGAATTGGCTTTGAAACGACCATTCCCATCCTTGCTTTATTAGTCCAAACAGCAGAGAGAAAGCAAGTAAAGAATTTCTCAATTTGGATGACGACTAAGCTGGTTGAACCCATCTTACGATTTTTACTAAATGCGGGGGAAATACAGCTTGATGGGTTTATTCTCCCAGGGCATGTATCAATTGTGCTCGGAGAAAATGCGTACCTTTTTTTGCCTCAGGAATATCAAATTCCAGGGGTTATAACCGGCTTTGAGCTTGCGGAGCTGTTAAGTGGTATCAATAAGCTGCTTGACCTTTCATTATCTCAAAAAGCAGCTATTCTAAATGACCATTCCTCTGTTGTCACAAAAGAAGGAAATAGAGTAGCACAGGGTTTGATGAATCAATATTTTACTACCTGTGATGAAGCATGGAGGGGAATTGGAATTATTCCAGCAAGCGGTCTGGATTTCAAGGCAGAATACGATTTCTATAATGCTAAAAAGAAATTTCCTATACATAAGGTAACGATTAAAAAAACAAAATGTCGTTGTGGTGAAGTGATTAGGGGAATTATTGAGCCTAATCAGTGTCCATTATTTGCAAAAGCTTGTCATCCGTTACATCCTATCGGTCCTTGTATGGTGTCATCAGAAGGAAGTTGTTCAGCATATTATCAATATATGAGGGAGAGTTTATAATGGATAGAGTAATTAGTCTTGCCCATGGAGATGGTGGAGAATTAAGTCACAGGCTTATTCGTGATTTATTTGTAAAGAATTTTGGTCATGATAAGGAAGCAATGTTTGATGCTTCCTATTTGCAGCTGCCGGTTAATCAAATTGCTGTGACAACAGATTCCTTTGTTGTAAAGCCGATATTTTTCCCGGAAAGCTCCATTGGGAAGCTAGCCGTAGCAGGAACAGTCAACGATCTTGCTGTGAGTGGGGCTAAACCGTTATACTTAACCTGTGGTTTTGTAATAGAGGAAGGATTTTTAGTAAAGAATTTAGAGTTAATCGTCAAGGATATGGCAAAAGAAGCAAAAAAAGCAGGCGTATCCATTATTGCTGGTGACACGAAAGTAGTGGAAAAAGGCAGCTGCGATGGAGTATACATAAATACAACAGGAATAGGTATTATTGAAGAACTAAGCGTCAGACCTTTCTTTCAAGAGGATGATGCGATTATTTTGACCGGGACGGTAGGGGATCACGGAGTTGCTATTCTGACAGCACGCGGTGATTTAGGAATCCAGGCACCGGTTGTAAGTGATTGTGCGTCATTAAATACCATGTTGGAGGCAGCTGTTAAGGCGGCAGGTGAAGTGCGGATTATGAGAGATCCGACTAGAGGGGGCCTTGCCACTACACTTGTCGAGATTGCTGAGGATTTTGCCCTTACACTAGTAATGGATGAAAAGTCAATTCCAATTAAGGAGCAGGTTCAAGGTGCTTGTGATTTACTTGGCTTCGACCCGCTTTATTTAGCTAATGAGGGTAAAGCCATCTTAATTGTGCCAAATGATAAAGTAGAAGCTGTTATCCAGACGTTAAAAGCTCATCCCGAAGGAAAGGATGCCGCATGTATTGGCAGGGTTGTTAGGACAGATCAGGCTACTGGTTACTTGTTATTAGAAACTCCGCTTGGTACAAAGCGGAGATTAAATCGGCTTGCAGGTGTTATGCTTCCTCGAATATGCTAGTACTCGAAATCATAGAATTATTTTATAAAAATATAATATATCTAGTTTTTATCCGTGGAATAAAAAAGCACCGATTTTTTCGGTGCTTTTTTGTATCTATACTTGAAAAAGTTATTTCCCTAAAATTATTATTACTTGTATAATGGTAGTTGATTCAAAATAAGGAAGTGAATGGTTTGACTAATAAAATTAAAATTGTAACAGACTCAACGGTGGATCTAACCCAGGCGGAACTAGCTAGCTTTGATATTGAAGTGGTCCCATTAACCATTAGTATTGATGGTGAAACCTTTACGGATAGAGTGGATATTACACCTTCTCAATTTATGGAGAAAATGAAGGAATCTAAAGAATTACCTAAAAGCTCACAGCCTTCAGCAGGAGCCTTTATGGAAGTGTATGATCGGCTTGGTTCACAGGGCTATGAGGTTATTTCTATTCATATGACAGGTGGGATGAGCGGTACCGTCCAGTCGGCAGAGAGTGCAGCAAAAATGACCAATACAAAGGTAACCGTTGTGGACTCGCGGTTTATTTCGAAAGCGCTATCTTTTCAGGTGTTAGAGGCTGCAGCTATGGTGAGAGAAGGAAAAAATGTACCAGCTATTCTAGAACGGCTAGATAAAATTCGGAGCAATACTCGGCTTTATGTTGTTGTGGATACATTAGAAAATTTAGTCAAGGGGGGCAGAATTGGAAAAGGAAGAGCGATCATTGGCTCTTTATTAAATATTAAACCAATTGCTTCATTAGAAAATGGAGAATATACTCCTGTTGCAAAGGTTAGAAGTCATGCCCAAGTAGCCAAATACCTTGCTGCTCATTTCGCTGAAGATTTAGAAGGTAAAATAACGAAGGGGGTAGGGCTTGTTCATGCAGACGGTATAGGTTTAGCGCAAAAAATAAAACAAGCTGTTTATGAAAAGACAGGCTACGGAGAAATAACCATTGAAGAAACAACACCGATCGTCAGTACCCACACAGGCCCTGGTGCAATAGGTTTCATGTATTACTTTGAATAAGGAATACCAGACCATTTGAAACAGCTCAAATGGTTTTTTTTTTGAGTTATAGATAAATTAGATGATTTAGTCTTTATTTCCTTTGGCTGAGAAAACAGATAATGGTAGAATGAAAGTTACATAAATTTAATCGATAGTTTATCAGATGATAATTGTATGAATAAAAATAAGTCGAATTAAAGGAATTATATCTAGGATTGTCGAATACCCTAAAGAAATATTTTTAAATATTCGCAATTGTTTAATAGGATATAAACAAGTGAAAAGGAATTGAGGACAAGCGTATGAAAGAATTTCTCAAAAATATATCACTGTTTAAAAAGTTACTTATATTATCTTTTTTTATTACTTTTATGATTGTAGCGATTACCTCAGCCTTTAGCTATTATTTGCAGTCCAAGCAAATGGAAGAACTCCTATCAGATCATGCAATGGATGTTGCAGCAATTTGGAGCACTACTATCCACTCTGAGGACGTTGAAAGTGTACTGAATACGAAAAATGAGCGGCATGATGATTTTATTAAATTGAAAAGGAGCTTGTCGAATTTTACGAATCAAAATATTCTTTATTTAAATAGTTTTATTGTTGACAGTGAGCAGACAAAAAGAGATGAAGTGTTTATTATTACATCCGATGAACAACAGAAAAAGAATGGCTGGCTATCGTTATCAAGCTATAGAGCGAATGAAGAATGGCTTGAAGGCTATCGAAAAGTTGTCCAAACAAAAAAGTCTGCCCACAGTGAAGTGTATGAAGATGAGCATGGAGCTTGGATTACTGCTTTTACACCTATCATGAACCATGATGGTCGTATGATTGCTCTATTTGGAGTTGACATTAATGCAGACTCCATCATAACTGCCCAAAAAAAATATGTATACTTTTTAATTGGTCTATTTTTACTTATGACTCCATTTATTTTCTTTATTTTGAAGCAAGGATTTAACAAGGCATTAGAACCGGTCCATGCACTTATAAAGGGATTTAATGAAGTAAGCAATGGTAATTTCCAAGTCCGACTAAAGGTAACCGATAATTCAGATTTAGGGTTACTTTGTGATCGTTTCAATCAAATGGTTAAACAGCTGTCCGTTCTAGTTGAGAAGCTTCCTGCTACTTCTGAAAAAAAAGGTTCCTCAGACGAGCCGAACTCCTTGCATAATTTAGAAGAGGTGTTTGATGAAGTAGAGCATATTATCGAAAGCTCAAAGTTGATTCGTGAATTACAGCGGGCAGAAAAGATGAATGCGATTGGACAATTAGCTGCATCTGTTGCCCATGAAATTAGAAATCCGATGACGGTTGTAAAGGGGTTTCTGCAAATTTTTCTTGCTAAAGATCAAATGAGTGAAGAAGAACGTATGTATATCCGGTTAATGATTGATGAAATGAATCGGGCTGAAACGATTATAAATGACTATCTTTCCTTGGCAAAACCGGATATGGAGCAGTCAGAGATGATTGCCGGAAAAGAGCTTGCAGAGAAAGTCATGGATTTAATGAATTCCTATGCCATGATGTCGAAGAATATCATTATGATGACACCTGTATTAGAAAACATTTCAGTTAAAGGGATTAAAAACGAGCTTCAGCAGGTATTGATTAATATGCTGAAAAATAGTATTGAGGCAATGAAGGATGGTGGAGAACTACGATTAAGCTTATATCAGGCTGGTCAGTATGGTGTATTTGAAATCAGTGATACGGGCATCGGCATGACGAAGGAAGAAATGGAGAGACTTGGGACTGCTTTTTATTCATTAAAAGAAAAAGGTACGGGAATGGGACTTACAGTTTGTTATCAAATTATAGAGAGGATGAAGGGCAAAATAGAAGTAGAAAGTGAAAAAGGTGTGGGAACTACATTTAAGATATTCGTTCCTATCTGTGAATAATATAACTCTATTAAATACATATTCACAAATCGGACAATGTTTTTTCTTTTTTCTTTCATTAAATTTTGCTAAAATAATAACAATTAAGAATCGTTCAAACGGGGGTTGCATGGTGAAATTACGGATTCTTTTGTTCGTTTTAGTATCAACTACTTTATTGTTAGCTGCCTGTGGCGGGATTAAAGATCCTCATAATTGGCCTGTGTCCGATTTTACGCATACAGATCAAAATGGAGAGTCTTTTGGTTTAAAGGATTTAAAAGGCAAGGTTTGGGTAGCGAATCTTATTTTTACACACTGTGAGGATGTTTGTCTTCCAATGACGGCAAATATGAAAAAATTACAGGATGAAACAAAAAAAGAAGGAATTGAAAATATTCAATTTGTATCCTTTAGCGTCGATCCAGAGTTAGATACACCCGAAATATTACATGAATTTGGGAAAGGTTTTAATGCGGATTTTGGTAATTGGCATTTCTTGACTGGGTATTCACAGGCTGAAATAGAACAATATGCCTTAGATACGTTTAAAACAATAGTTAAAAAACCTGAGGCAGAAGATCAGGTAATCCATGGGACGAGCTTTTATTTAGTGGATGGGGAAGGTAAGATTATGAAGGATTATTCCGGACTGGCTGATATCCCAATGGAACAGATTATTAAAGATATTAAAAGCTTACAATAGGCCTTTTCTAGGTCTATTTTTTTATTATTGCTCTGTTAGAAAGTAAAACGAAAAAGAAATACTTCTAAATCATTTCAGCTAAAATTAATCAGATGATATAATGTATTTACTTATGAAGGTGGGTGATGAGATGAAAAAATTCATCTTTCTAATTCTAACCCTTCTTTCGTTACTTGCTGGTATAGCAGTCTATTTTATGTTTCTTTCTGGAAATGAATCACAAAAGACAACCCAAGTGATGAAGGCAGCTCCAGAAACCATCAAACCTCAGCCTATAAAAATTGTTGCTTTAGGAGATTCATTGACAGAAGGAGTAGGAGATATTTCGGAAAATGGTGGCTATATCCCTTATCTGGTGTCATTACTCGAGGATGAAAACAATATTAAGAAAGCTCAGATTGATAATTATGGTGTGAAGGGCTTTCGTTCAGAACAATTAGTGAGTAAATTACAATCAGATGTGGAAGTACGGACCGCTATTCAGGAAGCTGATCTAGTCATCGTTACCATTGGAGGAAACGATATGATGAAGGTGGTTCGAGAGAATATTACCAATTTAAATATGGCAGACTTTCTAAATCAAAGAGATTTATATAAAGAAAATTTGTCCGTTTTACTTAAGGTAATCAGACAGGAAAATAAACACATTCATATCGTGCTTGTTGGATTATATAATCCCTTTCATCAGTGGTTTCCGGAAATAGAAGAAATGAATGAAGTGGTGAATGAATGGAATAAGCATAGTCAAAAAATATTAGCACAGTATCCTGACACTTACTTTGTTGATATTATGAATCTTTTTAAGGATGATGAAGAGGAATTGTTATACACCGATTATTTTCATCCGAATAACCGGGGCTATGAATTAATTGCTGATAAAATATATCAGGTATTACATCATGCTGCAATCGATGATGTAATGGAGAAGAAATGGCTAGTTCAAAAACAGGAGGAGCTTTAATTGAAAGCTGGCAATTGGAAAAGGTGGTTTTATATACTCCTTGGAATAAATGCGACGATAATTGTTGTCCTTATTGTCTTGTTCATATTATTGTTCAGCAGTACGGCTGAACCAGTGGAAATTCCAAAGTCAACAGAGGAGCAAAATGATGTTTATTTTCAAGTAAAAACCAATAGAGAGGATTTAAATAAAGTAATTAATCATTATTTAGAGGAAGAGCTTTCTGGGCAATTCGACTATCAGCTGATTCTTACAGATGAAGTGGAGCTATATGGAACACTGCCTGTCTTTAGCAGCGAGGTGGAAATGAAACTAACCTTTGAGCCCCATGCACTTGAAAATGGTGATATCGAACTAGAGCAGAAAACGATGTCAATCGGAAGGTTGTTGCTCCCAGTACCGCTTGTATTAAAATTTGTTCAAAGCAGCTATGAAGTGCCTGAGTGGGTGATGATCCAGCCGAATGAAGAACGTATCTATATGTCATTACAAAATATGAAATTAAAAAGTGGGTTTGAGGTAAAAGTAGATAAATTTGATTTAAAAAAGGATGATATTTCATTTTCCTTGCGAATACCGATGAATGAGAGTATGAAAGAATAACAACAGGGAAAAAAGAGCATAAGAGGTGGAGTAAATGCATAATGAAAACTATGAATTAGCAACCTTTTCTGGCGGCTGTTTTTGGTGTATGGTAAAGCCCTTTGATGAGCAGCCCGGCATCATAAAGGTTGTCTCAGGGTATACCGGTGGAACAAAGGAAAATCCAACCTATGAAGAGGTATGCTCAGAAAAAACCGGACATTATGAAGCGGTCCAAATTACCTTTGACCCGTCTATATATTCTTATGAGAAGCTATTATCAACCTATTGGCAACAAATTGATCCGACAGATGCGGGTGGACAGTTTTATGACAGAGGTCAGTCCTATCAAACGGCGATTTTTTATCATCATGACGGACAAAAGCAGGCAGCAGAAAGGTCAAAGCGGGAGCTGGAATGGAGTGGTAAATTTCTTAAACCGATTGCAACAGCTATTCTTCCTGCTAAAAGCTTTTATCCTGCTGAAGACTATCACCAGCATTACTATCGGAAAAATCCGGCTCATTATGAGCGGTACCAGCTTGGCTCTGGAAGAAAAGCCTTTATTGAAAAGTATTGGGGGAATAGTTAATGGCTAATAAGGACGAATTGCGTAAGAAATTAACGCCAATTCAATTTGAAGTCACACAAAATAATGGTACAGAGCCTCCGTTTCGGAACGAATATTGGAATGAATTTCGCGAAGGGATTTATGTGGATGTTGTGTCAGGTCAGCCTTTATTCTCATCGAAGGATAAATTTGACGCTGGATGTGGATGGCCTAGCTTTACCAAGCCGTTGACAAAGGATGAAATGGTCGAAAAATCGGATTTTAGTCATTTTATGGTTCGAACAGAGGTTAGAAGTAAGAGTGCTGATTCACATCTTGGTCATGTGTTCAATGATGGGCCAGAGCCGACTGGATTACGCTACTGTATCAACTCAGCATCATTAAAATTTATCCCAAAAGAAAAGCTCGAGGAAGAGGGCTATCAGGAATATATCAAGCTGTTTGAATAAGAAAAAAGGAGTGAACCCCAGAGTCACTCCTTTTTTCTTATTCAAACACAACAATCGATGAAAGCTGAATGTTTTGCGTAGTCGTTTGATTTTTAGCTGATTGAGTACCTGTAGCAACGAAGGTGACTTCATGCTTTCCTGGCTGTAGTCCACTTGTTACATATAGAACCCGTTCTTTATTAATCGGCCACCAGGTCGAAATCCTTCTGATAAACTGACCATCAATAAATACGTCCATTTCTCCTCCCTGCACATGCTTTAGGACTTTGACGCCTAGATTTGTTCCGTCAAAAGAGTAGCTTATACGGGCACCTTTTTCAGATGTTTGATAATACCCATTGTTAAAGTGAAATAACTCATTTTTTTCTTTAAAATGGTCTTGTTCTTTTATGGACAGCCTCTTTTTATATAAAAGCGGCTCTCTTAAGACTACTATCTGTTTGTTTGATTTGATGCCTGTTTCTAATTCCTTTGTGATGGCTTCGGCATATAGCTTATAGCCTAATTCATTTGGATGGATGTTATCATCGGATAAGTCTTTGAGAAGGGGTGAATTCTTCTTAAATGGAATACGCATATCAATATGGACTGCATGGTAATGCTCTGCGAGATTTTTGATAGCCTCGGCAAACAACTCTTGTTCTAAGCAGCTCTCAGTAATCAATACTAATTCCGCTTTAGGATAAGTTGTTTTTATTTCATAAATAAGCCCTTCGTAATAAAAGGAAAATTGTTTTTCGTTCATATATTTTCGATCATTTTCACCAAATATCAAGAAGACTAAATCAACAGTCGATAGTGGTTTTGCGTTTCCTATTAAATAAAGCCCCTCATATGCCGTAGCGCCGCTCTGAACAATGGAATGTCTTATTAAATCTATGGGATACTTCTGTTTCATGGCTTGCTCCCATTGTGAAAACCAAGTATGTGACCTGTTTTCAACACCAGCACCTCTGCCAATACTATCGCCGACAATTAAATAGTGAATATCAAGCTTTTGAACGACTTTTTCGTAAACAGGTAAGGATTTACTGATAGCCTTTTCATGAAAAATGAGAAACAGCAAACTAAAACAAAGTGTAAAAATCAGGATTAGGGCAGCTAAGCTTTTTCTTTTTTCTTTCATCTAATGCCTCCTATGCAGAATAGAGCTATGAATGGATTAAGGGCATTTTTCTTGAAGTCCTTATTATTAGAATACCGTAAGCTGACTGGTAATATCAGCCTTTTTCCTTTAGAAATTAAAATGTGATAATTCCAAAATTAAGGCAGGTAAAGGGGAAGGGTACTTTTAAAAAGACGAACATTAAATCTTGTTATGATTAAATTATTCGGATTTTTGTTGACGAAACCCCTTTCTTTTGGTATATTAACGGATGGTTATGGCATTTATTCTAGAATTGACATCTAGGGGGAAGAAGAGCACATGAAGAAAACGTATGATGTGATTGTTGTTGGCGCCGGCCCAGCAGGGATATTTACCTGCTATGAGCTATCATTGAAAATGCCGCAGGCAAAGGTGCTGTTAATTGACAAAGGTCATGATATATATAAAAGAAACTGTCCAATACTAGAAAAGAAAATTGAAAAATGTCCACCTGCAGCTGGTAGGAAAGAGTTTGCCGGTTGTATGCCTGCCTGCTCCATCACAAACGGATTTGGTGGTGCGGGTGCCTATTCAGATGGTAAGTTTAATATTACTAGCGAATTTGGCGGATGGATGACAGATTATCTTGCTGATTCAACTGTACTAGAACTTATCAAATATGTAGACGAAATTAATTTAAAGCATGGTGCAACGAAAAGTATTACCGATCCAATGACGGAAAAGGTTCGTGAAATTGAAAGACGCGGGTATGCTGCAGGTCTAAAGCTATTAAGAGCTCAGGTTCGTCATTTAGGTACAGAGCAAAACTTGGAAATCATGAAAAGTATTTATGAATACCTTAAGGATAAAGTGGATATGGCTTATAAAACAGAAGTCGAGGATTTACTGACAGATCGTACTGCGGACGGCTGGAAAATAACCGGAGTACAGCTTAAAACTGGAGAAGAAATACTGTCGGATAAAGTAGTTATCGTACCTGGACGGGACGGTTCAATATGGCTTTCAAAGCTTCTCAAGAAGCGCCGCATCCGCATGTATAATAACCAGGTTGATATCGGTGTTCGGGTAGAAACATCAAACATTGTCATGGAAGAAATCAATGAACATTTATATGAAGGTAAATTCACGTTTAATGCATCGGTTGGTACACGAGTTCGGACATTTTGCAGTAATCCATCTGGGCATGTTGTGGTTGAGAATCATTCCGGAAGTATGCTGGCGAATGGCCATGCCTATCGTGACCCAAAGCTTGGTAGTCCAAATACTAATTTTGCATTACTTGTTTCGCATGTTTTTTCAGAGCCGTTTGATAAACCAAATGAATTTGCCCATGCTATTTCAAAGCTAGCTAACAGCTTATCCAATGGCGGGATTATTGTGCAAAAATATGGAGATATATTAAAGGGAAGAAGATCGACAGAGAAAAGGATTAAAGAAGGCTTTGTTGAGCCAACATTAAAAGAAGCAGTACCGGGAGATTTAGGTCTTGTTCTTCCATATAATACACTAAAAAGCTTAGTTGAAATGACAGAGGCCTTGAATCATGTTACTCCAGGAATTGCATCAGAGCATACATTATTTTATGGGGTAGAAGCGAAGTTTTATTCAGCTAGACCAAAGCTAAATGATCGATTTGAGACCGAAATTGGCGGACTATATGTTGGTGGTGATGGTGCAGGTGTTACCCGCGGTTTGGCCCAAGCGAGTGCTTGTGGTGTGTGGATTGCCCGAGATATTATCGAAAAAGTGAAAGCCGCAGCAAAAAAAGATACGGCAGCTGTATAACAAGGAGTCAGGCGCACAAAAAAGTCATTGGACCATTTTGTGTGCCTGACACTTTTAATATTCATGTATAATAATGGTAGAGGAAGAAAAAAGGGGTGGATATTGTGTTTGCTGAACGATTAAAGCCTGGAGATGAAATACGTATTATTGCGCCTTCTGCCAGCATTGCGTTATTGAAAGAAAAGCAAATGGAATTAGCGGAGTCCCGGTTAAAGCAGCTTGGTTTTCATGTTACATTTGGTCAACATGTGTACAAGCATGATGAGTTTTATAGTACGTCAATAGAGGAACGGGTACATGATTTACATGATGCCTTTCAAGATAAAAAAGTGAAAGCGATTTTATCGGGCTTAGGCGGTTATAATGCGAACCAACTTTTACCCCATCTTGATTATGATTTGATTAGCAGAAATCCGAAAATTCTTTGTGGTTACGGTGATATGTCTATATTAAGTCTCGCCATCTATCAAAAAACAGGCCTTGTTACATATGTTGGTCCTGATCTTTCTGTGCTTGGCTATAGACATGGTGTGGAGTACACAATAGACATGTTCGTTTCGGCTTTGACGAATGATGCTCCATATGAGATCTATCCTTCAACACATTGGAGTGAGGATCATTGGTATAAGGAAAAGGAGCAAGTTAACTTTCATAATCAGGATGAATATTTAGTCTTACAACCAGGAAAAGCAGAAGGCAGAATGATAGCAGGAAATCTAACGAGTCTGACAATGCTACAGGGTACAGGATATATGCCTTCGTTAAAAGAATCGATTTTAATGATTGAGGATGACAGGGAATCATATCCACAAACCTTTGATCGTGCCCTGCAATCCCTGCTGCAGCAGCCAGGTGCAAACGACATAAAGGCCGTGTTAATTGGACGCTTCCAAACAGAATCGAGCATGACTGAAGCATCGCTACGAAAGATCATTAAATCAAAAGCGGAGTTAAGTCAAATACCGATTATTGCTAATGTTAACTTTGGTCATGTTCACCCAATGGCGACGATTCCAATTGGAGCCAAAGCTTCAATAGCCCCTGGTGAGGACGGAGTTGAAATGATCATCGAGCAGAAAGAAGAATTTAAATAGAGCTAACGTTGAAACAGTGTGAAGCGAACTAAACCTTTACACTGTTTTTCTTTGTTTATCATTTTAGAATCATAAGAATTTCATGTAAGGTTTTCTAACATAAATTTTCAGAAATCATTGACAACGGAGGAGTTTCTGAATAAAATAAGAAATATAAAATAAATGTTATAAATCCTAACATAAGTTGTTAGGTAGATGACGAAGAGGGGAGAAGGTAAAATGGATCCAATATTTTTATTGAACAGTGTATGGGTCATGCTTGGAGCAATATTAGTCATTTTTATGATTGGGGGTTTCATTCTTCTTGAAGCAGGTTCAACTAGAATGAAAAATGCCGGACATATTGCCGGGAAAACGATTTTTACATTTGGTTTAGCTTCTCTTGTTTATTGGGCAGTTGGATATGGTTTTACATTTGGTGATAATGCTAATTTCTTTGTCGGCTTAAGTGATTTCTTTTATTCAGGAACACAACTAGAAGATGCTGGATTAGCCACTTCTGTCTTCTTTGTCTTTCAGTTAGCTTTTGCAGGGATTTCCATAACGATTGCATTAGGTGGTTTTGCAGAACGAGCAAAATTCTCCGCCTATGTCGTATTTACCATACTTTTTGGAGTTTTAATCTACCCGGTTATCGCACATTGGATTTGGGGTGGGGGCTGGCTTGCTGAACATGGAAAACAAGACTTTGCCGGTTCCACAGTCGTTCACTTAACAGGGGCAATGGCAGCCTTAGCAGCAACGATTCTGTTAAAACCACGTATCGGAAAATATAATGCCGATGGAACGGCTAATAATCTTGCCGGACATAATCAAGTGTACACAGCTTTAGCCGTTTTAATTCTCTGGGTAGGTTGGTTTGGCTTTAATGCAGGCAGCACAGTATCTGTTGATGATGGATTTTTCGGATTTGTTGCCTTGAATACGAATCTAGCCGCTGGTGCAGGTGCGGTTGCCGCCACGTTGATTTCCTGGGTTGTACTTGGTAAACCGGATGTACCGACCATTCTGAATGGGGCTTTGGCCGGTCTTGTAGCAATTACAGCATCATGTGCTTTCGTCGATACCTGGGGAGCGGTAGTGATTGGATTTATCGCTGGAATCATTGTATTCTATAGTGCAAGATTTTTTGAAAGAAAAAGAATTGATGATCCAATCTATGCTTTGTCTGTTCATGGTACAGCAGGTGTTTGGGGAACACTTTCAACCGGTTTCTTTGCTACACCAGAGCTTGCTTCAGTTGGGCTTCCAGGATTATTCTATGGTGGTGGTTTTGAACAGTTAGGTGTTCAATTTATGGGAGTCGTTACTTCTGGTCTATATGCCTTTGCTGCCTCCTTCATCATTTTGTTTGTGATGAAGAAACTTGTTGGGATTCGTGTAACAGAAGAAGAGGAAATCATGGGACTTGATATGAGTGAGCATGGTAGCTATGGGTATCCAGAACAAATTATGGCTAGTGAAACGAAATTACCTTCCTAAACAAAACAACAGTCTCCTAACAGGAGGCTTTTTGTTTTGTTAGATTCCTGTATTTACAAGCCGTTCTATTGTAGATACACTTACACAAAAGTATGAACTCTAGGGTGATGACCAATCAGCCTTATGGTAAATAGAGGTGATGTGGATGACAAGGGATTTAGAAAGTTATGAATCGATACGAAAGTGGAAGGAAGCCCATATTGAAGAGCATGCTATGGATACCCTTTTACTCAATAAATTCCATGATTATGTTATGTGTCTAGTATTTGAGGCTGCTGTTGCTGCACTAAATGTAGGCAGTCCTCCCAGTGATTATTGCTGGTTTATTACAGGAAGTGGCGGAAGGATGGAGCAAGGGGTTTTCAGTGATCAAGATCATGGAATTATTTTTGCTCAAAATAGTAAAGAAAATGAAGCCTTTTTTTTGGCGCTCGGAAAGGAAATCTCTTATGGACTTCATGTAGTCGGCTATCCGTACTGTGAAGGCAAGGTGATGTGCTCAAACCCAATGTGGTGTAAATCCATCGCGGCATGGCGTGAGCAGCTAGGCGATTGGATGGAGGATAGGAGCTTAGAGTCCATTCGTAATTTGCAAATATTTTTTGATGCAAGGTGCTTACTTGGAAAAGGTGATTATATAAAAGAGTTGAAAAACGATATTTTTGAATATCGTCGTAAACAGCCGCAGCTATTAAGCCGGCTAATGGAAAGTGTCATGCATATCAAAAATGCCATAGGCCCATTAGGGCAGCTGATCCCCATTAATCAAGGTAAATATCAAGGCTCGATTGACTTAAAGTACACAGCCTTTCTCCCTTATGTTAATGGTATTCGTTTATTAGCTATAAAGGAAGGTTTGGATGAAACCTCCACTCTTGGGAGGATTGATGCATTATTAGAACATCCGATGTATGCTGAAGTGTTATCGAAAAGCAAACAAAATTTTAAGCGGCTGTTATTTTATCGACTTTCTATGTCAAATAGGAATTCCTATGAAGACACTCATTTTTTAATGATAAAGCATTTAGATAAATGGAATAGGAAGGAAATAAAACAAATTCTTAAGGATGGGAAAAGGCTTCATCAATATATCAGCAGACATTTACTGTCATAGAACATCTGGTTCAAGGTGAGTCCCTAAAGTGTTTTCATATTGGTTGAAAAAGGGTGTTGATTATGGCATTTGAATCATTTATCCATTTAATGAAAGGGTTGCAGGGAAAGGTCGGCCTCGGTTCTTCAAGTGGAACCAATCTACGGCAAGCGGCATATGTCAGAAATCTGCAAAAGGAATTGAAGCAGCAGGATTCATTGTTCGTCCCGTTAAATCAATTAAATGTAGTCATTTTTGATTTGGAAACAACTGGATTTTACCCTGAGCAGGGTGACAGAATTATTTCTATCGGAGCGGTGAAAATGATTGGTGGTGAAAGATGTGAAGAATTTTATTCCCTTGCTCGCTATGAAAACGAGCTCCCGCCAGTCATTGAGCAATTAACAGGGTTAACCCCAGAGCAATTATCGAATGCACCGGCTCTTACGGATGTATTAGTACAGTTTTATCGCTTTGCACAGCATTCCACCCTTGTGGCCCACCATTCAAAACATGATAAAAGCTTTTTACAAAATGCAAATTGGAAGCTTTTTCGTTCCCCGTTTAAACATCGAGTCGTTGATACTTCCTTTTTTTATCGAATTGCCGATCCGGATTGCTCATTTAGCAGGTTAGATGAGCTTTGTGAGTATCATCAAATTCCGATCATTGACCGCCATCATGCATTAGGGGATGCAAGGCTGACTGCTGAAATATGGCGTATTTATATAGAAAAAGTCCAGGCTCTCGGCTGTAAAACCCTACACGATGTATATAGGCGGATGGCTAATAAGCTTTAACTTCATTCAGCAGAAGTCCTCCACTTCTACAAGTGGGGGATGAATGCAAACTGTACTTCGATTCAGTGGGGGTTCAAACCCGGGCTGAATGAGGTTAAGCCTCCGGCGGATGTCACGGATTTTTTAAAGGTAGTTTATCGAGCAAGCTCGATAAATATCCGGACGCAAATTCGACGGGCGAATTTGATTTTTTCTACCTTCGGAGTAACTATGCTTTATTCTTTTTACTTTTTCTTTTCAAGTCCTGTAGATAATAAGAAAGATTTCTCCTCATTATTCATACAATTTAGTAATTGACACCAAAATGTATTAACTTCATTCAGCTGAAGTCCTCCACTTTTACATGTGGGGGATGAAGGCAAATGGTCCTTCGATTTAGTGGGGGTTAAACCCCGGCTGAATGAAGTTAAGCCTCCGGCGAGTCTTGCGATTTTTTAAAGGTAGTTTACCCGAGCGAGCTCAGGTAATCCGGACGCAAATTCGACGGACGAATTTGATTTTTTTCGTATAAAGACTGAAGGAACATGCCTGTACTCCATGAAATGTTTTTTCGTTTCATGCTTTGTGGGCGCCCTTCTGCTTTTGTTTTTTTAGACATGGAGAGTGAGAGGATGAAGCGTTCGTTTTTAATTAAGCCAATGCTAGATGAAAATTATCCGATTATTGATTTTGGCAAGGGTGTATATTTATATGACATTGAATTCAAGGAATATCTTGATGCCTCCTCTGGAGCTGTGACAGCTAACATCGGTCATGGTGTGAAAGAAATCATCAATGCAATGAAAAAGCAGGCGAAAAAAGTATCATTTGTCTATCGGTCACAGTTTACAAGTGAACCTGCTGAACAACTGGCGCAAAAAATTGCTGAACTTGCCAGTGGGGATTTAAATTGGAGCTTTTTTGTGAGTAGTGGCTCGGAAGCAACTGAAACAGCAATGAAGGTGGCTATACAGCATTGGCAGGAAAAAGGCTTGAAAACAAAAACAAAAATATTGTCTCGTTGGGTCAGCTACCATGGAATTACTTTAGGTGCTTTATCGATGTCAGGTCATTCTGCTAGAAGGGAAAGATTTACACCGCTCCTTGAAGATTTTCCTACTATTCATCCTCCTTATTGTTATCGTTGTCCATACAACAAAACTGCCCCAGAGTGCGGCTACCTCTGCGCACGAGAACTAGAAACCGCCATCAGACGAATTGGGGCAGAGCATATTGCGGCTTTCATTGCTGAACCGGTAATTGGTGCAGCAGGCGGAGCCATTTCTCCACCAGAACACTATTATCAAATAATCAAAGAAATATGCGAAAAATACCAGATTCTTTTTATTGCAGATGAAGTCATGACTGGTTTTGGCCGCACTGGAACCATGCTTGCCTGTGAGCATTGGAATGTAATCCCTGATATTGTGGCGCTCGGGAAAGGGATGGGTGCAGGTTATACACCTATAGCTGCAACTCTTGTCAGTGACCGTGTTATGGAGCCCATTCTATCAGGATCAAAGGTAGTCATGAGTGGTCACACCTTAAGTGCTAATCCTCAAAGCTGTGCAGTATCATTAGCTGTTATGAACTATCTTGAGCAGCACGATATTATGAATATGGTACCTGAAAAAAGTCAATATTTATTTACTAGACTACAAAAACTAAAATATCAATTTCCTTTTATTGGGGACGTAAGAGGCTTAGGATTGTTGATTGGTATCGAATTTGTTCAAGACGATAAACAAAAGCTTCCGTTTCCTAGGTCTTTTGCTTTTACTAAAAGAGTGATTAAAATGGCCATTAATAATGGATTATTATTATACCCGGCAGGAGCAGGGATGGATGGAATCGATGGCGATGCCATCATTATTTCTCCCCCTTTGACGATAACCAATGAAGAATTGGATGAATTAATTGAAAAATTCACCGTAACCTGCCAAGAACTTTATGAATCGCTCCAATTGGGAGGGATGATGAATGATGGATAATTCTTTTGGTAAAATCAAGGATATTAGTTGCGTAATGGAGCATTTTGCCGATGGAATGACCGTTATGTTTGGTGGCTTTGGTGGTGTAGGTACGCCGCCTAGCATAATCGATGCGATGATCGAAAAGAATTTGCGCCATTTAACGTTAATCGGCAATGATGCTGGATTTCCACATATTGGGATTGGGAAAGTAGTTAGTAGGGGAATGGCAGACCGCTTAATTGCATCGCATATTGGCTCAAATCCTGTAGCTGGAAAGCTCTTAACAGCTGGGAAGCTTACTGTCGAATTTTCTCCGCAAGGAACTCTGGCTGAACGGATCCGGGCAGGTGGTGTTGGAATTCCGGCATTTCTGTCAGATATTGGCATGGATAACGAATGGGTAGCAGGTCAAAAAGAAATCTGTGTCATAGACGGAAAATCATATTTAATTGAAACGGCTCTAACGGCAGAAGTTTCGATTGTCTACGCGAAAAAAGCAGATCCCTTTGGCAATCTTATCTATGACAAAAGTGCCCGTAATACGAATCCCCTTGTTGCTATGGCAGGTAACGTTACCATTGCAGAGGTTGAGGAAATTGTCCCGCTCGGTGATATTAAGCCTTATGAAGTAGTGACACCAGGTGTCTTTGTTGACTATATCGTTCCATCCGAGGGGGTGAATTGGAAATGGGCATGGCAAACTCCATAAGAAATAGAATTGCGAAAAGAGCTGCGGCTGAAATTACAAACGGAATGGTTGTCAACTTAGGTATCGGCATTCCTTCCCTTGTTCCCAATCATCTGGCTACAGATATTCAAGTTATGTTTCATGCTGAAAACGGAATTGTTGGGATGGGGTCTAGTCCCATGAAAGGTGAGGAGGATGAAAATCTTTGTAATGCAGGCGGGCTTCCGGTTACCGTCATTGACGGTGCTTCCTATTGTGACAGTGCAGTTGCCTTTGCGATGATACGCCGAGGCAGAGTAGATATGACGATACTCGGAGCATTACAGGTAAGTGAAAAGGGAGATTTGGCCAATTGGTTAGTTCCGGGTAAAAAAATTCCTGGAATGGGAGGTGCCATGGAACTGGCGCAAAAGGCGCGAAAGGTTATTGTTGTGATGAATCATACGGATTCTAAAGGGAATTCAAAGATTGTCCAAAGCTGTACATTGCCCTTAACCTCGAAAGGCTGTGTAGATTTGATTATTACGGATTTAGCCGTTTTTGAGGTGGGCTCAAAGGGTCTGATTCTACGAGAATATTTTGCCGGTCATTCGGTTGAGCGAATTAAAAGCTTAACAGATTGTCAGTTTACCGTTGCTGAAAAGCTTCTTGTTATTCCACTAGAGTGATAATAAATAAACAAAAGGAGGATGTCTGTTGGAAAAGCTTGAGGAGGATATAAAAGTATGGCTCACGGTAAACCAAGCTGCTGGCACTAGATTATTACAAAGGCTTGTTCAAGAGCGGAGTATCCGTGGTGAGGAAAGTAAAGCGCAGGCGATCATCATTGAAAAGCTGCGTCAAATTGGCTTGCAGCTTGATATTTGGGAGATTGGCGGCAAGGAGTTAATCAGTCATCCGAAGTTTTGCAGTGACCGAACAGAATTTAGTGGAAATCCAAATGTAGTGGGAATCTGGAAAGGGACTGGAAACGGAAAATCAATGATATTGAATGGTCATATTGATGTTGTGCCTGAAGGAGACCTGGATGAATGGGAGCATGATCCGTACAGCGGTATCATTCGGGCTGGGAAGCTTTACGGACGTGGTGCGACTGATATGAAGGGCGGGACGGTTTCTCTCCTTTTAGCTATTGAAGCGCTCAAAAGTTGCGGAGTCAGGTTGAAGGGGGATGTTATTTTTCAGAGTGTCATTGAAGAAGAGAGTGGAGGGGCTGGAACCTTAGCTGCTGTCTTACGAGGCTATAAAGCAGACGGTGCTATCATACCTGAACCGACAAATATGAAGCTGTTCCCAAAACAGCAGGGTTCGATGTGGTTTCGGATAAAAGTCAAGGGTCGATCGGCTCATGGTGGGACTCGATATGAGGGTGTCAGTGCAATTGAAAAAATGATGCTATTGATTAAGGAGCTCCAGCAATTGGAGCTAAGAAGAAATCAGCAGATTGATGATCCGCTTTATGAAGAGACGCCGATTCCAATACCTATCAATATTGGTAAAATCTACAGTGGGCAATGGCCGTCTACTGTTCCTGACCTGGCGGTCATCGAAGGTCGGATGGGAGTTTCGCCAAATGAGACAATGGAGAATGCAGAAAAGGAATTGGAAGCCTGTTTGAAAAAGTTAGCTGAAAAGGATTTATGGTTTGCAGAATATCCTCCGACGATTGAGTGGTTTGGCGGAAGGTGGCAGCCGGGCACCCTTGATAGGGGTCATAGGTTAATTGAGACAGTTACTGCGGCCTTTCAAAAAGTTAAAGGAAATCCTCCGGTTATTGAAGCCTCGCCGTGGGGAACAGATGGCGGAATATTATCCAATACGGGACAGACGCCGGTTATGGTCTTCGGTCCAGGTGTCACAGAGGCTGCGCACGATACAAATGAACATATCATTCTAGCGGATGTTTTTGAAGCGGCTGAAGTAATTGCTTTAACCTTGATAGAATGGTGTGAAGTTGAAAAATAAGGAGGGAAAAACAATCGGTTCGATTAATATAGTCACTGCGATTCCGGGTCCAAAGGCAAAAGCACTATTAGCTAAAAAGCTGCAGCATGTTCCAAAAGGCCCCTTTAATACAGTTGAAACCTTCGTAGCAAAAGCAGAGGGTGCATTAATCACAGATGTAGATGGAAATACCTTTATCGATTTTGCAGGTGCAATTGGTACCCTTAATGTGGGACATCGTCCAACGCGGGTTGTGCAAGCTCTTACAGAGCAAGTAAATCAATATCTTCATACCTGCTTTCATGTCATGATGTATGAGCCCTATATACAACTGGCAGAGATGTTAAATGAAATAACGCCAGGCGAGCATGAAAAGAAGACATTTTTTTTATCAAGCGGAGCCGAAGCAGTTGAAAATGCCATAAAGCTTGCCCGAAAATATACTGGGCGTAAGGGGATTATTTCATTTGAGCGCGGTTTTCATGGTAGGACATATATGGCGATGTCTTTAACAAGTAAAGTAAAACCATATAAATATGAATTTGGTCCGTTTGCACCTGAGACCTATAAATGGTCCTTTCCATATTATTTTTATTCCTCCTTAACCCCGCTGGAATTAGACAATCGTTTATTGAAGCAGTTTGAGAGGTTTTTTCTAAGTGAGGTTCCACCAGAAGAAATTGCAGCCATCATTATGGAGCCTGTTCAAGGGGAAGGCGGCTTTGTCATTCCTTCAGCCTATTTTGTTCAACAAGTAAAAGCTATTTGTGAAAAATATCAAATTTTATTCATTGCCGATGAAATTCAAACCGGCTTTGGCAGAACAGGGAAAATGTTTGCCATTGATCATTTTGGGGTTGTGCCTGACATAATAACGATGTCAAAATCATTAGGTGCAGGAATTCCAATCAGTGCCGTTACCGGGAAAGCTGAAATAATGGATGCAGCAAATCCTGGCGAGATTGGCGGTACTTATGGGGGAAGCCCGCTAGGTTGTGTTGCTGCACTTGAAGTGATTAAAATGATAAAAGAGCAGGACTTATTAAAAAGGTCGCTCGAAATAGGAAACGCTTTCAAACAAACATTTACAGGTCTTCAGAATCAATGTAAACAAATTGGCGAAGTTCGACAGTTAGGTGCAATGTGTGCAATCGAATTTATCAAGGATCCGGTAACGAAAGAACCGAATAAGGAACTTGTGACAGATATATTAGCAAAGGCCCAGCAAAAAGGTCTCATCCTTATGAGTGCAGGGCTTTATGGAAATATTATTCGGCTTCTTACTCCGCTAGTTATCACAGATGAACAGCTGTTGGAGGGGTTTACAGTTCTTGCTAAAACGATACTTGACTGCTGCAGAGGTACGTGATGAAAAATGATAGTACTATTCTGATGATTGTACAAAATAATGCTATTATAATAAACTGAGAGAATAACAAACAGGATATGACTGACTTCAGAAGTAAAGAGGTCAGTCTTCTTTTATAGCGGAAGGGAAGAAACCGGATGGAAGAAGCATATGTGAGAAAGATAACAAACGAGCATTTTTATTTGGAAATCTTTATTGACCCCTTTAATAAACGCCTTCGTGTTGAAGATTATCGTGGTGAGGTACAAATGGTCATTCGAGAAGCGGTTGAAATGTCCCGTCAACATAAGGTGGAAAAACTGATTTTTATCTGTCGGAGTGAGCATTATTCATTACTAATGGAGCATGCCTTTCAATGTGAAGCGATGGTGGATTATTATTTTAGAGGTTCTGCTGGCTTTTATTTCACTAAATATTTTACCAATCACCGGAAAGAAAGCGAACATTGGCTAACAGAGGATGGAATTATTGACAATGTCAGTAAACTTCCACATCTAAAGCTGAAACAGAACATTCCAGCAGGCTATGAATTAAGGAAGCTGAACAAAGAGGATGGTGAACGGCTGGCTCTCTTATATCGAGAGGTGTTTCAAGTTTACCCAACACCCCTTCACGATCCAGAATATATTAAGAAAACGATTGAGAATGGAACGATTTATTATGGATTTATTTGTGAAGGACGAATTGTCAGTGCGGCCTCCGCTGAGGTGAATAACAGCTATGCAAATGCGGAGCTAACAGATTGTGCAACGGTAAAAAATCATCGTAAATTTGGGCTTATGAAATTTATCTTAGCTAAATTGGAAGAGGCTTTAAAGGAACAAGGCATTTTCTGTGCCTATTCGATTGCTCGTGCGCAATCGTTCGGTATGAATGCTGCTCTACACCAGCTTGGCTATGCTTATCGAGGAAGATTAGTAAACAACTGCTACATCTTTAATCATTTAGAAAATATGAACATGTGGGTGAAGAATCTTTCTATGCCGTCTTAATCACTGTCTAATCCATAACTGCGCTAAGTTTTCGGCATTCTGATGACAAATATTCGGCACCGGCTCATAGGATAGTAATATGAGAGGGGGGAGAAAGATTGCATCAGGAAAACATGATTTCAAAGGAAATTCTTTCGGCCATATTACAGGGGATTGATGAAGGAATACATGCCGTTAATTTATCTGGCGAAACCATCTTTTATAACCCTATTGCAGCAGCGCATGACGGACTTGTGGTTGAGGAAGTAATTGGAAAATCGATCTTGGAGGTTTTCCCTTCACTGACAAGGCATTCAAGCACATTGTTAAAGGTCATTCTGACAAAAAAGCCGATATATAATCAAGTGCAGCGTTATGTCAATCTTCATGGGAAAAAGATTGAAACCATAAATACAACGCTGCCTATTTTTATCGATGGCGAGTTAGCGGGAGCTGTTGAAATCGCAAAGGATTATTCCCGTTTGAAAATGCTATCGGAAAAGCTGCTTGATTTGCAGCAAAGGATGCAGAAAAGATATGGAAATAATGCTGGTTCGAAAGGGAGTACTGCTTATCAATTTTCGAGCCTAAAAAGTATCAATCCTGAGTTTATTAGCATGATAACGGGAGCGGAAAGGCTAGCGAAATCGGATTCACCTATTCTGGTATATGGCGAAAGCGGTACCGGAAAGGAGCTTTTTGTCCATGGTGTTCATCACGCGTCAGTACGAGCACAGGGACCTTTTATTGTTCAAAACTGTGCGGCAATCCCGGAAGCCTTACTTGAAAGCCTGCTGTTTGGGACATCAAGGGGAAGCTATACAGGAGCCGTTGAAAGAGCTGGCTTATTTGAATTGGCTGACGGTGGGACCTTGTTTCTTGACGAGCTTCATGCGATGCCAATTGAACTGCAGGCGAAGCTCCTTCGGGTGATTGAGGATGGAATGATACGAAGAGTTGGCAGTACAAAATCCCACTATGTCAACGTCAGGGTGATAGCAGCAATGAATATCTCGCCTAATGAAGCACTGGAAGCGAGGATGCTGAGACCTGATTTATTTTATCGCTTAAACGTACTCATGTTCAGACTACCACCGCTACGGGAGCGAAGCGAGGATATCCCTTATTTAACAGATTATTTTCTTTCCCTCTATAATAAAAAGCTACAAAAGCAAATAACAGTAATCGATAAGCAGGTTCGACAGCTGTTTCTCTCCTATAGCTGGCCTGGAAATGTACGTGAACTGAAGCATGCCGTAGAATATATGATGACGGTTTGTGAAGGGAACGCGCTGACTCTGGAGGAGCTGCCGATTATGTTAAAGAAAAATTGGCAGGTGACAGAAGAGCGGACGATGGAGCATCAGGTTTCCCTTCGAGAAAAGATTGACCAGTATGAAAGAAGCATGATTCATCAGGCTATGCTGCAGAGTGAAGGAAATATCCAAAAAGCGGCAAAGCTTCTCTGTATCCCACGTCAAACTCTGCAATATAAATTAAAAAAGCAGAATTGAAAAGAGCCAAAAAATTGGCAGCTGCTAGAAGCAATTATTTTTAAACGGGCTAAATAGCTGGATTATCCCCTCCTTTTAGCATTGGCATTAAACTTGCATATAAATAGTGTATGTCATGTTTATTGTGCAATAGCGATGAGGAGGAATCGATTTGAAACCGTTCTTATATAAACCTAAACGACATTGGAAGGATATCGAGCTGTGGAAGGATGTCACCGATGAGCAGTGGAATGATTGGCTATGGCAGCTAACGAACACGATTCGAACGTTGGAGGATTTAAAAAAAGTAATTCAGCTTACACCTGAAGAAGAAGAGGGCGTCCAGATATCCACGAAAACCATTCCGTTAAATATCACCCCATATTATGCTTCACTCATGAATCCCAATGATCATAGATGCCCTATCCGAATGCAATCAGTCCCCATTGAGAAGGAAATATACAAAACGAAATATGATTTAGAGGACCCTTTATACGAAGATGAGGATTCGCCGGTACCTGGGTTAACACATCGATATCCGGACCGTGTTCTGTTTCTCGTCACCAATCAATGCTCTATGTATTGCCGATATTGTACTCGGCGCCGCTTTTCGGGTCAGATAGGCATGGGTGTTCCGAAAAAGCAGCTAGATGCTGCGATTGAGTATATCCGCTCTACACCCGCTGTCCGTGATGTTCTCATTTCTGGCGGTGACGGTCTTTTAATCAACGACCAAATATTAGAGTATATCTTAAAAAATCTCCGTGGTATTGAGCATGTCGAAATCATTCGAATCGGTACAAGAGCACCGGTAGTATTTCCGCAGCGAATTACAGAAAATTTATGTCAAATCCTAAAAAAATATCATCCCGTTTGGTTAAATACACATTTTAATACGTCGATAGAAATTACCGAGGACTCGAAAAAAGCCTGTGAAATGCTAGCAAATGCAGGCGTGCCGGTTGGAAATCAATCGGTTATCTTAGCCGGAATTAATGACAGTGTGCCGATTATGAAAAAATTAATGCATGATCTCGTAAAAATCCGGGTGAGACCTTATTATATTTACCAATGTGATTTATCTGAAGGAATTAGTCATTTTCGTGCACCGGTTTCAAAGGGTCTTGAAATTATTGAAGGGTTGCGGGGACACACTAGCGGGTATGCGGTGCCGGCCTTCGTCGTAGATGCTCCTGGCGGGGGCGGTAAGATTACCTTGCAGCCGAATTATCTTATTTCGCAGAGTGCAGATAAAATAGTACTACGAAATTATGAAGGGGTTATCACAACCTATCCCGAACCAGAAAATTATATACCAGGCCGTGCAGAAGCTTATTTTAAGGAGACCTATCCAGAAATGGAGGAGAAACGTTCCAATACAGGAATTTCTTCACTATTGAACGATACTCAGTTTAATTTGATACCAGAGGGTCTAAACCGTATCAATCGAAGGAAGGAGTATGCAGAGAATCCGCGGCATCAAACCTTAAAGGATAAGCGGGAAAAGCGTGATGAATTAAAAGAGAAAAAGTTTCAAGCCCAACAAAAAAAGAGCACACCGAAAGTGAAGGAGGATGAGTAGCATGGAAATTTGTCCATGGTGTGAGGTGGGGAAGCTTTCATCGGTAACGGATACCGTGTATTGGGAATTACCAGATGGAACAAGGGCTGTTGAAATCAATGAAACACCATCCTTTTATTGTGATAATTGTCGTGCGTTATTTCAAAGCGATGAGCTTGTTAAGCAAATTGAAGACCAGTTATTTTTAATTGATACAAAACAACTTGGTAAGCAGACGACGTATGATGAATTAATGAATATGAAAAGACTATTGAAACGCAATTATTTTGATTTTTGACAAGGATGAAATCGGGAAGGCTGAGTTTTAACGGCCTTCTTTTTTGTGTTCTCTAGCTCTGTTTAAGCATTCATTACTTTTTCGAAAAGAGTTGTTCACATAATTTTCATACTTTTTTCACAAAGGTTATTCTTTCCATCTCTATAATATAAAAGGGATTGTTTTTTGAAAATGGGAGGAATAAGAATGAAATTGGTCTTAATGCTATTACTTGCCTTGGCAATGTTTGTGTTATTTTTTTGCGGATATTATACAGGGGTCATTAAAGAAAAGTATGGGAAAAGCTGGCTTCAAGCGGTTCCAGTTACAGTTGCGATCTTAATGTTTAATGTGATTTGGGCATTGACTGAATTGGCAAAGACCGACAGATGGCAATAATGATAGGAAAGTGATTCAGCCCGGGGAAATCCTCGGGCTGTTTTATGTAGCTTTTTTTTGCAAACTAGTGGACGAATTACAGTGTTTTCCTTTATAGTAGGAACAATCAAGTTTTATGTAAGGGGAGTAATTGATGATGGCCAAATCGTTTTATCATTTTTTGATGAAATATCGTCATCCTGAGCCGAAGGATGACATTAGCTTATTTGCAAACCATGCCTATCGAGACCATAGTTTTCCGAAGACATATACAAATTATGATCAATTAAGTTCCTACCTCGAATTAAATGGTTCTTATTTGAAAAGTATGAGAGTGTTTGATGAAGCCTGGGAGCTATATTTATTCCATGAATATGAGTGAAGCTGTACCTTTTGAGTGAAATTAAGTGTTTATGATTATTTCCATATCGACTGCTCATGCATATACTATGTTAACTACCTTAAACGGCTTGACCATGAGGAGAGGGATGATATGGGAAGAAGAAGAAAATCGAAATATCAAATTGGCGACACTGTCGTGATTACACTATACGGTACGGTTGGCAAAGTGACAAAAGTTCAATGGCTAGATGATACTTATGTTTATGAGGTTAATAAGAGCGAAGAATTGTATAAAGAAACAAGTCTGCAATTGTTAGAAGAATATGATGGTGAAATATATGAAAAAGAACATATTGACATTGAATATAAATTTTTTATTGGTGATATTGTTCAAGTAAAGGGTCAAGGATATGACCTCTATAAGGTGGTTGGTTTCCGAACGGAAATATGGCGTTATAAGGAAAGCTCTTGGGAAGACATTATCTATGAATTGGCACGTATTAATGATGGAGAATGGCTTGAAGCCAGTGAATCAGATTTAACATTGCTGGCAGATGAAGAGAACGCAGAGGCATTTCTACAGAAGCTAGGTCTCTTATACTTCATCAAAAACCAGAATGGGCAGCCCGTCAAAGAAATAGCCTTTTCCCTTGAAAATAAGGAAGCCCCAGTCGAAGATAAACGAATGGAACAAATCAACCGCTTACTTGATATCTATAATGACTATCGTTTTCTATATGAATGGTTTAAGGATGAAGAATATCGTCAAATCATGCGGGCGGCGATTCTTGAATTGAAAAAATTAACAATGGATGATAAGAAACCATCTTAATTGACTTATATATCGCTTACGGAAGCTTACCAAATGATATCAGCACATAAATAAGAAAAGGGATACCTAGCAACATGGTCAGCTGGAAGCTTGTTTGTAAAACCCGGTTGAAAATTGTAAGCGTCATACTTTCTTCATTATTCACATCTGCCTTTATGAACTCAATCATTTGGGTAATCTTCACCATTATTCCCCCTCTTATACTTTTTCCTGTACTTCAAATGTATGCTTGTCATACAGAAAAATGCTTTTCAATTTTTATGAAATAAAAATCCTTTTTCGGTCTATCTAGATTTATAGGCTCATATATTTTTTATAAAGGGGGCGACGCTGTGAAAGAAATTGAGGTCATAATAGATACCGATGAAATTGCTGAGTTTTTCTATCAGGAGTTATTAAAAAGAGGCTATGTTCCTTCAGAAGAAGAATTAGATGACCTCGCTGATATCACTTTTGACTATCTCATAGAAAAATGCATTATAGATGAAGAAATTAATGAAGAATAAATCTGATGATGAATGAAACCGAAAAGAACCGAATCGATGTTAACCGGTGCTTTTAATAGGTTTTTTGAATAAGTTGAATAAAGAGAAAGGACAAAAATGACGAGCATTTGTTTCGTCATTTTTGTTCTTTTTTCTGAAATCATTGAAACCTATTGGCTAGCTGTAACGTATAGAAGGCAGAGGATTTCAAGGGAGGAACCATTATGTTAAAAAAATTATTAAGGTCCATCTTAAATCAATCATCACACCACCGTAAATACAACAGTTCCAGTCATGCCTTTCGGCGTCATAGTCATCGCCACCACTCACATAGGGGACATGGATATTATAAAAAGAGTCGAAAAAGCAGTTTTTTCTCAAGTATGAGCGGATTTTTCAGCAGTTAATGATTGACCAAGAGTTACTGACAAAAAGGGAATATAATCCATGTTAAGAGGTGCTTTACTATTTACGGTAAATGTTCTTGAAAAAAAATTACCTAATGGGATGGTTATTAATTCTCGTTATAAAGTTAAAGATTTTCTTGGCAGGGGGAGCTATGGAAGCAGTTATCTTGTTTATGACACACAAGAAAAGTCACAAGTCGTATTAAAGTTATTACGAGTGCATAGACGATGGAAAAAATCAGGTAGATTAGCTTTCGAGCATGAGCAGGAGCTACTGAAGGAAATCAATCACCCATACTTTCCTAAATTTTTCGAAAAGGGTGAATATAACAGCAAGCCTTATTTTACAATGGAGTATGTGAATGGCAAAACCTTTGAGGAATTGATATTTGAGGAAGGTAAAGTCTATGGTGAAAAGGAAGCATTTCAAATCGGTTTAGAACTACTGAAAATGATGGAATGGCTCCATGACAATGGAATTATTCATCGTGATATTCGAATTCCAAACGTCATGCTTTGTGAAAATCGTTTACGACTGATAGATTTTGGCCTTGCACGGAGGTTTGAGAAGAAAAAGCTTGGTCCTTTTTCTCTCAATCAGATCAAGAGGATTTTATCTCCAATTAGTGATTTTTATGCTCTTGGTCATTTTTTATTATTTCTATTATATTCATCCTATGAAGTGAAGGAAAATGAACAGGAAAGAAGCTGGGAGGATGAGCTGGACATATCTATTCAAGCAAAAGGTATTATCCGAAAATTATTAGCCATCGATGAACCCTATCAATCCTGTCAAGAAATTGCCCAAGACGTTATGCAATTGACGTAGACTTAAAAAACAAAGCGTTTTATGTTGCTGAGCATAAGGGAGGAATTGAATATGTCTTTTTTTAATAAGGTGCTAGCGAGTGTTGGAATTGGAGCGGCATCAGTTGATACAAAGCTTGAAAAGGATCGGGTTTATCCTGGTGAAGAGATTAAAGGGGTGGTTGAAATTCGCGGCGGCAATGTTGAGCAGCAAATTGATGATATTTATCTGTCTGTTAACACCCAATATATTAAGGAATCAGACGATAAAAAGTACTATGCTACAGCAACCATTGAGCGGATTCGCTTAGCCTCCGGTTTTACTGTTGCCGCTAAGGAAACAAGGGCCATTCCATTTTCCTTTCATCTGCCCATTGAAACACCTGTTTCAATGGGCAAAGCGAAGATATGGGTAGCAACTGGACTTGATATTAAAAATGCAGTGGACCCTTCTGATAAAGATTATTTGAATGTTAAGCCAAGTGCACTATTAGATGGTGTGTTAAATAGTATTACATCATTAGGCTTTCGTTTACGTGAGGTAGAATGTGAACAAGCCCCTTATCATTTACGTGGAAAACAGCCATTTGTACAGGAGTTTGAGTTTGTTCCAACCTCTGGGCCATTCCGCGGACGTTTAGATGAGCTTGAGCTCGTCTTTCTTCCTACATCCCATAATACAGTTGATTTGTATTTCCAAGTAGACCGAAAAGCACGTGGATTAGGCGGTTTTCTAGCTGAAGCGTTAGAAATGGATGAAACGAATGTCCGCTTGTCCATTACGACAAGTGATTTAGCAACCTTACCGCAGAGCTTACGGTCTCTTTTAGAAAAATATTCATAATAAGGTAAAAAGGATGGTCGATGAAGATCATCCTTTTTATCGGTAATTGAAAAAATAACCAATCGACAAAAATAGAAGAAATTCCTCAAAGGAATCGACAAGGCTTTTCGCTAATATCTATAGTTAAAAAATATATGGATATTTTGAAAAGCTTGGGGGTAGGCAAAATGTTGCTGGAATTATTGCGAACAAGAAAAAAAGAGTACGATGTAACGATTTTTCAAACACCCATATTTAGGCAAAAAAAAGGCTATCAGCAGGTATATAGACTTCAAATTGAAGGAGCAACTCATAGTGAATGTTTAGAGGAAGTGTTCTCTCGATTTAATATAACTGACCGCATTCCAGCTGATTTTGAAGGCCGATTCATTGGTACAGGAGACATCTGTTTTATTGATGAGGGTAGAAGAGGTCAATTCTATTATCAATTAAAGCCGGGCGGCTGGGTAGAGGTCAATCGCATCCACGTTTGCTAATCGTAAAAAGGAGGGGGGCCCCTCCTTTTTACGTTACTTATGGATTGTTTTTTCTTCCCCCGGTTGCCCTATTTTCTTTTCCGTGTGCTTCCTGCTCAGCAACAATGGCTTCTGGTGGGATATGGTTATTTTTCTTTGGTGAATTAATGCGATTACGATGTTTCTTACCCATAATATCCTCCTAAATAAAGAAATGAATGTATGGTTACAAGGTTGCTACAAATAATAGTATTGACTGGAGGACCCATCTTCATGCAGATGTAAGTGCTTGGTCAAATATGGTATAGTGATGAAAAAGATACATATGGAGGTTGTGTGAGTGAGCATACATATTGGTGCAAAGGAAAATCAAATAGCGGAAACGGTTCTATTACCAGGGGATCCACTAAGAGCCAAATATATTGCTGAAACGTTTCTAGAGGGAGCCGAAAAGTACAACGATGTTCGTAATATGTTCGGCTACACAGGTACCTATAAAGGGAAAAGGGTCTCCGTTCAAGGAACAGGGATGGGAGTGCCGTCGATTTCTATTTATATTACAGAGCTGATGCAGGAATATCAGGTGCAAAATTTAATTCGAGTAGGAACCTGCGGGGCTATTCAAGCAGATGTTAAGGTTCGCGATGTTATATTAGCCATGAGTGCTTCAACAGATTCGCAAATCAACCGTATTACCTTCTCCGGTGTTGATTATGCTCCAACAGCTAATTTTGAGCTGCTGAAAAAAGCGTATGATACGGGAATGGAAAAAGGCTTGAATTTAAAGGTCGGGAATGTTTTAACCGCTGATCTCTTTTATAATGATAATTCTGAGTTGGAAAAATGGGCCAATTACCAAATTCTAGCCTTGGAAATGGAGACAGCAGCCCTTTACACTTTAGCGGCCAAATTCAAACGCAAGGCCCTTTCCGTATTAACCGTTAGTGACCATATTCTCACTGGAGAAATTACGACCGCAGAAGAAAGACAAACAACCTTCAATGATATGATTGAGGTGGCATTAGAAGCAGTCAATAAACAATAAGAGGGAGCCAGTGGCTCTCTTTATTTTTTGCTCTAGGTCATGATAACTATTCTTTCTATCAACATAATTATCTCTCGTAATTACGAGGAAAAATGATAGAATAGAGTTTGTAGTTAAAGGCTCCGGCAGATGTCACGGATTTTTTTATGATCATTTATCGATCGAGCTCGATAAAAATCCGGGTGGAAATTCACCGGGGCGAATTTGATTAGATAGGTGGTAAACATGAAGAAAATCGCAATAACTCTAGGCAGCATAATCCTCCTCGCAGGCTGTAACGGAAATCCCTTTACAGAAAAAGGGGATGTAAAGCAGGACGAGCAAGCATCAACCCAGAATCAGAAGGAAATCGATGGAATAGAAAATGATGCTGGGGAAAATAAACAGAATAACAATGACGTTTCCAACCCAGAAAGCACAAAAGAAGATTTGGTTTTGGAATCGGTATTTTTTAATGAAATAGCAGATGTTAATGGAAAAAAAGTGATTCAAAACCCAACCAATCGGATGGTTCTTGTTAATAAAGAATATGCGTTACCAGATGGCTATGAACCGGAAGACCTTGTCCGCCCAAACGTGGCTTTTTCATTTGGTGATCAAGATATTGAAAAAAGCTATTTGCGAAAAGAAGCTGCTGAAGCTTTAGAAAAAATGTTTACAGAGGGTACGTCCAATGGAGTCCATCTTTTTGCCGTTTCAGGCTATCGTTCCTATGATCGACAGCAGCAGGTATTTACCGCAGAAGTTGGTAGAGTCGGTGAGGAGCTAGCTGTTCAAGCTGTTGCGGTTCCGGGCTATAGCGAACATCAGACCGGTTTATCAATGGACATTTCCAGTGAAAGTGCTAGCTTTGGTCTTACAGAGCAATTCGGTGAAACGACTGAGGGTAGATGGCTGCAGGAAAACGCTCATCGATTTGGTTTTATTTTACGATATCCTAGTGGGAAAGAGAGTATTACAGGCTATCAATATGAATCCTGGCATTATCGTTATGTAGGAGTAGAAGCTGCAACAGAGATTTTTGAGAACAATCTAACCCTAGAAGAATACTTCAATATAGTGAAAAAAATATAAAAACACTTTAGAGTGTCTTCTGAGCAGCCGATGGAGGACACTCAATTGTATCCTGCTTTTATGAGGTCGTACATTTTTTTGTTAAAATCCTCTTAAAAATGTTATTCTAAAAAGTAAGGAAAGGTGTTTATCCTAGTTAGTTTGAAACATGAAAGTGGTGAACTTGGTTGGAGAATGAAAATGTAAACAAAGAAACTCAGGAACAAAAACCCGGGTTTATTCGTATCAAAAGATTCCATTTTATTATGCTTCTATTTTTTATTGTCTTTACTTCAGCAGGGATCACAACCGTTGCTCTAGCGTTTGGAGACGAGAAGGCAGTCACGGTTGCTGCTGACCGAAGTGAATTTGACAAGCTGTTTGCAGCGTTCGATACGTTAAAAAATAATTATTATGAAGAAGTTGATAAAGAAAAAATGATTAACGGAGCCATTAATGGAATGGTCGAATCACTTAATGATCCTTATTCTGATTATATGGATTCAAAAGAAGCAAAAGGTTTTCATGAGAGCATTTCTTCTTCCTTTGAAGGGATTGGGGCCGAAATTCAAGAACAGGATGGTTATATTACCATTGTGTCTCCAATAAAAGACTCTCCAGCTGAAAAAGCAGGCTTAAAGCCAAATGATAAAGTGATTAGTGTGGATGGGAAGAGCCTTCAAGGGATGAGTGCTACTGAAGCCGTATTATTGATTCGTGGGGAAAAGGGAACGACCGTTCAATTAACTATCCAACGCCCCGGGGTCGAAGAGCAAATGGAAGTGCCTATCGTAAGGGATACGATACCAATTGAAACGGTTTATGGTGAAATGCTTGAAGATGGGATTGCGAAAGTACAGATTACATCCTTTTCAGAAAGTACTTCAAAAGAGCTGTTAAGTACATTACAGGATATGAAAAACCAAGGCATGAAAGGATTAATTCTTGATTTACGCCAAAATCCAGGCGGCTTATTAGACCAAGCCATTACCATTTCAAGTCTATTTCTGCCAGATAATGAAGTTGTCTTACAAGTAGAGGATCGTGATGGCAATAAACAGGAAATGAGATCCTCGACCAGTAAGGATAACCCGGATGTTCCATTAGTAGTTGTCATTGATAAAGGGAGTGCAAGTGCATCTGAAATACTGGCAGGTGCCGTAAAGGAATCAGGTAACGCTACGCTTGTCGGCGAAACCTCATTTGGCAAGGGTACTGTCCAAAAGGCACAGGATTTCTCTGATGGCTCCAATTTGAAATTTACAACAGAAAAATGGTTAACACCAAAGGGAAATTGGATTCATAAAAAAGGGATTAAACCAGATATAGAAGTTTCATTACCTGAATATGCATCCTTAACACTGCTGAATCCAGCAACAGAGCTTAAGCTTTCTAGTTCTTCTTCAGAAGTCAAAAATGCTCAGCAAATGCTATCTGCACTTGGATATGATCCTGGTAGAGTGGATGGATATTTTGATGAAACAACAGAATCAGCTGTTAAGGCTTTCCAAACTGAAAAGGGTCTTGAGGCTACCGGTGTTTTAACAGGTGACTCGACAACCGCATTAATGGAAGCCCTGCGTGAACAAATTAAAGCAAATGATACGCAGATATTAAAGGCGGTTGAGATATTAAAAGGTAAAATAGCTCAATAAAAAAACTCTCCAGATGGAGAGTTTTTTGCATCATCGAATGAATAAAATAGGAGGGTTCAACTTTGAATAAGACAGAGATCTACTTATTATCAGGCTTTCTCGGGAGTGGGAAAACAACCTTATTAAAACAATTACTGCAACAGGAAAAACAGGATGGACGAAAAGCAGCCGTCTTAATGAATGAGCTTGGCAGTGTTTCAATTGATTCTGACGCTGTAACAGATGTGCCTTTAAAGGAGCTTTTAGATGGCTGCATTTGCTGCACCATTTCCGATAAGCTTGAAGCCCAGCTGCAGGGGCTTTTAATGGAAAATAATCCAGAGGTCATCTATATTGAAGCAACGGGTGCCGCTCATCCAG
Organism: Bacillus tuaregi; assembly: GCF_900104575.1. Classification (NCBI taxonomy): domain Bacteria; kingdom Bacillati; phylum Bacillota; class Bacilli; order Caryophanales; family Bacillaceae; genus Bacillus; species Bacillus tuaregi. The sequence goes on from NZ_LT629731.1 coordinate 1,793,312, forward strand.
TAGAGGTTCTTGACGCTGTTGTCTCACCATTATTTGCTGATAGGATTGATTTTAAAGGAATCATCACAACCGTTGATAGTCGTCGCTGGCTTGATCGTAAAAAGCTAAGTCCACAAATCCAGCAGCTTTTGTTAGAGCAGGTTAAGCATGCTAATTTATTGCTGTTAAATAAAACAGATGAATTGGACGAAGATAACCAAGCAAGAATCAGTTCGGAAATTTCGAATATAAATCCTCATGCTTTTTCGGTTCTTACGACATTTTCAAAGGTTCCGATGAAAGAGATTCGAAAAATGGGCTTCATACAGAAGCCGCGTGACCATGTCCATATCGATTTGAGCTTACGTAGCTTCATCTATCATTTTAAAAGCCATATCAAGCAGGAGGGATTCGAAAGCTTCCTGAAAAATATGCCTGACTCGATATATCGGATAAAAGGCTATGTAAAGTTTTCTGAATCTCATTATCCATACTTATTCCAGTATTCCTATGGCATGCCATTATATATGAAAGAATATATGAATATGCCATTAAATCTAGTTTTTATTGGTGAAAATGTAGATTGGACCGTTCTGGCTGCACAGCTTAAGGAATTAGAAGAAAATTAAAAGCCTAAACTGTCTTGCTTGCACGACAGTTTAGGCTTTTTACTACTTAAGCGATAGTGATAGAATACATTGATTATTTCATTTCACCAAACTTAACAAAGGTTTTTTCATCTTCAATTAATCCACAGGCAGCACACTGAACTCTAAGCTCAGGTCCTCGATAAGGCATATGGAATGCAGTTAAATTTTCGGAGGAAAACTCCTCGAGTATATTACCGTTATTCGGGTCCATTTTGACAGCTTGTGGTAATTGTCTAATCAGGTTAAAACGGCTCTTATTTGTTTTGCAATTTGGACAGCGATAGGGTGTAGTCATTCGTATTCTCCCTTCCAAATATAGTCGTAATTATTTTTTGCAAATAGTTTTTTATTTATGTAAAAATAGTAGTAAGAAGCATGATAATATGTAGATGAAGGAATAAGAATATGCTCGATTATCATTAATAGAAGAATTGAATAAAAAGTAATAATGGAAAAGAGAAATTTCACAGTTTTCTCACAAGTTATTTATATAATGCTAGGATAAAATAGAGTCAGGAGTATAAACATGAAAAAAGTATTTGGACTTTTCATAATCCTGTTATTATTGATTCTAGCGGCCTGTTCAACTAAACAATATATACCGATATCTAATGATCTGGATTTAATTATTACCATAAATATTAAGGATTCAACGATTTCTTTTATAGATGCTAAAGAGAGAAAGAACCTGGAAAGATGGAAATTAGACAAACCATATTCAGGAGGAATGCTATTTCCGAATGGTGATACTTTATTGCTATATGGAAAACAGCTAGACACGGTAGACCTTTATTCACTTTCTTCAGGGAGGATTATTTCCAGTTGGCCTGTTGGCAAAGGCATCGTCAATGCCTATTTGTTAAATAATGAGGAGGAAATAGTATTTGCCGATCAGGAAAGAAATTTAGCGAGGTTTTTTACACTTGAGGGACATGAAATCGTGTCTGTGTCGACTGAAGCAAAGCCGTATACCATACTCGAGGGGGAGGACCGGCTCTATGTATTAAATATCAGTGATGATATTTTAAATGTGATTAACTTAAAGAATAAAAAGAAACAGGATAATATCAATATACATTCCTATGCGGCCGGTGCTTTACTACTAAAAGAGAAAAATGAGCTCTGGATTGGCGGACATGGACTTGGAACGAATGTAGAATCGAATATTCATGTTTATGATAGTTCAAATGGGAGCTTGATCAATACCTATTATGCACCTATGATGCCGATTAATTTCGCAGAATGGAATGATCATATATTCGTTCTCAGTCATGGCTCGAATACACTTTATAAGTTAACAAAGGCTGGTGAACAGGAAAAGTCGATTCAGATTGGTGCTAATCCGTTTGAATTACTCCTCTATCAGCATGATTTAGTAGTTGCAGGCTATGATAGTAACGATATCTACTTTTTAAATCCTATTAATCTAGAGGTTATACAAAAGCTTAATGTGGGAGAAGGCCCTTTTCAAATGATTGTGAGGGAGAGGTAACAAAATGACAAACTATCGAATTTTAATCGTTGATGATGAAGAAGACATGCGCCATTTAACACAAATGTATTTGGAAAACTCAGGATTTACCTGTGTACAGGCTGCTGGAGGTAAAGAAGCTTACGAGATACTTGAGCAGGATAATATTGATCTTATCCTGCTTGATATTATGATGCCGGAGGAGGATGGCTTTCAAGTATGTCAAAAAATTCGTGAAAGCTATGATATTCCGATTATTTTTCTCTCCGCAAAGGGTGAAGAATGGGATAAAGTGCGTGCTTTTCAATTAGGTGGTGATGATTATATTGTAAAGCCCTTCAGTCCTGGTGAAATGGTGGCTAGAATTCTAGCGGTATTGAGACGGTTTCATCAACATCATCATCAGGATGAATTGCAGAAAATTGGCAATATCACGATCAACCAACATGCCCGCACAGTGATGGTAGACGACCAGATAGTACCGTTAACATTAAAGGAATATGAATTACTGCTATTTTTAATGGAACATCAACATCAGGCATTAAGTAGAGAACAGCTATTAGAGCAAATCTGGGGAATGGACTATATTGGTAGTTTAAGAACCGTTGATACTCATATAAAAACACTTCGAATGAAGCTGGGACTGGCTGACTATATTCAAACAGTTTGGGGAATTGGGTATAAATTTGAGGTTCAAGAGGCATGACACAGATTTCCAATAGTCTGGCGAAAAAATTATGGATTTCCATATCCGCTGCCATCTTGATTACGATTATGTATTCTTATTTTTTATCCTATTTCTTTTATGAAAAATTATATGTTGAAAATATTGAAACCGCTCTATTAGACGAAGGATATCGATTGGCAACGGATTATCAAGGAGGTTCGTTAACAGACGAATGGAAAAGTAAAATGGAATGGTATAATTCAAAATCTGAAGTAGAAGTATTTGTTGTCAATAATCCAAAGGAACTGAGCGCCTGCTTGCCTTTTGAAATGGATACTCAGGCGTTAATTGGCGCAGAGGAAAGAGAACAATTGCTTGCTGGAGAAACGATTGAAAAGGTAGGCTATGAAGAAAGGTTTGACCGCAAAATTATTTCTGTCATTATCCCATTATTAGATGGCCAGCGTTTAGAAGGAATTATTTATATGTATATGCCGCTGGCCAAAATTACTGAGCTGACAAAGGAGTTCGCTTACCTTTGGTTTATTGCAGCCTTATTATTTCTTGTTATTGCTTTATTTGTCGGAATAAAAGTGATTCAAAAATTAACGAATCCACTAATAGAAATGAAACAGGCTGCTGAACAGGTTTCACGGGGGAATTATTTCACGAGATTGGCCATTCAGTCTCAGGATGAGGTTGGTGAATTGGCCGCAGCCTTTAATCATATGGCTGAGTCAATCCAAAAGGAGGATGAAAGAAAAAAGGAATTTCTAGCGAATGTATCTCACGAATTAAGAACTCCCATCAGCTATGTAAAGGGCTATAGTGATGCCATGCTCTCTGGTTTAGTACAGACTAAAGAGGATGAGGAACAATATCTGCAGCTCATTCATCGGGAAGCAGGAAGAATGGAACGACTTGTAGGTGATTTGCTGGATTTATCAAAGCTTGACACGGATGAGTACCAGCTTGTGAAGATGCCATTGCCGCTTGCTCAGCTGATTGAAGAAGCAACGGTAAGATATATTCCTGTTATGAAGGATAAAGATCTTGTATTACAGCTTGATTTAGACCCAGATATCATTATTAATGGTGATGCAGGACGAATGGAGCAGATTATCCTAAATGTTATGGATAATGCATTAAGATATACAGAAAAGGGAGTAATAAAAATAGCATTAAAAAAAGCGGGGAATCAATGTTTTATCCGTGTTAGTGATACCGGAAAAGGCATCCCTGCAGAGGATATTGATAAAATTAAACAGCGCTTTTATCGTGTGAATAAAGCAAGAACTCGCTCGGATGGGGGAACAGGCTTAGGACTTGCCATTGTCGATAAGCTAGTCATTCTTCACGGGGGACATGTAGAGATTAGTAGTAAATTCGGAAAAGGCACGATGGTGGATATCTACCTACCTGTGCTTGATGATATGGAAGTATAGGTAGAATTTATAATATTAAGATAGGGGTATATGAACATGAAATGGAAAATATCAGTTGTAGTAATCATAATGCTAGCCATACTTACTGCTTGTTCAGGAGGTCAGGAAAGAGAGGAAATGGTTCCACAATTTCTTGATGTTCAGTTAACGGTAAATCCTGAGCAGGGAAACGTCAATGAGCCGGTGACATTTGAAGCGAAGGTCACCTATGGTGATAAAGAAGTGACAGACCCTAATGAAATTGACTTTGAAATTTGGCGTGCAAATGATGAAAACCATGAAACATTTATTCCAGAGCATGTAGGAAACGGTGTATTTAAATTAGAAAAGACCTTTACAGAAGAAGGCACATATTATGTATTCTCCCATGTAACGGCTGAAAATATGCATAACATGCCAAAGAAAGAATTTGTCATTGGAACACCTAGTGATCCGGAGGATAGCATTACCTCTACAATAATGGAATAATTTTGAAGTAAAAAGAACAGTCTCGTGATACTTGAGTCTGTTCTTTTTTGTTATTGACTATTTGGGAAGCGATGGATGCTAGAGGAACTGATGTGATTTAGAAAATGTCTGTCACATTTACTTCAGCATAGTTTGTATCAATTTCTTTCGACAATTTTATTTCAAGTGTTTGATCCTTATAGTGGGCAGTAGTCCCTCTTTTTTTTACCAGAGAGGGAAGAGGAATAGAATGTTTTTGACCATTTTCCGGGATATGTTCAAGTAAAAGCAGATGTGACGTATGGGATAGCTTTAATCTTGTTAACCAGTCTTCTGATTCGATTATGATTCGGACAAAAATAAAGTCATGTGTCTCAAATACAGAATGTTGAATGGGCGCTTCAACTGTTGTGTCATCATCTTGTGCCTGAGGAAATACTTGAGCGTGTTTCATCATATCCTGCAGAGTCATCTGGTTCGGAAAAGGAGATTGAAAGACTTTTCCAAGCATACTTTGTACATATTGATTAACCTCTTCCGGCTTCATGTTCTTCATTTTTGACTGGATGTTTTTGTCAAAGGGAAATAAATTCCACGGGAACATCTTATACTTCCTTTCGTGTATACTAACAAGAATATTTCATGGTTACTCATGACAATCAAAGCTTACTCTGGAAATATACTATGCGAAAAAAGAGCAGACAGTTAATATTTCTTTTCTCCTCATGAACAAAAAAATAAAAAAAATATGTAAAATAGCGGCTGACCAACGTCTGGTCAAGCCGCTTTTAACTTCATTCAGCAGAAGTCCTCCACTTCTACAAGTGGGGGTTCAAACCCCGGCTGAATGAAGTAAAGCCTCCGGCGGATGTCTCGGATTTTTTAAAGGTAATTTATCGAGCGAGCTCAGGTAATCCGGACGCAAATTCGACGGGCGAATTTGATGCTTTCGTATGCAAAAATCATGTTTTCTAAACAAATACCCAAAATATGCGATACATGAACAAGCTATAGCTATGCTTCCAATCTTTGAGTATCCTCGATGGTTGTTCTTTTTGTATGCAGCGTATAAAGGTCCTTTGGAATTTCAAACAACCTGTAAATGTCACCATTTGAGTTTAATTGCTCGAAAAGGGATTTACGGGATTCCTCAGCATTGATGGTGTAGGGAAGTTTTTCAGCGGCTTTTTGTGAGCGGATATTTTCTGTACGGATACGCATAAAGACTGTTTCAATGTTTAGCTCATAGAAGAGTTCCTCAAAGAAGGCAGCTTTTGCACGCTGATTATATCCTTTTCCGTGAAAGGGCCTACCAAGCCATGTTCCTAAGAAGCCGGCATTTTCCTGGATATCATATAGGCTGATTGTGCCGATTGGGGCTCCCCAATCATCAAGAATGGTTCTAGAGATTAGTTCGCCACGCTCTTCGGCCTCAATGGTTTGCTTTGTGATAAATAAAAATTCCTCATAGGATCGAGCTTTATGGCGCACAAAAGGGAAGACATCAGGGTGTATCATCAAGTCATATAATTCATGGCATTCATGTAGTTCGCGTTTCTTCAGCATGGTTAACCCCTCCAATTTGAGGGCAGTTTTTCTCCATGACAAAGAGTTATCGCCCACCCTCGAAATTTTTTATAATCTTACTAAAAAATTTCGGGGTGGGAATCGAACCCACTAGAACCAGAATGACTGGTGGCGCACCATTTGCCTTCCCAATTACCTTTAACACAATATAATATTTTCTGACTGAACATAAGCAACATCGTATCGATGTTAACTAATATCGTCTCCTTTGAAAAAAATTCAAGTTCAAATAAATGACAGATTGAATAACATCTATTCGTATTTTACATAAAAAAATCAAAAAAGAAAATGTTGTTTTTGTAAATTATCGATAAAGATTATGGACAATTTTTGACAAGAAATCATACTATTGTAAAAAAATGATATGTTGTGTTAAAAGGTACCAGACAGCTGTAAGGCGAGAACAATAAAACCTAATATCCATACATAAATAGCAAAGACTTTTAATGAGTTTTTTTGTAGATATCGAATCATCCAGACAATAGCTGCATAACCAAATAATGCAGATGCTAATGTGGCAACTAATAATGAGCTGAAGGAAATTGCCTCAACCTGTCCTGACGCTAATTCACCAAGCTGAAAAACAATCCCACCAGCGATGGCCGGAATCGATAGTAAAAAGGAGAACCAGGCTGCGGTTTCACGGTCAAGCTTTCTAAAAAGACCAGCTGCAATGGTCAATCCTGATCTAGAGACGGCGGGAAAAATGGCAGCAGCCTGAAAGGTTCCGATAAATAAGGCATCCTTGTAGCTGATTTGCTCCATTTTTTTACTGCCTTTCTTTACACCATCTGCCATCCATAGGATAAAGCCCGTAAACAAAAACTCCCAGCCGATTGTTGCGCCAGATTCCGAAATCGAATCAAATAAATCGTTTAACACCAGGCCAACAATAACGGCGGGAATCGTTCCAATTATGAGTAGCATAGAGAGATGACCAAAGGGCTTTCTCAGGATTTGCAGCAACTCCTTCTGATACACAACCAAAACAGCTAACAAAGTCCCAACATGCAGCATCGTATCAAGAAACAGACCTGCTTCATCCAGGCCAAATAAATGCCTTCCTAAATATAAATGACCTGTACTAGATATAGGTAAAAATTCTGTTAACCCTTGGATTATTCCTAAAATAAATGCTTCTATCTTAGACATCATCTAAATCACCCTCTGTTCAATTCTAAATATGTAAAATAAGCATAAATAAGGTTGTCTACCACAAATATATTCATCATTACGTAAACAAGAACAACTAAGAGAAAAGAAGGAGAAAAATATGAATCCTTTCTTGGTGAAATACGTATTATAGATAGGAATCCTCTGAAAACTAGGTTTTTGGAATTATTGATTATTATTCGAAAAATAAATGTTAGGAAATGGGGGATGGCAAATGCCGACAAAGGAAGAAAGAGTATTAGCTGCAGTCCTTTATGTTGCGAGTTTTTTTACCGTCTTTATTGGCCCACTGATTATATGGCTGATTAAAAAAGATGATTCAGCATTTATTGATTATCATGGAAAGGAGTATTTTAACTTTTTAATTTCCTATACCGTATACACGGTAATCAGTATTATCCTGATGATTATATTAATTGGTATCCTCACGATTTGGCTGGTAGGAATCTATGTCTTCATTTTTACGATTATTGCCGCTGTAAAGGCATATGAGGGAGAGGTATATAGGATTCCGTTAGTATTTCGAATTATTCGTTAATAAGCCCGAAAAGCTGTTCTTGTATGAGAGCGGCTTTTTTTGTTTAATTATTTTCATAAATAGAGGCTGTGATTAATAGAATCATAATAATGAATCTAAAAATTGATGTTTTGTGGACAAGGAGTACTTTTATGAATATCCAACAATACTATCAGCAATCAGCCGCCGTTTCTTTAAATGCAGGTCTCGCTGCATTCATCCCATCAATCGTTATCCTTATTTACGTCTTTTTTATTTCACATTTCTATCAGCTTATTATACTAGTTAGTCCATTTCTTATTTATAGTTTTTTCTGCTATCAAAAATATCTATTAAATCAAAAACGAGCAAAAGCAGTAAAATGGTCATCGACTAGCCTCGAATCATCGGACCAGAACTTATTTGCTGGAAAACTATTATTTGCCTTTCTGCCAGCTCCTTCGCTAAGACTGCTCCTGTTCACACCAAATGGAAAAAAAGCAGGAGAGATCAGAGATCAATCGTTTTCTTGGATTAAATGGTTTACCCCCAACTTTCTGGATCGCTTGTTTGTGAATAAGTATATACTGATTGATGACTCAGACCAGCCAATCGCCTTTTTTCGTGACTTAAAAGATCGAATAGAGATTATTTCTCCAGCAAACGAAAAAGTAGTTGTTTTCAAACTGAACGGAGGAAAAAAGAAAGAGTACTGCTTGGAAAACAAGCGTATTACTATTAAAAATAGCAGCTTACAAGACTATTATTTTTTACTACCTGATGAAACGATACTAGCGGAAATTCAAACAGGCTGGATGCCGATAGAGTGGGGAGATCGCTTTGTTGACAGTAATACACCTATTCTAACAATGAAGGGGGACTGGTCGGAAAGAGAGATCGTTCAACTATTTTCACTCCTAGTTTGTCTCTATAAATTTAGAAATCATTAACAGGCTAAAAACAATCATAGTCAGTTACTATATATTCAGGTTAGACACAAAAATTTAACAATAAATGACTATTGATTAGCGTAATACATTGTCTCTTATTTTGAACTATGATACTATAATGTTAATTTAATAAGGAATCCTTCGGGGCTGGGTGAAATTCCCAACCGGCGGTGATGAGGTGATGCCTCTTAGTCCGTGACCCGGTTTCAGTAATGAAAACGGTGGATTTGGTGAAATTCCAAAGCCGACAGTGAAAGTCTGGATGGGAGAAGGATATGGAAGCGACACGTTAAAAAATGAGAGTATACTAACGTTTATTTAGTGTTCCGTTTTTTATGGTATTGCATGATGAAGCCCTGTACAAACTAATTGTATGGGGCTTTTTTAAGTTTTTACCACCAAAATGATCATGGAAATAGTCTGTCATTAATTAACCGCATTTTATGATCTCCTCCAATGTGTTTTATTATCCTTTTCTCCTGCAAAAGTTACCCCACAGCGAACGGATACCGATAAATTTCCCCATATATACTACAGCTAAAAGGAGGAAAACTGCCTTGTTCACTGGACTCATTGAAGAGTTAGGAACGATTAAAAGAATCAATGCAAAAGGACATACATTGGCTCTTGTGATTGAAGCACAAAAAATCATGAATGATTTAAAGCTTGGCGACAGTATCGCAGTTAACGGGGTTTGTTTAACTGTTACAAATTTCGCGAAAACTCAGTTTGAAGCAGATGTGATGCCAGAAACCTTTAAAAACACCTCACTTTCCTCGTTAAAGGAAGGTTCAAAGGTTAATTTAGAGCGAGCGATGCTGGCAAATGGGCGTTTTGGCGGACATTTTGTCACTGGCCATATTGATGGAACAGGTCGTATTCGTAAGCGAACGAATATGGAAAATGCGATTCTGGTTGAGATAGAAATCCCTGAAACGGATGCAAAGTTTGTCTTAGAGAAAGGTTCGATTGCGATTGATGGTACATCGCTTACTATTTTTAAAACCGGAAAAGATTCAATTACTGTCTCCCTCATTCCTCATACAGCAAAAGAGGCCCTGCTTGGCTATAAATCCGAAGGGGAAATAGTGAATCTAGAATTCGATGTTATGGCAAAATACTTTTATTCATTTATGAATCATCAGCAAAGTGAAGAAAAACCAAAGGGATTAACTGCCGACTTCTTAAAAGAAAATGGGTTTTACTAGAAGAAATGCAGCTGGGGATACGAGAAAAGTATTCATTTAAGGAGGAAAAAGGATGTTTCATACAATTGAAGAAGCGCTTGAGGATTTAAAAGCTGGTAAAGTGATTATTGTTGTTGATGATGAAGACAGGGAAAACGAAGGTGATTTTTTGGCGCTTGCCGAATTCGCTTCACCCGAGACGATTAATTTTATGGCCAAGGAGGGAAGAGGGCTGATTTGTACACCAGTGACAGAAGAAATTGCCAGCCGTTTTAATCTCCATCCAATGGTGACGAACAACACGGATGCAAAGGAAACGGCTTTTACAGTGACAATTGATCATAAAGACACAACGACAGGCATCAGTGCTTACGAACGTGCTTTTACGATTGAAAAGTTGCTAGATCCCCATACAAAAGCAGAGGATTTTAATCGTCCAGGGCATATCTTCCCGCTCATTGCAAAAAATGGCGGTGTCTTACGGAGAGCAGGTCATACGGAGGCAGCCATTGATTTTGCCAGACTTGCCAATGCGGCACCTGTAGGAATTATTTGTGAAATCATGAATGATGATGGTACAATGGCCCGCCTGAATAGTTTGAAACAGGTAGCTGAAAAATTTGACCTTAAGCTTGTATCGATTGAACAGCTAATTGAATATCGCTTAGCACATCACGATACAAACGTAAAGCAGGAAGTCGAAATCACACTTCCAACTGAATTTGGTGAATTCAAGGCATTTGGCTATACAAGTATCCTGGATGGGAAAGAGCATGTTGCGCTTGTTAAAGGAGAAATTAATGGTGCTGAGCCTGTCTTATTACGAGTACACTCAGAATGCCTAACGGGAGATGTGTTCGGTTCTAAACGCTGTGATTGTGGTCCACAGCTAGCAGCTGCCCTTCATCAAATTGACGAAGAAGGTAGGGGAATCCTCCTGTACATGCGGCAAGAAGGCAGGGGCATCGGACTGATCAACAAATTGAAGGCATACAGACTTCAAGAAGAAGGCTATGATACGGTGGAGGCCAATCACAGGCTTGGCTTTGATTCAGACTTGCGGGATTATGGAATCGGTGCTCAAATCCTCAGGGATTTAGGTGTTAAGAAGATGAAGCTATTGACCAATAACCCGCGAAAAATTGCTGGCTTAAAAGGGTATGGACTTGAGGTAGTAGAACGCGTTCCGCTGCAAATGCCGACTGAAAAAGAAAACGAGCGCTATCTTAAAACAAAAAAGGAAAAACTAGGACATTTACTAACCTTTTAACAAGAATAAAAACACTTAACACATATACCTAAAGGAGAGAAGTATAATGAAAAAAGTTATTGAAGGACATTTAATTGGAACAGGACTTAAGATTGCCATTGTTGTAGCTAGATTCAATGAGTTTATTAACAGCAAATTATTATCAGGTGCAGAGGATGCTTTAAAGAGACATGGAATCCAAGATGAGGATGTAACCATCTATTGGGTTCCAGGTGCCTTTGAAATTCCTTTAACTGCACAAAAATTAGCAGAGAAGGGCGAATATGATGCAGTGATTACGCTCGGCTCTGTCATCAGAGGGGCAACACCACATTTTGATTTTGTTTCAAACGAAGTAGCAAAAGGTGTTGCACATGCTGGAATGCAGACAGGAGTACCGGTTATTTTCGGAGTTCTAACAACAGATTCGATTGAGCAGGCAATTGAACGTGCGGGTACAAAAGCTGGCAATAAAGGCTATGATGCTGCGATGACGGCAATCGAATTGGCGAATTTATATCGTGAAATTGCCCAATAGGGATAGAAAATAGTGCTTTATAGAGGCTTTTTGTCATCTGTAGAGGCATGAACAAGGGATGTCGCATGATTGTGACATCTCTTTTTTATTTTTCTGATGCATAGTACAATTTTCGACACGATTATTGGTTTGAATAAGGTAAACTGTTCATAAATGTAAATTACACATATAAGAAAGTCGGAGGGAGTCATATGGAGGTTTTTGTAGCTAGACAACCTATCTTCAATATTGAGGAAGAAATTGTTGGATATGAGCTTTTGTATCGAAAAGACCTGACAAATGTCTTCCCCTTTATAGACGGTGATCAAGCCACAGCAGAGGTTATTATTAATAGTTTTCTGAATATCGGGCTTGAACGCTTAACAGAAGGGAAAAAGTTTTCTATTCATTTTACAGAAAATTTACTAGAACAAAAATTACCCACCTACTTTAGTCCAGACGAATTAATGGTAAAAATATCAAAGGAAGTCATGGTATCTAATAAATTGGTAACGATTTGCCGCGAGCTCAAGGAACGAGGCTATTTAATCATTATTGATGATCAAGTTCTGTTTCACGAACATCCGGCGATTGAAGAGCTCTTACCCCAAATCGCAATGATAAAAGTCGATTTTCGTAAAGAATATTCTCATCTGCTTAAACAGATTGAAGGAATGACGGCGAAATACCCTATAGAGCTTTTTGCTGAAAAAATCGAGACAGCAGAGGCGTTTAGTGAAGCAAAAAATAGAGGCTACGTTTATTTTCAAGGCTATTACTTTTCGGAACCGTTAATTGAATCGACCTATGACATACCGACAATCTTTTCTTCTCATTATCATGCAATACAAAGTATGTCATTAGAAGAAATAGACGTTGATGAATTAGCTGAATTAATTGAGAAGGACCTATCTCTTTCGATTAAACTACTAAAATTAATTAATACCTCGTCATTTGGTTGTGATCACAAAATATGTTCGATTCGGGCTGCTATTGCCTTACTTGGTGTTGATAAAATAAAAAATTGGGTACATGTCCTGTCTACACGGGAGTCATCGGGCGAGCCCTCAAGATTATCTGATCGATGTACACAGCTGATGCTGACTAGAGCAAAGCTTTGTGAAACCATTGCACGGCAAATCGGCACAGAGTATCCATCGGGTTATTATATGGCGGGATTAATTTCAACGATAAAGGAGCTGGTAAATCTCTCAATGGAAGAAATCCTAAAGGATCTACCACTAAAACAAGACATTCATGATGCATTATTGGGAAAGGAAAACAGCTACAGAATGGTGTTAGATTTAGTAGAGGCAGTCGAACAAGCAAAATGGAAGGAAATAAACCATATATGTAAACGGTTAAACATAACAGAACGGGACTTGTTTAGAATCTATGCAGAATCATCTAATTGGACATCGGAGATGATTCGCGAGGAAAAAAAAGCACATAATGGTCAGGACACAATCATTTTAAAGTGAACATGAAAATAGTTGAGAATCTAACTATTCTGCTATCTCCTTATCTGGAAAATATGGTACAGTAAAACCATAACAATCAGATAATTATACGGAGGTAGTATTGCGTGAATATTGACTTAATTAAATGCCACGGTTCAGGGAATGACTTTTTATTAATTGATGAAATGGATGGAAGGCTTTCGTTTTCCGAGGAGGAGCGGGCGAAGCTAGCGCTTTCACTATGCAATCGTGAGTCAGAATTAGGGGCAGATGGAATATTATTTGTATTAGACAGTGAAGAATCGGATGCTAGAATGCGTGTCTTTAATGCAGATGGCTCTGAAGCTTCAATGTGTGGAAATGGACTGCGTTGTGTTGCACGATATGTTTGTGAAAAATTGAATAAAGATGAAGCTGTAATTGAGACGATGAAGGCCCATTTACAGGTGAAAAAACAACCAGAGCTTTTCCCTGAAATTCCAACTTACATGGTGGAGATTTCACCGGTTTCTTTTCAATTAAAGGACCTGCCATTAGAGCTTGAGCAGGATACATTGATGAACCAACCAATCCATGGGTTATCAGACCTAGCGTTCACAGCGCTCTCGGTACCTAATCCACATATCGTGTCGATTGTTGAATGTGATGATATACAATCAGATAGTCAAAAAAAGATTAGTGAATATGTGAATGGTCCCAATCCTTACTTTCCAGATGGTGTGAATGTCAGCTTTGTTAAAAGCCTGACAAAAGGGGCTATCTATGTAAGAACCTTTGAAAGGGGTGTAGGCTTTACAAATGCATGTGGCACTGCCATGTCAGCATCAAGTCTTGTGACATGTTTACATGGTTTAAATGTAAAAGAGCAGACCATCGAAGTATATAATAATGGTGGTAAAGTACGCTGTGTGGTTCATGAAACGGAAAATGGTTATTGGATTGAATTAATTGGTAATGCTACTTATGTTTACCGAGCGACTATTCAATTGCCAGATTTGAGCGAGGGCAGTTTTACTGTATCGAGCAAAGATGAGTTTGAGGAGGAAAATGCTCAGTACGCCAAATTAGGGGAAGAAGCGCAAGCGTTTATCCGCCAGTATATGTAAATTGAGCAGGTGTAAAAGGATAGGTCCATATTTGGCCTATCCTTTTCAAAAATCATATAAACGTGTCATTTGCAATGAATTATTTCGTCTTTAAAAATTGCAGGACTGGATCAAAGTTTTGTTTCTGCTTTGCTTCAAAAAAACCGGCAAAAGGGTTGCCAACGCGATCCATTCTTTCAAGGATGGTAGGGATCTGAAAGGATTCCATCGTTAATCCTTTCTTTACCTCCTCCCAATAAAGCGGAGCAGCTATCGTCGCCTTCGGATTTCCTCGCGGAGAAAAGGGGGCAATAATCGTTTTACCTTCTGCATGCTGTACATAATCGACATAAAGACGGCCACCTCGTTTCTTTTTCATCCGCTCTACAGTAAAGGAATCTGGGTCCTTGACAATTAAATATTCGGCCATAAAGGCCGTAAACAGTCTGGTGTCATCAAAGCTATACTGATTATCTGGAAGTGGAATATAGATTTGAATACCTTTATTTCCTGAGGTTTTCACAAAGCTGATTAAATGGAGGCTGTCGAGTACCTCTTTAATCATATTGGCTGCTTTAATAGCTAATGAGAAAGCATCCTTTGAAGGCGGATCGAGATCAAAGACAATCTCACTTGGACTTCCATTTCCCTCGATTGTTTGAAAAGGAATATGAAATTCAAAGGCCAATTGGTTCCCTAGCCAAAGAAAGGTTTCCAGGTTATTGCAGACGATATAATTAATTCCCTCGGATTCTTTCGTTTGAACAAAACCGGGTGCATAATCCGGACAGTTTTTCTGGTAAAAGGGATCGCCAAACATGCCGTGTGGATAACGAATAACCGTTAATAGGCGATTATGTAAAAACGGTGAAATATAAGGGAAAATCCCGTGTAAATATTCAATGTATTGTTGCTTGTTTATGGCTGGCTCTTTCCATAAAGGTTTGTCAGGGTGGCTGATGTTCTCTTCCTCTGATAACGACGTTGCTTGTTTCGCTTTTGGCTGTTTTATAGCTGCTTGCAAGTCATCAGGCAGCATGCAATCCTTGGCAGGTATTTCTGTGAAGGCCTGGATACTTGGCTGCCTAAGTGTTTTTCCTTCTGGCCATTCAATATATTGTACCTTAACAGTCAGCTCAGGACGAACCCATATCGCATCCTTGATTCTCTCTGGTTCATTATAAAAGGGTTTATCCGCTAATTTCATCGCTTCAACTTGATTTGTAAGCTCCTGCCAATCCTTCCTTGACATTTTACCTGTCCCACAATGCCCGATATACCATAAATGTCCTACATGATCATATAAACCAAGTAATACAGAGTTTACGACTTCTGCGCGATAGGTAACACCCGCAATTACGGCGATAGTATCTTGATAGTTTTTCACCTTCTGCCAGCTTGCATCCTTACCGTCGATGGTGTATGAGCTATTAAGGTTTTTGCAGACAATTCCTTCTAAATGATGCTCTTTCGCTACTTTCCATAGGGCGACAGTGTCTTCTTGTGAAGGGACAAGTTGAACATGGGCATGGGGGCGTACGCAGTCATGCAAAATGGAAAGACGTTCTTTCAACGGTCGGTCATGAATCCAGCTTCCATTGTAGTAAAGGATATCAAATATCATATAAAAAATCGGTACTTCATGTTTAACAAGCGGAATGCGATTCATTTTTCTTAACCCATCCCGCCGCATGACTTGATGAAAGGAGGGATTTCCTTTTTCATCAAGGGCGATCACTTCCCCGTCAAAGATCACGGACTTTCCCTTAAAATAATCAGTAATGGCTGTGATTTCAGGGAAATGCAACGTCCTTTCACGTAGCTTGCGATTAAATAATTGAATCTCATTCCCGTCATAATAAGTTAATATTCGAACCCCGTCCCACTTAATTTGCGAAATCCACTCTTTGCCGCTTGGAATTTTTTCTGATGAAACAGGTTCAAAGGGAATGATTGGTTTTAGATCCATTAGGTTAACTCCTTTTTTCTTATTGTTGCCTTCCTACACTAGGTATCATTCACTGGGATTACTGCAATAAATTACTTTGTATTTGTCTGTATGTACTACACAAATTAATAAAAATAACTAGGAATGGAGCATCAGCTATGCACACAATTTGGAAAGGAAGTATTAGTTTTGGGCTTGTCAATATACCGATAAAACTGCATTCAGCAACAGAAGATAGAGATGTTAAGCTAAGAACACTCCATAAGGAATGTCATTCGCCGATTAAATATGAAAAGGTATGTTCTGCTTGTAATGTTGAGGTTAAGCCGGAGGAAATTGTGAAGGCTTATGAATATACAAAAGGCAAATATATCGTATTAGATGAAGAGGAGCTCGAAAAATTAAAGAAGGAAAATGAGGACAAAGCGGTTGAAATCATTGATTTCGTAAAAATGGAGGAAATTGACCCAATTTATTATGATCGCAGCTATTATATGTCACCTGGGGAAAATGGAGGCAAAGCCTATTCTTTGCTACGTAAAGCTCTAGCAGAAGCAGGGAAGGTCGGAATGGCAAAAATCATGATCAGGTCAAAGGAACAAATGGCTGTTATTCGTGTTCTTGATAACACAATGGTGATGGAAACGATTCATTTTCCTGACGAAGTGCGGCCAGCGATTGATGTGCCCAATGTTCCTGAAGAGGACAAAGTAACGAAAAAAGAGCTTGATACCGCGATTATGCTAATTGATCAATTAACGACGGAGTTTGATGCTAGTAAATATACCGATGAATACCGGACAGCGCTACTTGATTTAATTGAATCGAAGCGGAGCGGCCAGGAGGTTGTTACTTCCTCTCCTCAGAAGGAGGTAAAAGCGAATGTGACGGATTTAATGGCTGCACTCCAGGCGTCAATCGACCAAACAAAGCCAAAGAAAGAACCGGTTAAGAAGAAGCGTACAGCAGCAAAACCAAAATTGAAAAAGGAAGCCTAACTCATTGGCCATTTGCCAAAGCGGATGAATTTCATCCGCTTTAATAACGATTAGCAAGTAAAAGCTTCAATTGACACATACATATGAAGGGATGAGAGAATGGAAACGTATGTACGTTCAGGAAAGAAGCTACAGTATTTAGGGGTTGCTGCTCTTCTGTTACTTCTTTTCCTCTATGGTTTTATTAAAATGTCCCAGCAGCTGAGCGGATTCGATATACAAGTTTTTGATCATCAAATGATAGCCTATATTCAATCGGCCATTTCCCCACAATTAACAGCCTTGATGCTAGTGATTACTTTTTTGGGCTCTGTCGGATGGATAACCTTTATTGTTGTTGTGCTTGTAATCGTTTTTCTTGTGAAGAAAAAGAGGGCATTAGCACTTTTTTTTGCTGCTTCGAGTGGCATCGGTGCATTATTTAATATGCTGCTGAAATGGCTGTTTAAAAGAGAAAGACCTGATATATTGCCCCTCATTAGTGAAGAAGGCTATAGTTTTCCCAGCGGTCATTCAATGGGTTCTTTGATTTTTTATGGATCCCTTGCCTATGTTTTACTTCATCTAGTAACTAAAAAGAGTCTTCAAACTGCTATCGTTATTGTCAACAGCATGACCATCCTTTTCATTGGATTATCAAGAATATATTTAGGTGTTCACTATCCAAGCGATATTGTCGGCGGCTTTTTAGCCGGGGGCGTCTGGCTGCTATTCTGTATCATTCTTTTTCGATATTACGAATACCGGCATGACTTATAGTATATTCAACGGATTAGGAATGATAAACTAAAGAGAGAAAGCATGGCTGGAGGGGGAAACCGATGGAAACTTATATTTTAGCATTAGACCAGGGAACAACGAGTTCTCGGGCAATTTTATTTAATAAAACTGGTGGGATTGTCCATACTGCACAAAAGGAATTCACGCAATATTTTCCAAATCCTGGCTGGGTCGAGCATAATGCGATTGAAATTTGGGGGTCGGTTTTGGCGGTTATTGCCAGTTGTTTAACAGAATCAGGGATTAAACCGGAACAAATAGCAGCTATTGGCATTACAAACCAACGCGAAACTACGGTGGTTTGGGATCGTCATACTGGGATGCCTATTTATCATGCAATTGTTTGGCAATCAAGACAAACAAGTAGTATCTGTGATGAATTAAAGGAAAAGGGATATAATAACTTATTTCGCAAGAAGACCGGCTTACTGCTTGATCCTTATTTTTCGGGGACTAAAGTCAAATGGATTCTCGACCATGTAGAAGGAGCACGTGAGAAAGCGGAGAAGGGTGAACTATTATTCGGGACAATTGATACCTGGTTAATTTGGAACCTTACAGGCCGGACAGCGCATGTGACGGATTATTCCAATGCTTCAAGGACATTAATGTTCAATATTTATGATTTAAAGTGGGATGATGAGCTATTAGACATTTTATCCGTAAAGAAAAATATGCTGCCAGAAGTCAAGGCGTCATCAGAGTTGTATGGATATACGGCTGAGGAGCATTTCTTCGGAAAAAAGGTTCCTATAGCCGGTGTTGCAGGAGATCAGCAGGCTGCTCTATTTGGGCAGGCATGCTTTGAAGAAGGAATGGCCAAAAATACGTATGGTACTGGCTGCTTTATGCTGATGAACACGGGTGAAAAGGCAGTCCAATCCGAGCATGGATTACTGACGACCATTGCATGGGGTATCGATGGGAAGGTTATCTACGCACTAGAAGGAAGTATTTTTGTCGCCGGTTCAGCGATTCAATGGCTGCGAGATGGGTTAAGAATGATTAAAACGTCAGCAGACAGCGAAAAATATGCAAAAAAAGCAGCTTCATCAGATGGAGTCTATGTCGTACCGGCATTTGTTGGATTAGGAACCCCTTATTGGGATAAGGATGTAAAGGGGGCTGTGTTCGGATTAACTCGCGGTACCACAAAGGAGCATTTTATCAGAGCAACTCTAGAATCACTTGCTTACCAAACAAAGGATGTTCTTTCGGCAATGGAGGCTGATTCAGGAATCAATTTGACTACCTTACGTGTTGATGGAGGAGCAGTGAAAAATAACTTTCTGATGGAGTTTCAAAGTGATCTATTAAATGTTCCTGTTCAAAGGCCGCAAATTAATGAAACCACTGCATTAGGTGCAGCATATTTAGCCGGTATTGCTGTTGGTTATTGGAGCGGGAGAGAGGAAATTGCTAAGCAATGGGCTATTGAGCATACCTTTTTACCTAAAATGGATATAAATCTGCGAACTCAACTTTATGAAGGGTGGCAAAAGGCGGTAAATGCGGCAATAGTATTTAAATAATATCATAGGCGAGTCTGCACGTTCAAAAGCACAGGCTCGCTCTGTTACTGGAAGAGAATTGACAAAAGAAGAAAAAACCCTTATTCTTAAGTAGGACATATTTTCGTATTGAACGAAAGTAAGATGTTTTGCTGTACTAGAGGACCATCGCAAGTAAGTACTATCACCTTCCAATAATACTTCCTTACATGAACGAATGTAATGTATCTTCGTATATCCAACACTCTTTGTAAAAAATCTCAAATCATCTTTTTATCACATTATAAGCAAAACCTGATTCCTATTGGCGCGGTCTCGGAACCGTATAGATGGAAGAGAGGCAGGGCTTCTGTTGTATTAGGTTTATTAATGATTCTAACTGAAAATATATTAATATAGATATGTCTAAAAAGGATGATCACAGGAACATGGTCATCCTTTTCTAATTTGATAAGCTAGATTAGATAATTTATGTGTTGACATTAATGGCAATAGCGATTATAGTAAAGATACGCTATTAAGTTCGGATATATATTTTTGGATAAGTTGTCGTAGCTGCGAAATCTGTAGTCGATGTTTATTCCTACAGATAAATATAGGCTACGATTTTTTTTATGGTAAATATTATATGTAAAACTTAGAGTGAATTTTTTATTTTTTCGGAGGTAACACAATGAACACAGGTAAAGTAAAATGGTTTAATGCAGAAAAAGGTTTTGGATTCATCGAATCTTCAGAAGGACAAGATGTATTCGTACACTTTTCCGCTATTCAAACTGAAGGCTTCAAAACTTTAGAAGAAGGCCAAGACGTTTCTTTTGAAATCGTTGAAGGTAACCGTGGACCACAAGCTGCTAATGTAGTGAAAGCATAATAATTGCTTATCTGGGTGATGCACTAAAAGATGCATCACCTTTTTCATGTGATTATTACTAGTACCTATTCTTTATAGAGGAATCCAAGCTGGATGATTCTATAAGGTCAATGGTGAGCTATTCACCGTTAATAAACCCGTTCGGACAAGCTTTTTTAGGTGAATGAGCAATATCCAATGGTTTTCTAGTACGGCTGTTTACTTTTTCTTAGCTAATCATGAAAAAAAGACAGGGGAAATGGAAACCATAGTATCGTACAGTGGGAATGTTACGATTTTAGTTATTTAAAGGAGGAAATTAAATTTTGACAACTTTTTCAGATTTCGGCTTATCAAGAGAACTTGAACAAGCCGTTTATAATATGGGCTTTGAGGAGCCATCACCGATTCAAGCGCAAGCCATTCCAATCGCATTAAGCGGTAAGGATATGATTGGGCAGGCGCAGACAGGAACCGGTAAGACTACTGCTTTCGGTGTACCTCTTTTAGAGAAGATAAGTGTTGATGCAGGCATTCAAGGACTTGTTGTTTGTCCTACCCGTGAACTTGCAGTCCAAGTGGCAGAAGAGCTTAATCGGATTGGGCAAGTAAAGGGAATACGCACCCTGCCTATATATGGTGGACAGGATATCGGACGACAAATTCGAGCATTAAAGAACCGTCCACAGGTCATTGCAGCTACACCAGGCCGCTTAATCGACCATATTGAGAGAAAAACGATTCGTCTAGACCATATTAAAATGGTGGTGCTAGATGAAGCAGATGAAATGCTGAATATGGGATTTGTAGAGGACATTGAAAAAATCCTAGCCAAAGTACCTGATGAAAGACAAACGCTGTTATTTTCTGCTACTATGCCAAGACGAATCCAGGCATTAGCAGAAAAATTCATGGTAGAGCCTGAGCTTGTCAGAATCAAAGCGAAGGAAATGACGGTAACAAACATTGAGCAGCATTATATCGAAGTACATGAGAAGCAAAAGTTTGATGTTTTATGTGGTTTGCTTGATATTCAATCGCCAGATTTAGCAATCGTTTTTGGCAGAACAAAAAAACGGGTTGATGAGGTTGTTGAGGGGCTAATTAAAAGAGGTTATTCTGCAGAAGGAATACACGGTGATATTCCACAGGCAAAGCGAGACACCGTCATTCGCCGTTTTAAAGAGCAATCAATTGATATTATGGTTGCCACAGATGTTGCTGCTCGTGGCCTTGATATCAGTGGAGTTTCTCATGTGTACAACTTTGACATTCCACAGGACCCAGAAAGCTATGTCCATCGTATCGGCCGAACAGGGCGTGCCGGGAACAAAGGGAAGGCAGTTACGTTTGTCACTCCAAGAGAAACGGATCATTTAAGAATTATTGAAAACATGACAAAAAAGAAAATGATGAAAATGCCAATTCCTACAACACACGATGTATTGGCTGGTAACCAAAGGGTAGCCATTAATCAATTGTTGGAGACAATTGATAATAACGACTACCAGGAATATAAGCGATTAGCAGAAAATTTACTTGAAGATAAAGATTCTGTTACCCTTTTAGCCGCAGCCTTAAAATTAATTACGAAGGAGCCCGATGCAACTCCGGTTAAGCTAACGGCAGTTGAGCCATTGAGATCGAAGAAGCCAAAAGGTGACTTTAGTAAGCGTCGCGGTAGTAATGATAGAAATAGTCGTAATGATAAAGGCAGGTCTCGTGATCGGGACCGTAGAAGAGGTAGAAATCGTCCTTCTAACGAAAGAAATCGTTAAAAAAGATAAAATTTATGAGAAAAGCATTATAAAATTCGAGAAAATTACCCATATTATTAAAGACAGAATTTCATTCTGATTTTTTTAGTTATTTGATTTAGGAGGAAAAGTAAATGGCAACAGGTAAAGTAAAATGGTTTAATGCTGAGAAAGGTTTCGGATTTATTGAAGTCGAAGGTGGAGACGATGTATTCGTACACTACTCAGCAATCCAAACTGACGGATTCAAAAGCCTTGATGAAGGTCAAGAAGTTAGTTTTGATATAGAAGAAGGTCAACGTGGACCTCAAGCAGTAAATGTAAATAAAATATAATGAATGATAAAGCCCGCTTTATAATAAAGCCGGGCTTTATTTATGGAAGTTTGATTAGAGAACGGAGGAAAATATATGAAAACATTCAAAGTGCAGTTTCACCAGGAAGATCAAATGGATACGATGACAGTTCAAAAATTAAGTGAAGAAGATTTTAACAATCGAACAGAAGGTGGTACAAGGCATTTATTTGAGCTTGATACCAATGTTGGCTTTTTCATTTTCTTTGATGCGGTGGACAAGGATGGTAGAGAGTCCTATCTAGTTCTTCAATATGAAGAAGAAAGCGAAGATCCTAGTGCTTGTTTTGGATTTGAATTAAGTGACTTTTATCAATTTACAGCATTATATTTAAATGATTTAGAATTTCAAGAGGAGCTTGAAGAGGGTGACGACGAAGCAGAAGAAGTATATACGCCAATCCACCATCTTGCCCATCTAATGTATCATATCGTTGAAGAAGGAAAACAAATTGAAGCATAAAAAAAAGGGATCCGGACGGATCTCTTTTTTATGCTTCTTCTGTCTGGTCATAGTGGGTAATACAAAAATCATGGACCATTTTCTCTTCTTCATCCTCAAGAGCAAAATCCAAAAATTTATTTTCAATGCTGTCATAGAAGTGATAATTTAATATTTTGGCTTCGGCACCTTCAACAAAAAAGAGCACCTTTAATTGTAGTCCATGTTCATTGTAAAGCTCATCATCCTCAGGCACTTCAATGGTAAGAAAAAATTCATAACGCTCCCCAGCTAAAATCCCGGTTGGATCTTTTATTTGCTCAACTGTATATTCAGTAATATTCACTATATAATGCATCCTTTCGCGGTAAACTCATCATGTATAGCCTTATTATTATTGGTAAGACCTTTCTCATTATACACTAACTAGCTTGTCATGAAACTGTTTTTTCTCATACGAACAGTAAAAGTATTATAATGATTTTAGACTTGTGGGAAAGAGGGGAAGAATATGCATCTTTATAATGGTCAGCAAATTAAGGAGATTGACAAAAAAGCAGAGCATATGGGAATGTCTTTATTTTCACTAATGGAGAATGCAGGAGCTGGTCTATTTCGTCAGCTGGCATCATTTATTAAAAGAAATGAAAAAATTCTGATTTTAGCCGGGAAAGGAAATAATGGAGGAGATGGAATTGTTCTTGCTCGTTATTTAAAAAATCACCATTATCAAGTTTCCTTAGTGTTTCCGATGGGAGAATCCAAAACAAAAACAGCACTAGAACATCTTGCCTACTATCAAGCCTGCGGCTATGACATAGATATATACTCATCAGATTTACAGGCTGATTGGGTGATTGATGCTTTATTAGGAGTTGGGAGTCAATTACCATTACGAGCTGATGTAGCTGCAGTGACAGATTGGATAAACCATACAGGTGCAAAGGTTGTAGCAGTAGATATTCCGACAGGTGTTTCCGCTGATAGTGGGGATATGGATGCTTATGCTATTCATGCTGATTATACTTATGCTTTGCATGGCTATAAACCGTCAGCTTTCTTATTTCCAGCTAGTGAGCATTATGGAGATGTTTCAGTCATTGATATCGGAATTCAGCAAACTAGCAGCTGGAAGGTGTGGACAGCAGACGATGTTCGAAAGACATGGTCAAAGCCAACAGGGAATACCCATAAAGGGACCTTTGGGACAAATTTATTGATTGCCGGCAGTGATGAAATGCCTGGTAGTGCTGCTTTAGCTGCAATCGGTGCCCTGCGCTTTGGAACAGGCAAGCTGACTGTTGCCACGACAAAGCATGCTTCCACCATTATTGGTTCGTTTGCACCTGAAGCGACTTTTTCCTATGAAACAAATTATCATGATATGGCCAAGCATTACTTATCAGTGGCAATTGGACCAGGTCTTAATCCCGATGATAAGCTCGAGAGCATGATTCAAGATCTATTGAAACAGCCTGTCTCGCTTATTCTTGATGCAGGAGCATTGAGCAAACGAAGCTATCAAAAGAGAAAAAATCCAACCATCTTGACACCGCATCCTGGTGAATTCAGTCGTTTGACAGGTATAGCTACAGCTGAAATACAAGGTAATCGTATTCGGTTAGCCTCACAATATGCTGTTGAGAATGGATTAATTGTTGTTTTGAAAGGGAAAAATACGGTTATTGCGTATCCTGATGGGACAGGTGTTATCAATAGAACTGGTAACCGTGCCTTATCAAAAGGGGGAACAGGTGATACATTGACGGGAATGCTTCTAGCAAGCGTTGGAATTCAGCAAAATACTAAAGCTGCAATTGCTAATGCTGTTTTCATACACGGGGCTTGTGCTGATTATTGGATAAAAGAGAATGGGGACCAAGCCATGTCTGCGCATGATTTCGACCAGCTGCTTCCGAAGGTATGTCGGCATTATGCAAGTAATATCGATGAGCTGTAGAGGGTTATATAAAAATGATGCTTTGGTAGGGAAAATGATTTCCAAAGCATCATGGCATGATTGTCATTAACGTAGGAATGAGAGAGTTGACCCAAAATAGTGATATCCAGGCTGCAAAAATCATCGCAATCATTGAAAAGGTTGCCTCCTTTTCGCCATATTCCATCGCGGCGCTTGTACCTGAACCGTGTGCCCCCATACCAAGAGCCAAGCCTCTGGCAATTGGGGATTTAATAGAAAACCACTTAATAATGTATGGACCAATTATACCCCCAGTTATTCCGGTTACAATGACAAAAATGGTGGTTAAGGATGGAAGACCACCAATGTCCTTTGAAATTTCAATCGCAACTGGTGTTGTGATTGATCGAGGTAACAAACTTAATAAAAGGTCTGACTGTAAATGAGCGATGATGGCTAAGATAAAAGAAGAAATAATTGCCACAAATGTACCGGATGTGATACTGACAAGAATATTTCCAATATATTTTTTTAGTAATGGCAAATGCTTATAGATTGGAATGGCAAAGGCAACTGTTGCAGGACCTAGCATATGTGTAATAAATCTTGCATCTGAAATATAGCTGTTTACCGGAATATCAATGAGCGAAACCAACCCAATAATGATCAATGTACTGATGACTAGCGGATTGAATAAAGGAAAGGACCATTTTTTGTAGGCTTTTTTTGTTAGGATATAAACAATAAACGTAACAGCAGTGGCAAACAAAATATTCATTCTTGTTCCCTCACTTTCCAATTATTGATTTTTTCGGCAATGTATGCAGTTGTGCCGATGACGATGAAGGTACTTAAGCCTACTAATAATACGGATTCAATTCCCTGCCAGCTGAATAATTCATCATAATTAACAATACCAACCGCCGAAGGAATAAAGAAAAGTAAAAGCTCAGCTAACAACCAGTTACCGCCCTGTTCAATCCATCCTAATTTGACTATTTTAAGCATTAAGGCTGCTAAGAGAAGTAACAGCCCTACCATCGAAGCGGGAATCGGGATGGGGAATACCGATTTAATCAACGATCCAAGTAAGAGAAATAGATGGATAAATAGGATTTGTAACATAATCGTCATGGCTTTCATTTTCTTCACTCCTTCAACATTCCGTTTGGTTACTTATACTATAATGGGAATGCTGCTTACGGTAAAATACCATTATTTTATCATTGGCATAACTAAAAGTTATGAAAGGGCTTTTTATTATGAGAAAATGTTTTCATAAGATGGAACCTATTTTTGGTTGAGAATGAAGTTCATGAATGTTCTAGCCGCATTTGATATATATTTGTCCTTTTTCATCACAACGGCAAGATTCCAGGGAGTGGCTGGTAATAAATGAATCATTTTGATCTGTTCATTATCTATCCGGTTACAAATAGATTCAGGCATAATCGTCACCCCTAAGTTGGCTGCCACAATTTCAGCTATAAAGTCCCATTGTGAACTTTTAAAAAGAATATTTGGTGCAAACCCTTCGCTAATACATTGCTTCCAGATAATATCGTGGAGCGCAAAATCCTCACTGAAGAAGATAAATTCCTCCTGTTCAAGCTCCCTTAAATAAACAGCTTCCCGGTAAGCTAGCGGATGATCCTTTTGTACAAGTAGCTTGAGCTCTTCACTGACAATTGGCAGGATCTCAAGGTCATCCTCCTGCACGGGTAAGACGGCAATACCAAGTTCAATTTCTCCCTCAAGCACCTTTTTGGTCAATCTAGGTGCTGCATACTCAGTAATATTTATTTTTATATTGGGATATGCCTTATGAAATGCAGCTAACACCTTAGGGAAAAATAGACTCCCGGCAATTGGAGGTATCCCAATCTGAATCATTCCTCTTTTTAGATTAGACATGTCCTCTAATGTTGTAGACATTTCATCAAGCAGGGCTAGCATTTTCTTGGCGTATTCCATCACAATATAGCCAGCATCTGTAACCTCGCTCGATTTATTACTGCGGATAATTAATGTCATGCCAAGCTCTTCTTCAAGACCTTTTATCATTTTGCTAAGAGCGGGCTGTGAGATATGAAGAATCTCTGCCGCCTTTGTCATGTTTTTCTGTTTAGCTACCTCAAGAAAATAGATTAATTGACGTATGTCCATTTATATAACCACCATTTCACATTAAAACTTTACATTAATGATACTATTTAAGCGGACAAAATGCTTTTAACTTCATTCAGCAAATGCTTTTTGTACTGAAAGCTTGCGACAGGTACAGAAGTTAAACCTCCGGCGGATGTCTCGGATTTTTTAAAGGTATTATCGAGCGAGCACGATAAAAATCCGGACGCAAATTTGACGGGCGAATTTGATCAAATAGGCGTTAAGCGAAATCAGTTGGTTTTTCTGGCTATTTTTGTTACATTACGTAGGTAAGGAGAGGGTTAAATGATTAAATTACTTGCTATTGATCTTGATGGTACATTACTTGATAAAGGAAAATATATCAGCAAAAGGAATATTGCAGCCATTCAAACTCTAAAGCAAAGGGGAGTAGAAGTGGTGATCGCAACGGGCAGGGCGAACTTTGATGCTCAGAATATATTCAAGGATATTCCCTTCGACCCTTGGATTATTGGGACGAATGGTGCGACGATTCATAAGCCAAGTGGAGAGTTATTCCAATCGATTCCACTTGAAAAATCATTAGCGCTGACAATGCTCGAGACATTGGAAAAGGAACAGCTTTATTATGAGGCCTTTATTGAGGGAGAAATATGTGCACCGGAGTATGGACGAAAGCTATTGTTCCAAGAGATGGATCGTCTTCATAGCGGGAATCCAGACCTTGATATTGATTTACTCCGTCTGGAGGTCGAAATCCAATTTGGACAATCTTCTTTTCAATTTATTCCTTCCTATCAGAAATTACAGGATATAGACAGCGATATTTACAATATCTTAACTTATTCCTTTGACGATGATAAGCTAAAAAAAGGCTGGTCACAATTTACGGATATTCAGGATGTCACCATCGTTCAATCAGGAATCCATAATTTCCATCTTCAACATAAACAAGCATCCAAGGGGAATGCCTTAAAGCTGCTTGCTGAAGAGCTGCAGATTAATCTATCAGAATGTGCAGCAGTCGGTGATAATTATAATGATTTGTCTATGTTAGAGATTGCCGGACTGAGTGCTGCAATGGGGAATGCTGATAGAGAAATTAAAGAAGCCTGTAGCATTGTCACGAAGTCAAATAATGAGGATGGTGTGGCACACTTTATCGAAGCATTTCTTCTGGAAAATAGAGGATAAAAGAGCAGAGCTAATGAAGCTTCCCTTGGATTTGTAATTGGTACAAATATTTGAACAAATAAAGTACTCTATTTACTATTTCTATTGATACGCTATAATGAAAACGTCCATAAAAAGAGACCATTAAGGGCTTCCATAGGCTGCTGGTGTAGCTCAGTCGGTAGAGCACTTCACTCGTAATGAAGAGGTCGCAGGTTCAAGTCCTGTCTCCAGCACTCATAAAAAAACAAACAACCACTTGATCAATTAGTAAGGGTGAAGTGGTTGTTTGTTTCTTTTAGCTTGTAAAATAATATATTTCATATGGATTGCTTTTAATAAAATAATTTTCAGGCTTTACGGCATTGCGTTGATCCAGTTCAGAAAAAATCAGCTTGTATTCTGAAGCAGAGAGTTCGCCATAAAGATAAGCTTTTTGCGTATAATCGAGCAGTTCATTGACATGTAACGGTTTTCGTTTCTTTTCAAGTGTAAAGCGATAAATGAGGTTTTCAATTAACATTGTTGTTTCCCCTCTTTCTTTTACAATTGATTTATGTAATGTGTAATGATTTCTAAATCAAGTATAACATGTTGAGTTGATTAAAATTATTTTTATAAAATTCAAACTTACGACACATTTTTACAATAATATTGCTTGAATGGAAGTGAAGAACCTTAATAACATGTCTGTTAAGTCGTTTGTGCCGTATCAAATGATAAAAAAGAAACAGAAGGTTTGTTGAATTTTGTCGAAAATACTAATTTATGGACGTTTTAAGTATAAAGTTAGCTTGAAATCAGTGGAAAAGTACACCAAATATGTAAATATTTATCCGTTACTTCCTTTATCATGGTAAAATGTCATGAGGAGGGGAGTTATGAGAATCAAAATCATTATTAGCATTTTACTCTTGATTTCAGTAACAGGATGTCAATCTCTAATCCAGATGTCAACTAAAAATGAGGATCAGGATAAGCTTAACAGCAGGGAAATGACGGAAGAAGAACAAGCATATATTGAATTTTTATTAACCGAGGAATATGATGAGTTAATTTCTATAACCGAAGATCGAAAGTCAGAGGTAAAACAAGACTATTATCTTCTCGCAGCTTCACTGAAGCAGTATGATGAAGCAGAAGAAAGAAAACAGAATCCGGATGTAACCAATGAAGAACTTGAATTACGCTATTCACTTATCCTGCAGCAATTAAGAAAAGTATCTTATATTCCGACAGAGATTAAAGATCAAATTATAGAAGTAAAAAAGTTAGCATTATACCAAAAAGAATATTATGCAAATCAGCAATTATAATAGGATACATAGAACTCAAAAGTTTGAAATTCTTTAATCCTTGCTGGCTTATTAAGAATAGCCGGCAAGGATTTTTTACTGTTATTCCATGGGATAAAAGGTGTTTATTTTTGAATTTTTACATCCTGTAGGGTTAAATATTGGCCATCTGAAACCGTAATATACATATCAGCCTGAACATTTTCATTGGTTACAACACTCGTCAACTGATGACTGCTG
The DNA here is from genome assembly GCF_900104575.1 of Bacillus tuaregi. Taxonomy (NCBI): domain Bacteria; kingdom Bacillati; phylum Bacillota; class Bacilli; order Caryophanales; family Bacillaceae; genus Bacillus; species Bacillus tuaregi. Next base: position 1,823,078 of record NZ_LT629731.1, read on the forward strand.
TCAGAGCTCACCTCTAAATACCCCATACCAATTGAACTGTCTAGAATAACCTTGTATTCTCCAGCAGGAATATCTTGTCCTACCTTAAACATTCCATTATCGTATATTCCATCTTCTGGTATAACTGAGGGTGCAGAGGATATGGGATACATTTCTGCGTCCTGCAGCTTAAAATATTCTCCTTCGTGTAAAGTTACATAGGTATGGGCGCCATTACTTAAATTTTCATTAAATAGGATGCTGTCTAACTGTCCTGTGCTGTCTGATGCACTTTCAATATAAGCAAATCCCTTTGCAAAAACTAAATATTCACCGACTGGTATGTCTGTACCTACCTTATAGGTTCCTTTTGTGATTTTTTCCTTTCCCTTCTCTTCAGCAGGCGGCGTAGATTTCTTTTCCTCATTTTCAGGAGGTGCATCTGGAGTAGTAGTGTTTTCATTTTGTGCACTGTCCGCTGTTAGTTGATCCAATTGTTTATCGTGATTTAGATTTTCATTCTCTAGCGCCTTGTCACGGTCACCTTCATCAAAAAAGGCTGGGAGTGCAAAAATGAATAAGAGTGCGAGCAGCCAAACCCACCATTTCTTGTAGAATGGTTTTTCCTTTCTTTCGCTTGCCATGCAGTTACCTCCAAAGTTTAGAATTAGTGGCTTTCGTACGTATTTTGGTCGTAAGAGGCTAATTCAATGCATTGAATAAAGCGTACAAGAAATAAAACGTAATCTACCTCCATTTTATTAACTATTAAGTATGTATATAGATTTATGTCGAAAATTGATATACGGAAATAATTGCAGGTGAAAGCGCTTTCTGTTAAGATAAAGTTAGGTTGGATGGCACGCGTGGCCATCATCGTATTTAGCGTAGGCGGGGCTAAATACAGGGGATAGCTTTTGAAATCATAATGATTGGTCAGTACCTTTTAATAAAAACTTGAAATGTATTTTGACAGGCTGGTTATCTGATACACTATGTGTATGGCGATTAAAGGAAGCTGTCTCTAAAATATGAAGGTTCTATTTAAACTTTAGAACATTTATGGGCAAAGCCTATTCGTACAAAACGGATAGGTTTTATTTATTGGTGAGAGTTGAGGATGTTACTCCATGTACTGGCTATTGGTTTTGTTTTTGATATTGCACAATTAATTCATCAAGCTTTTGACTTGCAGTAAGGGTCTGGACGCTATTGAATCCATGCTTTAAGCCTGTTTCAATTAATACTTTTCGATGTAATTCAATCATTGATTCGATTTTTTGATTATATATCATTCTCATTAGACTAACCTCTTTTATTAAAAAATCAACATTATCAATTTTACAGTTAAGATAGACAATTGTAAATTTGTAATTTCTATAGATAACTATTGATATAATAGATGCTACTTTTGACTAAGCAGCTACAGCCTATTAAAATGAATGTATGTACGTTAAATACAGCTAAAATAAGGATAATTGAGGGAAATACTATGAAATTTGGATTTGATATTGATGATACATTAATTAATTTACGTGAGCATGCCTTTCATATTTATAATAAAAAATTAAACACGATGGCTTCTTTAGAAGAATTTTACGCTTTAAAACGGGTGGAAATTCATGAACCTTTTGGTTTATCAGATGAAGAGGGGAAGGAGATGTGGAATCGTTCGTTAGAGGATATTTATTATACGGATTGTCCTGCATTTCCTGATGCAGTGGAAACCTTGAATAGATTAGTCATGGAAGGCCATGAAATCTACTATATAACATCAAGACCTAAAGAACATGGAGAACGAACAAAGGAATGGATGAAAAGGCAGGGATTTCCGATAATGGATGATCGGTTTTATTATGGTATGCAGGATGATGAGAAGGTCGGAATTATCCAAAGCTTACAGCTTGATTATTACTTCGACGATAAGCCTGCCGTATTAAATACACTTTCTTCCGATTCATTAAAGGTCATTGTAAAGGATCAATCGTATAATCGTGATGTTCAATTCCCTCGTCTCATCCACTGGAATGAGTTACAGAAGATATTATAGTAAGCCGATGAAACGAATGATAAAATCCGCTGCTTATTCTGCGGATTTTTCGTTCTCTTCTGCGCAAGTAAAACAAAGCGTTATCTTGTCATCTGTATGAATCCCATTGAAAAATCCATCTATACAATAAATCGCTTTACCACACCTGCTACACTTACTGACTATTTCGTTCATTAAGACACTCCCTTTTTGGTGAGATGGATAAAAATGATAGACATATTTTCTAGACATCATGGAGAAGATAAATGTTAAATGCACTGTAACTAGGAGGTTGAAGGGATGAATAATCAGTGGCAAGGCCTTCGTGAGGATAAAAGACAGCAATTGGCTGAACAAATATTCCATGAGATGCAAGAAGGTTATTATCAATCCACGATGGATTTTTGTCAGGAGATTTCGAAGGAATTAGACGGCACCATTCATGCATTAGACTTGACTGTTAGACAGAAACAAAACTACGACTAATACTAGTAATGAAAAAGGGAGGGGACGCTCTCATTTGATTTAGATGCCCGAAACTCCCTTCTGGCCTATTTAAATAGCTTTTGATAAATAATATTAGCATATTCTCGAAATTTCGAATTGAACCGCAGTTTTCGCTCATCGACCATTTCATCGAATTTCATTCTTCTTTCGTAATGGCCTTTTTCAAGTCCATCTGTTGCACAGTGAATTAAATCCTCGAACGTGATCATTGGATTTCTTTTATCCTTCTGCTCTGAGAGATAGCCGGCATTTTTAAGCATTCGGTAGCCCATTTTTAATTCAGGTGATAAACCCGGTAGGTCATCTGAATCGTCTAAAGGTTTTCCTATACCTGGAAGGTCATTAAACTCGCCATTATCTACTGCTTTTTTTATTTTTTCCTCAACAAAGTAATAATACATCTTGCTCAGCTCCCTGCAAAACCAATTGGAAGGTATTTAGATTATGTATAAAAGAAATGAGACTGTCAAAAATATAACAAAAGTCAATTAGTAACCCATAATAAATAGGTGGAGGAACGGTATGGAAAACGATCAAGTGACTGCAAAGACAGAAGTTTATGGTTTGGATCAGCAACGTCAGCAGCTCGAACAATTTATGTATCAAGAAGCACAGAGGGCTGGATCTCCCGCTTCGATGGACCTATACAAGGCCGTATCGCAGGAGTTAAACAATATGTCTGACAGGGGAATTGAAATTATGCTCCGTCATAAGCATTAACTAAATGGGACAGAGCTAGTTCTATAAATAAAAGCCAGGAACTTGTTCGTCAGTCCTGGCTTTTAGTGTGTATAGGCGGATTCTTTTTCTGAAGCAGGTTTGAGTGATTAACCATCCACTAAATTAGCATAGGATTCAGAAATATCCTTGAATTCACCTTCTGTCGTAATAAATCCAGGATTTTCATCGAAACAATCAGCATGTGTCAGTTTACTAAAAATATCTAATACTACTTGATCATCATCTTTAAATACAGCTTGGCATTTACTGCAAATGTTATTCATTTTCCATTCCCTCTTTCTTTTGTTGTTGAGATTATTCTAACATGGAAGTGCTTACATAAATTTGAATAAATAAAGAAATTAATATAAGCAAGTTAAAAATAATAGAATCAAGCGAAAATGGAGCGCTTAAGCCAACAATCAATAGGGAATGAATTCAATGGTAGATAGAAATAATTTTGAACATTTTGTGTCTAAATTATATGAAAATTCAATAAAAGTGAAATTTATATGAGAAATATGTGAAATATTATTTCATTAATATACTTAAATGAATAAAAAATATATAAATAGTGTTAAATATAAAAACTACAATTATAGTGATATTGTACATGAGATTCAAAGTTAAAGAAAGGTTTTTCGGTAAAAAAACAAAAAATGTTTTATAGTTGTTTTTTGCTGAAAAATAAGATGTTTACTAGGAGTAAGACAGGTTTTATATTAATGGATTGAATGTTCTACTCAAATCCCTAAAAAAACCCAAAACCTCTTAAGAAGTCTCTAAAGAGGTTTTGGGTTTAGGCAATAATTTCTTGTTGGAGATGTACAGGGTTTAAAATGAGATATCCATCTTCATCCAGTCTCAAAAATCCTTTTTTCTTAAGCAGGTTTACGGTTCTGCTAATGGTTTCACGTGAGGTTCCAATCATATGAGCAAGTTCACGGTTTGTAAAATGGGTAGTAAGTTTGTAATAGTCTCCATACTTTACTCCATTTGATTTACATAGTCTTATAAACAAGAGAATAATTTGTTCATACGTATTATGTAGTATTTGTTCTTCAAGACGTGCATGGAGATCGACGATTTTCTCGCCAAGAATATTAAATAATTTAATACACATTTCTGGGTTACTTAACAGTATTTTTTCAAATTGATAAATAGGTAAAATTGTCATATGTACTTCTTCTATAACCTTTGCAGTGGCAGGGTGTTTTCCACTTCTGAAAAATCCAACATAAGGAAACATTTCACCGGCTTCTAAGAAAGACATAATTTGCTCTCTTCCTAAAGAGTCACTTCTGAAAAACTTCACCTTACCAGAATGAAGAATAAAAATTTTAGTCAGGGGAGTCCCTTGCATACATATATACTTTTTTGGTTTATAGATACGATATTGCGCTATTTTATAGATATTGGCAGTCTCATTATCTGATAATTCATTAAATAACGGAATGACTTTTAGCTTCGTCAACCAATCTTCAAACTTCAAGGATGCCACCTCTTTTCATACATTTAACTTCATTCAGCAGAAGTCCTCCACTTCTACAAGTGGGGGATGAATGCAAATGGTTCTTCGATTCAGTAGGGGTTCAAACCCCAGCTGAATGAAGTTAAGCCTCCGGCGGATGTCACGGATTTTTTTTAGGTAGTTTATCGAGCGAGCTCAATAAAAATCCGGACGCAAATTCGACGGGGCGAATTTGATTTGTCAAAATTATATCAATCTACTAAGTACAATTGTGTGACGCTTATCATAGAAACTGATTGGAATGTGACAAAAATCATATCTATCTATTGAGTGACGTCACTTTGTCAATAATTGATTCGATATATGATAGCTGTATCAAATAGGAGGTGGAAATAAAATGGGACTAAAACAGGAAGTACAAGTAAGTCAAACTGAACCAGCAAGAAGAAAAAATGGACTATTAAAATCAATTCTTATCATAACAATTCTTGCTAGTTTTACCGTTTTATTAGTAGGGGGCTATTGGATCTTTAAAGACCAAGCACCTCGTCCCTTAGAAATAACGAATGTACAAGGTGAGGTTATCTTAACAAAAGAAACGATCATGGGAGGTCAGGCAGTCTTTCAAAAATATGGATTAATGGACTATGGGACTGTTCTCGGACATGGTTCTTATATGGGACCGGATTATACGGCTGAAGCCTTACAAGTGTATACAGAGGGAATGCAGGATTTTATGGCAAAAGAGAAATATGGTAAACCGTTTGCTGAGATTTCTAGTGAAGAACAATCTGTTATCCGTGATCTTGTCATAGAAGAAATGCGAGTAAACAGATACGATGCAAAATCCGATACGATGGTTCTAACTGATGCTCAAACCTATGGTTATGAAAGAGTAGTCGAACACTATCAAATGGTCTTTACAGAAGGTGACGGCTGGGGCCTAAAACCAGAGTTAATTAAAGAAGAACATATGCCACAGGAGGGAAGAGCATACGTTGCAGAAGGTGATCAAATCGAACAGATTTCTGCATTCTTTTTCTGGACAGCTTGGCTATCAAGTACGGAACGAATCGGTGATGATATTACCTATACTAATAACTGGCCGTATTTTGAGGATGCCGGTAATGTGCTTTCGTTCTCTGCCATTTGGTGGAGTGGTGCTAGTGTGACAATCCTAGTATTATTCCTTGGGATTATTTTGTTTATCTTTTATCGTTATCATTTAGGTATGAAGGAAGCGTATACAGAAGGGAATTTTCCTAAGATTCATCTACATAAGCTTCCCGTTACATCCTCGCAGCTGAAAACTGGAAAATACTTTTTCGTCGTTACAGCCTTGTTCTTTGTTCAGGCTATGTTCGGGGCACTCTTGGCTCATTATTATATAGAACCTGACAGCTTTTTTGGCATGAAATGGATTCATGATATCCTTCCGTTTAATATTGCGAAGGGCTATCACCTGCAACTGGCCATCCTTTGGATTGCAACCGCATGGCTTGGTATGGGGATTTACGTAGCTCCATTAGTCGGCGGACGCGAACCGAAAAAACAAGGATTATTAGTAAATATTTTATTTTGGGCTTTAGTCGTCTTGGTTGTCGGAAGTATGCTAGGGCAATGGCTAGGGGCAAATGGTTATTTAGGCAATAATTGGTTCCTGCTGGGTCATACCGGCTGGGAGTATATTGAGCTTGGCCGCGTGTGGCAGATCATCTTGGCAGTAGGAATGGTCATTTGGTTGTTTATCGTCTACCGAGGAATTAGGAGCGGATTAAAACGGGAGTCAGATAAAGGTGGATTGATTCACCTGCTATTCTATTCTGCTATCGCCGTACCTGCATTTTATATTTTTGCCTTTTTAATTAACCCTGACACAAGCTTTACTTTTGCCGATTACTGGCGTTGGTGGATTATTCATCTTTGGGTAGAAGGAATCTTTGAGGTCTTTGCGGTGGTAGTAATTGGCTTCTTAATGGTACAAATGGGACTTGTTACAAAAAGCTCTACAGTTAAGGCTTTATACTTCCAATTAATTTTGTTATTAGGAAGCGGTGTAATCGGAATTGGTCATCATTACTACTATAATGGCTCTTCCGAGGCCTGGATTGGCTTAGGCGCTGTTTTCTCAGCCTTAGAGGTTGTACCTTTAACGCTATTAATCTTAGAAGCATATGAGCATTATAAAACGATGAAAGCTGGAGGAATTGATTTTCCTTATAAAGGAACATTCTGGTTCTTAATTTCAGTTGGGATTTGGAACTTGGTTGGTGCTGGTGTACTAGGATTCTTAATCAATCTTCCTGCCGTCAGCTTCTTTGAACACGGACAATTTTTAACACCTGCACATGGTCATGGTGCCATGATGGGTGTTTATGGTATGTTTGCGATTGCTCTTTTACTTTATTCTTTGCGTAATATTGTAAAACCTGAGAAGTGGAATGAAAAATGGGTGAAAATTAGCTGCATTCTGTTAAATGTCGGTCTTGCCGGTATGGTATTTGCTTCATTGCTTCCAGTTGGATTCATGCAGTTAAAAGCTGCATACGTAAACGGATATGCGGCATCTCGCTCGGCGGCCTTTCTAAAACAGGACTTAGTGCAAACCATATTAACATATAGAGCAATTCCAGATACAGTCTTCTTAATTGGTGTACTGATTTTACTAGTCTTTAGTTTAAAAGCAATGTTCAACCTCCGAAAAGTAACACATCAAGAAGGCGAGCAGCTTCCAGTTAAAGATTTATCAGCAGACGAAGATTAACAATCATAAATTATGCTGAAAAAACCACACTCCTTTGTCAGTGTGGTTTTTTCTATGGATAATAATACTTTAAAGAATGTACTATCATTAATATTTACATTACTGTTCGTTTAGGTCAAATGAAATGACCCGATTTGTGTTTGGATCATACAGAACATTTCCTTTAACCTTTATGGTTTCCTGTGGGGACTGTAATACAAATTCATAGCTTTGTTTTGTTCTTGTTGGGGACTCAGAAGATTTTCCTATATACTGATAATCCGTAACCCGATAACCTGGGTAGGCAGCTTGTGTGATTGTGATTAAATATCTGCCCCATTCTTCCTGCTCTATTTCTGGTGAGTGGGTAATTTCAATATGAATAACACCTTCACTTGGCTTTGCTCCGAGTGCCTCAAATGCTCTTCGATGTAGATTAATTTTATTTACTGGATAACCTTGTACCTGATCCACTACATTAACCAATATTTCTTTCTGTGTTGATGGATTCAGTATCTTTAGCGTCTGACCGCAGCGGTATGGGGAACTGGCTCCAACTGCTGCCGTCATATATTCATTATTTGACCAGGGAATATTGCATAGTGTGACAGGACCGCCATCGGTCCACGTTGCCTGACCTCTTACAGGCTGTTGACGGTTAGAAGTGTAAGGGTCATAGGGATAACCTCGGTTATATTCATAGGGTTCATTGTGATAAACTGGCCATTGATAATAAGCATTTGGCTGTATGCTTGGGACGTAATAGGGGTGTCTTGGAAACATCTATTTTCCTCCTCAGTCAAAACTCTTTAATACCCTATGAATCGACATGGTTGACCTGTGACATAAATTGAAGTAAATCCTTTACCTTCTTTAAGAAATGTAAACGATATGGGGGAAAGGAATAGAATCTGAATAAAGATAAGCTACCAATCAATGGTGTCCCCAATTTGAAATGAGTAAGTAGAAATGGTCCCGTTAGGCAATTCTAATACAGACACTGCCTTTTTTACCGGCGGAATAATGGTCCATGGTTTGACGTTTTTCTTGAAAGAAATAATTTGTTGATTCTCATTTAAAAAAACTACATCTATGGCAAAAAACATAAAGAACATATGTATGGAATTACAGGGATGAAGCCAAATTCCTTCGTTTACAATGGGTTTTATGCGAAACATTAAGCCGATTAATCGTCTTAGAAAGGTATCATGGTTAATAATTTCAATTGGTATATTCTGGATATCTTTGTCAGTAATTAACTTCATAAAAAATTCACTGCCTTCACATAATAATACTGAGCAGCTAAAACAAAAAAATTCCAAAAGAAGGTTTTCCAGTATTAATCAATACAAGAATTATTTTGTGATTGTTGCTCGAAAAATGGCGTGGTAATATCACCTTACAAACAGCGATGCAACCCTATAAAAGGGAATTTAATCGTTGTTTCATGTACGAATCGCTAGATACTATTGTTTTGGTTTAAGTATCTTTTTATGCATAGAATTTTTCAAACATGAAAGGTGGTCACATCCATGAGAAACCCAGTGAAAAGATTTTTGCAGGATGAAAAAGGACAAGGGATGACAGAGTACGGTTTAGTGTTAGGTGGGATTGCGGTTGTTGCAGTAGCAGTGGCAACAATTTTTGGTGATACAATTAAAGAAAAGTTCTCTGAATCAGCAGTAACTGGTTGGTTTGAGAAAAAAGGAGAATAATTTTTCCTTTAAAAAGTATTATTTCTTAAGAAAATAATGCCCCTACTTTCACTCGGCTTACTATGAAAGTAGGGGTTTTTTAAAAGGTGATCATACATGACAACATTTATTCTATTTACAGCGTTAATCATTTCTTTCTTTACGGATGTAAAAGATAGAAGAATCTTTAATATTATTACTTTTCCAGCGATGATCATTGGTATTCTCATCCATACCATGACAAATGGCTTGGATGGCTTGGTCTTCAGTATGATGGGATTAGGGACAGGCTTTGCATTACTTATTATTCCCTACGCTTTGAAAGGCATGGCCGCAGGGGACGTAAAATTACTAATGGCCATCGGAGCATTAAAAGGAACAGCATTTGTTATTGGATCCTTCTTATATATTGCCATTGCTGGAGGAATAATAGCGTTAGCAATTTTAATTATAAAGAAGGAATTAATAAGCTCCTTAGAAAGGATTCTTTTTTCAGCTCGCATAAAAACATTGGATACCTTAAATAAAGACGAGTTGCATCATGCCTTTCCATATGGTGTTGCCATTGTGTTAGGGACAATAGGCTATTACGGAGTGAATGTGTTTTGATGAAATCGGAAAAAGGACAGGCAACTGTCGAATTAGCCTTTTCATTAGTCATCTTAATTTTTTTCCTTTTTGCGATTATTGATTTTGGAAGGATTTTTCATGCTTACTTAACACTTGAACATGCCGGACGGGAGGCTGCACGAATAGCAAGTATTGGTGGGACAGATTCTGATGTATGGATAAGAGCGAAAGAATCCGCTTCGACACTAACCATAGATCCAAGAAATTTTTCTGTGTCTCCCACAGAACAAAATCGAAAAAGGGGTACATATGTAACGGTAAACATATCCTATCCCGTTTCTTTTTCCACTCCGCTAATTCAAAGTGTTTTGCCAAATCCGCTCATGTTACAGGCTAAAACTGTGATGAGGGTGGAATGAGAATGAAGGCTTTCCTTCGGAATGAAGCAGGGCAGGTAATGGTTTTTGTTGCAATCCTAATGACTGTTTTTATTGGCTTTTTAGCATTAGTGGTTGATTTTGGCTCACTCTACTTGGAAAAAAGCAGGCTGCAAAAGACAGCAGATGCTGCAGCACTTGCAAGTGGTCAAGAGCTTCCTGGTAATAATCAAAGAGCGATGGAAGAGGCTATAAGGTCCATTCAACTAAATGATGAAAATCCAGATAATTTCAGCATCATACTTAAGGATCAACCAACCGCGATTGAAGTTCATGGGAGTAAAAAAGTCAGTCTATATTTTGCGAAATTATTTGGTGTCTCTGAGCAAACAATCACAGCAACTGCAAGAGTAGAACTAGAAGCAGGTCCGCCGATTAAATCTGCGACAAATACAGTTCCACTGGGTTTCCCTAAGTTAAACTATTTAAAATATGGCTCATCCGTCATCTTTTTTGGCAAAGAGACGGTACATATCAATTATAGTGGTAAAAGTAATACCTTCAAAGAGGAATTAGAAAACGGTTTTAAGGGCAATATCAGTGTTAATAAAGTTTATGAAACCTACAATGGAAATCAATTAGGCAATATAAAAACAGCCATTGATGACCGGATTGGCGATTGTCCTCATGCTACTTATCGTCATTATCCTTCGGGATGCAAGCGAGTGGTGCTCGTCCCACTTTATGAGTCGCTGCCTAATAGTGACAATGTTCGTATTGTTGGTTTTGCATCCTTTTTCTTAAAAAGTGTTTCAAATACAAGTGCTGATGTAGAAGCCGTTTTTTTAGAAGAACTGACAGATCCTCCAACATTTAAACTCACTAAGGTTGAATAGGTGATAGTTGTGAATACAAAAAAAATATGGCTATTAGCCATTCTCTTTGGCTTATTGATGTCCTTCACTTTTTTCATATTGACATCAAATAAGGGTAATACTAATGGTGTGGATGAAAATGCGGAACAAACCGAACAAGTCGAAGAAATGGAGAAAGAAAAAGATACACAGATAACCCCATTGGAGATTCGTGCAGGGAAAAGGGCGATATCCATTGCCGTTGAGGAAGAACAGGGTGTTTCCGGTTTTATTAGACCTGGCTCATTTGTTGATATTGTAGTGGTAAATAATCTAACGGATCAAGACATGGTATCAAACATCTTATTAGAAAATATTAGAGTGTTAGCAGTTGGCAATACGGTTACTGTTACAGAGGAAGAAGAACAAGAGCCATATCGTTTGGTTACGTTAGAAGTAAGTCCGTTAGATGGAGCAAACCTTGCTCTCGAAAAGGAGAGGGGAACCGTTACACTTATGCTGAGAGGCGTGAGTGAAGATGTACCAGCGATTAACGACATTCCTAAGAAACAATAAGGAAAGATGCCTTTATGAACTATTATATTCATTCTGAAAAAAGAATGTATTCTACTGCAGTAAAGCTGATGCTAGACGAATTAAATAAAAGCAGTAAAATCTTTGATCAGTTTCAAGATTTAGTATCAGCCCTTTGCGAGGCTAAAGGAAGTATTGTTATCTTAGGACCGAATCAAACGATAGATCCTTTTGAAGCCTGCCTTGAAATCTCTCGGACCCAACAGCTTACAGCAGTTATTTTATTAGTTAACAAGGAAGAAATTGACTATAAAAAAGCCATGTACTCTGGAGCAATTGATGTATTAGATATTGAAAGTGATGAAGATGAGGTCATTGAAGCGATTTCAAAAGCTGAAAGTGTTGTAAGTCTTAAGGTAAAAGGAGATAAAGCGAATAGGATAGTAGATAAGGAAGCAAAAATTATAACTGTCTGCAGTACAAAAGGTGGTGTCGGAAAAACAACTGTCAGTGTGAATACGTCAGTCGCTTTAAATAAACACAATCTAAAAGTAGCAATTATTGATTTAGATCTGCAATTTGGTGATGTCTCACTGTTGTTTGATATTCAGCCTTCAGTCACAATCTACGATTGGGTCAAGCAGTCCTATGAGAATGGGGATAAATCCATCGAGGAGTATATGTTAAGACATAAATCAGGAATTGACATATTGGCTGCCCCAACACAGCCGGAGTTTTCAGAAATGGTAACGGGAGAACATATTTCCTACTTAATTGAAGCCATGAAACAGGAATATGACATGATAGTTATCGATACTCCTCCTGCGTTTGTTGAAACAAGCTTAGTCGCTATGGAACTATCCGATATGATTTTGTTAGTCGCTTCACTAGATTTACCAGCACTTAAAAATGGAAAACTCGCAATTGAAACACTTAATTTATTAGGTCTGAAGAATAAAGTACATGTTATCTTGAATCGAGATTCTGAGACGGAAGATATGACGAAGGAATTAGTAGAAGATGTACTAGGGATGAAAATAGAAGGAAGCATTCCAAGCGATTATCGAACAGTTATCTCCTCTATCAATAAGGGAGAATCCTTTGTCACACTAAACTCAAAAAGCGCTGTCGCGAAATCTGTCATGAAAATAAGTGAACAAATTATCAATGACAACCTAAGTGAGTATCTAACAAGGAAGAAAGAAAAGAAAAAAGGCTGGTTTTTTTCAAAAAGTAAAAAATAGAGGAGATTTTCATGTCATTATTAAAGAGGATAAATGAAAAAACCCTTACGACCATTCCTGTTGAAGGGAAACAGGAAACACAGAAAAGGGAAGTAACGAGGCCCATTGAAAATGAATTAAAAAAACAGCTTCATATCCATTTAGTTACCGAGCTGAAAAAGCTGCCCGCTCTTTCCGATAAGGAGCAGCTCGAGCTAATTGAGAAAGAAGCGATGAAGTTTTTCAATGAGAAAAATGACCGCTTGACCTTTGAAGGTAGAAAAGAATTAGTCGATATGGTCTCCAATGAATTAATTGGCTTTGGGCCGATTACACCTTTATTGAATGATCCCGAGGTATCTGAAATTATGGTAAATGGTCCTTATCAGATCTATGTAGAAAAAAGCGGGAAATTAACGTTAAGCGATAAATATTTTCGCGATGATGAACATGCGTTACAGGTCATTGAGAAAATTGTTTCCCCGCTAGGAAGAAGAATTGATGAAAGTAGTCCGATGGTGGATGCTCGTCTTCCGGATGGCTCGCGGGTAAATGCTATTATCCCTCCCTTATCATTGGTTGGACCATCGATAACGATTCGGAAATTCCCCCAAAACCGGCTGAAAATGCCGGATTTAATTAAATTTGGTTCCTTAACAGAAGAAATGGCAAAATTTCTTGATGCTTGTGTAAAAGCTCGGTTGAATATTTTTATCAGTGGGGGTACAGGGAGCGGCAAAACAAGTTTATTAAATGTTTTGTCTTCATTTATCCCGCATGATGAGCGAATTATCACGATTGAAGATGCGGCGGAGCTCCAGCTGTTACAGGATCATATCGTTTCATTAGAAACAAGACCACCTAATATAGAAGGCAAAGGGGCCATAACGATAAGGGATTTAGTGAAAAACTCGCTACGGATGAGACCGGACCGAATTGTTATCGGAGAGGTTAGAAGCGGTGAGGCGTTAGATATGCTCCAGGCAATGAATACGGGACACGATGGCTCCTTGGCAACTGGTCACTCTAATTCTCCTCGTGAAATGCTTTCTCGTCTTGAAACGATGGTACTGATGGCTGGAATGGATCTGCCGATTCGTGCAATCAGAGAGCAAATAGCAGGTGCAATTGATTTAATCATCCAACAATCGAGATTAAAGGACGGCAGCAGAAAGATAGTCAATATAACAGAAGTAATTGGGATGGAAGGTGAAACCATTATTTTACAGGATTTGTTCACTTTTAATCAAACTGGAACTTCCGCCAATGGGAAAGTAATTGGTAAGCATGTATCAACAGGTATCCGGCCGCATTGTTCTGAAAAATTAGCACAGTATGGCTTCGAGCTTCCTTCTGAATGGTTTAATGGAGAGTGACTAGTATGATCTTTATTATTTTCATTTTATCAACCATTCTTTTCGCATTTATTTTAACGAAATATGTTAATAAGAAACAAAAGGTCAGAAGAAGAATACAGCAATTAACAAAAGTGGAAATAAACACGGTAGAGGCTGATTCAAAAGCTGAAGGACCAATGACATCTCCTATTAAAAAAATCCTCTCTATTCTATCTAAAAGCATAAAAACAACGGAAACGAAACGGATTAAAATAGAAAGTGAATTAGAGGGTGCAGGTATTCCACTTAAAGTGGAGGAGTTTATTACTATTAGACTTGTTATGTTTACAATCGCTTTTTTCTTTTCTTTCTTTTTTGGCTTTCATTTACTAGTGGCTCTTTTGTGTGCAGTCCTCGGCTGGAATCTGCCATCATTCTATATTCGAAGAAAAAAACAATCTAGATTAAATGCTTTCACAGCGCAGCTTCCAGATGCTTTAGAAACAATGGCTAGTGCGATTAAATCAGGCTTTAGCTTTATGCAGGCGATGCAGCTGGTTTCTAAAGAAATGGATCCGCCAATCGGTATTGAGTTTGCCCGGACAAACAAAGAAATTAACCTGGGGATTTCAATGGAGACGGCCTTTGGGAATTTGTTAAAGCGGATGCCAAACAAAGATTTAGAAATTGTCGTTACGGCGGTTTTGATTCAACGCTCTACAGGAGGCAATCTTGTACAAATGCTTGAAACCATCCATGCCACTATTTCTGAGAGAGTCCGTATGAAGGACGAGTTAAAGGCTTTAACCTCTCAGGGGAGGATGTCTGCCACCGTTATTTCCCTGCTGCCGGTCGCTCTAGGAGGTATTTTATATCTTATGGATCGCAGCTATTTTAATCCGATGCTATCTCATCCTATTGGAGTAGTGTTAATTAGTGCTGGTATCATTTCAGGGGTCATAGGCTGGCTCTTGATTAATAAGATTGTAAAGGTTGAGGTATAGAAGATGATCTCATTTTTATTCGTACTCTTTACTTTTTTGTTTTTTACCAGCGTTGGCTATCTTATACTACTACAGATATTTAAAAATAAAATGGTGATTTATCAAAGAGTCTCACCATGGCTGACGAGCAAAAACCAACTTGTATCACTTGAAACAAATGATGAGGACATTAGAAATAAATCCCTTTATATTCGGTTTGTTCAACCTGTACTGATAAAGGGACGAATGTTTTTCGTCAAGCGAATGCCGAAACAAAAAATGATTCAATTTGAAAAAAAGCTTCAAGCAGCAGGAAATCCTTTTGGAATTTCAGCAGGTGATTTTGTATTAATCCAATATTTGTTGCCAGTTTTCTTATTCCTCCTTTTTATGTTTCTCCTTGGGCCTGCAACAGAGGATAAATTAAGGTTATTTATTGTCGCTCTCTTTGTATCTTTTGCCTCTTATGGATATATCCATTACTACTTAATTGTCAAAAGCAAACAGCGCACAATGCTTATTGATAAAGCGATGCCTGACTTCTTTGATTTATTAAATGTTTCGATTGAGGCAGGGATGGGGTTAGATGGAGCCTTAAGAAAGGTGGCTATGCAAATGAACACACCGTTATCTAAAGAGTTCTTGTCAACGTTAGAGGATATGAAGCTTGGTAAATCTAGGAAACAGGCATTTGCAGAGCTTAGGGAACGTGTACCATCTGATTTCTTCAAAAGCGTTATGAGCTCCATTATCCAGGCCGATCAAATGGGAATTGGCATGAGTAAGGTGTTGAGGGCTCAAACGCAAAGAATCAGGGAAAAACAGCGCTTCAATGCAAAGGAACAGGCTATGAAGGCACCGGTAAAAATGTTGATCCCAATGGTGATTTTTATTTTTCCCACCTTGTTTATTGTTCTCCTTGGACCTGTTCTGATTAAGCTAATAACAGAGTTTTTGTAAAGCTATGATGAATTCATCATAGCTTTTTTACGTAAGCCTTTAACTATGAGCTATATGTAGTGGCAGACATAATCTTTTTTAGAAGGGTAACGCCATTGAAGACACTTTGAAGGGGGAGTGCTATATTAATAAGAACAAGGGTTTCCTGACTTCTTTCAGGAAACCCTTGTGGTGCTTATTGAGCGTTTGCCTTAGTCTCAAATTCTTTAGACATTCGCTCCATTAAAGCAGCCATGTGAGCTCTTTTTGATGTTTCATTCGGACGGAAGGTTCCATCATCATAACCACTGATAAAGCCTTTCTGTGCTAAGGCTTGGACAGCATTATATGACCATTGACCCTCCTGTATATCTTGAAAAGGATTTTCTGTATCTGGAATAGGGTAACTGAAGATATTATATAAGATTTGAGCTAATTCCTGTCTCTTTAATGGTGCATTTGGATCGAATTTATTTGGTTCCTTACCATTTACATATCCTAGTTCCCTGGCAACTTCAATTTCTTTTTGGGCCCAGTGACCTTTCGTATCAGTAAATTGATATTGGTCCGGTAGTTTATTTGCCTTCCCTAAAGCTCTTACAAGGATAACAGCACCCTGTGCTCGTGTAAGTGTCGATCCTGGAGAAAAGGTTGTACTAGTAGTGCCATGCATCCAGCCTTTCTCCGAGACAAGGTCAATACTTTTTTGAGCCCAGCTAAAGCTTGCTGTAAGGTCTACGAAGAATTGTTTATTTAACCATAGAGAGTAATAATGCCACATTTCAGGTAATTCATGCTGTAAAGCCCAAGACCCTGTTCCTTTTATCCCATATTTTTTCGGCAGAAGAAGCTTGGCTTTTATTGACTGTTCATTTTCATACCAAATGACATATTCACCTTGTGTTAGTTTTGTTTTATTAATAATATAGTCTTGCCCCTTTGGAATCTTAAATGAAACCATTGGTGACTGAGTCTTTTCATCAAATTTAACGGTTCCATTGTACTCTTCTGTTAGGGATTTTATTCTTGAGCTTGATACTCCCATCCCATTGATTTTCTTATTTTCCAATGTAGGACCGTCTGTTTTCCACATCCTGCCGTAAAAAGGCAGACCTGCTACAATCTTATCCTTTGGAACTCCTTGATTGAGCGCGTATTTAATGGATCTTTCAAAAAAGGATATACTGGATACCGGTCCAATTGGACTTTCCGGTGATTCCCAGCTTTCATCATAAGCCATAATCATTAAATAATCACAATGGTCAGACAATCCTTTATAATCATAGAAGCCGTGCCATCCTCCCGACCAGTTGTTAGGATTAGCAGCAACTGCTACAGAAACTTCTTTATTGTCCGGTATTTTTTTCCGTAATAAACGGATAAAATCGGTATGTTCATCACGGAAATCAGAGCTAACGCCTTCAATATCAACATTAACCCCATCTAAATGATACGTTTTAATCGCTTCAGCAATGCTTGTGGCCAGCTGCTCACGTTTTTTTAGCCCATTTATTCCAGCCGTTTTATTCCAGTGATTGGCTAAGAATGGGACGACTTTTATTCCTCTTTTTTTCATTTCATTAATAAATGAATCATTTAGTGTCCAGGTGACTTCTAATTCTCCATTTTCAGCAATATCAAAATAGTTCGGCGAAACAACATTTAGGCTTCCTTGTGTTTTGTTTACTTGAGAGAGGTACGAATTTGGCACTCCAAAAAATAAATAAGACATATTAAATAAGCCGGTATTTGCATGCATGGGTGTGCTTTTCTGTAGTGCAGTAGAAAGTCCTAACATAAGAATCGTGAGGAATATCAATCGCTTCATAGGTGCACCTCATTTCTACATTTTAAATTTCATCGGTAATAATAGCAGTGAAGTTAAATCCCCGGTCCGTTCGTGTAATGGTGTACTTAATATTTTCGTATGTCATCGTCGTATTCTTAACATTTTGTAAATCTGCATTAGGTCTGACGCCAATTTGATAGAAAAAGTCATCGACATCAAACATTTGAACCTCCGGATGTAATAGAAGTATAATTTGACCCCAGCCGCTTAACATCGAGTACACAGCAGAAGAGGATGAAGGATTGGATGTCACGAAAGCAATTTGGTGAATATTACCTTCTTGAACCTGGATATTTAGTTGATGATCCTTATTTAACGTCGCGCTATAGATTGTTTTGTCTTTCTCTACCTTTTCATTAAGTTGTTTAATGTATAGCTCTGACAGTTGATCATCTGAAATTGCATTCCATTTTTCCTTGAAATCTTGGAATGGCAGCTGTTCAAGTTCTTTTTCCATATCGTGATCAGCCTTATTTGGTTCTATCTGTGTGTGGGGGCGACTATGTAGTGAATCAGTAATTTCCTCAGCTTGTAGAGTTTTTTCAACTTGCGGTATCGGATCCTGTTCTTTTTCTTCCGTTTGTTCACTATCTGATTCTGTCATAGGTTGTTCCTGTTCTTTCGTATAGTTATCTGGGATTGTTATCTGTTCTTCCGTTGATAGCTTTATATAGGGATTTGTTTTATTTTGACTAGATTCTTTCTGTGTCGTACAAGCACATAAGAATAAAATTAGTACTGTAAGCTTAGCTGTAAAGGTAAAGTATTTATACACATTATCACGTACCTTTCAAGAGAAAAATAAATTGACAATAAGCAGTTAATGTTTGGATAGGGGACTTAAGTAAACTGGTTATGCTAGTTCTTAAGGTGAACTGTTTGGAAGATTATTATGTATTGGAAATAGAGAACCTACTATATAGTTGAGATTTAACATAATAATATTATGTAGACTAAAAAGATAAAAGAGGAAATCCCCATCCGAGGAGGGGATTTTCTTTCTTTTTTAACTATTGAATTGGACGTTTAAACGGCCACCAGTTTGCTTTTCCAAAATTTTTCACCATGACCGGTACAAACAACGGTAGGATGATAAAAGCATAAAGGAGCAAACCGGTTAAGATAATGGAAGCGATCTGCAGCAGGGATAGCATACCGGATGGCATCATAGCAGCAAATGTACCGCCTAGGATGACAGCAGCCGAAATGATGACAGTTCCCATTTTCTTCATCGCTACATGCATCGCTTCTGTAACAGACAGATCTTTATATTCATTGAAACGGTCCATTAAGAAAATACTATAGTCAACACCAAGTGCCATCAGAATAACAAAGGCAAAGAACGGAACAGCCCATGATATACCGGTATAGCCAAGTATATTCATAAAGATGACTTCATTGATTGATATGGCCGTATAATAGGTGAGAATCAATGAACCAATTAAATAAACAGGCATAATGATTGAGCGGAATAAAAAAACTAAGATTATCGAAATCCCGAGAAGCATATAAACAACAGTTTTCGAATAATCTCCATTGGACATCGTTTGTAAATCTGCATTCGTACTTGTGATACCACCAATAGCTACCTTGGCATTTTCTAATTTGGTTCCCTTTGTTGTTTGTTCTACGATGGTCTTAACCTCTTCAATGGAAGCCATCGCTTCGTTCGAATAGGGATTCGCTTGATACACAATATCCATCGTCATGACTTTTCGGTCAGGCGAGAAGTAGGTGTCTAATACTTGTGAAAACTCTTCACTTGTTAGCATTTCCTCTGGCAGATAGAAGGCAGAAGCTTTTGAGAGACCTGATAAATAATCCTGTGCCGATGTTAGTCCCTCTGACACTTGATCCAGTCCGTCTGCACTTTTTCCCAGCCCATCTGTTAACTCATTCATTTGCTCACCTAAGCCGCTAAAGCCATCAAGTAGTTGCTGCTGTCCATTATTTAGTTCTGAAAGGCCATCAGTCACAGCAGGGAAGTGGTTGACAATCTGTCCTTGACCATCCGCCAGCTGCTCTAAGCCGTCCTGTTGGGCTCCAATCCCATCGATTAGTGCCTGAAGGCCTTTTGCTAATTCATGCTGGCCGGCAATAACGGCTTCATAATTAGTATTGGCCGTTCCAACACCCTCTGAAAGGGGAGCTAGACCACTGTTAAGCTGTGCAATCGAAGCACTTAGCTCTGCTAACGGTCCCTGTACACCTGTGATGACCCCCTTAATTTTGCCGTATTCAGGTGAGTAGAGGATTTCCTCATAGCTTTCTTCAAGTGTTGTAAAATCCTCTGGCTTAATCTGTGATAGATTGCTAGATAAAAGGCTTAAACCCTCACCAACCTGCTGATAGCCACTATTTAAGGCCGATAAATTGGTTCCTATATCCTGATAAGCCTGTAACAGCTGCTGCTGACCGTTTAATAATTCTTCAGCACCTGCCTTCGCCTCAGCAAGACCAGCCTTAATTTGCGTCGATCCGGCAGTCCCCTGACGGATTCCTTCTTCAATTTTGGCTAGATTTGCCTCGATTTCTGACAAACCGGATTGTAAGTCACTTGTACCTGATACCAAGGTGCCGATTCCATCTGTTGCCTTCTTAAGTTCAGGGGCAGAGGAGGTAAGCTCACTTTCAGCCTCATGTAAACCTTCACTAATTTGTTCAATACCGTCTTTACCTTCACCAAGACCATTTTCCAACGTTTCTGCTTGGCTAGAAAGGTAAAGCTCTTCAATTGTTTCCCCAACCGGTCTTGTCGCTGAGCGAACTTTATCAACTAAGTCAACCTTTTCGAGATTTTGAGATAGAGCTTCGATGATTTCAAGGTACTCAATCGAGTCCATTTTCTCATCATTTTGGAGAACAATTTGTGTTGATAGGGCTTCACCAGGACTGAAGCTGTCAGATATCACATTAAAGCCTTTGATGGCTGGAACATCGTCACTAACTTCTTCAAGTGAATTAAAGGAAAGTGTGCCATCATAGGTGAAAAGGAATGGGACACAAATGACCGCTACCAGTAATAATGATAAAACCGGTCTTGAAAGTGAGAATTTCCCTGCAAGTCCCCACATTCTGCTTTCCCCATGCTCTGCCGCCTTTTTAGACGGCCAGAATAGCTTAGCTCCAAGTGTGGCCATGAAAAAGGGAACGACTGTAAATAAAGCTAATAAAAGCACGGCCACACCGACAGCAACGGCTGCTGCAGATTGATAAAGCTGGAATTCGGAAAATCCAATCGCTGCAAACCCAATCATAACAGCCAATCCGCTAAACAGGACGGTTCTTCCTGCATTTCGATAAGTCGCAACAATGGCTTCCGCAATCGTGTCGTTAGCCGATAATTCCTCTTTAAATCGGCTCAATAGCAAAATACAATAGTCTGTTCCAATCCCAAACAATACTGCTACTAAAAAGATTTGTGTATAGCTTGAGATAGGGAAGTCTACTGAATCCACTAAAAAGGCTACAATCGACTGTGATGTCAGATACGTGATACCAACTGTCAATAATGGAATAAAGGGTGCAATGAATGATCTGAAAACAAGGAGCAAGACAATTAAAATAAAGACAACCGTAATACCTTCCGTTTTCTTTAAGCCCTCCTGTGAGCTTGTAATCATCGCTTCACTAATCATCCAGCTACCTGTGTAATAATGCTCTACTTCTATATCTTCAATGGTTTCATAGTACAGCTGGCGTAGCTCCTGTTCACTCATATCATCATTCCAAGTATGCTGAATCGAAACCATTATGGTTTTTCCATCCTCTGAAACGAGCTGGTCCTTTAAGGATTCTTGATGAAAATGAGTTAAAATCTCTGTTATTCCAAGCTTTGCTTCATTTTTCTCAAGCAATTTTATCGCTTTTTCAGCTTCCGAAAGATCCTTAGCTGTCAAACCTTTCTCATTATGGAAAACAAGTGCAAGGGTTGAGGTGTCTCCAGTATCCTCTTGTTCCTGCACTTTTTGTAATATTTCTCCTGCTAATGTAGAGGAATAACCGTCTGGTACGGTTATATCTCCTTTTTCGCGAACAAGTTCTCCCATATTTGGCGCTAGTAAAAATAAGCTAACAGCTGCCGCAATCCAGAGAAGCATGACAAGCCATTTGCCCTTTATTATTGCTTTCACACATTATTCCCCCAAGTTTTTATCTTTTGCCGCTAGAATGATTTGATTTAGCTTTTCGTATGTCTTCATAAAGGCTTCAATTTCTTCCTGATCAAATTGCGTGATAAATGATGTAACTAATTGATGGATTCGGACTTCAGATTGATTAAATACTTCTTTCCCGGCTTCCGTTAACGTTAAATAAATCATCCGACGATCCTTATCATCACGAGTTCGTAGGATAAGCCCTTTATCCCACAAGCGATTGATAATGGCGGTAATGGCACTTTTTTTAACATTAAAAATTTCCGCCAGCTCTGAAGAGGTACAGACTCCGACCTTGTTTATGTACCTGAGCATATACTGCTGGTCATTGGTTAAATCACTGCTTATTTGTCCTTTTATTAAACTCTCTACATTTTTTTCAATGAAGAAATTCAAGTCAATATACTGGTCGACAAGCTTTTTAATAGACGTATCATCCAAAAATGGTTCACCTCTCTAATAGTTAAATAATTGAACTATTTACTTGGTAAACTATAATACATTCTTTTGTTTTTGTAAACATAATAAATAAGTTAATAACAATGAAAAAACCTGACTCTCATCAATATGAAAATCAGGTTTTTGGCGTCATCCATTTTCTTTTTTTGTTTCGTCTTTTTCAGTCCTTTCTTGTTGTTCCTCTGTATCATTTTTGTTTTGAGTTGTATCTGTTGTCTGAAGGGTAACAGAGACCTTCCTTTTTAACTTATCCTCTAAAATTCCTTCAATCGTTTTAATGAATTTTTCATCTAAAGTCTTTTCACTATTGATTTTTAGAAGCAGCTTATAGGTGCCTGTGCCTCGTTGATACTCAAAACTAAAATCAGTTAATTTACCACTGAATAGCTGTAGCTTCTCAGTTACCACTTGTTCAATGATTTCCTCAGGTGTGCTTGTTTGCGTTTCAATCACTTCTACTACCTCTTTTTCAGGCTGAGGCAGTAACGACTTGTATCCGTCAGTGGAACCTTCATTATTTACCTTTTGGATAATTGCAATATCGGCGCTGAGCTGTACGGGTGCGGTTAATTTATATTCAAGACTGTTTTCTAATTTTCGAATGTCCTCAGGGAGAATGACCTGTGCGGAGTTAAATTCAGTGTCAATGAGAAAAGTTCCTTCTTTTTCAACAAAATGAAGTGAAATAATCTTTGCATCTGGTGCTAATACACTTAGACCTTCATCGAGTGCTGAGCGGATGGTCTTTTCCTTTCGATCACCTTCAATTGAACTATTTAAAAGAATAACTAGTGGAATAGACACAAGTAATAGAAGGGTAACAGGATAAATAATTTTATTTTCTACTAACCGTGAGAACAAAGTATTGCGTTCATTATTGATATCGAGATTTAGATAGTTAGATATGGATGGAGTTGTAAATCCTGCAAATTTAAAAATTACGATAGCAATGACATTTATTGCAATCATGTTGGCAATAAAGAGTAATAATGCTCCGCCTGCCAATTGATATTCTTGTTTGGCAAGGGAAATCCCGACAACACATAAGGGCGGCATTAAGGCAGTCGCAATAGCCACGCCAGGAAGTGTTGCCCCCGATCGGTAACAGATGGCATAGGTACCTGCTGCCCCGGACGCAAGTGCAATGATTAAATCAATTAATGTAGGTTCTGTTCGAGCTAAAATTTCAGGGGTTAGACCTGAGACAGGTAATAATAGGGTTAATAGGGTGGAGAGCACAATCGCAATAAATGCTCCAATCAATTCAGCTTTAATTGTGACTTTTAAAAGATAGTTATTACCGGTAATGAGTGCAAGTCCACCGCCGAGGATTGGGTTCATTAATGGAGCAATCAACATGGCACCAATGATAACAGCGGTACTATTTGACAGAAGTCCGTAGGTAGCAACCGAGCAGGATAAAACAACCATAATGTAATAATACGTATCAGGCTGTGAATCTGCCTGAATTTTTTTGGTGATTTTATCACGGACGTCACCTTTTAATTGGTATCTTCTTTTTTGCTTTACATCAGCTAAATGCTGAGGATCAAGAACGGGTTCCATGGATATACAATTCCTTTCATTAGGGCCTACATTCGTATTATAAAGGAGGAACATCGAAAAACCAGTAGTAAATAATAGAATCATTCAAAATAAAAAAGGATAGATGGCAGGAATAACACCCTGTATCTATCCTTTTCGAAATGGAAGCATGAATGACTATAGAGAAGGGGAAGTTCCATTCTCATCATTGTGCATAGTAATTCGTGGTATTAGCGGATGAACTGATAACCGCTTCAGCAATATTGCAGGCATGATCTGCAATTCTTTCCAAGTTACTAATTATATCCACAAATACAATACCAGCATCTCCTGAACAGAGTCTTTCGTTTAAACGCAGGATATGACGCTTCCTAAGGACTCTTTCCATTTTATCAATTTCTTCTTCTTTCGATAATACATCCTTTGACATTTCTAAGTTGTTCTCAAAAAAGGCAGTTAAGGCAGTTTGTAGTGTATTAGTTGTCAGTTCATACATCTCTCTTAATTCACCATAGGCTTCTTCGGAAAACAGCACCTTTTTATTGATTTTATAATCAATTAATTCAACAATATTTTCCATATGGTCACCGATTCTTTCAATGTCTCTAATTGAGTCGGCAATATCTGAAAAATCATCTCGCTCTTTATTGGAAAGGGATTTCGATGAGATGGCTAACAAGTATTCGGTTATCTTTCTATCTAAATGGTTGATTCCTGTTTCATATTGAAGAGCATTTTCAGCATATTTCTTGTCATTAGTCTTTAAATAAGTAAAGGCATCCTCTAAGCCAGATAATGAAAACTCTCCCATTCTTTTTAATTCTTCTTTTGCTTGGCCGAGTGCGATCGCTGGAGAATGCTCGATTAAGGTTGGATTCAAATGTTGTGGCTTCGTATCAATGAACTCATCCTCGCCGGGAATAATCTTAGTGACGATCCACGCTAGTAGGGCGATAAATGGAAACTGAATAATAGTATTAGAAATATTAAAGGTTCCATGGGCAAAGGCAATCGTCATCTCCGGATTAAGATTTAACATGTTCTGTAAATTAGTGATTAAAGCTGTAAAAGGTACAAGAAGTATAACGAAAATGATCGTACCAATGATGTTAAACGTAACATGGACTAGAGCAGCTCGTCTTGCGGAAATAGAAGCACCGATAGACGCGATAATGGCAGTAATCGTCGTCCCAATATTATCACCAAAAAGAACTGGTAAAGCGGCATTTAGTGAAATGGTTCCCTCTGAGAATAGTCCCTGTAAAATCCCAATAGTAGCACTTGAGCTTTGGACTATCACGGTGAGTACCGTCCCAACGACAACACCTAAAATGGGATTATCACTCATGCTTAGTGTAAGCTCCCGAAAGGCATCCAAAGAACTTAGTGGTTTCATGCCATCCCCCATTAACTCTAAGCCAAAGAAGAGAGCGCCAAACCCGAATACGACCTGTCCAAGGGCTGTAATCAACCTATTTTTAAAGAAAAAGAGGAAAATTGCGCCGAGTGCAATAATTGGTAGGGCATAGGCGCCAATATCAATCCCAATGATAAAGGCTGTTACTGTTGTCCCAATATTAGCTCCCATTATGACACCAATGGCTTGTCTTAAGGTCATAAAACCAGCACTAACTAATCCAACCGTTAAGGCAGTTGTGCCTGAGCTTGATTGGATAAGAGCTGTAACAATAATACCTGCTAAAACACCCATAAACGGATTCGTTGTAAACCGGTCTAAAATGCTTTTTAATCGATCACCGGCGGCTGACTGCAATCCATCTCCCATGTATTTAATTCCGAATAAAAAGATCCCTAATCCACCAAAAAAGTGAAATAACATTTCCTGATAGTTAATTTCCAAGGCTGAATCCACTCCTAAATAATAAAAAATAAAACAAAACCTTAAACATAGTATCAATTAAAACGCGTGTTTTTACGCATTTAATTAAATCTTTACACTAAATTTACAAAACCTTTACAATTCAATATTCGAAAATATACGAGTAATCTATTTAACTTCATTCAGCAAATGCTTTTTGTACCGAAAGCTTGCGACAGGTACAGAAGTCCTCCACTTCTACAGGTGGGGGATGAATGCAAATGGTACATCGATTCAGTGAGGGTTCAAACCCCGGCTGAATGAAGTTAAGCCTCCGGCGGATGTCACGGATTTTTTAAGGTAGTTTACCCGAGCGAGCTCAGGTAATCAGGACGCAAATTCGACGGGCGAATTTGATTAAAGTAAATCTAAATAGAGGAGTATTTTGAAAAGAATAATATAGAAAAATGCTGTCGAAATGAGTTATAATATATCATAATAATGTTGTTAAAGTTATTTATTTCATATAGTGAAATTTTCGAGTCAATTTGGTTTGAAGGAAAAAGAGCTCCAATTCAAATAAAATTTGTCCGCTTAATCTAACGTTAAAGCAGGATAGAGAAACTCCTAGATAGACATAGTGAGAAAACTCAGGGGGAGAATTCAAATGAGGGAAACGGTAACAACTGCATTAGAAAGAAATGAAAAGTCCTACCAAGTAGAAGAACGATCGTTAAAATCAACCATAGTGGACCTGGCTTCACTTTTAAAAGGGCTAGTTTTGGTTGTCAATGTGCTTCCAGTCCTAACCGGGTTTTGGTTGGCGCTACACTTTACAAATGCCTCTATCGTAGACTATTGGGGAGATTTGGTCCTCACCATGATTGGAAGCACACTGGTTATCGCTGGTGCCTTAGCGCTAAATAACTGGTATGAAGTTGATTTAGACCGAGTTATGGAAAGAACGAAAAATCGACCGACGGTGACAGGAAACTTTTCTATGAAGGTAGTATTAACTTTAGGGATTGTTTTTACGATTATCGGATTTGCCTTTTTGTTTTTAACAACCATTGAAGCGGTCATATATTCCTTTATCGGCTGGTTTACGTATGTTGTTTTATATACGATGTGGTCGAAAAGAAAATATACACTTAACACGATGATTGGAGCGGTTTCAGGTGCTGTTACCCCATTAATGGGCTGGACAGTTATTGCCCCGGGCTATCATATGGTTCCGATTACCCTAGCATTAATTGTTTTTATTTGGCAGATGCCGCATACGTTTGCGATTGCAATGAGAAGATATGATGAATATAAGCGGGCTGGAGTAGCAATGCTACCGGTTGTATATGGCTTTGAAGTGACGAAGCGTCAAATCGTTGTTTATATCTTATGTCTGTTGCCACTGCCATTCTTTTTAGTGTCACTTGGCACAACCTTTGTTGTTATTGCAACATTGATGAACATAATCTGGATTGTAACAGGAATCCGTGGTCTCTATACGAGAAACGATATGAAATGGGCTAATCAAATGTTTATTTATTCGGTTAACTACATTCTAATCCTTTTTATCTTAATGATGATGGTTACTTGGTAATAGCTATAGAATAGACTATTTAAGGAACCTTGACTGTGATGAAACACACAAAATAGGAAAAGACCTCGAATAATGAGGTCTTTTTTTGTGTGTTACGCATGGCTGAAAATAATAGAAAATCATTTACGAAGCTCCTCGTTACACCATTTTTCGCGGATCAAGCTTTTTTTCAATCTCCTCTGTTAACAATCCGTTTTCTTTTAGCACCTGTTTGATTGTCTTATTTTCTTCATCTGCTTGTTTTCCAATTTGAGATGCTAGGTCATAGCCCATTGTCGGACTAAGGGCTGTAACCAATGAAAGGCTGGCTTCCATCCATTCTTGACATTTATCTCCATTCGCTTGTATGCCGTTAATACACTTTGTAACAAGTGTAGAAAGAGCATTTGAAAGCAGCTCAATGGAATGTAGTAATGTATAGGCAATCACGGGCATCAAGACGTTTATTTCCAGTTGACCTGCCATTCCGGCTGTTGATATCGCGGTTTCAAAGCCAATAATTTGACAGCAAACCATATGTGTCATTTCTAAAATGGCAGGATTTACTTTACCAGGCATGATGGTGGAACCAGGTTGCACCGAGGGAAGAGTAATTTCCGCAAGTCCAGTTCTAGGACCGGAGCTTAATAAACGTAAATCACTGGTTATTTTAATTAAATGAATGGCTAATTCCTTAAGAGCCATAATGGTTTGAATAGGGGCGTTCGTATTTTGCATGAATGTAAACATATTAGGAGGCTCTTGAAAAGGCAGCTTCGTTCGTTGACAGATTTCCTTCATTACTTTCGGGATGTATTCAGGATGTAAATTGATTTTGGTGCCAATCGCATTTCCTCCCATGCCAATATTATATAAGGATCCTAAGCAGCCTTCAATACGTTGGGACATGTCACGTATGGTACCCGCATATCCAGAAAATTCCTGTCCAAGTCGCATAGGGACGGCATCATGTAAATGAGTCCGACCTGATTTTAATATAGGCATAAGTTCTTCAGCTTTTTTATGCAAGGCCTGCTCTAGTTGCGAAAGAGCAGGGAGAAGGTGTTGCACAAGACCTTCTGCAGCTGAGATATGAATAGCCGTATGGTAGGTATCGTTCGTGGATTGTGACAGATTGACATGATCATTTGGATGGACTTTTTTATTACTAGAATCCAAGGCGTCACCTAAAATTTCTGAGGCACGATTAGCAATCACTTCATTTGTATTCATATTAAACGAGGTACCTGCACCGGCTTGGTACACATCAACGAGAAAATGCTCATCCCATTTTCCAGCTATTACTTCCTCTGACGCTTGAATAATGGCTATCCCAATTGGTTCAGACAACTTACCCAATTCAAGATTTGCCGTAGCAGCGGAAGCTTTAATGATGCCTTGTGCCTTAATAAATGGACGTGGCATACGAATTCCGCTAATTTGAAAGTTATCAACGGCCCTTTGGGTTTGTGCGCCATAATACGCATGAAAAGGAATCTTTATTTCACCTAATGGATCCTTCTCCTTACGGAATTGTTTGAATGTCATTTTATTCTCCTTGAAAACATTGTCATAGACATCATGATAGAGCAATCATGCAGGGAGGGATGGGAGTTGGAATAAGTTTGAGTAAGCTTGCTTCGGCTGTTGCTAACGCTGGAGGAATCGGTATTATTTCAGGAACAGGAATTTCTGTAGATGAAATGCGAAAACATATCAAATTGGCAAAAGCTGCATTGACAGGACCTGGTTATATTGGTGTTAATGTACTGTTTGCTATGAATGATTTTGCTGAAAAAATGAAAGCAGCACTGGAGGAAAAAGTGGATTTCATTATTTCCGGTGCAGGAATATCAAGAGACATGTACGCATGGGGAAGAGAAGCGGGAATTCCAGTCCTATCGATTGTCTCATCCGCTAAATTAGCAAGAATTTCACAAAGACTTGGTGCAGCAGCAGTAGTTGTGGAAGGATTTGAAGCTGGTGGACATTTAGGAACTGACCGGCCAATGTTTGATATACTGCCTGAGGTGATAGAAGCTGTATCTATTCCAGTAATGGCTGCGGGCGGGATTATGACAGGTGAGGATATTAGGAAAGCGCTTGAAATGGGGGCTTCAGGGGTTCAAATGGGAACAAGGTTTGTAGCCAGTTATGAATGTGACGCACCATTAGCCTTTAAACAAAAATATGTGGATGCCCGACAAGAGGATACACTTCTTGTCAAAACAACTGTAGGCTTACATGGGAGAGTGATAGCCAATTCATTCTCGGACATGATTACCAGTGGAAATAAAGTAAAGATAGAAAAATGTCTTGATTGCTTAAAGAATTGCTCTTATCGATTTTGTACATTAGACTCATTGTTTAAAGTCGTTGAAGGCGATGTGGACAATGGCTTAGTATTCGCCGGAGCTAGAGTACACGAAATAAAGGAAATTCTTACTGTTCAACAAATTATGGATAAGCTTACAAAGGAATATAAAAATAGCGGTAATACGATAAACCAACCTTTAGTCTATTCTTAAATTGATTATCATATAGGAAAAATAAAAGCACCTGTTTTACTAGGTGCTTTTAAGTTTTTAATCATATGAAACTTTCCTTCCTTTCATTCGTATATTTTGTATAATTGTTATTTTTAGATATTTCAGATATATAATGATTCATCGCAATTGGTTTTCTACATATGACCAACTTTAATGTCATGATAGTTAGAAATAATAGCATTGAATCATAGCAGAAAGGGGAGAGTAAATGCTTGATGGACTTTTAGGTTTATTTGTATTTATTTTAATTGTCTTAATGATCGTGACTGTCATGGCCTCTAAAAGGAAAAAAAGAACGATAAAGAATCTTCCACTCCCAGAGTATCTTGGTATTCGAGATGAGAGATATCTTCCGATTGTTCAAGAACTGGAACAATCAATGTCGGACTCGTATAGGGTTGCTTTTAAAAATCGTTTACTAAAAAATCATCCTGAATGGACTGATTATGAATATGAGTGGGTTTTTTTTGAACTGAAACGATTTTTTTTAATCAATTATTTTCTTAAATCTGTTCCAATGTTCAGTACTCAGGTGGATGAAATATGGCATGAAATGCTGATGTTTACAAAAGATTATGAAGCATTTTCTAAAAAGCTTTACCAAAAACTCTTACATCATATTCCAAATACTGAAGAAAATTTAATGTCAAACGAAAGAGGTTTTTTTGATTGGGTTTATCTAACGCTTTTTGATTCTACCCCAAATAGCCGAGTCATTTGGGGAGGATTTCTGCAGCAACCGATTAACCGGATGGCACTTGATGATTTTCGGAAGCTGTCGGAGGTGGATATATTAGCGAAGTACTTTCGAGGAGAGCAGGACCCGCTCGAGTTGAAAAGAAATATGATAAAAGATATGAAAAAAATCATCTTTCAATCAGATGATATAAAGCAAGGCAAAAAATCACTTGGTGTGCCATCTTCTTCCTCTGAACAGCATTTTTACCAATATGCCCTTGGAGCTGCTGTTTTTTATTCCATATATGAAGATGATCAATATCATGAGCAAATGAACGAATGGCAACAAAGTGAATATTATAAGATCCATCCAGCAGGCGCTTCCTCCTGTACGGGTTTTGCCTGCAGTACCTCGAGTGAGCATGACTCTGGAGGAGGACATGGAGATGCAAGCTGTTCCAGCTGTAGTTCAGGCTGCAGCAGTTGAACAGTCTTATCGTAAAAAGAGGCTGGGACATAACTAGCTTCTATAAATGAAAAAGGTGAAATCGCGCAGTCGATTTCACCTTTTTCATTTTATTCTTGGTTTATGCGACTGAGGGGTTACCCCCTTGCCGCATATTTTCTTAAATTCACGGCCATCAATGCGAGACCGATTTCATTCTCAACCTTCGGTTTTCCACGAACTGAAAATCGTGTGAAACCTAAATTAGCCTTCAGGAACCCGAACACTGGTTCTACATCAATTTTACGTTGACGATAAATTGAACCGGTTTCTTCTTCTGAAAGCTTATTTCGTACATATTCTTTTTGTTGTTCCCATTTCTCATTTACCATGAGCCTACGATTCGTACCTTCTCTCGCTTTTGTACATAATGATCGCAACGGACAATCTGTACACTCTTCGCATTCATAAACCTTAAATTGACGCTGGAATCCTGTTTTATCTGTACGTGTTGAATGGTATTGAAACGTCAGTTGTTTCTCATTGGGACACGTGTAGGTATCACTCGCTTCTTCATAAGCCCAGTTACTTGTTTTGAACGGATCCTTTTTGAACTTTCTTTTCTGCTCATTTAAGTAGTGATTGTATGTAATCAATGGCGTTCTATTACGTTTCGATAAAATATCTTCATAATTCTGTTCACTGCCGTAACCGGCATCCGCCACAATATGTTCTGGTAATTCAAAGTACTGTTCTTCTATTTGATCAAGGAAGGGCGTTAATGTTTTCGTATCGGTTGGGTTAGCGAAAACACCGTACGCTAATGTGTATTGCCTTTCGGTTGCGATTTGTACATTATAGCCGGGTTTTAGTTGTCCGTTTTTCATATAATCGTCTTTCATTCGCATAAACGTCGCATCTTTGTCTGTTTTTGAATAGCTGTTACGTGTGCCAAAAATCTCAAAATCCTTTTCGTACTTCTGCTTACGTGTAATCCAGTCATATACTTGTTTCACGATTTGCTTGGGTGTTTTTCGTTCACTACGTAATTGTTTACGCATAGCGACATCATCGGAGCGGTCAATTTTTTGTGAATAGTCCTCGACAACCTCTTCTAACTTTTTAGCGATTTGTGTGAGCTCTTCAATCGACAGCTGCTCCTCATCTTCACGTTTTATTTCTGGAATGATTTGTTTTTCAAGTAGCTCGTTGTACAGTTGATTTGATTTTTCAACGAGATTATTGTGATGCTTCTCCACAGCTTTCTTCCAAGTGAACGTGAATTTATTGGCATTCGCTTCAATTTTCGTACCATCAATAAAAATAGCCTCTTGATCAATGAGCTTTTCTTGGACCAATTGACAACGGAACTGGACAAAACATTGGCGAATTAGCTCTTTCATATTAGGATCAACTCGGAAACGATTAATCGTACGGTAACTTGGCTCGTAGCCTTGTGCCAACCACATCATACGGATACTGTCTTTCGTCAAGTCTTCAATTTTACGACCTGAAAAGGCGGATTGCGTATAACCACATAAAATAATTTTAAGCATCATGCGTGGGTGATAGGATGGACAACCAGTATAACGGACGAAGGAATCGAAAGCTTCGTGAGGAATACTTTCAACTAAATGGTGGATAGAAAAGGCGATATCATTTTCTTGTAATCTAACTGCTAAATCTAGAGGCAAAACTAGTTGATTCATGTTATAATCTTTAAACATAAGGACCCTTCTTTCTGATTTTATTTGGTGTGGTAACTTAATTTTATCAGAAGTGGTCCTTATTTAATGTAAAAATATTTAAAACCGGTGAAATTTTACTTGTCGTAAAATTTCACCGGTTTTTTCATTTCAGAGGAGGGTTTTGTCCCAGCCTCTTTTAATCGTTTTTATGCAAAATCACTATGAAAGATTGTAATAATCTTTGTACCATTGAACAAACTTTTTGATACCTTCTTCAATAGAGACAGTCGGGGTAAACTGAGTATCTAGTATTAAATCATCGATATTGGCAAAGGTTTCAGGAACATCTCCAGGCTGAATCGCCACATAATTCTTAATCGCTTTTCTTCCCAATTGATCCTCTAGCAGCTTAATCATGTCAGAGAGCTCTACTGGCTGATGGTTTCCAATATTGTAGACCTTGTAGGGAGGCTTTGATGTTGCTTGTGGAGGTCCAATTTTCATAAGCTGGAAGATGGCTTCAATTACATCATCAATATACGTAAAGTCTCGTTTCATCTTGCCATAATTATAAATATCAATAGGTTTTTGCTTCATAATAGCATGGCTAAAGGAGTATATGGCCATATCCGGTCTTCCCCATGGACCATACACAGTGAAGAATCGTAATCCGGTTGTAGGGAGTTTAAACAGATGACTGTACGTGTAAGCCATGAGTTCATTAGATTTTTTCGTAGCAGCATAGAGACTGATTGGGTGATCGGTACGATCGTTGACGGAAAATGGAATTTTATTATTTCCACCGTATACTGAGCTGGAAGATGCATATAAAAGATGTAGTATCTTATACTTTTTACAGCATTCCAATAAATTAAAAAAGCCTACAAGATTGGATTGGATATAGGTGTGGGGATGGGTTAAGCTGTATCGTACACCTGCTTGTGCTGCGAGATGGATAACGATTGCTGGATTATGGTGTTCAAAAACACTTTCAAGTAACTCTAGATTCTCCATCGACCCTTTGAAAAATGTAAAATGGGGATATTTTTCTAGGAGCTTTAATCGGTTTTCTTTTAAGCTTGTTTCATAATAATCATTGATATTATCAATCCCGATTACTTGATAACCTTCGTCTAACATGCGTTTTGCTAGATGGAAGCCAATGAAGCCTGCGCAGCCGGTGATAAATACCTTGCTTGAGGTGCTTTGCATAATTCACTTCCTTTCCGTTTGAATTCCTGCTTTCCTATTATAATATGTTTAGAATGTCAATTGGTACGAGCCATTTATCTAAAGATAGTGGGCGAGAATATAATTAGGTTTCTTCACTGGGGAATGAAAGTTTAGACAAGGAAAGCTGCCCTGTCTATTCATATAAGTGTGATTTTTTCGGATTCGAAGTGGTGGATATAAGAAAAAGAAGCCGTATCCGATATACGGATACGACTTCTCTTGTTAGGGATAATAAATTGTTAGATGAATACTGGGGGATGCATTAGAGGTAAAGCATTCATTAACTAAAGTTTTGAATAAGGATTAGTCATGGATCATTTGAAAGGATGGACTGGTACGTTGTCCCATTCAATTAGGGACGCTGTACCGTCACAGTACCTTTATTGTTTTTTAGTGAAAAGCTTTAAACTTAATAATCGGTTACAATGATGTCTCGATCAAGAAACTTTTCAATGACCTCACTAATTTGGAATGAAACCTGAGGCAAATCAAAGTTTTCAAAGCTGTGCTCACAGCTGTTCTTATAAAGCATAATGTCATGGTAGTGGTTCATATGGCGGATGATGTCTTCATCACTTTCATTTCTTGCCTTCAAACGATTTAAAACCGTATCACGATCCGCATAAATGAAGAATCTCATTACCCGATCTCCATACATTTGCTTTAATTTATCAGTTCCTTCTGGATTTAATGTTAAATAGACGAGGTTATGATTCTCGAACGCTTTCACAACGTCTTCTTCACGTATCCCATAATGGAATCCATCAATTTCTACGCTTTCTAAAAATTCTTCTTTAGCCTCCATCTGCTTGAAGGTTTCTTCGTTAATAAAATAATAATCTTCACCATCCTGCTCGTAGTGACGAGGCGGGCGTGTTGTATAAGATAATACCGTTTCCATATCAAAAGTAGTCGCAACCATTTTGGCGATTGTTTTTCTTCCAGACCCATCTGGACCTGTATAGATAAATAATTTTTCTTTTCCTTTGATATTGTACATAGATGTACCTCCTTTAATCTTTTATGCAAAAGCCGCAAAGCGGCATTTTGGTAATGGAAGAGTTTATACGGTAAAATAGAAAAAGATTTGTCACAATTCAGAGGGATATTACTAGTTTGCCTCAAAAACTATCTATATTAGAGCTTGGAAAATGCTATTCTAATAGTGATAGTTACGGTGTTAATTCATAGCTAATTCATAGCTTTTCATGGATAAAAGTGGTTTTTTTCTTTCTTTTTTCTAATCGATGGTCCTTCTTATGAATTTGATTTTTATGGTAATAAATACATTATAACAGATATTTATGAAAAAGTTTAATAATTCTGATTATTTAATATAAAAAATATCCAAATTTTTTATATTCTACAATTGTTACTATTATCACAAATATTTTTGTATAAAAGTACTTGCATGAAAATATTGGAAATACAAAGGGCTTATCGAGCATATCATGATTAACATTGAAATAAATCATGACATTTTGACTGAGGTGTAATTATGGCAAGGGTATTACATTTTAGTGATGAAGAGTTAATTTTAAAATTAAATGGATTTATTGCCTGTTTAGCGTTAAAGCGTAAAATCATTATGCCTTATCGCATGATTAGGAATGTGTATGTTGATCAGTTTCAAGCACATCAAATGATGCTGAGAATGCCTGGCACTTCTATTCCGCCGTTGAATATTTATGAAGGGAGCTTTAAGTATGGTAATGAGTGGTATTTTCTTTCCTACGAAAAAATACAGCCATTAATACTTATTGAACTCCAGGGACATGAGAAATATCGATATGTTATCTTTCAAATGGAGAAACCAACCGCAATGGCGGCTGAAATACGAAGACATTTAATTAAATATCGGGATTAACCGAATTTGAAAAGGAGAAAACTCGTTTTATTCATTTTGAATGCGCTTAACCTACTTGTGATACGTCAATTCCTCTTATTTCTCCGCCTATTGTATCCTTTACATTATGTACATCCCCATAGTGTCTTATAAAACCTATTTTTTGAACATAACATATTATTTCTCCTGTAGGGCAACTTATCAGAGTACGCTATACAGGAGGTTAGGAGATGGAGCATAATCAATATAATGTTGAATTAACTTCAGTAGAGCTTGGAAAACTTTGGGCAACCTATACAGGAAATACGATGGCTAAATGTGTTTTAGGGTTTTACCTTAGACATATTGATGACGAGGATATTAAAAAAGTGTTAGAAAACGCACTAGAATTATGTGAAACCATCATTGATAAAATCTTTGATGTATACAAACAAGAAAATATCCCGGTTCCAATCGGTTTTACAGAAGAGGATGTTAACTCCGATGCGCCTAGATTATTTTCAGATAGGTTTTATTTGCATTATCTGAAGTATACGTGTAAAGCTGGGATGAATATTTATTCCACTGCCATTCCATTAATCGTTCGTAATGACATTCGGGACTTTTATATAGATATACTTCAAGCAACCACCAAGCTTGTTTCACAGGTTAATGATTTACTAATGGAGAAGGGGTATTTTGTGAAACCGCCTATCATTCCCATTCCAGATAAAGTGGAGTTGGTCAAAAAACAAGGCTATCTAAACGGTTTTTTTGGCAATATCAGACCTCCACATGCATTAGAAATTACCCATCTATACGACGATATTGAAAATAACGTCACGAGTAAAGCGCTCCTAATCGGTTTTAGTCAAACAGCTAAATTCGAGGAAGTACAGAGGTTCCTGCTTAGAGGTAAAGACATCACGACCAAACATATTGAGTCCTGTGCACAGCATTTACATAGAGATCATCTGCCGTCTCCGCCCTTATTGGATGATGTCGTTACGACTAGCACCTATGCTCCTTTTTCAGATAAATTAATGATTTGGCATAAAATTGATATGTTTTCGATGAAAATAAGAGCATATGCGAATGCTTTGTCTCTTAACGGCCGAAAAGATTTAGGGGCCATGTATGCTAAATTTCTGGCAGATATTGGTCTCTTTGTTGAAGACGGTGCAAATATCATGATTGATCATGGATGGATGGAAAAAGTCCCGCAGGCGGTTGATCGGGAAAAATTGAAAAATGAATGAATTTGTTAAGCTATCTAAAGGTGTTAATGGTCATTTACTTTCATCATTGTCTAGTCCAGTGTTAATTTCGCCATACTGTAGTTGAGGTGGATATCATGACAGTTGTTCGACTTGGTTATGTGGCCATGAGTATGGAGCTGCAAAATGCATCGCCGTCACAAACGATGACCTTTACGCAGTTTCAAAAAATTAGGGACCGGGAAGCAGCGATTCGTAAATTAGAGCGGATTGCCATCTCTAATTTAGAAAATACACTAAGGCTGCTTAGACATAATGCATTTAGCGAGATTCATTTTTATCGGATAACTTCACGGCTAATT
Organism: Bacillus tuaregi; assembly: GCF_900104575.1. NCBI lineage: Bacteria > Bacillati > Bacillota > Bacilli > Caryophanales > Bacillaceae > Bacillus > Bacillus tuaregi. The sequence continues at coordinate 1,860,440 of NZ_LT629731.1, forward strand.
CCATTAGCCAACCATGAGGAGCTCCTTGATTGGGATTATATGAAACCGCTAAAAAAGAATTTGCAGGAAGTCGGGGAGTTTGCAAAGAGTAACGCTATCAGAATTGATTTTCATCCAGATCATTTTGTTGTAATTAACTCTGCTAAAAAGGAGGTATTAAAGAATTCAATCAAGACACTTAAGCTGCATTATTTACTGTTAAAAGGAATGGAGATTGATCCCGAACATCGTTGTGTCCTGCATGTTGGTGGAAACTACAAAGAGACAGATAAATCACTGGAGCGTTTTGTCGATAATTGGATGCTAGTCCCTGGTCCTATTCAAAAAATGATTATGCTTGAAAATGACGATACATCCTTTACAGTCGATGATACTTTGTATTTATGTGAAAAATTAGGAATTCCACTTGTGTTTGATTATCACCATCATCTCGCACACAATCATAATGAAAATTGGCAGGACAATTGGGAGAGAATCACGGCTACTTGGCAAAATTCTCCGTTGCCAATAAAGATGCATATCTCTAGTCCGAAAAGCGAAGCGGAATTTCGACACCATTCGAATTATGTTGATATCGACATGTTCTTTCGTTTTCTAAATGAAATGAAAGGGTCAGTCTCCCAAATTGATTGTATGATTGAGGCAAAGAAGAAGGATCAGGCTTTATTCCGATTGATGGAAGAAGTTAAAAAAAGAACGGACGTTGAAATCATTGATGGGTCATCCTTCCGATTAATGTAAGACGGAGTCATGGATTATCCACTCATTCTAAAAATTATCGAGATATTTCCTTCAGAGCACGTTATAATAGACAGGTTGATGTCATTCTGTATCATCAAATATTCAAATGTTATGGAGGAAATAATCATGTCAAACTTACCAAACTGTCCGAAATGTAATTCTGAATATACATATGAAGATGGAAGCCTCTTAGTTTGCCCGGAATGTGCTTATGAATGGACTGTAGAAGAGGAAAGCAATGAAGATGTGAAGGTTATTAAGGATGCTAATGGTAATGTGCTCACTGATGGAGATACAGTGACAGTCATTAAGGATCTGAAAGTAAAAGGATCCTCGTCCACACTAAAGCAAGGAACAAAGGTTAAAAATATTAGGTTAGTTGATGGCGATCATGATATAGATTGCAAAATTGATGGATTTGGAGCAATGAAATTAAAATCTGAATTTGTCAAAAAGGTATAACTTCATTCACAAATGCTTTTTTACCGAAAGCTTGCAACAGGTAAAAAAGTCCTCCACTTCTACAAGTGGGGTTCAAACCCTGGCTGAATGAAGTTAAGCCTCCGGCGGATGTCACGGATTTTCTAAAGGTAGTTTATCGAGCGAACTCGCTAAAAATCCGGACGCAAATTCGACGCGCGAATTTGATTGAATAGAAAAAACCGTCTGTAAGGTAAAAACTATACAGACGGTTTTTCTTTTATCTATAAGCTTCTTATCTTCGTTTTGTTTCAATTTTTCCTTTAAAGAGTGATATAATGTTTTTTTGTTAGATAGATGGAAACCTCAAGAGGAGGAGACAGGATGAGGCTTAAGTTAAGTGAAAAAATAATTAAAGAAATGTGCGGTACAGTCTCCTTCAAAAGAGGGGATGCTTATTTCCGCAATAAAAAAGTAACGTTTACAAAATATAGCCATAACTCTTATCAAGCAGTCGTAAGCGGGGCAGAGAATTTTTATGTAACGATTGACAGCGATTCTTCACAAAGAATAACAACCTCGTGTAGTTGTCCAACGCTCGCTTCCTTTCAAAAGGATTGTCAGCATATCGCTGCCGTTTTACTGGCCATATCTCATTATCAGAAACAAGGTATAACACCTGTTCTTGATGAAGAATATACAGGAGACGTAAATCAAGAGTTGACGGAAGGACTATTGAAGCTTTTTAATCAACAGAAAACACCGTCAATCAGTAAAAAACGTCATTTCGAGGATAGAGACATTCTTGAAGCGGAATTTATCTATAAAATATTATCTGTTGGCAGTGAATTCATGCTGGCTATTCAAATCAAAATAGAACAGATAGTCATTGAGAATATTCGTGAATTTCTTAAAAAGATAAAAGACGGGGACACCTATAGGCTATCCCATTTTGTCACCTATAATCCAAGTCTTCATTGCTTTCGAATCGAGGATGATGCTGTATTTCGCCAGCTGTTTATGATTATGGATCATGAACAAATGTATTTAAAAACGGTGAGAAATGACCAAGAAGAGGGCTTTTGTAAAGAATTAATGATTTCTCCCACAGCATGGGAATCACTTCTCCCAACACTTGATAGGGCTTCGAATGTAAAGCTTGAGTATAATGGAAATAATGTTAATAGATTAAATGTATTAGACGAAGCCCTTTCCCTAAAGTTTCAGTTTGTTGAAGATCCTAACAATGGCTTCCAGCTGAATGTAGAAGGTTTACATAATCTAATTATGTTAACATCTTACCATTTAGTATTATCAGAAGGAAAACTAATCCGACTACAGCAGGAGGATTTTCAAAGGCTTGTTGAATTAAAGGACATGCTGATCTCCACTGGGACGAATAGAATACCTGTACCGAGAGAGCAGTTGTTTTTGTTTATGGAAAAGGTCATCCCCGGATTGAAAAGATTAGGGGAGGTACAGCTTCCTGACAGCATGACGCAAGATCTGAATAAGACAACATTAAAAGCAAAACTATACCTAGATCGTGTCAACAATCGTCTTTTAGCAGGTCTTGAGTTTCATTATGACCAGATTGTAATCAATCCATTGGAAGAGCGTCCCATTAGGGCATTTATTGCAAGAGACAGTGAAAAGGAGAAGCGAATTCTCCAAATCATGGAGGATAGTTCCTTTGCAAGAAATGATAGCGGCTATCTATTATATAATGAAGAATTGGAATATGAGTTTTTATATCATGTTCTTCCTAAGCTGAAAGGATTCGTACAAATATACGCGACCACTGCAGTTCGAAATCGTCTGTATAGAGGGAATCCTCGTCCTCGAATCAGAGTAAAGGCTTATAAGGACCGCATGAATTGGCTGGAATTTACGTTTGATTTAGACAGTATTCCGCAAAATCAAATCAAGGATGTTCTCGCCGCTTTAGAAGAAAAAAGAAAATATTACCGCTTAAGAGATGGCTCATTGCTGTCCTTGGAGACGCGGGAATTTGAGACCTTGAAGAAATTCCTTTATGCACTTCCGGATGAGTTGGATTTTGAGGATGGAATTCAGGTTAGCACGATTCAAGGTCTTCGCATGCTGGAAGCAGTAGATGATCAAGAAATTTTGTCATTAGAAGAATCCTTTCGTCGGTTCTTAGAGAATATCGAGCATCCAGAGCGGTTAACTTTTAAAGTTCCGGAAAAGCTCGACTCCATTATGCGTGAATATCAAAAGCACGGCTACAAGTGGATGAAGCTGCTTTCACAATATGGATTTGGTGGGATTTTGGCAGACAGTATGGGACTAGGAAAAACCTTGCAGGGAATTGCCTTTATCCAATCAGAGCTGGCCGTTATTCGCGAGAAGAAAACACCTGCTCTCATCATCTGTCCTTCATCCTTGACTTATAATTGGGTGAGTGAATTGTTAAAGTTTACCCCGGATATCCAGGCCATTGTAGTGGATGGGACTGTACAAGAAAGAGCAGAGATTATGAAAGAGGCAGTGGAGCAGGATGTTATCATTACATCCTATCCTTTACTGCGCAAAGACTGTAAATGGTATGAAAAGCAATATTTCCACACCGTTTTTTTCGATGAAGCACAGGCCTTTAAAAATCCAACGACGCAAACAGCCAGAGTGGTAAAGAAAATCCAAGCTGGAAACCGTTTTGCGCTTACCGGTACTCCTGTGGAGAATTCACTTGAAGAGCTATGGTCTATTTTCCATGTGGTCTTCCCTGAGCTATTCCAGGGACTTAAGGAGTACAGCAATCTGACAAGGGAAATGATTGCTCGAAGAATCCGTCCCTTTTTACTCCGCAGGTTGAAGGAGGATGTATTGGCAGAGCTTCCAGCAAAACTGGAGTCCATCGAAGCGGTTGAGCTCTTGCCGGAGCAGAAAAAGCTATATGCTGCCTATTTGGCAAAGCTGAAGCATGACACGTTAAAGCATTTAGATAAGGATACGATTCGAAAAAATCGCATTAAAATCCTGGCCGGCTTAACACGTCTGCGGCAAATATGCTGTCATCCAGCCTTGTTTGTGGACGGATATAAGGGTAAAGCGGCTAAGTTTGAAAGGCTGCTGCAGCTTCTTGAGGAAGCGAAAATGGCAGGGAGAAGAGTATTGATTTTTTCACAGTTTACGAAAATGCTAAGGCTTATCGGCCGAGAATTAGCAGAGCAGGGAATTCCTTTTTTCTATCTTGATGGGCAGACGCCTTCAGAAGAACGAGTGGATTTTTGCAATCGATTTAATAGGGGGGAACACGATTTCTTCCTGATTTCATTAAAGGCAGGAGGAACAGGCTTAAATTTAACAGGTGCAGATACTGTGATTTTATATGATTTATGGTGGAATCCGGCTGTTGAGGCACAGGCCGCTGACCGTGCGCATCGGATTGGACAGGAGCAGGAAGTACAGGTCATAAAGCTTGTTGCACGGGGGTCGATCGAGGAAAAGATCAATGTATTGCAGGAAAAAAAGAAGGATTTAATAGAAAAAGTGATTGATCCCGGGGAGAAAGGGACCTTTTCCCTAACAGAAGAGGATATACGTGAACTATTAAATATCTAGCAGTCATATGTTTTTCTAAAGAATGTTTTTTCAAGAAAAGGGAGTCATCATTCGTCGTTGATATCCAGAAGGAAGGATAGTATGAAGGTGTTTTTCGTCATGCTTGGAGGATTTTTAGGAAGTATTTCAAGATATAGTGTAGGAGAGTGGATTCATATAGATAATGGTTTTCCACTTGGAACCTTATCTATTAATCTAATCGGATGTTTTATCCTTGGCTGGTTTTTTACTATTGCTGGCCGTTCAAGGAAGGTGAGGGCTGAGGATTCCCTTTTGATTGGAACTGGTTTTATTGGCTCGTTTACCACTTTTTCAACCTTTTCCGTTGAGACAATGCAATTATTCCAACATGGTTTATTCGGACAAGCATTTCTATATATTCTGGCTTCCACGATTGTAGGTATTCTGTTAGCCTTTTTAGGCTATCGAATAGCCTTATCGAGTAAAAGAGGGGCGGAAGAAAAATGATATGGTTAATCGGAATCGGTGGAGCTCTAGGAAGTGCACTACGTTATTTATTAGGCAATTATATGAAAAGTCGTTTTCATCAAATCGTATTTTTCCCATTAGGAACATGGGTGATCAATATGACGGGGTCTTTCATATTAGGAATTTTAATCAAGCTTCATATGGAAGACATCATCAATGATGGGATGTGGTTTCTGATTGGAGTTGGCTTTTGTGGTGCCTATACCACCTTTTCCACCTTTGGATATGAAACCCTTACTTTAATAAGGGTAAAGAAAATACATCTCGCATTGGTTTATGTTATCGTATCGATACTTGCTGGGGTACTGGCTGCGGGAACTGGATATGGTTTGATAAATTTTGTGATTTAGTCAGAAAAAATATGCTTGAAATGAAATCAAGATGTTGTTTAACGAGCGAGCTCGATAAAAATCCGGACGCAAATTCGTCCGTCGAATTTAATCTAACAACAGTATGTGCTAAATACACATTAAATAGTAATGTTTCCCGCAAATTACAAAGGGATGGAACCTTTTGTTCGCACACGATCAGTTCTACTAAATAAAGCTGCCTCTTTGGCAGCTCTATTTTTAGTGACTTGTTAAATGCTTCATTTTATTCTCTTTAATCGGAACATGCTTTGGTCTTTTTGGATAGCCTGATTTACCAGCATCGTCAGGACCTGTAAGTGTATTTCGTTGGTCGAGTACTTTACCTGTAAATTCAATTGGAGTTCTATCTGCCATTCCATCCACCTCCATTAAATAGGATGGTTGAAAAGACCAAGGCTAATAGCAGGTAAATTTTCCTTTTGCAATTGAATGAAGAAATTTGTCGTGATGTATGGAGCATTATTTTATTTCAACTAGCTATATTTAGATTAGGACATTTCAATTAAGTGCGAAAGTCGCTTTATCCTATCTTAAAACAGTGGATAAAGTCTTTTTATTGTTTGTCATTAATTTATTCATTCCAATCATGATTATATTTCAAAAAATATTGAACAAAAGAAAACGCTTTATTGATATAATAATATTTATGGATTATAACTATAGAAATGGAGTGTACCTATGAAAAATAATACTAGGCGTGGTGAGCTTCTTCTCACTATAACAGCGCTGATTTGGGGTACTTCGTTTGTAGCTCAGCGTGTTGGCATGGAATATATCGGACCTTTTACGTTTACAGCGACAAGATTCATAATTGGGACGCTATCATTAATTCCTGTGATTTTTATTATGGGCAGGATTCATAACAAGCCAAAAAGTAAAGCATCGAATGGAACTAATAAAGACTTGCTTATTGGCGGGTTAGCTTGTGGGATTGCCTTGTTTTTTGGAATTTCCTTTCAACAGGCTGGATTAGTGTACACGACTGCTGGAAAAGCAGGGTTTATCACGGCATTATATATTGTTTTAGTACCGCTTTTCGGTCTCTTTATCCAAAAAAAAGTAGGGAAGAGTGTTTGGATTGGTGTGGTTTTAGCCGTTATCGGGCTGTATTTATTATGCATGACAGAAGGCTTTACGATTTCAAAAGGTGATTTAATTGTTTTATGCGGCACTGTATTTTGGGCCATACACATATTAGTTGTGGATCATTTTGCACCAAAGGTAGATGGACTAAAAATGTCATTCATTCAATTTTTTGTGGCAGGAATCCTATCTCTTCTAGTAGCTATCTTTGCAGAAAATATTGAATTATCTTCCATTCTAGATAGTGCTGGACCGATTCTATATACCGGTATAGTCGTAGTCGGGATTGCTTACACATTTCAAATATTGGGGCAAAAGGGAACAAGCCCCACTGTAGCAGCGATTATTCTAAGCATGGAATCCGTATTTGCAGTCATCTCAGGAATGATTATACTAGGAGAAAGTATGTCACTTAAAGAAATAATCGGCTGTGTCATTATGTTTATCGCGGTAATTATCGCTCAGCTTCCAGCAGAAGTGGAAACAGATACACAAGCTAAAAAGAATGTAATCTAAAATTCAAAAAGTGTAATCGAAAAAAAATATATGAGCAATAAAAAGAAGCGACGATGATCGCTTCTTTTTCGATTTCACAGATGTTTATCTTAGATTAAAATCATTTGGTTCAGGACCTTTCCGGCGGTTACGGTTAAGGCTGTTTATTTCATCCATTTCTGTTACGGATAATTCAAAATCAAATACCTGGAAGTTTTCTTCAATCCGTGATGAGGTCACAGATTTAGGAATCACAATGGTTTGATTTTGCAAATGCCATCTTAGAATTGTCTGGGCCGTTGATTTTTTATGTTTTTCAGCTATTTGTTTAATAACCGGATCCTGCAACGCTTCTCCGCCTTGATCAAGCGGACTCCAAGCCTCGACGTATATATTATGTAACTGACAATAATCCTTCAGTTCTTTCTGTGAGAGGTAAGGGTGACACTCTACTTGATTTACCACAGGAGTTACGTCACATTCAGTGATAATTCGTTCAAGATGCTCCTTGTTAAAATTACACACCCCAATCGCCTTTACGCGCCCATCTTGATAAAGTTTTTCTAAAGCCTTGTATGTATCAACGTACTGATCATACTGTGGTGTCGGCCAATGTATGAGGTAAAGATCAACGTAGTCTAATCCCAATCTTTCCAAGCTTTTCTCATAAGCCCGAATAGTATTGTCAAAGCCCTGATCAGTGTTCCAAACTTTAGTTGTAATAAAAAGTTCTTCACGTGGAACAGTTGATTCATTGAGCGCTTTTCCAACACCTTTTTCATTTTCATAAATCATCGCAGTATCAATCGAGCGGTATCCCACTTCAAGTGCCTTAGCAACGGCAGTAGCTGCTTGATCATCAGGAACCTGCCATACACCAAAGCCTAGCTGCGGCATTTTCAGACCATTATTCAAGGTTGCAAAATCCATCGTCTTATTTCTCTCCTTCTTTACTTAGCTTTTCTTTTTACCTATTTAGATTAACGCTATAGTGAGGTAATTTCAAATTTTGGATAGAATAAGCCTTAAATGTAAATGATAAAACGCTGAACGAGCTATTTAACTTCATTCAACAGAAGTCCTCCACTTATACAAGTGGGGGTGAATGCAAATGGTTCTTCGATTCAGTGGGGTTCAAACCACAGCTGAATGAAGTTAAGCCTCCGGCGGATGTCACGGATTTTTTTAAGGTAGTTTATCGAGCGAGCACGATAAAAATCCGGACGCAAATTCGACGGGGCGAATTTGATCTGTTGAAATCTTCCTCGAATATTCTATCTATTAAGGAAGGTTGTGCACTGCATGATACGAGTCGTTGGAATTACATTTGATTTTGAATTAGAAACAGCTAATACCCTTAATCATGTAGATTTTTCTCGTTATAGATGGTATTGGGTTGATTTTAATGGACCAAGTCATGATGAAATAAGCCATTTAACTAATACATTTCAATTTCATCCACTAGCGGTTGAAGATTGTATTCATAGACCTCAGCGCCCAAAATTGGATTATTATGATAACTATACTTTTTTTGTAACTCATATTGTGAAGGAAAAGAATAAGGAAATTGAGAGGGAGGAGTTGAATTTTTTCATAGGAGACTATTATATCGTTACCTATCATCGTGAGCCTGTCCTGGAGGTCAATCAAGTATGGGAGAGGCTAATGAATAAAAAGAATTTAGAGCAATGGGATCCCTATTATGTGTTTTACGACATTCTAGATAAGCTAGTGGATAATTACTTTCCTCTGATGTATAAAATTGAGGACGAACTAGACAAAATTGAAAATAATACCCAAAATAATTCGATGGAGAGTTTGATGAATGAGCTTTTTGATACAAGACATATGCTACTGAATTTAAGACATTCCATAAACCCAATGAGAGATTTGCTTTATCGTATGTTAAATTCGCATCATTTACAGGGCATTAGGGATCGATGGGAATATTTCTCTGATATTTATGATCATTTACTTAAATTATCGGACATGGTCATGTCCAGCCGAGAGTTGACAGCGGACATCCGTGACAGTTATTTGTCGTTAAATTCACATCAAACCAATAATGTTATGCGAATATTGACCATTATTACTTCTATTTTTGCACCATTAACCTTTATTGCAGGCATATACGGTATGAATTTTAAGCACATGCCTGAGCTTGCATGGAAATATGGCTATTTTTTGGCACTGATTATGATGGGAGCAGTGGGTGTGGCGCTGTATTTTTGGTTCAAAAAGAAGGGATGGTTTTGAATCGATATGAATGGGTTAGAAAAGATGAAAAGGCGGCTAGATGTGAGTTATGCGGTCGTCATGGCGTAGAAACAACCGTCCACCATTTACTGCCAAAAGAAATGGGCGGTACCTTTGGTGATACAGCTCTGCTATGCATACCCTGTCATAAGCAGATTCATGCCTTATACAGTAATACTGAAATAGCAGCTAGGCTTTCAACATTACAGGAACTAAGAAATGATGAAAAAATATCCTCGTTTATCAAGTGGCTCCGGAGGCAACCTCCAACGAAAATAATGAAAATAAAAAAATCTAAAGAACGCAGGAAAAAGAGATAAATACTGGAGAATGTTTGTACACATTGAACCTACCTAACTACATAGAAATATACAGTAAGCTTGAATATATTAATTCAAGCTTTTTCATTTGTTTAAATAATAATTCTATTATTTGGAGCGAGACGATTGTCCCTTTGTGTTTCTTTTAAAGAGGGTAAAAAAGACTATTTAGGCTGTATTACCGTATTTTATTAGAAAATTTGATATAATTAAAATAGTATTAATAATAGGGGGCTATCATCATGAAAAAGGGGATTTCATTTCTGTTTATCTTCATTATCCTTATCAGTATTACAGCCTGTAGTTATCGTACAATGAACGAGGCCATTCCTTATAAGGTCAATCAAATTATACATACTGAGAAGCTAGAGGATATTTCGATTGTGCTTTACGATACAATTGTTGAAGTAGAGAATTTTTCTGATCAAACAATGCCTGTTTTAGGTGTCGCATTCTTAAAGGGTGACAATGATGAGGGTTGGGACAATGTTGGACCTAATGGCTGGAATCATAAGGATAATGATCAAATTACCATTTATAAAGAGGACTTTCGTGACTATGATAAGGAAGGTAAAGTCCTATCAGATCTCTCAATTATTTATGGTGAAATACATAATCCAGAGATTAAGAAAATAGAGACATTGGCTATGGGTGAAGATGAAAATTATAAAGAGGCATTCATCATAAAAAAAGATAAAAAGCAGTATTATTTGGCAATCGGTGCGAAAAGTAGTATTAAAGCTCTTTCAGAAAACGGGGAAATTCTATACCAGGAGGACTGGGCAGAATAAGGGCACTAGAGTAACAGGAAAAGGGAGACTGATGTCTCCCTTTTCAATTATATTAAAACAACTTAGCTATTAGTCCTGCTACAACAACAATTATTACGGCACCAATGAGTGCAGGAATTAAATAAAAGCCGGCAATAGCAGGCCCCCATGTACCTAATAATCCATGACCAATCCAAGCTCCTATAAATCCAGCAAGAATTGACCCAAAAAAACCTCCTGGCATATCAAAAGGTACAAGCTTTTCCGCAACATAACCAATCATCATCGCAATGATAACAGAAATAATAAATGCGGTTACACTCACTATACAAAACTCCTTTCTTATCAAACTATGCTCATGCAAGTGTTTTTGTTAATAATAAGTAATGACTCATTTTACTATTGACAATATGAAATATATTCCATAATAATAAAGTGAGTGGTTACTCATTTTTTTAAGGAGGTTTTAATAAATGAGTGTCAGTATTGAAGTGGCAAATGTTAGTAAGAGCTTTAGTAAGAAGCAGGTCTTAAATGGAATAAATTTAATCATTGAGGAAGGTACATTATATGGTTTTATCGGTCCTTCTGGGGCAGGAAAGACGACCTTAATTAAAATGATTGTCGGAATGGATCAACCTGATAACGGAAGTATTCATGTATTAAAGAAGAAGATGCCAAATCTAGGTATTCTTAAAGAAATCGGATATATGGCACAATCAGATGCACTATACACAAGCCTATCAGGTAAAGAGAATCTTACTTTTTTTGCAGCCTTATTTGGTTTAAAAGGGGAAGAAATGAAGCAACGTTTAGCGTATGCTGCAGAACTTGTCAATCTGACAGATGATTTAAATAAAAAGGTTTCGGCTTATTCTGGAGGAATGAAGCGTCGGTTATCACTTGCCATTGCATTAATTCAGAACCCTAAAATCTTAATTTTAGATGAACCTACCGTTGGAATTGATCCTGAATTAAAGGCTGGAATTTGGAGTGAATTGCTCCGCCTAAAAAATGATGAAAAAAAGACAATCATTGTCACAACTCATGTTATGGACGAAGCCGATCGATGTGATTTTATTGCCATGATACGAAATGGAAGGATCATTACAAATGGGACACCGGATGAATTGAAGTCAGGATATCAGGCAAACAGCTTGGATGAGGTATTCCTTAAAGCAGGGAGGAAGGACTCATGAGAACGATAGCGGTAGTGAAAAGGATTTGTCTTGAAATGTTTCGTGATAAACGAACATTGGCCTTGCTTTTTGTGGCTCCATTACTCATCCTATCTTTAATGTACTTATTGTTTAATGGGGACACAATAGAGCCGACGCTTGGAGTTGTGGATGTAGACCAGGCTCTTGTTACACAATTGAAGGATACTAATATGTTGATAAAAGAATATCAAGCAGTGGACGATACGGATGGAACAGTGGTTAAAGACCAGCTCGACGGTATTTTGCAGAAGGAGAATGAGCAGTATATTTTAACCCTGCAAAATCGTGACCCTAGTACGGCAAAGTCATTGCAAATGAAGGTATCGCAAACAATTGCTGCCTATACTCAGTCTATATTTGTAAGCCAAAGTGCAATGGAAAGACAGCTTCCAAAGGTACAGATGGAAACGAATTATATTTATGGAAGCAGTGAAACGGTTTATTTCGATGTATTAAGTCCGATTCTCATTGGCTTCTTTGTTTTCTTTTTTGTATTTCTGATTTCAGGAATTGGTCTATTAAAGGAGCGAACAACCGGTACACTTGAAAGACTTATGTCTACTCCCATTAGGCGGGGAGAAATTGTCTCGGCCTATTTAATTGGTTTTGGGATGTTTGCCATTATTCAAACCATTATTGTCGTTTTTTATTCCATCAGCGTATTAGATATTGTCCTAGTAGGTTCCATATGGAATGTTATCCTGATTAATCTATTGTTGGCGTTAGTTGCGTTATCCTTAGGTATACTGCTATCTACTTTTGCAGCATCCGAATTTCAGATGGTTCAGTTTATCCCGATAGCCATCATTCCACAGATTTTCTTTTCCGGCATTTTACCACTTGAGGGAATGGCCGATTGGCTTCAAGCACTTGGGAAAATCATGCCTTTATACTATGCTGCAGATGCCTTAAAGGGTGTTATGTATATGGGACTTGGTTTAAAAGAAATCAGTGGGGATTTAATCGTATTAGCAATATTTGCGATTATCTTTATTATCCTCAATATATTTGCCATGAAACGATATCGAAAATTATAACAAACTAGATAAACTAAAGGTGGTGGACATCATTGTGTCAAAAAATAGCTTACTGGAAGAATTGATGGCTCAACCAGTGTTAAGCAAAAAAATGACGGTAAAACAGCAGAAAATAGTCGAAACAGCAGTCAAAATGTTTGCTGAAAAAGGGTATGCTAATACATCAACAAGTGAGATTGCAAAGGCTGCGGGAGTGGCAGAAGGAACTATTTTTAGACATTATGGTACGAAGGATCGGTTATTACTTGCTGTGATTCTGCCATTTATAAAGGAATCACTTCCATCAATGGCTGAAAATGTTTTTCAAGAGGTTTTCTCAAAGGACAAAAGCTTTGAGGATTTTTTACGAGCCTTTATCAAAAACCGCTGGCAGTTTCTGGATGAGAATAAGGAGCTTTTTAAAGTAATAGTCAAGGAGCTTTTGTACAGTGAGGATCTAAAACATGATCTGCTACCCTTCTTTAAGGATGCTGTATGGAACCGTTTAATAAACGTAATAGATCATTTTAAAAATCGGGGAGAATTGCTTGATCTTCCAAGTGAGACTCTGTTAAAAATGATGTTTACAGTTATTGCTGGAAGTTTTGTTTCGGATTTAGTCTTATTCTCAAACCCCTCCACCCCTGCAAAAGATGAAGTAATTGAAGCCATGATTCGATTTATCATGGACGGAATGAGCAATAAAACTCCAAATGATGAATAAGACAGAATGAAGGAGAGCAATAGTCAATATTGCTCTCCTTCTGTTACTTCAATGAAAATTAGGTCATACTTTTTGAATATTCAACTTATTGTGTTAGTGATGGTACTCTCATTAGGCTTCTTAATTTAGAAATGAGATGACTAAATCGAATGCCCGCTCGAACAATCATGAAAAAAAGTGTAGGAAATAAGCGAAAGAGAATATTCAAAGTATATCCCTCCACATTGAATTATTGTGTTAGCATGCTGCAACACTACTCATAGTATTTGCTATATTTTTGCGTTCATTACAATTTCAATATTATTTTTATATTAACATTATGATGCGTTTCTATCCCACACCGAAATGCTATTTAAGATTATTTTTCTGTGCATTTTCAGTCAAAAGATTTCTTACATCCTTCACCATCTCATCAAATGTCTGATTCACTTGATTCATAATGGAATCTTGTGGAGTATTCTGATTGGCTTGTTCAGAATGATCTTTTTTCATCCTATTCACCTCCGCTATGGATAGAGTGTGTAAATGATAGAAAAATATGCCATGAAAAAAGTGTACATTATTAATTTTTCTCAAGGATTCATGAACCAGGAGTCTAAATATAGTATATAATTAGACTAAATTTTCAGAAAATAGGGAAAGGGATGAAAATGATAACAATAAAAGAACTTTCTTCAAAGGATGAGATTTTATTGGCTTTTCCAGTTATGAAACAGCTGCGAAAGCATCTAGATGAAAGCACCTATGTAAAATTAGTGCTCGATGCACAGGCAAATGACCAATATAAATTGCTTGCCCTGCTTGAAAATAGTGAAATTGTGTCAGTAATCGGATATCAACCAATGATTACGTTATATTATGGCAGGTTCATATGGGTTTGTGACTTGGTGACGGATGAACATAAGCGTTCTAAAGGCTATGGAGAACAGCTATTGTCCTATGTTCAAAAATGGGCTTCCGAGAATGATTATGAAAGCATTGCTCTATCCTCTGGTTTACAACGAAAGAATGCTCACCGATTTTATGAAGAAAATATGAAATATGATAAAGTAAGCTATGTATTTAAAAAAACGTTATAGGCTATTTTTTATCGATCGGGGAGAACTTTAAGTCTATTCGAAATCTATTATATATTTTAAGGTCTTTTTGGATTGAAAGGAGATTAGTGGGAATGTCTCAATATGAATATGCTACATTTGCCGGGGGTTGCTTTTGGTGTATGGTTGAGCCGTTCGATCAGCAGCCTGGAATTAAAGAGATTATATCAGGCTATACCGGTGGACATACAGAAAATCCAACATATGAGGAGGTTTGTTCGGAATTAACAGGTCATTATGAAGCTGTTCAAATCACGTTTGACCCGGTTGTCTTTCCCTATCAAAAATTACTGCAATTATACTGGCAGCAAATTGATCCAACTGATGCGGGAGGTCAATTTAATGATCGTGGTTCGTCCTATCGGACAGCTATCTTTTATCATCATGAAGAACAACGTAAGCTTGCTGAAGCCTCGAAAGACAAGCTGGACAAAAGTGGCCGTTTCAAACACCCAATTGTCACTGAAATTCTGCCAGCGGGAGTTTTTTATCAGGCAGAAGAAAAGCATCAGTATTATTATAAGAAAATTCCTTTTCACTACAATTTATACAAAGAAGGCTCAGGAAGAGCTAAATTTATCCGTGAAAACTGGAGAACAAGAAAAAGTGATGAAGTGCTGCTCCAGGAACTGACACCAATTCAATATGAGGTTACACGGAATAATGCAACAGAACCTCCATTTCAAAATGCATTTTGGAATCATACTGAAGATGGAATTTATGTAGATGTTATTTCAGGAGAACCGTTATTTAGCTCGCGGGACAAATATGATGCAGGCTGTGGCTGGCCAAGCTTTACCAAGCCATTGCGGAAAAATGAATTGGAGGAAAGGTTTGACACCTCTCATGGTTTACGCAGAATTGAGGTACGGGCAAAAACATCCGATTCACATTTAGGACATGTCTTTGATGATGGTCCTGAGCCATACGGATCACGCTATTGTATAAACTCGGCAGCGCTACGTTTTATACCGAAGGAAAGACTTGAAGAGGATGGCTATGGTGAATTTAAAGCCTTGTTTACATAGAAATTGGAAAAACACACACTTCTATTTGAAAAGTGTGTGTTTTCTGACTGTGTTAGTAAATGTATAGATGGCTTTCAACAAACTGACACACATCATTAATATTTAATGTGTTTTTCTTTAATTCTTTTTCTGCTTCCTTAATATAAGGCAGATAGTCTGGAATAGTATGCAGTTCTTTGATGGAAATTTCTCCGCTGACTAATTGTAAAGCTGCTTTTTGTATTTCTTCATTTTCTACTTGAAATAACAGAAAAGCAAGACAACTAATTCGATCCATTTCATTTCCACCCTTCCAAAACATTTGTTCTTGTATATTCTTACATAGTTCTACAAAACCATAAGAAAATCCTTCCAAGAATTTGGAAAAAAGATTGCTAATTATATCGATAGATGGTCGTTCTATTTTTCCCATTTAGCTTCGATTGATATAGCGCTTTATCTGCTCTTATCAGGATTTCTTCCGGACTCTGATCGCTTTTAGGATGAAATGAGGATATTCCTAAAGAAACCGTGATGGATTCTCCAGTTGGATTACTCGAATTCGCTATTCGCATACGCAGTTGTTCCGCAGTAATAAATGCACCTTCCTCATTCGAATTCTTTAATAGGATAGAAAATTCTTCGCCTCCATATCGATAGAATAAGTGGTCTTCACTAGTATTGGCCCTCATCATTGAGGCAATGAACTTTAATAGATCGTCTCCCGTTAAATGTCCATAGGTATCATTTACTTCTTTAAAATGATCAATATCAATCATGATAATGGAAAAAGGTATCTTTTGCTGAAACCATTCATGAGTAGTTGCATCAAAGGCTCTGCGATTTCCTAATTCTGTTAAACCATCTAATTGGACTTGAATATTTAATTCTTTAAGGTGATTTTGTAAGTGATTATAAAGCTGGCTGACTTCATAAATATTTGATTTAATCGGAGGGACAGATGCCTTTGGAAAATTGGCTGCGTTCTCAGCATACTCAGCTAGTTTATTGATCGGCTTCGTAAAACTATTTGTTAAATACCAGGCAATGACTAAAATTAAACATAATAGCGGTAGGGATTGAAGGATGACTTTCCCAAGTAATTCTTTTAACGGAGCTTCAATAACCGATAAAGGAGTCTGTGATACGATTCCCCAGCCAGAATTTTCCTCATAAGCATAGCCAGCAAAAAACTCCTTTCCTTCTGAATTGATAATGATTTGGCTACCGCTTTTTCCCTTTATAACCTTTTGGACCATCTGATTGGACGTGACTTCATGATTGATGCGACTTGAATTCGGATGGTAAATAATCGCACCTCTCTGATCGACAACAAAAACATAGGAGCCGTCAGCCACTTCACGATCATGATGATTCAGTAATGAATTAATTACATTATCACTTTCTAGATGTATTGCCCCTGCCACAAGTCCTTGAAATACACCTTCTTGATTAAAAATAGGTGCGGATACGAGTACAATTAATTCTCCAAATGCGGCGCGATAGGGCTCTGAAATAAAAGGCTTTTGAATGGTCAGCGCTTTTTGAAAGATTTTCGATTGAATTTGTATTCCTGTAAGAAGGGTAGTCCCTGTTGCTTCCGTTTCAATATTCTGATTAATACTTGGGCTAATGAATTGAATGACACCGTTTTCATCCGTGATAAATAAGGAACTGAAATATTTTTCATTTGCTGCACGCCATTCATCGATATCTATTTGATGAAAGTTATCATGGGTAAGGATTCTTGCTAATGCATGGACGTTTTTTTGCATATGTGTCAGCATATCACTTGTGCTTAAAGCCAGTTTGCGGGCATATTTTTGATTACTCTCCAAGTAATTTGTTGACAAAGTGTCTCTTAGTGCTTGTGCAGAGGAATACCAATTTACACTAATTGTCAAGAGAATAGCCAGGGTGACAAGGCTGCTAATTATGATTTGTAGTTTGATTCCCTTTTTACCATTCATTGGGTATATTACCTCTTTATTCATATATTAATATATTTAAATTTATTGATATTAAATATTAATACGGTCATTTTACCATAATGTTTATAATAGCACTATTACGATGTTTGTAATGGGTTTATATATTTTTTTATAAGGAAATAGTAATGGATTATACATACGAGGGAGGTGTGGAAGAAATAGTATGAAGAGAGATCACTTTGAATATAGAGATCGCCCAGCACAGTGACAGAACAATATAAGCATCACTATGGCCAGGCAGAATCATTTAGATTTAAACTACAGCACTTGAATTTCATTTTCTTTTACCAGCACCACTTTTCTTGGTGATTGCTCACTTCTTATTTCATAGAGTCCGTTTTTATAATCGTATAAAATAACATAAATATCTCCAGCAAATAAAACCTTGTCATTAATCGTCATATAAAGTCCTCCTATTTATTAATGTTAAAATTTGCAGTTATTAACTTATGTAATATTATCTTACATGAAAATTATAAGATGTGAAGTCTGTTTTTGTATATTTTGTGTAAAAATTTAAAAAATAAAGTCGTTTACTGTCATTCATTTCAGAAGGAAGCGAGCGCCTTTAAATTTTACTGTACATAGAAATGTATCGTTCCTCTCAAAATAATATGGATGTTAAGGAGGTTTTGGAATGAAAAAAGCTACTTGTGGTCCCGATGAAAAAATGATGGCCTGGTGGCAGCTGTCGTTAGTCGGTGTTGGCTGTATTATTGGGACGGGGTTTTTCCTTGCTTCAGGGATTGCAATCAGATTAACAGGCTCTTCTGTGCTTCTGGTTTTTATCGTTGCAGCTATCGGTACTTATGTTGTAGGGGAGGCACTTGGGAAATTAGCTGCACATGACCCGCAGAAAGGATCATTTCGGACCTATGCGAAAAAAGCATTTGGAAGATGGGCAGGTTTTGGAAGCGGATGGGTCTATTGGAGTTCAGAAATTCTCATTGTCGGCAGTCAGTTAACGGCTTTATCCATTTTTACCCGTTTTTGGTTTCCCAATATTCCTATATGGATCTTTGCATCTATCTACGCCGTTTTAGGCATCATTGTCGTATTGTTAGGTGCTAGTGGCTTTGAGAAAGCAGAAAATATTTTTGCTATTACTAAGGTTTCAGCTATTCTAATGTTCATCTTATTAGCCCTTGCAGGAATTATTGGTTGGATTCATGGTGGGGGAGAAAAGCTATATATTCCAAATAATACAAATGAATTTTTTAAGGCCGGATTAATCGGCTTTTGGTCGGCCTTGATATTTGGCTTTTACGCGTTTGGTGGAATCGAAATTATGGGGATGATGACGCCTAGATTGCGGAAAAAAGATGATGCTCGAAAGGCTAATTCAGTTATGCTCCTAATGTTAACGTCGATTTATCTAGTATCAGTGGGACTTGCTGTTCTTTTAGCAGCGAATAATAGGTTTACTCCTGATGAAAGCCCGTTTGTAGTAGCAATGGATCGCTATGGACTAGCCTTTTTCCCACATGTTTTTAACGGAGCTATTATTGTTGCTGGTTTTTCGACCATGACTGCATCATTGTTTGCGGTTACTAACATGCTAGTAACCTTATCAGAGGATGGAGATGCTCCAAAGATTTTTTCCAGAAAGGGTAAGCTTAAAGTTCCTCCTTTTGCACTTTTTCTCACGATTTGCGGGTTAATCGCAAGTATTGTAACCGGACTGCTTATGCCGGATACGGTGTATGAGTATATTACGACTGCTGCAGGTCTTATGCTTCTATATAACTGGATTTTTGTGTTATTTGCATACCCAAGAATCTTAGAATTAACCACATGGGAAAAAGTAAAGCAGTGGATAGGCTTTCTGCTTATTCTATTAGCTGTCAGCGGTACATTATGGGAAAAAGCAAGCAGACCCGGTTTTTTCATCAGTTTAATTTTTATCGCTGTTATTGGTCTTGTGTTACTAATCATGCAACATCGCTGGAAAAAGGAAGATAAGAATAAGGAACCAAAATCTCCTCATATGTGGGAGCACCTTGAATTTGCCAAAAAATAATTTGAAACTAAAAAAATGCCATCCACCATATTCAGATCTACAGGTGGACGGCATTCTTAGTCATGACTATTGTTGTAATTCTTGATCAAATAGCTCCTTCTGTTTTGTTATAATATCGATGGCTTGATCGGAGATTTGACTTAATTCTTGATATAGGGCATTTGAGGAACGATTATCGCCTTCCTGTACCTCTTCAAAAATTTGCTCTGCTAATTGTCGCCTTCTATGGCCAATTTCTCTTAGCTCATCACCGAGTTTTTCTAATTGCTTGCGGTCCATACTCATCCTCCTTAAACAACATACTGTTCGCATAAGCTTGTCAATTAATATGCCAACAGCATTGTAAGCATATAACTGTAATATGACCGTCTGTCTTTCTTTTATTCGATACATGGAATAATTTCGTCCATCTTTCTTTTATAGGCTATTTTCTCTACGCCCTGTATGTTTCAAAAAACTTAGAGCATGCTAAGCTTTGAAGTATCTTTAATTCGTAATAAGAATGGAGGAGTTACATCGTGGATGAAAACCATAGTTCAAGTGATGCTGCCGAACATCACAAAATGAAATCTGTTCGTGAAGTCATTGAAACGAGTTCCACAGGGTATGGATTAGAATCCGTTTTAGAACCAAAGAAAGATAATAAGGAGGTAACAGATAAAAAAATTCTTGTGGAGGACTATAACCATTAATCCTTTCAATGGGGGTCTATCAATTGAATAGTAATGATTATAACCAAATTTATCAGGAATATAAACAACAGGCTCAAGTGCAGGCCAGTACGGAAGCGATGAACTCTGTGGATTCTGGAAAAGAAGCAATCGTTGCAGTACGTAAAAATGATGAAGGCGATATCATTGCCTTCAAGACAGACAATGGACGAGAATTAGATTATCTATCGGCACTAAATGAAGCAAAAGCAGGTAGGCTGGCACATGTGGACGTTTTTCACAAATATGGAAGAGACATTATCCGCAGTGAACCTGACGGCATAAAAGAGAATAATTTAGATCATCTACCTACTTTTTAAGCACCGAAGAATCATCTAAGAAGAAATTCCCTATTCCTAAAGACCTGAAAGGGCTTAGGATAGGGATTGAACTTATTTTTAGAGAAATAAGAGCTTTAGGGCCTCATATCCAAAATAAATTCCAAATCCAATTAATGAGATTCCTGAAGTGATGGAAATAATAATGAGTATTTTTGCCGTTAATAGCTTTCGAAATGTGCTGGCTAAAAGAGCCATGAACAAGTCCCAAATAGAGATTCCGCAAAAAATAGCAAAGCTGTATAGAAATAACTGACCTGTATCATATGTATGGACCGTTTTAGCAAGAACCGAACCGTATATACCGAGCCAGAAGAGAATTGTTAATGGATTTGATAAAGACATAAAAAAACCAGATAAAAATGATTTCAAATATGATTCGCCTTTGCTCTTTCTTGATTTGGATACGATTTTGCCTGCACCGATAAAGCATTCAATCCCTGAATAAACAAGGATAAAAAAACCAAATAGCCAAAGAAAGCTTTTCACAATTGGAATTTCCAAAAATTGAACCACACCCATATATACGGCAAGCATATAAAGCATATCGGCTATCATCGCTCCGACTCCGACCATCCAGGCATTGAAAAAACCCTCTTTAATCCCTCTATCCAACTGTGCTGCATTTATTGGCCCGATAGGTGCGGCCAGTGATAGTCCTAAGAAAATATAGCTCAAAAAAATACCCATGTTTTCACCCCATCGATTATCTGCTTGTACAATGTTTATTCAATGGCAAGTGGTTGTACAACCACTTTTTTGTATAAGAATTACTTGATGTGTGAACACTATACTGATGATGATGAAAAAGGAGGTCATACTATGGATGTTAGCAGAGTAAAACAAATACTATCTTCTTCAGCTAATATTGAAGTAAAATATCAGGGGTCATCAGTTTGGATTGACCAATTGAGTGAAGATGGTACAACCGCAACCGTCCATCTAAGAGGTCCGTTAGAAGAAAGAACAACGGTTCCTGTTGCAGATTTATTGGAAGAATAGACGTTACACCTTTTTATCGAAACCTCTCATTTATAACAGTATCCTTCAAGTGTAGAAATTAATTCTTGAAGGATACTGTTTTTCATTTAGTCTGAAAATAAGTCAAATTAGGGATTTACCAAGTGAAATAGGATATGTTATCATAAACACAGATTTTAATTCCGAGTATTCTAATAGTAAAACTAAAAAAGAGTGTTTTTAATTCCGAGTAATTTCATAGAAAAACTCATTGACAATGTTTGGATTTGTGTTAAAATTTTAAAAAATAAGTTAAACCCTTTAATACGCTGCTAAATCTAAACAAGTCAAAAATTAGCTTGGAAGTGGGGTAAAGTGTTTACCCATCCCATCTTTCGCAAGTGGAAGTTTTTCGCTCTATCTTGACGATTAATGGCAATCGTTTCCGCTTTATTGGAGGGGAGGAGTTTAGGTGGTAGACATGAATACAAATGAGAAGATGTTCGAGCAGCTCAAACGAATGCTCCAGGATTTGAAATATGGTTCGATTACCCTTGTTGTTCAAGATGGTAAGGTCATCCAATTAGAAAAGGTAGAAAAGGTACGGCTAAAATAAATGATTAATTGCTGACTAGAAAAACTAGAGGCAGTTTTGACCAATGTGAAATCGGTTAAGACTGTCTTTTTTCGCATAAAAAGACGGTTTGAGCAATGAAAATGATTTGACATACGATTTTGTGCTGCACCATACTGAGCTTATCATTGTGGAGGAATATGGATCGTACCTATTTCAAAGGGAAAATATTATGAAGATATGTATTACTGGAAGGTGGGGAATGAGATGGAAGAGATAGTAACCTATGAAAATGTAGATGAATTTCCATTAAATGAATTTGCAGTTGATGATGAAACCAAAGGAGCACTTGAAGTATTAAGATGGGGTTATTCTCATTATGGTGAAAAATTAATTTATGCTTGTAGCTTTGGGATAGAGGGGATTGTTCTCATTGACTTGATTGCAAAAGTAAATGAGAAGGCAAAAGTGGTTTTTCTAGATACAGGACTTCATTTTTCAGAAACATATGAATTAATTGAAAAAGTGAAGGAACGCTACCCAGCATTACAAATAGAATTGAAGAAGCCTAGCATCACGTTAGAGGAGCAAACCATACAATATGGGGAAGAACTTTGGAAAAGTAATCCGAATAAATGCTGTGAGATTCGTAAAGTCCTCCCATTGAACGAAGTTTTGTCAGGTGCGACAGCCTGGTTATCCGGTTTAAGACGGGAACAGTCACCATCGCGCCAAAATACCCAGTTTATCAATAAAGATAATAAGTTTAAATCAATAAAGATTTGCCCGTTAATACATTGGACATGGAAGGATATTTGGCGCTATGCTCACAAACATCAGTTAGCATACAATACGTTACATGATAATGGGTATCCAAGCATCGGTTGCAGTCCATGTACGCAACCAGCTATTAATGTAGATGATTTGCGGTCAGGAAGATGGACCGGAACAATGAAGACTGAATGTGGACTCCATCTATAGAATGAGGGAAACTTATGACGATATTGACATATGTAGCAGGTATTGTGGCACTTTTTCTAGCGATGAACATTGGCGCAAGCGGTGCTGCAGCTTCTATCAGTGTGGCATATGGATCAGGAGCAATCAAGACTAGAAAAAATGCACTTCTTATTTGTGGGGTGGCTATACTTTTAGGAGCTGTGATAGGTGGCAGTGAGGTTGTGAAGACAATCGGCTCTGGCATCATTCCTAATGGCATCCTAACAGCAAAAATTGTAGTGATTATTCTTTCCTCTGCAGCACTTTCATTGTTTATTGCCAACCTAATTGGAATTCCACTATCAACCAGTGAAATAACAGTAGGTGCGATTGTTGGTGTTGGTATTGCCGAGCAGGCTCTTTATATAAATAATATTCTTGTGATTGTATCTTTTTGGGTAATTATACCTGTTGTCGGTTTTACCATTGCTTTTCTTTTAGGAAAGGTCATTACCATGGCAGAAAATAAATATCCACAATTACAAGAGAAAAAGACCAAAAAGGTTCTTACTATTTTTGTCATCATTGTTGGTTTTTTTGAAGCATTTTCTGCCGGCATGAATAATGTTGGAAATGCAGTTGGTCCTTTGGTTGGGGCAAATTTAATTCCAATGAGCACAGGTACAATCCTTGGCGGCTTTTTTATCGCTCTAGGTGCTATTGTATTAGGTGGAAGAGTACTAGAAACAAATGCCAAGAAGATTACCAGATTTTCACTACTTGAAGGCGGTACAATTTCAGGAACAGGCTCCCTGCTTGTCATTATCGCATCCATTTTTGGTTTACCTGTACCACTGACTCAAGTGACCAGTACAGCAATCATGGGGATTGGGGCAGCCAAAAAAGGTAAAAACCAAGTAAACAAAAGAGTCATTAGTAAGATTGTAAAAGTATGGCTAGTATCTCCCGTATTTTCTTTAGTTATCTCATACGGTTTAATGAAGCTATTTGTGGATAGTGATATGTATACGATTGTTGTTTTAGTTAGTGTAAGTGCAGCAACATTTGGCGTCTTAAGTTTAATTAAAACAATACGAGAAGATAGTCGGTCTTATTATGAAAATGGAGAAGGAATCTAATGTTCTTCAACATAACTTAAAAAGTATAAATTTAAATCATACTAAATAAATAAATTTAATGTAATTAGGAGGAATTTATTATGGCTTTAAGTATCCCACATGGTGGAAAATTAATTAATCGTTGGAACGCAGAATATGATTATTCTACTATCGAAAAGTCAATAGAATTGGATAATATCAGTTTAAGTGATTTAGAGCTTATCGGAACAGGTGCTTACAGCCCTATCGAAGGCTTCCTTGGTGAAAAGGATTATGAATCTGTAGTGAACAACATGCGTCTTGCTTCTGGTCATGTTTGGAGTATTCCAATTGCCTTACCTGTGACTACTAATAAGGCCAGCACTATCTCTGTTGGAGAAGAAGTTCGCTTAGAGTTTAATGGTTCAACATATGGTGTTATTACAATTGAAGATATTTATGTTCCTGATAAAGAGAAAGAAGCAGCAAATGTATATGGAACTACTGAACTTGAACATCCAGGTGTTAAGAAAATGTTTGACCGCGGAAATGTTTACGTTGGCGGGAAAATTATTCTGGTTCAACGCATTAAAAGAGAGCAGTTTGGTGAATTTCATCTAGATCCAGTTGAAACAAGAAATACATTCCTTGAAAAAGGCTGGGAAACAGTCGTCGGTTTCCAAACAAGAAACCCTGTTCACCGTGCTCATGAATATATTCAAAAAACAGCACTTGAAACAGTGGATGGTTTATTCTTAAATCCGCTTGTTGGAGAAACAAAATCCGATGATATTCCTGCAGATGTAAGAATGGAAAGCTATCAAGCACTATTAAAAAATTATTATCCATTAGATCGAGTTTTCTTAGCGGTATTCCCGGCAGCAATGCGTTATGCTGGACCGAGAGAAGCGATTTTCCATGCTATGGTTCGTAAAAATTACGGATGCACTCATTTTATCGTTGGTCGCGATCATGCCGGAGTAGGTAACTACTATGGTACATATGACGCGCAAAAGATTTTTAGCCATTTTACAGCAGACGAATTAGGCATAACCCTATTATTCTTTGAGCATAGCTTCTATTGCACAAAATGTGAAAATATGGCGTCATCTAAGACTTGTCCACATGATAAAGCCGATCATGTTATTTTATCGGGAACAAAGGTTAGAGAGATGCTCCGTAGTGGTCAAATACCTCCAAGTACGTTTAGTCGTAAAGAGGTAGTTGAAATATTAATTAATGGATTAAAGCGTCACGCTGTTCAATCATAATAATTAGGAGGGGAATCCATTGAGTAAGAGTACGAATGTTGTTTGGCATGAACAATCAATTGGAAAAGCAGACCGTCGTCAGCAAAATGGTCATTATAGCTTTGTCCTATGGTTTACTGGACTTTCGGGGTCAGGGAAATCTACCCTAGCTAATGCGATAGCCAGCCGTTTATATAGTGAAAAAGTGCGAAATTATGTATTAGACGGAGATAATGTCCGTCACGGTTTAAATAAAGATTTAGGCTTCTCTGAAGAGGACCGTACGGAGAATATTAGAAGAATTGGTGAGGTGTCTAAGTTATTTGTCGATGCCGGTCAGGTTGTTCTAACCGCATTTATTTCACCATTTCAAGCAGACCGTAAGCTAGTTCGTGAACTACTGGATGAACAGGAATTCATTGAGGTCTATGTCAAATGTCCAATTGATACATGTGAAGAGCGTGATCCAAAGGGGCTTTATCAAAAGGCTCGTCAAGGAATTATTAAAGAATTCACCGGCATCAGCTCTCCGTATGAAGAGCCGGAAAATCCCGAGATTGTGATTGAAACAAATAATGATACAATTGAAGACAGTGTTGAAAAAGTTATTCAGTATTTAAAGCAAAAGGGTTTGATTTAAGTATTTTAGCTTGTATCAGGTTTATAATAGAAAAAAGAGGAAGATTTATCCTTCCTCTTTTTTCTATTATGGCTTTATTTTAATCGAAATGAAATGCAGGTGACGAACAAAATTATGAATGCTATCTTGTACATTTGTCATGGCAGTCGAGTGAAACAGGCAGTAAAGGAGGCGGGAGCCTTTATCGATAGAGTTATGAAAAAGGTTGAGGCACCGATTCAGGAATTAGGCTTTCTTGAGTTAGCTGAACCAAGCCTAGAAGAAGGTTTCAAACGCTGTGTTGAGCAGGGGGCTTCAACCATTATGGCTGTACCCGTTTTGTTATTAACAGCAGCCCATGCAAAGGAGGATATCCCATCTGAACTTCATGCATTACAAGCACGGTTTCCAAACATAGAGGTTCGACTTGGTCATCCAATTGGGGTACATGAAAAAATAGTTGATGTCCTGTTAGAGCGGATAATCGAGACATCGATTCCAGTTAAAGAGAATGCAATGGTCCTTTTAGTTGGTCGCGGTAGCAGTGACCTAGATGTGAAAAGAGACTTAACAAAAATCGCCAACCTATTTTCCGAGAAATCAATGATCAAGCATGTGGAAGTTTGTTTCCTAGCAGTGGCAGAACCAAGCCTTGACCATGCTCTTGAGAGGACAAAGCAAGTAGATGTTGAGCAGGTATTTGTGATTCCATATCTGTTTTTCACCGGTATATTAATGAAAAAAATTGAGGGAAGACTTGAAAAAATAAACGAAAAAACGGGACCTGATTATATACTTTGTCAATACTTAGGCTATCATCCGCTTGTTGAAGATATTCTGATTGAACAGACTAGGGAGCTGTTGCATAAAAGGGGAATAAATCATGGCAAATAAAGGGCGTATGTTAGACGCTCCTTTTTAACTTCATTCAGTAAATGAAAATCCGGACGCAAATTCTGCGGGGCGAATTCGGAGGAATCCCTGCATTTAATAATCTCAGCCTCAAGACTTAGACATACATACTGCTTAATATCCAAATTTACTTAAACAAGTAGCAATTATCGACAAGCTCGCTTAAAATAAAGATGAAAGTGAAACCTTCTTATGTCTTTTTCGTATTAATGATTATCAACCTCGAATAGATTTTGATAATGGTCGTTAAAAAGGGTTTTAGCAGCCAACATTAATGTTAAAGATCGATAGAACAGGAGTCGATTTGTTATGAAATCTTTTTTTCAATTTTTATTCCGCTCGTTTGCTGGAGCTTCCACTCTTGTTATCGTGTGGCTGGTCAGTTTTCTGGCATTTGAACAAACGTTTGTTACCTCACTACTATACGGTTTATTAGGTGGAGTGGTTATAGCAATCTTGTTAAAGTGGTATCATCGTTCCCAATTTTTGCGGGAGAATGGCTTATCAAGAAGAGAATATCAGTATATTAAGAAGAACTTAAAGGAAGCTAAGCTCAAAATTAATCGGTTACAAAAAGCAATGTTCCGGACTAGAAGCCTATCAAATATGAAGCAAAATCTTGAAATTGTCCGTATTGCGAATAAGATTTACGCGATTACTAAGAAAGAACCAAAGCGTTTTTACCAAGCTGAAGGCTTTTACTTTAAGAATTTAGATTCACTTGTTGAAATATCGGAAAAATATGCCTTTTTACATTCTCAGCCAGCTAAGACACCTGAGTTGACCCATTCCCTGCAGGATACTCGAATAACGATGAACAGACTTGCTGATACGGTAGAAAAGGATTTATATGCTGTTTTGGAAGATGATATTGACAATTTAAACTTTGAATTAGATTTTGCAAAAAGAACGATGATTCAGAGTCCAACAGATCATGATAACAAGGGGCGATAAACAATGTCTGAACGAAAAACGTCATCGGAGATAGATAGTATATTGGACAATCCGTTTGGTGAACTTGAAATTGCAAGCAACTCAACGGAGCTTCAAAAGGAAGCAGAGAGACCGATGAGGGTACTCGACACCCTGACAGAAGAAAACAGACAAAAGGCAATGGGTCTTGCGGAGCAAATTGATCCACGAAATCATCAGGCGATTGCTCTTTATGGAACACAGGCACAATCAAAATTGTTGAACTTTTCTCACTCCATGCTGGAGCATGTTCAAAATAAGGATGTCGGTGAAATAGGTGATATATTATCCGACTTAATGAAAAAGCTTGAACAGGTTAATCCCGACGAGCTACAGCCGGAAAAGCGCAATTTTTTATCTAAGCTGTTTGGGAAAATTTCTTCTTCGATTAATGAGGTCCTGTCTAAATACCAAAAAACAGGTGCTCAGATTGACCGCATTACGGTAAAGCTTGATCACTGTAAAAAAGCACTTATGACCGATAATATGATGCTCGAACAGCTATATGAAAAAAATAAAGAGTACTTTTTAGCACTCAATATTTATATTGCAGCAGGTGAATTGAAGTTAGAGGAGCTTAATCAGAAGTCTATTCCTGAGCTGAAAAGAAAGGCTGAAATGAGCCAGGACCAAATGGACTTTCAGGATGTCAATGATATGCTCCAGTTTGCCGATCGACTCGAAAAACGGATGTATGATTTAAAGTTAAGCAGGCAAATTACAACACAAAGTGCACCACAGATTAGACTCATTCAAAATACAAATCAAGCATTGGTAGAAAAAATACAATCCTCGATCATGACGGCTATTCCTTTATGGAAGAACCAAATTGCGATTGCGTTAACATTAATACGGCAAAGACAAGCAGTTGAGGCCCAGAAACAGGTTTCGAAAACCACTAATGAATTATTATTAAAGAATGCTGAAATGCTTAAATCGAATACAATTGAAACAGCTAAGGAAAATGAACGCGGTATCGTTGATATTGAGACGCTTAAGAAAACTCAGGAAAATCTAGTTACTACATTGGAAGAAACCTTGCGTATTCAAGCAGAGGGACGGACAAAACGTCATCAAGCTGAGCAAGAATTAATTTCAATGGAAAATGAATTGAAGCAAAAATTATTGAACCTTCGTAATCAATAAAGGAAATAACAGTTGGGAGACAGAATGCCGAGAGGGTATACGTCTCCCTTTTTAATTTTGCCTGATTTTCACCTTGCTATCATAGAGACCTATTTATCTAAGCGTATCATTATAGATTGTCTGATCAATTTGATATACTTAGACTACCATTTTCATTGTTATATAACAGTGAAAATGCTAGAATATGCTCGGAGGTGGCGAAGTGGGTTCATTTATTAAAAAAAATTGGGGCGTAATGACATTCGGGTTATGTTTAGTTATGGCCGCGGGTATTTGGTCAATCGCTACGAAAATGGAACAAACCTCACTAAATGGCAATCTATCAAAGAGCCAAGCTACGATAACGGATGGAGAAGACAATGGTCAAAAACCATTAGAAATTGCTTCAGAGCCATTTGTTAGTCCAACAGAGTTTATTCAAAAAGGACATCAGTTTTATAATGATACAGCTGGTTGGGGAAGAATTGAGTCTTTAAATTGGGGTGACCAACAGAAGTTTGCACAATTACTATTAGATTCAATCGAACAATTGGAGGAAAATGAAGCTCTACAAAAGGATTTTTCACATATTCAATCGTTAGCCATATTTATTGTTGAAAACAGTAATGATAAGGATCATGTCCTTTTACTACATCGAATATTTCATGACTTAGATATTGATTTCAATCAATATGAGCATGAAGATTATTTTGATGTGACTCAATATGGGGAAGGTAAGAAAATAAAGGAGGTTGTCAAGCATATAAAATCTAATTCTGAGTCCAATTCTGATGTGTAGGTGTGACAATGGATTTTACGCCTTTCATTTTGTTATACTAATGAAGCTCAATCTTTTTAGATTGGGCTTTTTGCCTTTTCTTGTATGATTCAAGCTTTATTGTTGCTGAATGATAATACCCTCCTATATCGATATAAAAAGGAAGCTGTAGCATGACAAACACATCAACCTATATTAGAGCCTGGCAAAAAGCATTACAAGCGGAGATTATTTATTTGAGAAAATATGGAAGCAACAAGTTTGCTGTTCAGAACGGACGTTTGCTAAATCAAAAAGATAACTATACCTACTATTTTGAAGCTATGCAGCCCATGGTGATTCCCATTGGTTCAATAGTCCGGATTGAATGGGGTCAGACAAAGACAGAAGGAAGAGTCCTTTCTTCTGAGGGACATAATATGATCGTGAAGGTGGCGAAAACGCTCGGAGACATAGTATCTGAAGCCATCATTTGGCATGATCCATGGGAGTTACTTGATCAATTGATGCAGCGCTTAGAAGAAGTAAGAAAAAGCAAGCGGAAAAGGAGAAGAGTTATGCGGCTTATGGAGCCTTCAATGCCTGCCAAGCATCCAACAGAGGTTATTCAATCAAATGTTCATGAGTTAATTCTTCGTTCCAAGTACAATCCAATTACCTTTGTCTGGGGTCCACCAGGAACAGGTAAAACCTACACGCTGGCAAGAGTCGCTGCTAATAAATATTTCAAAGAAAAAAAGGTCTTAGTACTTGCCCACAGCAACCAGGCAGTTGATGTATTAATGACTGAAATTTCCTCCTTTGTGGAGAAAAAAGGTCGCTTTAAGGAAGGAGACATGATTCGTTATGGATCACAGCTGAGCGTGTCGGTCGAGCGACAATGGACTATTCATATCAATCAGCTTATCATGAAACGGCAGCCAAAATTGGCTGAAGAAAAGATGCGTCTTCTGGAGGAGAGGAAAATCCTCAAGAAGGATCTATCCTCCTCCTTTAGTCATCGTGATTCTGAACAATTATTACAAATTGAAAATAAGCTAGCGTCAATATTGGAAAAGATTCATCAAAAAGAATTACAATTTCTTAAGGAAGCTGATATCATTGGGACCACGTTGGCTAAAGCTGCTGGAGATCCAGCTATATATGAAAAAGAATTTGATATTGTGCTAGTAGATGAAGCTAGCATGGCCTATGTCCCTCAAGTTGCATTTGCCTCCTCGTTGGGAAAAAGAGTAATTGTTTGTGGTGATTTTAAACAGCTGCCGCCCATTGCCTCCTCTAATCATAAACTTGTCAAAGAATGGTTGAAGGAAGATATTTTCCATAAAGCAGGGGTGACAGAGTCTGTTACATACGGTAGCCTTCATCCACATTTATTTCTACTTAAAGAACAAAGGAGAATGCATCCTGAGATATCTTCCTTCACAAACCAATATATTTACCAATCCTT
The DNA here is from genome assembly GCF_900104575.1 of Bacillus tuaregi. Lineage (NCBI taxonomy): Bacteria > Bacillati > Bacillota > Bacilli > Caryophanales > Bacillaceae > Bacillus > Bacillus tuaregi. The sequence goes on from NZ_LT629731.1 coordinate 1,891,769, forward strand.
AGTAGGGGATTATAAAGGGGTTGCAGAGCTTCGACAGGAGCTGGTTGCGAAACACCCGTTTCCAGACCGCGCTAGTATTTTACTCGACACAAGCGGGACAGGTGCCTACTGCTTAACAGAAAGCTCGTCTCGTTCGCGATTTAATTTATGGCAGCTACTACTCTCTTTTCAATTGATCCATGAAGCATATCAAGCAGGACATCGTTCGATTGGATATACGGCACCATACAGAGCACAGGCACAGTTAATGAAAACATTACTCACAGACCTCTATGAGACGGAGTTGATGGAAGCAGATATTGCCGCTTCAACCATTCATCGTTTTCAGGGCAGTGAAAGAGACGTGATGATTTTTGATACTGTAGACAGCTACCCTGAGGGGCGTGCCGGCATGCTCCTAATCGGAAGAGAGAATGAACGACTAATCAATGTTGCGATTACGAGAACGAAGGGTAAGCTCATTCATGTCAGCAACAGAGCCTTTTTACAAAATAAAGTGTATCCATCTAAGACGGTATATAAGTTTTTAGACCATCAACTAAAACAAAATCAGGCTGTCTATCCGCATGAAATAGGAACTTGGATTAAACACCAGCACCCCCGTCTGCAATGGATGCATGCTAAAAAATTGCTTGGAGTCATGAGGGATATTCGTTATGCAAAAAGGTCAGTTGTGATGGCTATGGCGAGTAATCAGGAGCCTTCGGAGGAATGGAAGCAGGCGTTAACAAAAAGAAGTAAGGCGGTAAAGCTGACCTATATATCTGAGTATGAACCAGTTGGTTTATCTATTAACCAGTATTTGAATAAGGCCGCAGCTTTTCCCTTTGTTCTAATTGATGAACAAATTCTGTGGCTAGGACTGCCATTAGAAGGCGCAACGCTTGTAAAACCACCCTATGTCACAATACGGCTAGATTCAATGGCTATCAGTGAATATTTTTTGTCTCAAATTATGTAACAATGTAGGTCCTTCATTAAGCATATGAAGGACCCATGACAGTAGTATTCCAAGTAAATCTGGCGGCAATTGAAGACTTTAGCTATTGCAAAATAATATATCAAACGTGAAATACTTTAAGAAATAGGCTATAATGAGAGGTAAGTATTACCATTTAATCAGGGGGTTGAGTCAATGTATAAAAAAATATTATTAGCTTCTGATGGCTCGAATTTTGCGCTACGGGCAGCTGACCAAGCCATTAAACTTGCTTTATTATCGGCGGATGCTGTTATTGAAGTGATTTATGTTGTCGATTTGGACACGTCAAAGCAAGACGCTATTAATTATATGGATTCAGACATTATACAAAAGGAAAGAAAGATGCGTTTGAAGTTAACAGAAGAGAAGATTAAGGCATCAGGTGTTAACTATCACTCCTCCATTTTATATGGGGAACCAGGCCCAATGATTGTTTCTTACGCCAATGAAAATCAGTTTGACATTGTTGTACTAGGAAGCAGGGGATTAAATGCACTGAAGGAAATGGTATTAGGTAGCGTAAGTCATAAAGTGGCAAAGCGTGTTAAGTGCCCAGTTATGATAGTGAAATAATTTCAACGAAATTATTGATCAGTATAGTACATAAGAAAAAAACAGTAATGGACATACTTTAATGGATATCATCATTGATTTTAACCTGACAATATTAGAGGGTAAATTAATTGAATAAAGCGACGAAAGATTATAATCGATAATTTCGCATTATTTACTATTATTCTAACAAAATACTTTTCTTTTAATATTATAAAATATATAATGATAGTGTTAATAGAAATAAGCGGTATCACTAGAGGTTTTTATGATAAGGCATTTTATGAAACCGATTTCTGAAATCGCTTCCGTGAAGTGCTCTAAATATTTCTTTTTCTTGCATCTAAATAAAAAAGTAGGAGGAATAACGAATGCCTAGAGTCATGAGAATTGGTCGAGTAGAATTAAAGGTACTAGATTTAGAGAAATCAGTTGAATATTATACAAAAATAATTGGTTTGCAGGAAACTGGACGTATGGGGAACAGTGTATACCTGAAAGCCTGGGATGAATTTGACCATCATAGTGTCATTTTAACAAAATCAAATACGGCTGGGATAGCCCACCTAGCATTTAAAGTAGAAACTCTTGAGGACCTTGCTTACTATGAAAAACAAGTGGAAAAATTCGGCTGTACAACAACAAGAATTTCAAAAGGAACAAGGTTAGGAGAAGGGGAGGCTGTTCATTTTATTCTGCCAACTGGCCATCATTGTGAATTATATACAGAGATTGAGTTATTAGGAACAGCTGTAGGAACTTTAAACCCACATCCATGGCCGCTAGGTGCTCAAGGGATTGCACCACATCGTCTAGACCACTGCTTACTTACAGGTGATGACCTTAAAACCGTTACAAGATTCTTTATTGAAGCGCTAAACTTTAGACAAAGTGAAAGAATCACCTCTGTAGATGGAGAAGAACTATTAGGAAGCTTCTTATTTACAACAAATAAAGCGCATGATTTAGCCTTTGTTAAAGGTCCAGATGCAAAGCTTCATCACGCTGCTTTCTTTGTTGATTCTTTGCATGATGTATTTAAAGCTGCTGACCTTTTATCCATGTATGAGGTACCATTTGATGTTACACCGACACGTCACGGTATTACGAGGGGAGAAACGATTTATTTCTTTGATCCATCTGGTAACCGTAATGAAGCATTTGCAAACGGCTACATGACATATGCAGATATGCCAACCATTACGTGGACAGAAGATAAGATTGGACAAGGTATTTTCTATCACCGCCGTGAACTGTCTGAATCCTTTATGAAGGCGTTAACTTAATTTTTTCTACCATAATAATCCGATTTAAGAAAGGAAGGAGAGTTCAATGGTGAAAGTGACCTTAAAAGCAAGAGGCCAGCAGTTCGAATATGAATGCACGCCAACTGAGACTCCGCTAGCTGCTGCGCGTAAGCAGTTTATTCCGATTCCAACTGGATGTGTCCGAGGCGGCTGTGGGATGTGTAAGGTAAAGGTATTAAGTGGAGAATATGAGCAGGAGTTAATTCGCTCACATGATGCCCTTTCTGATGAAGAATTAGAGAATGGCTTTGCATTAGCCTGTTGTATGTCGGCGAAAAGTGACCTTGAAATTATTACCGTTGAAGATTATGTTAAATTAGTAGATAGTGCTAATTTGGAGGAGGCTAAATAATTGTGAGTTCTGAAATGATCTATCAAAAGTATGCTTTAACCCAATCTCTAGCATTGAAAGTGCTAGAAGCGGTTACAAACAAGGCTGATGAATTAGGAATACGAATCAACGCCGCGATTGTGGACGATGGCGGTAATTTAAAAGCCTTCATTCGCATGGATGAAGCCGCCTTGTTAAGCTCTGGAATAGCGCAGAACAAGGCGTATACTGCAGCAGCCTTCGGTAAATCTACTGAAGAATGGTATCCAATGATTAAAGACGAACCATCACTATTAACAGGAATTGTTCATACAGAGAAGCTCGTTGTTTTTGGTGGGGGGATTCCGTTAATTTTTAACGGGAAAATAGTCGGAGGTGTTGGGGTCTCCGGAGGAACAGCTGATGAGGATGTACAATGTGCAACTGCAGGTGTTCAAGTATTTGAAGAATATGTACAATCTCTTGTAAAATAACAAATTAGGTTATAGATAAATAGATATTGATAAATATGATTAAATGAGTCGGCTTGTTTTCATCCTTGAAATTTGCCGGCTTATTTTTTGTGTTGGAAAATTCATACTATATCTATTGAAAAAACTTCCTATTTGAAATATTATAATTATGAACGAATTATCAAACTATTATCTAAAAATAATTTAAAAAAGAGTTCACCGATTTTCCTATTTTTCCAATTGGATAAAAATTTTTGCCTATCATTTAGGTATGATTACCTAATACCTATTTCCTTTACAAAATACAAATAAGACTAGCATGAATTAACACCACGATCTGGGATATTTATATCAAAGGAGTTAGGAGAAACGATATTATAATCTATGGTATGAGGTGTTTATATGATTAACTCTGTCAATAATGCGGTAAAAATTATTGACTGTTTCACAACTGAGAATCCAGAATTAGGAGTTTCAGAGATTTCAACTAAATTAAATATGAATAAAAGCACAGTTCATCATCTTATTAGGACCTTGAATAAAGTAGGGATTTTAGTAAAGGCCTCTAATCGTAAGTATCGCTTAGGCTCTCGCCTGCTTAGATGGGGGAACTTGGTCTCAAAGTATTACCAAAAATATTATCCTGCCATCCCTTATTTAAATGAGCTCGTGAAATTAACTGGCGAAACGGTACATATGGCTGTGCAGGAAAATCAGTGGGTGAGCTATATTGCAAAGGTTGAACCAGAGAAATCAGTCAAAATACAGACCGCTATAGGTTCATATAAACCCATTCATTGTACGGGTCTAGGAAAAATGCTACTCGCTGGATCCCTTGGTAGGGACAATCATCATATTTATCAACTAATACTTGATAAGTACACAGATAGTACCATCACTGAGCATGAAAAACTTATCCGTGAACTAAAGCAGATTCACGAACAAGGCTATGCGATTGATAACGAGGAATATGAAGTAGGGCTTTACTGTATCTCGGCTCCCATTAAGGACAGTCTTGGTCAAACGGTCGCAGCAATCAGTATTGCCGGTCCAGAATGCAGAGTATATGCAAACAAAGATCAGTACATTGCATATCTTATTTCAACGGCAGAAACAATTTCAAACAAATGTGATTTATAAAAAGGATGCCTATAGGAAATTCATTTAAAAATATAAAATTCTTGCGTGTTGCTGTCGAAGTATTGAAGGATTTGATAATTTTTTGTCGAATTCTTATAACAGAACTAATCAAAAAACTTCTTTAAATTTTGTTGTGGGTTAATGATGAAAGGTTATACATCAAGATGGTTTCAATCACTGGCTTTGTTGAGGGGTTTGTGGTAGAAAAGCGCAAGTTCTTTAGTGTGATTGTTCATTCAGTTGTCTGCAGATGCTGAAACAAGGTCATATTGATCATAAAAGAGCTATACCTAAACCAAAAATGGAAGGAGCTTGTATAATGGTTGAAGCAGGAAAATACAGTGATGTAAAAGGAATCAATACGCACTATCATGAGGATGGACAAGGTGATGAAAAAATACTCCTTATTCATGGATCAGGTCCGGGAGTATCCGCATGGGCTAATTGGCGCTTAGTTTTTCCAATTCTCTCCGAGCATTTCCATCTATATGCACCAGATGTAGTAGGTTTTGGTTATACAGACAGACCAGAGGGTGTGAAGTATTCAATCCATGTTTGGGTAGATCATATGATTGATTTCATTGAAACCGTAATAAAGGATAAAGTATCTATCATTGGTAACTCCTTTGGTGGGGCCATTGCCCTTCATTTAGCAAAAAAACGTCCTGATTTAGTGAAAAAGTTAATGCTTATGGGAAGCATGGGTACTGCCCATCCTATTGCAGACGGATTGGATAAGGTTTGGGGCTATGAACCAAGTCATGAGAATATGAAAAATCTCATTAGGATTTTTGCATATGATCAAAGTATGGCTGAGAACGGCGATTTAGTCGAAATGCGCTATAAATCTAGTATCCAAGAAGGATTCCAGGAATCATTCTCTTCAATGTTCCCAGCTCCACGGCAAAGACATGTGGATGACATGGCGTTAACAGAGGAAGAGTTAGCTGCGATTGATTTTCCAGTACTATTGGTTCACGGAAGAGAAGACAAAGTAATTCCAATCGAACATACCAGCTGGGTACTTGCACGTGCACTCCCTAATGCTCAGTTCCATACATTCCCTAAGTGCGGACACTGGGTACAAATTGAACGAGCAACAGAATTTGCCGGTCAGGTAATCGAATTTATGAAACAATAGAAGGATAAAAAACAGGAGCTCTTGACTAGGAGCTCCTGTTTTTTATCCTGTTCTTGACATAGTTTTTCATCATAGTTATGATGTTTTTTCTTCTTGGTCATTTATTTGAATTAAGGAATTTTTCCGAATCCAGTAGTTAAACGAGTCTCTTGGAAAAACCCCTCTGCAGCCTGCTTTATCCATTTGAACAATAACACTGGCATCTGTCACCTCGATGATTTTTAGAGTATCCGAATTGCTAAAGTTTGGAATAAAACTACTCTTCATCTCAAATTCCATATTATTATGTAATTCCACTTTTCTAATCCTCCTGATATAAGCACATTTATTTCATACTAAATAATATCTCCAAAATTAACATTATTAACCAAAATTTACTATTGACGATTATTATCTTGAACTTATCATAAATACAACTTTTGGGCAAATCGTTGACACATTTTAGCAAGAAGTGTTGAAAATGCAATCATATTGTTAACCATATTTAAATTATAGTTGACATATTAAGTGGGTTGAATTATCTTTATATTGCGAATAAGAGGAGGAGAGAACATGTATCGGAAAGGAAAAACTTTAGAATTAACTCTAGCAAGTATGTTTGTCGTTTTGATAGCTGTTGGTGCTAATTTGACAACCATTATTCCATTTTTAGTTGTCGGTGGTGTACCGATTACATTACAAACATTTTTTGCTGTTCTAGCTGGTCTCGTATTAGGGGGGCGTCTAGGAGCTATAACTACAAGTACATATGCATTTATAGGCTTAGTAGGGATACCGGTGTTTGCTCAGTTTGGTGCCGGATTAGGAATGCTCTTTAAACCAACATTTGGATTTATTCTCTCTTTTATCCTTGCTGCCTACTCGGCTGGAAAAATCGTCGAAAATAAGAATAATGTTGCTCCGTATATTATGGCTTCATTAACTGCTACCGCAATCAATTATTGTATTGGGACCAATTGGATGTATTTTGCCTATAAGCTATGGTATGAAGCTCCTGAGGGTTTCACTTACGGTATGGCATGGTTATGGATGCTTGCCCCGCTGCCAAAGGATATTATATTAGCAGTTTTTGCGGGTATTATGGCGCATCGTTTAAAGGTAACCGTGCTTTCAAAGGGTCAATTCAAAAGCTTACATTTAGGTGCATAAATTAATAGGGGGATGAGAAAATGGGGAAATGGAAACAGCTTGCCATGGATGTGTTGAATGGAAGAGAGCTTACGAATGAGGAAGCATTGGACATATTATTGGCTCCTGACCTGGAGCTACTCGAACTATTGAATGGTGCTTACACTATTAGGAATCATTATTTCGGCAATAAAGTAAAGTTAAATAAAATCATTAACACAAAATCTGGACTATGTCCTGAAAATTGCGGGTATTGTTCCCAATCAAGTATCTCAAGTGCATCAATCGAAAAATACACGATGATGGACAAAGAGACAATCCTTAAAGGAGCTAAGAATGCTTATCAGCTAAAGGTTGGCACCTATTGCATTGTGGCAAGTGGACGCGGACCTAGTAATAGGGATATTGATACCGTAGTAGAGGCAGTTAAGGAAATAAAAGAGCAATTCCCTTTGACCGTGTGTGCCTGTCTTGGACTATTAAAGCCTGAGCAAGCTTCTCGATTAAAGGAAGCGGGCGTTGACCGTTATAATCATAATATTAATACTTCAGAAAAACACCATGAATATATAACCACTTCTCATACCTTTCACGACAGGGTAAACACTGTTGAAATGGTGAAGGAGGCAGGTATCTCTCCTTGTTCAGGTGTGATTATTGGAATGAAGGAATCGAAGCAGGATATAGTTGATATGGCCTTTAGCTTAAAGGCATTAGGGGCTGATTCTATTCCAGTGAATTTTCTACATGCGATAGAGGGGACGCCGCTGGCAGGAACAGATGAACTAAATCCACGATACTGTCTGAAGGTGATTGCGCTTATGCGTTATATTAATCCAGCAAAGGAAATCCGTATATCAGGAGGTCGTGAAGTGAATTTGCGAAGCTTACAGCCTTTAGGTTTGTATGCAGCCAATTCTATTTTTCTAGGAGATTATTTGACAACCTCTGGACAAGAAACCATGGCCGATCATAAAATGCTTGAAGACCTTGGTTTTGAAATTGATTTTCGTTCTGAGATTGTTACAAAGTAAAGGAACTAGCTAGCATAGTCTAAGCAGGATTCAGATTTGATTCCTGCTTTTTTATATTATTGCCTTTTAGACATGTCCCCTGCCGACCATCCATATGATAAGTATAGGAGGTGGGGTGTTGGTTCTAATTGTTTTTATTCTATTAATCTGCTTATTTATTTTTGGGATGTATCTGTTGAGAAAGGGATTGTTACATCTTTCTGGAGAATCATTGAAAATTTGGTTAACAAAAGTGACGGATACACCTTGGAAGGGTGTTTTGGCAGGTATTATGGTAACCTGTATATTGCAGAGCAGCTCGGCTGTGATGATTATAACGATTGGGTTGATTGCCACTAGAATGCTGACATTTCCGCAATCAATTGGAATCATTTTAGGAACCAATATTGGCACGACCTTTACGGCGGAACTAATTACCTTTGATATCCAATCATTTCTAATCCCACTAATGGGACTGGCACTTTTGTTATTATTCACTGGGAAAAAGAAGCCTCAAAGTATTGGTATGGTGTTATTAGGTATCTCTTTTTTATTTACCGCAATGGGGGGATTTGAATTTTTAGCCGGACCATTAAAGAGGATAGGCATTATTGATCAATTGCTGCTTTCGCTGAAGGATAGTTATCTTCTCAGCATATTAGCAGGAGCTGTCATTACAGGGATTATTCAGTCGAGTACAGCAACTACTGGTATTATTATGGGATTCCTTACTCATGGTGCTATTGAAATTGATACAGGTGTTGCGATATTGCTAGGGTCAAATATTGGAACCTGTGTTGATGCTTTATTAGCAGCAATTGGCAGCGGTAGGGAAGCAAGATTAACAGCTTATGCCCATATTTATTTAAATGTGATTGGGGTAGCGGTGTTTTATCCCTTTATTGATATCCTATCGACATGGGGAACAAAGGTCGCAACATCACCTGATGTTCAATTAGCCCATATTAGTGTTCTATTTAATGTTATTTGTTCATTACTTGTGCTGCCATTTGCTGAGGGATTTGGGAAATGGATTATTCGCTTGCATGATCAAAACAGTACATAAATATAAACAACCGAGGCTAGTTTGTTTTTCATTGTGGATACCAATTGGTTCCATAAATAATTAGACTATTTTAAAAATGGCATTGACACCTTCAACTTAACTGTTATATATTATTAATAATCATCATAAACTGTTATATAACATAAAAGGAGGAGATATAATGGAAATGTATCAAAAAGCCTATAATCATTATAAATCAATGTGCGAAAAGTATGGAATGGAGTCCATGAATTATCATCAATTTATTAAACAATTAACCGAGGAACAGCTTACTGAATTCAGTAAGTGTGCCAGTTAGGAGTATCTCATGGAAACGGATAAAGATAGCGACGTTATACCCAACCCTGTACGTTTTGTAAAAAAACAACGGGGTTGAATTTTGTTGTTGTTCTATTAAACGCTTGGTCAAGTCTTCCTATGATTCTATTTCTTTAAAATAACGATATAATACATAGTGGTTAATAAGTAATAAACATTAAGGGAATTGGGTGGGTGAGGATGTGATAATCGTGAGTGCTTGTTTTGCTGGCTTTGATGTAAAGTATAACGGTTCTAATAATGTGAATGTAAAAATAAAAGAGTTATTTGATAAAGGAATGGCCATTCCTGTCTGTCCTGAGGTACTTGGAGGATTGTCGATTCCAAGAGAGCCGGCTGAAATAGTTGGTGGAGATGGGGATGATGTACTGGATGGCTCTGCAAAAGTGCTGACAACAACCGGGAGAGATGTGACGGAGCAATTTTTGAAGGGAGCATATGAAACATTAAAAAGAGTGAAAGAAGCAGGAGTCACAATGGTTGTGTTAAAGGAACGCAGCCCTTCATGCGGCAGCACCATGATTTACAGTGGAAAATTTAATGGCAGCAAACGGCCTGGAAATGGCGTTACGTCTGCTTTATTAAAAAGAAGCGGAATTCAAGTAGTTTCTGAAGACCATTTTATTGAGTATCTTGAGAGAATGGATATTTGAAAGGGAGTTTTAAAAAGGTGCAGATCTTTTTAAAACTCCCTTTTTTTGTTTTATGACACGTTTCACAATAAAATTACCCATATTTCTATTATTAGCTAGGCAAAAAATTGTAAAATAAAGAGAGTAAAAGGGGGATAGACCTTATGGTACTACATATGGAAAATGTTTCGTTAAAAAGAGATGGCGCTTGGATATTACAAAATGTGTCCTGGGATATTAAAAAGGGAGAGCATTGGGTTCTATTTGGGTTGAACGGGTCAGGAAAAACAGCGATATTAAATATGTTAAATGCTTTCCATTTTCCTTCTAACGGTCAGGTAACTGTACTAGGCAAGAAATTTGGGAAGACCTATCTTGGGGAAGAGCTGCGCAAGAGGATTGGATTTGTTTCATCAGCACTTCAAGAAAAGCTTCACCAGCATGATAATGCATTTGAGATTGTGTTAAGTGGAGCGTTTGCCTCCATTGGTTTGTACGATCGACCGACGGATAGGATGAGAGAAAGGGCTATTGATCTATTAAAGCAGTTAGGTTGTTTTGAATATGCGAATCGTAATTACAATACTTTATCACAGGGAGAAAAACAGCGGGTTCTGATAGGACGTGCTTTGATGGCAGAGCCTGAGCTGCTCATATTCGATGAGCCAACGAATGGATTAGATTTTATAGCTAGAGAACAGCTGCTCGATACCATCCAAGCCATCGCTCAAAGACCAGATTCTCCTACCATGATTTATGTAACACATCATGTTGAAGAGATTTTACCTGTTTTTAACAAGACACTGCTATTAAAAAAGGGACAGGTGTTCTCCGCTGGGAATACTGAAAAAATGATATCCAGTCAACAGCTTTCTGAGTTCTTCAACATACCTGTTACTGTATTTTGGCAGAACGATCGACCATTTATATCAAGATAAAGATTATGAAGCGGCAAAGAAACAAGCTTAACCGTTTAGTGGGTTAAGCTTGTTTTTTGCATCAGTGATGAAAGAACTGAGCACGATCAGTAATTTTAATAAAGCTGCAGTCGGGTAGCAGTAGCTCCTTATTATATTCTAGCTTTAATTGATCCATAAGGGGTACCATACCGTATTTTTCGAACTCCTCTGGATTAAACTTAAATCCGTATTGAAAGAGCCCGTCATCAAGTGATTTACACCAGACATTTTTGCCTTGTAATGACAAATCTTTCTCAAAGAGTGTAGTTGTAATTCCTAGGATAATCTCTTTATTAATGGGAAATTTAATATTTGATACATAACATAAACCTCCTGCTCCAATATCTTCAATTAGAATGGAGCTGCTCCCGATTGATACATGCTTATCATGTAAATAATGAATCGTTAAAGAGCCTAGGAGTGGATATTTAAATAAAATCCTAAAAAACTGTCTTCGATTTGGAACCGTTTTTTTTAGCGAAAGAAAGGTGTCAGCTCTCCCAAGCTTGCCGTGTGTGATTAATGCTTCAAAATCCTTGGCAAGAAGTGGCTTACTTAGGTAATAGCCCTGGATATAATCACAATGATGCTCTTGTAAAATATCAAATTGCTTTTTGTTTTCTACACCTTCAGCCACTACCTTCATATCTAACTGATGGGCCAATTGAATGGTTGCTTTTGTAATTTGGAGACTATCTGCGCTTGATTGAATATCCTTTATAAAGGAACGGTCTATTTTTAATTGGTCGAAATTTAATTGTTTTAATGTTTTTAGTGAAGAATAGCCAGTGCCAAAATCATCGATAGAGAACCTAATGCCTTTTTGCTTCAATATCACCATTTTCTGCAAAACATCTTCATAGCTATCAAAAATAATATTCTCCGTAATTTCAAAATCGAGTAATTTGGGATTAACTTTCGTTTCTTTTAAAAGGTCAAAGATAAAATCAGTAATCTTCTCATCGGAAAATTGAATGGGCGAAAAATTAACAGAAATAGGGACTAAATGCAAGCCTTTTTGTTTCCATTCCATCATTTGATAGCAAACACTTCTTAAAATCCATTCACCTAATCGGATAATTAAGCCGGTTTCTTCTGCAATGGTAATAAATTCGTTTGGGGACACAGTACCCCATTTAGGATGCTCCCAGCGGACTAACGCTTCCGCACCGATAACTTTTTGACTCGTATTGAATTTCGGCTGGTATTGAATAAAGAATTCATTATTTTCAAGTGCTGTTTGAATATCATTTTGCAGGTTCAACTTTTTATAGGATTCAACATCCATTAAGTTTTGGAATAGATGATAGTGATTTTTTCGAATTGCTTTTCCCTTTGCTAAGGCAATACCTGCTTTTTCGATTAAATCCACTCCATTTTTTCCATCAGTTGGGAATAAACTGATACCGATGCTAGCTGTAACGGATAAGGATTCTTCCTGTAATAATATTGGCGTATTAATGATTTGCAGTATTCTTTCTGCCAATTCTATTGCTTGACTTATATTCTGTAAATCTCTTAATACAATAATAAATTCGTCACCACTAAAATGAGAGACAATGTTCTCAGTTGTTTGTCTGATTGTTTTTAGACGATTAGACACTTCAATTAACACTTGATTCCCAGTTTGAAAGCCATAGTGATTGTTAATATATTTAAAGAAATCAATCCCGATATTTAATACAGCGAAGTCTCCTTGTTTTTGACACAGCTTATCTAATTGTAATTCGATGCTTCTTCCATTAGGTAAATGGGTCAATGGATGGTGGAAATTTAATTCATACAGCGTTTCTTCGTATTCTTTTTTCTTCGTGATATCTTTTCTAATGGCAATAAATTGATATGGAGTTCCATTCTCATCTAATAGTGGGACAATGGTACTATCTGCCCAATAGAAGCTGCCATCCTTTGATTTGTTTTTAATCTCCCCGTGCCAGACCTTTCCCTGGGTAATCGTCTCCCACATTGCTTTATATACTTCATCATCATGATAGCCGGATTTAATAATTCGATGATTTTGACCGATTAATTCTTCCAAACTATATTTTGAAAGCTCGCAAAACTTGTTGTTTGCATAGAGAATGGTCCCCTCGGAATCCGTAATGGTAACTTCAGAGGTTAAATGAAGTGCATTTGTGATTACCTCTAGATTCTTCATACTGGATACTAATTGGTGTTCAGACTCTTTCAGCCCAGTAATATTGATCGTAATTCCAAACACATGCTCGGCACCTTTGAAAAAGGTGCGGCTCATCAGCCAACGAATTTTTCCATCGGGACGGATGATGCGATATTCATACAGATTTGCTTTCCCATCGGATAATTCTTTTTGTAGTCCTAAAAAGATATTGAGATCCTCTGGATAGATATATTTCTGCCAGAGTGAAGGGGATTGTATGATTGTATCGAAAGGAATTCCTGATATTGTTTCAATTGTAGGAGATAAATAAGTGATTTTATGGCTTTCGAGAGACATTTCCCATACACAAACATCCTTATATTCAAATAAGTATGGGCTTGGCTCATTTTTATTTAAAAAATTCATAATTAATCCCCCATAAAAAGATAAAAAAGATCGGAAAAATTTAATAAAGATTTTAGTTCTATTATACTATATTTCCAATTTTTATCTATGAGAAAATTCATGTTTTTTACTAAAAATCTGAATATATGTGTAATTTAAAAATTATTACATTCATATTATATACGAATAACATGGAATATTAGAATAATTCACTAATAAAATTATATCAAGAAAATATAAAAATAATAACAGAAATAAAATTTGTCCCCTATTAATGGAAAATTAGAGTTTAAATGGGATATTTGGTATGATGAAAAAAAATGCCAGAAAGAAGGGGTTAAGATGGAGCAAAAGCTGGAGCAAGAGAAAGTCATTCTTGTAGGCTGTCAGACAGCAGAGGATGATCTGCCATTCCAATACTCAATGGAAGAATTGGCATCACTGACGGAAACCGCAAATGGAAGGGTACTATCTCAATTAACCCAAAAAAGAGAGAGAGCAGACAATGCAACCTATATTGGCAGAGGCAAAGTAGAGGAATTAAGTGCCCTTGTGGATGAATTGGAAGCGAACTTAGTGATTTTTAATGATGAATTATCACCTAGTCAGGTTCGTAATCTAGCTGCTAAAATAGATGCGAGAATTATTGACCGAACTCAATTGATTCTTGATATTTTTGCGCAAAGAGCAAGGTCGAAGGAAGGAAAGTTACAGGTAGAGCTGGCCCAATTGCAGTATTTATTACCGCGGCTTGGTGGACAAGGCACACAGCTTTCAAGGCTTGGGGCTGGGATTGGTACAAGAGGTCCTGGTGAAACAAAGCTGGAAGCAGACCGTCGCCATATTCGAAACCGCATCCATGATATTGAGGCGCAGCTGAAAGGGATTGTTGAGCACCGGGAAAGGTATCGTGAAAGACGTAAGAAGAACCGTGCCTTTCAGGTTGCGATTGTTGGGTATACGAATGCCGGAAAATCAACCTTATTTAACCGTTTAACTGAGGCGGCTTCACTTGAAGAGAATCAGTTATTTGCGACTCTCGATCCTATGACCAGAAGATGTATTTTACCAAGCGGGTTTACGGTTCTCATGACAGATACGGTTGGTTTTATTCAAGATTTACCGACAAGCCTGATTGCTGCCTTCCGTTCAACTTTAGAGGAAGTCAAGGAAGCGGACCTCATCCTTCATGTAGTGGACTCATCAAACCCAGATTATTTTCAGCACGAGCAAACAGTTAATGAACTGCTAGAGGAGCTAGAACAAGGACAAATCCCGCAGATAACGGTGTATAATAAAAGGGATGTCCAGCATCAGGACTTTGTGCCTTCCGCAAAAAATCAATCGATTCAAATAAGTGCATTAGTGGAGCAGGATCGTATCGCATTAAAACAAGCGATTGAAATGAAAATGATTGGTATGATGAATTATTATCATGTTGAAGTACCTTCAACAGAGGGGAAATTGCTGTCACAATTAAAGAATGATACGATTCTAAGGGAGCTGACCTTTGATGAAGAGAACCAATGGTATGTTTGCAAAGGTTATTCATTAGCGGATCATCCCATTGTTGGTCAACTGCAACAATATACTGTAAAGAGATAGGGGAAAGACATGTTTTTATCATTAACTTATGGGGAAGTATTACAGCCGCTTGTAGCAGAAGTGGAGCAGCAAATTAAAAATAAGCATGCAGAAATTGAACAAAGAATAGATCGCAATCAGTTTCGGGTACTGCAAAGCTTTCAACACAATAAAGTAAGTGATTCTCATTTCATCCCATCTACCGGCTATGGTTATGATGATTATGGCAGAGATACACTTGAAAAAATTTATGCAGAGGTCTTCGGAGCTGAAGCTGGATTGGTTAGACCTCAGATTATCTCTGGAACCCATGCGATATCGATTGCATTATTCGGTGTGCTCAGACCGGGAGATGAGCTACTATACATAACAGGAAAACCGTATGATACCCTCGAGGAAATAGTCGGTTTACGAGGAAAAGGAACAGGTTCTTTAAAGGAGTTCGGCATCACGTATAATAGTGTGGATTTATGCGAGGATGGACGTGTTGATTTTCAAAAAGTTTCAAAAGCTATGAAAGCAAATACAAAAATGATTGGCATTCAGCGTTCAAAGGGATATGCAACAAGGCCGTCCTTTACGGTTGCTGAAATAAAAGAAATGATTCAATATGTGAAGGAGATAAATCCTGAAGTAGTGGTATTTGTTGATAATTGCTATGGGGAGTTTGTAGAGGATATAGAGCCCTGTCATGTTGGAGCCGACTTAATGGCAGGTTCACTAATCAAAAACCCAGGCGGGGGCCTAGTGAAAACTGGCGGCTATATTGTTGGTAAGCAGCAATGGGTAGATGCCTGCTCATATCGCTTGACATCTCCTGGGATAGGAGCGGAGGCTGGAGCTTCGCTATATAGTTTACTTGAAATGTATCAAGGTTTTTTCCTTGCTCCACATGTTGTTGGACAAGCTTTAAAAGGTGCTGTATTTACAGCTGCCATGCTTGAACGAGTTGGGATGAATTCTAATCCGAAATGGGATAGTAAACGAACTGATTTGATTCAGTCAGTACAATTCGATGATCGTGATAAAATGGTTGCCTTTTGTCAGGCTATTCAATTTGCATCGCCAATTAATTCCCATGTAACCCCATATCCTGCCTATATGCCAGGCTATGAAGATGATGTTATTATGGCAGCAGGTACATTTATTCAAGGGGCAAGCATCGAGCTTACAGCTGACGGTCCAACAAGATCTCCGTATGTTGCTTATGTACAGGGTGGTTTGACCTATTCACATGTTAAAATGGCTATTTGTATCGCATTAAATTCATTGCTTGAAAAAGGTCTCGTTCAGTTGAAATAGATTTAGTGTATAAGAACCCTACCTGATACGAGGATTATTAAAAGGAAGAATAGTTAAAATTCTTCCTTTTTATATAAAATCATAGAAGAATACCAAAGGGTGAATCAGGTTCTGAGCCAATTAAGATTTACTAAAAAATATAAGAACCAGACAGCGTGATTTTGTTCGTCTGCGGCTGCACGTCGAAAAACATCTTTTACATATGGATAACTGCTTTTATCTGCTATTTCTAAATAAAAACTAACGATAGATTGCTCATTACGTATAGCGAGCTCAATTCCTTTGCGATAAGAATTGGGACCATTTCCATTTAGCTTAGGCCTAGGCTGCCTACCTGTTAAAGAGGAGTAGATCTGAATAAATTGTCTATAATGCTTTTTTTCATCGCTGAGAATTTTAAGTATTTGTTTTCTTTCTTTTTCAAAACGTGCTAGTTTTGAAATTTTTTCGTAGT
Source organism: Bacillus tuaregi (assembly GCF_900104575.1). Classification (NCBI taxonomy): domain Bacteria; kingdom Bacillati; phylum Bacillota; class Bacilli; order Caryophanales; family Bacillaceae; genus Bacillus; species Bacillus tuaregi. Next base: position 1,908,654 of record NZ_LT629731.1, read on the forward strand.
AATGGATGGCATTGTATTCATCATTAATAGCCTGTTCAATGTCTTTAATCAGCTGCTTCGTTTGCCTCTGATAACAATAATGCAGCGAATAGGATGGATACATAATTTTTACCTCCTCAACGAAAGCTAGGATAGTATATGGACTTTCGGGTATTAAGTGCAGGTCTGAAGATCAGTTGTCCTTGTTTCATTGTTAAAAAGTGAAAGAAAAAAACTTTATAAATACGATGTAAGAATTTCTAACATTTGATTGACGTATTTTCTGACGTGGCATATAATAATTTTAAGAATAAGAAAAAGGAAATGGGGAAATGCCAATGACAGGAAGTCAAATTCGTCGCTCGATGCCACTCTTTCCAATGGGGACAGTGATGCAACTTACTGATCTAACTGCTCGGCAAATCCGCTATTATGAGGAACACGGTTTAGTGAATCCTGAAAGAAGCGAAGGTAATCGCCGGCTCTATTCCTTAAATGATATTGATACTTTATTGGAAATTAAAGATTTAATTGACCAGGGTGTAAATTTGGCAGGGATTAAAAAAATTTTTGCCGTTAAAGAAGAACAATCAATAGAGCATGAGCTGCAGAAACAAGCCATTAAAGAAAAGCGTGAGCTATCTAATGAGGAAATTAGAAAGCTGCTCAGAAAAGAATTAACAAATGCTGGTCGATTTAACCGTCCATCAACACGCCAAGGAGATATGTTCCGCTTCTTTCACTAGATTGATTGAAAGAAGTCTATGCAGCAAAACATGTAAAATTCAAATGCAGAAGATTCTGGGAGGAAAATTGTAGTATGGCAAAGTACACTAAAGATGATATTAGACGCATGTGTTCAGAACAAAATGTTAAATATATCCGACTTCAGTTTACGGATATTTTAGGTGTAATTAAAAACGTGGAAATACCGGTTAGCCAGCTTGAAAAAGCAATTGATAATAAAATGATGTTTGACGGTTCTTCCATTGAAGGATTTGTACGGATTGAAGAATCCGATATGTACTTATATCCGGATTTAGACACTTTTGTTGTTTTTCCATGGACGGCAGAAAAAGGCAAGGTAGCTCGTTTTATTTGTGATATTTATAATGCAGATGGTACCCCATTTGCTGGGGATCCGCGTAATAACCTAAAACGAGTATTAAAGGAAATGGAAGAGTTAGGTTTTACTGATTTCAATCTTGGACCTGAGCCGGAATTCTTCCTGTTTAAGCTTGATGAAAAAGGGGAACCAACATTAGAACTCAATGATAGTGGAGGCTATTTTGATTTAGCACCTACTGACCTTGGTGAAAACTGTCGTCGCGATATCGTTCTTGAGCTTGAAGAGATGGGCTTTGAAATAGAAGCTTCACATCACGAGGTTGCGCCAGGACAACATGAAATTGACTTTAAATATGCGGATGCAATCACAGCTTGTGATAATATCCAAACATTTAAATTAGTCGTTAAAACAATTGCTCGTAAACACGGTCTACATGCAACATTCATGCCAAAGCCATTATTTGGTCTAGCGGGCTCTGGAATGCACTGTAATTTATCTTTATTTACTAATGGAGAAAATGCGTTCTATGATCCTACAGCAAACATAGAGTTAAGTGAAACAGCCCATCAGTTTATTGCAGGTATTGTTAAGCACGCTGAAGCCTTTACAGCCATAACAAACCCAACAGTAAACTCGTATAAGCGTCTTGTTCCAGGATATGAAGCACCATGTTATGTTGCGTGGTCAACAAGCAATCGGTCCCCATTAATTCGTATTCCGGCATCTCGTGGCTTAAGTACACGTGTAGAAGTCAGAAGCGTTGATCCAGCTGCCAATCCTTATCTAGCGTTAGCGGTGTTATTAAAAGCAGGACTCGATGGAGTGGAGAATAAATTAACCCCTCCAGCGCCAGTGGATCGCAACATCTATGCAATGGATAAGGAAGAACGTTTAGCAGAAGGCATTACTGATCTTCCAGCAACACTTGCACAAGCTATTGAAATTTTAAAATCCGATGAAGTTATCGTATCAGCTTTAGGTGGCCATATCTTTGAACACTTTATTGAAGCGAAAGAAATTGAATGGGATATGTTCCGTACCCAAGTACATCCTTGGGAACGAGAGCAATACATGAGCGTATATTACATGAGCGTATATTAATAGAAATTCCCCTCTCAGCGCAAAACGTTGAGAGGTTTTTTTGTTAAAGAAATCATTATTCACCGAACAAAGGATTTCCTCACAAAGATTCAATTTAACAGTTAAATGCTCATCATTACAAATCTTTCCTTATTTGGATTTTTACTTATAATTTCTCCAAAGAAGAACAAACTACCAATGATAATAATTTATTAGTCTTACTCAATGCTCGTCATTAATAACAATAAAATCACTATATACTACAGACTTAATCATTAGGAGGACATATTAAAGTATGACAAAACAATTGCAAAAGGAATTGAAGAAGACTATTGCTCCTTTCGAGAATGCGAATCTCAAAAATAGCATGATCCAGATACTGAATACCGTCATGCCTTTTTTTCTTTTATGGTATCTTGCGTATGAAAGCCTCTCCTTTTCCTATCTTATAACCATTCCAATAACCGCAGTTGCGGCAGGCTTTCTTGTAAGGATTTTTATTATTTTTCATGACTGCTGTCATCAATCCTTTTTTAAAAATAAAAAAGCAAATGAATGGGTTGGAACCATTACTGGAATATTAACATTATTTCCTTATCATCAATGGAGGCATAGTCATAATATCCATCATGCAACAAGTAGTAATTTAAATAAAAGGGGAACAGGCGATATATGGGTTATGACGGTAAAAGAATATCAAGAAGCTTCTTTTTGGAAGCGAATGGCCTACAGACTATATCGAAACCCGCTTGTAATGTTTGGATTAGGTCCTTTATATTTATTTTTGATTTCAAATCGTATCAATCGCAAGGCTGCACGTTTAAAAGAACGACTCAACACATACTTCACTACAATAGCGGCACTATTACTATATGTACTAATGTGCGGGCTAATCGGCTGGCAGGCTTTTTTCATGATCCAGGGGCCGATTTTATTTATATCAGGTTTCCTAGGTATTTGGTTATTTTATATTCAACACCATTTTGAGGATTCATATTTTGAAGCAGAAGAAAATTGGGACTTTGTAAAAGCAGCAGTTGAAGGAAGTTCATTTTATAAACTGCCAAAAGTACTTCAGTGGATTACAGGAAATATAGGCTACCATCATGTACACCATTTAAGCCCGAGAGTACCGAATTATTACCTTGAGGAAGTACATGACCATAATCTACCCTTAAAAACAGTGCCAACTGTTACCATCCGTTCAAGCCTACATGCCATTCATTATCGACTGTGGGATGAGGGAAGCAAGCAGTTTGTCAGTTTCCGGGATATCAAAAAAAGAGCCGTAAGACAAAAATTATTTCATAAGATGGTGGATTAAAAGGAAGTTTATTTAAGACTTCCTTCTTTTCTTTTGTTATGATAGTACTATCCTAAATAAAGAGGTTTCTGAATGAAAAAAAGATTGCAATTGTTCTCAAGTAGTACAGGAGTATCACCGTATATATGGTCGCTGTTTGCGGTTTTACCGTTTTACTTCATTTTCCAATGGTCCTCGATTGCGCAAATTGTAACAGGGATAGTGCTGTCTGTTTTCTTTTTTGTTTCCTATCGGTTTGCTTTTATTTCAACTACCTGGATGAAATATCTGTGGACTAGTTTACTAATGGTTATTTCTCTTACAATGACAACCTTCTTAGGCTATGTCTATTTTGCTTTTTTTCTGGCTTATTTAATTGGGAATTTTAAAAATAAAGTAGCCTTTGTTACCTTTTATGTTATTCATTTGGTAACTTCAACAGTGGCCATAAATTATAATTTTATTATTCAAGATGAGCTTTTTTTAAAGCAGTTCCCCTTTATTGTCATTATTTGGATTAGTGTGATACTATTGCCATTTAATATTTATAATCGAAAAAAACGAGAGCAATTAGAAGCTCAGCTAGCCTTTGCTAACAAGAGAATTTCTGATTTAATTGTACAAGAGGAACGGCAGCGTATCGCCCGTGATCTTCATGACACATTAGGGCAAAAGCTTTCGCTCATTGGTTTGAAAAGTGACTTAGCTAGAAAAATTATGGATAAGGATTCTGCACAGGCACGGGCTGAATTAAAAGATATTCAACAGACGGCAAGGACAGCTTTAAATGAGGTTCGGAAAATGGTCTCTAATATGCGGGGTACAAGGATAAAAGAGGAGATTAGCCATATTAAGAAGCTACTTGCGGCTGCGGAAATTAATGTGAAAATAACGGGTGAAAACTCACTCTCCAATGTATCATTATTTTTAGAAAATATATTAGGAATGTGTTTAAAGGAAGCAGTAACGAATGTTGTAAAACACAGTAAAGCCTCTAATTGTTGCATTAGTTTTCATCAGTCGAGTAAGGAGATTATCATTACCATTAAAGATGATGGAATAGGCATGGCATCTGAAGATGGTATGGAAAAGGGAAATGGACTAATTGGAATGAGAGAAAGATTAGAGTTTGTAAATGGCTCTCTGGAAACAAAATCCGAACAAGGAATGAACGTAATTATAAAGGTGCCGAATGTGGTAAAGCAATCTGAATAGTGGAGGTGCAATTAAATGATTCGTATTGTGATAGCTGAGGACCAGCAAATGATGTTGGGTGCACTAGGTTCCTTACTTAATTTAGAGGAGGATATGGAAGTAGTAGGGAAATCTAGTAATGGGGAGCAGGCAGTTGAACTTGTACATAAATATCAACCAGATGTTTGTATAATGGACATTGAAATGCCGATAAAAAGTGGTCTAGAAGCAGCTGAAGAACTGAATGGACTTGGATGCAAGGTCATTATCCTTACAACATTCGCCAGAACTGGATATTTCCAGCGCGCATTAAAAGCTGGTGTAAGTGGTTATTTATTAAAAGATAGTCCAAGCGAAGAATTAGCTAATACTATTCGTAGTGTAATGGCGGGTAAACGGGTTTATGCACCGGAGCTAATGGATGATTTCTATAGTGAAGAAAACCCATTAACTGAACGAGAGAAAGAAGTGTTAGAGCTTGTTGCTGACGGGAAGAATACGAAAGAAATTGCGGATGAGCTTAGCATTAAATCTGGAACCGTTCGAAACTATATTTCTACTATATTAGATAAATTAGAAGTAACGAACCGGATAGAAGCAATAAAAAGGTCAAGGGAAAAAGGCTGGTTTAAGTAGTAATGGGGCGTAAGTATCTCTTTGTGGGAATCTTACGCCTTTTTTAACTTCATTCAGCAAATGCTTCTTCGATTCAGTGGGGGTACAAACCCCGGCTGAATGAAGTTAAGCCTCCGGCGGATGTCTCGGATTTTTAAAGGTAGTTTATCGAGCGGGTTCGATAAAAATCCGGACGCAAATTCGACGGGCGAATTTGATTTGTTAGTACTTTAAGAATCAATGAATATGACGATATACCCCAATTACTTTTCCTAATATGGATACGTTTCGAAGAATAATAGGATCCAAAGCAGAATTTTCCGGCTGAAGTCTAAAATAATCCGTTTCTTTAAAGAAACGTTTTACCGTCGCTTCATCTTCATCTGTCATTGCCACAACAATATCCCCATTATTGGCAGTGCTTTGCTGTCGAACAATCACATAATCACCATCAAGAATTCCAGCTTCAATCATACTATCTCCCATCACTTCGAGCATAAATAATTGTTCATCAGAAGGCGCAAGGCTTTCTGGCAATGGAAAAAACTCTTCAACGTTTTCAATTGCTGTAATGGGTTGTCCTGCTGTCACTTTACCGACTATAGGTACATTAATGACATTGCTTCTTGGAATATGAGCATCTTCATCTATATCAAGAATTTCAATGGCTCTAGGTTTTGTTGGATCTCTTCTTATTAATCCCTTTGTTTCAAGACGGGCTAAATGACCATGAACTGTTGAACTAGATGCAAGTCCTACTGCTTCACCGATTTCTCTTACGGAAGGTGGATACCCTTTTTGTTTGACTTCATTTTTGATGAATTCGAGGATATCCTGCTGACGTTTTGATAGTTTTGCCATCTATATCACCCCTTATTATTTTCTTATTATATTAATAATAGCATGAAATAGCTTTGCATACAAACATAAGTTCTAAAAAAAGTTGACACAAAACAAATGTTCGTACTATAATGGACACATAAAGAGAACGTATATTCGAAAATGAGGTGCGAACATGAGAAAATTGTGGAGTAAATACTCATATGCTATTATTCTAGTTGTTTTATGTATGATTTCCTTAGTTGTTATTAAGGTTAATTTGCCTCTTTCACATGATCATTATATGACTATAACAGTATCAGCAGGAGAATCACTTTGGGAGCTATCACAAAAATATGAAGAGCAGCATGGTTTATCGGAAAGGGAATTTATCAAATGGGTGGAGCATTACAACGGAATCTCAGGAGATCACATCTTTGTTGGCGATAATCTCACCATTCCGATTAAATCTGGCCATGCAGAGTTGGTGGAGATTCAAGATTTAGCAAGTAATTAAAAAGTAAAATCGGGGAGGAACCATGAAAGCAATCGTTTACTGCAGGGTTAGCACAGAAAAAGAAGCGCAGGAAACATCTCTTCAACGTCAGGAAATAGAGCTGCTTGAATTAGCGAAAATAAATCACTTTGACGTCGTGAAAGTGATTAAAGAACAGGCAAGTGGTTATGATTTAGAGCGGGATGGAATACTAGAGCTGTTATCCCTTATAAGTAGCAAACAGGCTTCAGCCGTTCTAATACAGGATGAAACTAGATTAGGACGAGGCAATGCAAAAATTGCCTTGCTTCACTGTATCTTAAAGGAACAGGTAAAACTTTACAGTATTGCACATAATGGTGAATTACAGCTTTCTGATTCAGATTCAATGGTATTAAAAATTGTCAGTATGGTAGAAGAATATCAGCGGAAATTACATAATGTAAAAATAAAAAGAGGTATGAATAGGGCGATAAATAATGGCTACCAACCGCAAAAAAACCTTAAACATCAAGGGAAAAATGCTGGACGTGAAAAGATTGTTGTGCCATTAGAGGAAATTATTCGTCTTCGAAAAAACGGACTGACCTTTTCAGAAATTGCTGCAACCTTAAAGGGCTTTGGATATTCTATTTCAAAAGCAACGGTTCATCGCAGGTATCAGGAATTCATGGAGGAAAGTGAAAATACGGCAAAATAGTTGTCAATCAGACTAGTTTTTAGTATTATGTCTTGTATCCTATTGATTAGAATTTAACTTCATTCAGCCAATGCTTTTTGTACCGAAAGCTTGCGACAGGTACAGAAATCCTCCACTTCTACAAGTGGGGGATGAATGCAAATAGTTCTTCGATTCAGTGGGGGTTCACACCCCGGCTGAATGAAGTTAAGCCTCCGGCGGATGTCACGGATTTTTTTAAAGGTAGTTTACCGAGCTAGCTCAGGTAATCCGGACGCAAATTCGACGGGCAAATTTGATTCAATGTTTTTGGAGTAAGGAGGACAAGATGCTTTCTAAAGAAAAATTGGCAAGGATTAATGAATTGGCTAAAAAGTCAAAGGAATCAGGACTAACCGAGCTTGAAGCAAAGGAGCAGTCAAAGCTACGCGGTGAATACTTACAAACATTTCGTTCATCCATGTTAAATACGTTAAAAACGGTCACAGTTATTGATCCTAAAGGCAATGATGTAACCCCTGAAAAATTAAAAAAAATGCAGCGTAAAAATTTGCATTAATTAAGTAGAGCGAACTTTGTTAAGTGATTACTATTTGAAGGATCACCATCAGAGTTAGCTCTTTTTTACATAGATTTTTTGATTAAGGATATCCTAAGCAAGTCATTCAGATTTCGAATAAATAAAATACTTCTTCATATTACATCATTTAGAAATGGTCAATATGAAAAATATTGTTTTTTTCTCAGATTTTGTTGAATAAAAAACCTTCTCACTATAATATTAAAAGCGTAGTCATTTGCGAATGGATTACTATTAAGGTATGACCATTCAATATAGATTGGAAAGGATGTTAATTTTTATGTTTGATCAAGTCGATTCGTTAGCCATTGCGTCAATTCGAACATTATCCATTGATGCAATCGAGAAAGCCAATTCCGGTCATCCAGGTATGCCAATGGGTGCTGCTCCAATGGCCTATACTTTATGGAGCCGTTTTATGAATCATAATCCTAAAAACCCTCAGTGGTTTAATCGTGATCGTTTTGTTCTCTCAGCTGGTCATGGTTCTATGCTGTTGTATAGTATGCTTCATCTATCAGGTTATGACGTAAGCATGGATGATTTAAAAGAATTCCGTCAGTGGGGTAGTAAAACTCCTGGTCACCCTGAATACGGTCACACTCCTGGTGTAGACGCTACAACTGGTCCGCTTGGACAAGGAATTGCTATGGCTGTTGGGATGGCAATGGCTGAAAGACACCTTGCAGAGGTGTATAATAAAGACAATTATAAAGTAGTTGATCATCATACATACAGTATTTGTGGCGATGGCGATTTAATGGAGGGTGTATCAGCTGAAGCAGCTTCACTTGCTGGTCACTTAAAATTAGGCCGTTTAGTTGTTCTTTATGATTCTAATGATATCTCACTAGATGGTGATTTAAACCAATCCTTCTCAGAAAGTGTAGAAAACCGTTTTAAAGCTTATGGATGGCAATATCTACGTGTAGAGGATGGAAATGATCTTACAGAAATTGCTAATGCTATTGAAGAAGCGAAGAAGGATGAACTTAGACCAACATTAATCGAAGTACGTACGGTTATTGGATACGGCTCACCAAATAAATCTGGAAAATCTGCTTCACATGGTTCTCCACTTGGTTCAGATGAGATTAAGTTAACAAAAGAAGCATATAATTGGACATTTGAAGAGGACTTCCATGTCCCAGAAGAAGTCTACGACCAATTTAGAAAGTTAATTGTTGAACAAGGTGAGAAAAAAGAAAAAGAATGGGCTGAACTATTTGCTCAATATAAAAATGAGTTCCCTGAATTAGGTAAAGAGCTTGAACAGGCTATCCATAATGAATTACCTTCGGATTGGTTAAAAGACCTTCCGGTATATGAAGAAGGTAAAGCACTTGCAAGCCGTGCATCATCAGGTGAAGCATTAAACGGAATTGCAAAAAATCTCCCTTCTTTATTTGGAGGATCTGCGGATTTAGCGGGCTCCAATAAAACGTTGATTAAAGGAACTGCTGACTTTTTACCTGGATCTTACGAGGGTAGGAATATTTGGTTTGGTGTTCGTGAATTTGCAATGGGTGCTGCCTTAAATGGTATGGCATTACATGGTGGATTAAAAGTTTTTGGCGGAACGTTCTTTGTGTTCTCTGATTACTTACGTCCTGCTATTCGATTAGCTGCTCTTATGTCATTACCGGTAACATATGTATTTACACATGATAGTATTGCGGTAGGTGAAGACGGTCCTACACATGAACCGATTGAGCAATTATCTGCCTTACGTGCTATGCCAAATCTTTCTGTAGTCCGTCCTGCAGACGGTAATGAGACAGCGGCTGCTTGGAGACTTGCAATTGAATCAACTGATAAACCAACTGCGCTTGTTTTAACAAGACAAGACCTTCCTACTATTAAAGGTTCTGCTCAAAATGCCTATGAAGGAGTATCTAAGGGTGCATATGTAGTGTCGCCAGCAAACAAAGATACAGCAGATGTATTATTAATTGCCTCTGGTTCGGAAGTAAATCTTGCAATTGAGGCACAAAAAGCGTTAGAAAGTGAAGGTATCTATGCTTCTGTTGTCAGCATGCCTTCATGGGACCGCTTTGAAGCACAATCTAAAGAATATAAAGAAAGTGTTATTCCAAAGGCAGTTAAGAAGAGATTAGCAATAGAGATGGGATCATCTCTAGGCTGGCATCGTTATGCTGGTGATGAAGGTGATGTTCTAGCAATTGATACATTTGGAGCATCAGCACCAGGTGAAAAAATTATGGAAGAGTATGGATTCACAGTCGAGAACGTTGTAGCAAAAGTAAAGGCTCTATAATTCTTTCTAGAAAGCAAAATGAGGAGAATTAAGTAATCTCCTCATTTTGCTTTTTTATTGGCTCTGTAAACGTGGATGTTGATTTCCGTTCCGATGATATTAGATGCTAACCCTTTTCTTTTCTTCCGTATTTTGATAGGCAAAATGACGATCAAGAAAGGCTCCGAAAATGGAAGCTAATATTTGTTGGAAAAGCATAGATACTACAACAGGAATAATAACGGCAGATGGAAAATATGCCATTGCGATTACGGCTCCAGAGCTTATGTTCCTCATTCCACCGGAAAAGGTATAGCTGATAATTGTTTCTTTATCATAGTTTAATAGCTTTCCTAAAAAATATGAGAAAAGATAGCCAGTAAAGGCAATGAAAAAGACCACTAAAACAATGAATAGGAGTTTAAGTTGAATGTTCATTAAGTAGGGAGCAACAACTGCTCCATTTAACATAACGACCAAACCAAGAAAAATCTTCGAAATTGGTGACAATCTTGGCTTCCAAACATCCTTTACCTCTCCTTTTGTCAGCTCGTTTAATGCCATCCCAAGTACAGAAGGAAGGACAATCATAAAGAAGAGACCTTTCATCATATTGATAGTATCTAAGTCTACTTGCTGACCAACCATCAGCGATAAGCTGAAGGGAACAATAAAAGGGGCAATTAACGCATCAATTAGGATTAGAGCAATAGTTAAAGCGGTATTGCCTTTTTTCATAGATACCCAAATAAAGCTAGTTACTCCTGTTGGAATGACCATCCCTAGAATAATTCCCGTAATGGTCAGTGCATCTCCATTAAAAGCTAATTGTCCAACTATCCAAGCCCAAAGTGGCATGACAATGTGGATGAAGGATAGAAGGATAATAACTGGTAGTGGATGTGTAACAGCACCCTTTAATGATCGAAAGTTCATACTCAAGCTTCCTTCAAATGTCATAAAAGCGAAAAGCCATGGAACTAAAAATGCGAAATCCTTTACATAATAAGAAAAGATAATTCCTAAAAAGACACCAGTCGGTGTAATAAAGGGCATCATTTTTTCAAGTCTTTTATTAATCTGCTGCAGCATATTAGTCTCTCCTTCAAAAATCCTAGATTCCCTTTATGATTTAACATGCACAAGAATTTATATGACCATAATTCTAACCTATTTTCTAAGTGTTTTGTAAAGTTTTTCGCCATTATCAGGTGAATTTTTAAAGTAAAATGAATAATGGGTTGATTCGTCTGGTGCAGTGATTAAATTTTACTAGCATTAGTTCTGTTAACTTCATTCAGCAAATGCTTTTTGTCCCGTAAGCTTGCGACAGGTCCACTTCTACAAGTGGGGGATGAATGCAAATGGTACTTCAATCCAGTGGGGGTAAAAACCCCGGCTGAATGAAGTTAAGCCTCCGGCAGATGTCACGGATTTTTTAAAGGTAGTTTACCTGAGCTAGCTCAGGTAATCCGGAATCAAATTCGAGGGACGAATTTGCTTATGATGCTTTCGACAAAAATAGGTTAATTTCTTGACAGGAACAGACATCCTCTTTAGTTGTCCTTTCTTATAATAATAGAAAAGGGTAGTTTAGAGGAGGATTAATGTGAGAACATATCAGCTTTATTTGATTGATGATGAGTTTGCCTCCCATTACTTCGGAAAAGAGCGGATGGTCTATCAGCTTTTTAAAGATTATCAAGAGGCATTTGGAGAATATAAAAAGCTACTTGAAAAACAGATTCACTATATTCTTAAGCCTATTCAAGAACTTAAAGTCCACCAATTTGTAACGCAATACCTACAAAATAGCCATGATTTTTATACCAATAATGGAACATACTATATTGAAATAGGAAAACGAAGTACGGCAAAGTTAGAAGTACATGAGCGATACTTAGTGTTGAAGGCCAATGGGAATTACGAAGCAGAGACCATATTTTTTGAAGTCCTGAGAAAGACAGAAACGTCATTCATCGCAATCGATCTGGATCATCAGAGATGTGGTTGGCTGAAGCCAATTAAAGAAAGAAAATTTGTCTAGAAGGTAGAGAAATCATTTTGATTTTATTGTATAATAACCTTTGGTCTAGTACACTGTATGATAGACAACATGAAGGAGGAAGTTTGAATGGGTATGTACATTCTAGTCGGTGCATTAGCATTGATTGCTGGTGTAGCACTAGGATTTTTCATTGCTCGTAAGTACATGATGAGCTATTTGAAGAAAAATCCACCAATTAATGAACAAATGCTAAAAATGATGATGATGCAAATGGGTATGAAACCATCGCAGAAAAAAATCAATCAAATGATGCAAGCCATGAATAAACAACAAGGCAAGTAATTTTGACAAGCACTCAGACTATATGAGTGCTTTCTTTATGAGAAAAAGACAATAAATATTCATTATTGTCACAAAACATTCACAGTTCAAAAAATATCATTTCTTGTCAACCTTTGGTAGAATGGATAAAGATTCACGAATGGGGGACGGAATCATGTCAGATTTAAATGTTTTTATTGCAATGGGAGCAGGTTTTTTAAGCTTTATTTCACCATGCTGTCTTCCACTATACCCAGCGTTTCTTTCCTATATTACAGGGATGTCAGTGGGAGAACTGAAAAGTGATAATGGGATGTTGCAAAGACGAAGCATGCTACATACACTCTTTTTCTTAATTGGTTTTTCTATAATCTTTATAGCCATTGGCTTTGGCACAACTGTTGTTGGCAGCTTCTTTATGAATTATCAGGATTTAATTCGTCAAATTGGTGCCATTTTTATCATCATATTCGGTTTAATGACCGTGGGGATCTTCAAACCTGAGTTTATGATGAAGGATCGTCGTTTTGAATTTAAAAATCGACCTTCCGGGTTTATTGGATCAATCTTAATCGGAATGGCCTTTGCGGCCGGCTGGACTCCTTGTACCGGTCCGATTTTGATGTCAGTGATATTACTTGCAGGAAGTAACCCTGAATCTGGAATGCTGTATATGATTGCCTATACCTTAGGCTTTGCTATTCCTTTTTTCATTCTGTCCTTTTTTATTGGGAAAATGGGCTGGATTCGGAAACATAATATGAAAATTATGAAAATCGGCGGCTGGCTGATGATCATTATTGGGGTTTTCTTATTTTTCGATTGGATGACCGTGATTATTTCTTTATTATCCGCTCTTTTTGGTGGCTTTACAGGTTTTTAATAGAAAAATTATATTCATATATTCCTTGAAAAAATGCATGCATGAATTGTAAATCAACATAGGTTCCTTTATATTTAGTAATAGGAAAAGGTTTTTAACGAGCGAGCTCGTAAATATCCGGAGGCAAATTCGATGAGCGAATTTGATTACTATCTTTATATAGATTCCGTTTGACTAATGAGGAGGAACACATTTTGGCTAGAATATTAATTGTTGATGATGCAAAATTTATGAGAATGACTTTATCTACTATTCTTACAAAGGCAGGACATGAGATTGTTGGCGAGGGTGAGAATGGCAGAGAGGCTGTTCGCTTGTACCGTGAACTACAGCCTGATTTAGTCACATTGGATATTACAATGCCTGAAGTAAGCGGTATTCAAGCCATTAAGGAAATAAAAAATGAATTCCCAAACTCAAAGGTCATTATGTGTTCGGCTATGGGGCAGCAAAAAATGGTGGTAGAGGCGATTGAATCGGGAGCAAAGGATTTTATTGTTAAGCCATTTGATGCATCACGTGTAGTGGATGCTATCGATAGAGTACTTAAATAGTACAGGTAAAGCTGGCAGCTGTAAAATGGTTGTCAGCTTTTCATTATTATGGATGTATTTTAATATCCCTTAGGATTTAAATCACATTTAGAGATGGTTGGCTGTGATATGATTGATTATAACATTACGACCACTAATTCCCCATTAGGAATATTGCAAAATGGTTTCATCGAGTGGCTTGGATGAGATATAATGTTATTGCGTTTTGATTTAAACAAAAAGGGATGAAAAATATGGATTTAGTCCTTGTATCTTCAGTAGGTGCTGTCGGCATGGCGATTTTTGCTATGTTTGTGAGAATGAAGGCAGCAAAAAAACCTGCGTCAATTAAAAAAATATTATTGCCTCCTGTATTTATGAGTACAGGCGCCTTAATGTATGTTTTTCCGGAATTTCGATTAACCTCAATGGAAATAATCGAGTCCATTGTTATTGGTATGTTGTTTTCGATATTGCTTATAAAAACAACCAAATTTGAAATCAAGAATCAAAATATTTATCTAAAACGTTCGCGTGCATTTATGTTTATTCTACTAGGGTTATTTGTTATCAGGCTTGCCGCAAAGATTATCCTTAGCTCCACCATTGATTTCGGCGAACTAAGCGGGATGTTCTTCTTGTTGGCATTCAGCATGATTGTGCCTTGGCGCGTGGCCATGTATACAAGCTTTCAAAAGTTGTCCAGAGAACTAAATGCTTCCGCAGCAACTAAATAAGTTAATGAAAGCATATAAAAAAGGCATCTAGGATTTTTAATCCGATGCCTTTTTTATATGTTAAAATAAATGGCTATAAGGAGTCAGCTCTATTTGTTTTTCTTCCAATTTCTTACGCAGGAATTTATGGTCTCGCTTTGGAGTAGCCATAATATATCCTCGAATCACTAAATCCTGATCAACTCTATCTACTTTTTCCTTCAAGGCAAGCTCACCGATTTTCCCGGCAATTTTATGCTTGGCTACGTCACGAAACAGCTCTGGAACTGGTGATACTAAATCAGTAAGCAAGTCCTTCTCCTCCTGGTGCCAAAGATGAATCGTGTTATTAACATAATAATCTTCCCAGTCCATATCTGATTTTCCATCTTCCTTCGGCAGCTTTTTCAAAAACTTTCGGAACATAAAGAAGCCACCAATTGCAAAAGATCCTATTAAAACAATAACCCAAAACAGGATGAACCATAGAAACCAACCATCTAGCATATTATTCACCTACATCATTATTCTATCATTCTAATTATATAATTTTTCTTATTTTCAGACAAGGTAGAATGATTGCGGAAATAATCGTTCTATTTTTTGACTATTTCCAATCGGTTCCATGAGGTTCACGGTAAATAAAGAGAAAGTAATGAAATTTAGGTGAGATTAGTCTGTTTTTTTCTATAAGATTCTGAATTCATACATAGAATTGTCAATATATTCTTCGCTCTAGGGTGTTGAGAAGTCATTGTTTTTTTAGTATACTAATCAATGTAAACGGGGCTCAATGGGGTACTGGTGTCCCCCGCGGTCTTCAAAACCGTCTGTGAGGCACGTGTTGTCTTAGCTGGGTTCGATTCCCAGGGGGTCCCGCCAATTTACATAAACTATTCAGGAGCTGCTCTTTTTTTAGGGCAGCTTCTTTTTGCGTCGTCTAGTTACAATATCTGTTCACTCTTAAAAATTAAGATTTTCTTAAGAGATCTATTAAGTATTTCTTATGGTGTGGTTTGTATATTGAATATAGAAATTGTTACTTTGATAACAGAAGAGGAGGATGATTATGACGGAGAATAAAGTATATATTCTTTTAACAGATACGAGTTCATTTTTTACAAAGATAATAAAACTCTATACTAAAAAACCTTATAATCATGCGTCCATATCCTTCGATCCTGAATTATCAGAGGTATATAGCTTTGGACGAAAAAAGGTTGGGAACCCATTTCATGGGGGATTTGTAAAAGAAGACGTGAAGCAAGGTCTATTTAAACAAGCAAAGTGTGCCGTTTATTCACTTACAGTAACTGAAGAGCAAATACAAATAATGAAAGACTATATAGAGGAAATTAAGGGACAAAAGGAAAGTTATCGCTATAATTTTTTAGGCTTATTGGGATTTATTTTGAATAAGCCAATAAAAAGAAATAAGGCATTTTTCTGTTCTCAGTTTGTTGCATCGGTTTTAAAAAGGAGTAACACCCTAGATTTTGAGAAGCCTCTTTCACTTATTGCGCCCTATGACTTGCAGGAAGTACCTGAATTGAGGCTGGTCTATGAAGGAAAGCTAAAGGCTTACCATCAAAGAAGAGAAGGGAATGAAACGTGTGTTCCAGTTTCTTGGTTCTCAGTGCCATTGTAATCGTTCATATATGAGATGAACATAGTAAAAAAGAAAGTGTACTAGATTAGTACTTAGTAGAAAGGGAAGTGAAACTATGGAAAATATTTCAGAAGTTGAGAAATTAGAATCATTAAAATCATTCCAATCTACGATCAGAAAAACCGAAAAGGCATTAGCTCAAATGACTGTGAAAGGCGCAAATACTACCTTAGTAAAAAAACGGCTCAATGCTTTTAATATCGGATTAGCTATGCTCGAAAACGTTTGGAATCAAAAACCTTATCATTACACCAATGAAGAATTAGAAGCAGCGCGTAAGGTTCTGATTGGTCTATTGCCATCGATTGAGAATATTTATACTAAGTCTAAAGCAGGTAGTCCGCAAAGAACGCTACTAGAAAGAAGAATAGAATCATTGGAGCTGGCTATTCATGCCATTGATGAGCTTGCCGAACATTAAACTTAACCTCAATATATTTTCATGATGCAGTTGCTCGAAAAAATGAGCAGCTGTTATTTTTTTTGAACAATTTTAATCGCTTTTTTTCTTAGACAACCTCCAAATAGTCTTTTCAGAAGAATGGGCTGATAGGCAAGCTACCAAATACCGGTTCAGAAAATAAGTTGCCTATATAAGCCGAAGGGAGTAAAGAAATGGGCAGACGAATAAAACACAATGCAAGTGATGTGGAGGAATTAGCGAGACTCATGTTGGCCGAAGCGATTGGTGAAGGAGCCCAAGGAATGAATATGGTGGGATCCGTTGTGGCCAATCGGGTTGAAGCAGACTGTGCTCCAGATTTTAAAAATCTCCGCAATATTAGACATGCGATTTATCAAACCATACCAGGAACAAGTATTCCTCACTTCGAGCCAGTCTTAAATGGCAGTTTATATACACAACGTCCGACAGAAGAGGATCTTCAGAGGGCAAGAAACCTATTGCATGGTCATAGAGATCCTAGAGCAAGAATGAATTTATGGTTTTTTAATCCAAGTCCGGGGCAGAGATTCCGTGCTCCATGTTCTCCCACCATGCCAAGGTCCCCGATGACACGGTTTGATTTTGCACACAAAAATCATTGCTTTTATTTGGCGGTACCGGGCTATTGCCCAGAATTTTATCGATAATTAATAAGGAGTTGATCTTCTCATGTGTTGTGGAGATTCAAATTATTATTCAATGAACTATTATCCTGGTTACTATCCAGCCCCAATGATGCGGGGCAGTGGCGTACAACAACAAACTAACGGCTTCCCGGCGACCATGCATTCAGGACCCTCATTCTCTGTTCCAGTGGTGCCGATTGGCACGGGTCAGCAGCTACCTACTGGTGCGATAGAAGAATCCTTTATTGAGAATATCTTACGCTTTAACAAAGGTAAAATGGGAACCTTTTACTTTACTTACCAAGGAAACAATAAGTGGAATGCGATGGTGTATCAAGGGATTGTCGAAACGGCTGGTCGTGACCATATTATTATCAGTGATCCATCCAGCGGTAAACGATATCTGCTCTTGATGGCCAATCTCGACTGGGTAGAATTTGGTGAACAAATAAATTATCCTCTTACGGAAATAAATCCGAATATCCAGGCCTCTATGACGACATCGGAGTGAGTTTATCGACAGCAAAAGCCCGTTTATTTTCAAATTGGAAAATGAGCGGGTTTTAAGTTTATTAGCCATAGTCTAAAAGTCAACGATGAAAGCGGATAATCTCTCTGCTTTGGCTGCCACCCTTCATGTAGCAAAGAAAATTCATTATCCACCCATAATATTTCTAGTTTATAATAGTAGGATGTCCTATTTTATTTAAGGCCATTTCTATGACACTAATAAGAGAAGCAGGTGAGTACAATCGATGTCATTGAAAAACGAGTGAGGGGCTTTATTGCTGATATTCAGCACCCTAATCAAAAAAAGAAGATTAATATAAACGATCTAGAATTGCAGCTGCGCAGGCTTTTAGATGATTATTTTGAAATGGACGGTTATTCGCTATTCTATCGTGCAATCGAAGTATTGCAGGAGGAAGGACAACTGAGCCCGATACATAATCATCAATACAATGGAAGAACCCCAGAACTTAGTCTCTATTACTGGGTCAATGTAAAAATGGAGGAAACTCACTGGGATCGGCTTGAAATGATGAAATTGGGTGATTTATTTGATTTTTCCTATTATGAACGGCATCCTGAATGGCAAACCAATGAGGAATGGATGCGGATTGAAAGCTTATATCAATTTCTCCAAACCAGTCATGAACGGGAAACAGTGTCTGTTGAGGAAAGAAGTCTCGAGCTGTTTGGTCATGAGAAATTTTTACTAGATGGAGATCGTTACCCAGATGGAAGCCGTTTTTTAGCGAGGATTGGGATATCTGAAGACAAGCTGAAAATTGTGAAATACGAGGAGCCTTTTGTTTTTTGGATGAAACAAGGCAAAGAAAGAAAGGATATTCAACGAATCCTGATTGTCGAAAAACTCGCTTTCTTCCATACTTCTATTCAACTGCTAGAGACCAACCAGCTTGACTATGAACCTGACCTCATTATCTATGGAGAAGGGATAAAAATTGAACAGAGTTTCTCCTTCTTCTTTCGAATGTTTCCGCAAAAAAACTACCTTTTCTACTATGCAGGTGATCTTGATGTCGAGGGATATGGAATCCTAATTCGCCTCATGGAGAAATATCCTGACTGCTGTATTCAGCCTGCCTTGAAAATATATCGAAAAATGCTTGAATGTCTGGGACAAAGAAATGACCAGAAAATGGTCAAACGCCAAAACCTTAAATACCGTGATTCATTCCTTCAATGGTTTACGGAGGAGGAGCAGGAGATATTACAGAAATTATGGCAGGAAAATAAGCGTATACCACAAGAGGTTTTAACTATCGAGACATGGAGGAAATGGCTGTGAACGAATCATGGGAAGGCTTTGCCCAGAGAATGCAACGATTAAATCCTTTGTTTGAGCTTGGGAGGGGGATGGAGGTAGGCGATCTGAAGCCGCATATCCAATCGATTCTTATGCAGGTACTTCTTACCATCTTTTATCGAGAACTAAATGATGATGATCATCGACATAAATCAGATATCAGATATATCGTCGAGGATACAATCAAACAAATGAAGTTGTTAGCAGATGATAAGCAAATAGAACGGATTACGAGTGGACTTTTATATCAAGGAAAAGAAGAATACAGTAAGCCGTTCGAGGCCTTGTATTATGATGAAATAAAGCAATCGTGGGAAACTCAGGTCTTTCGTTATGTGACAATGGATGAATTATATACAAACCTAGAGCTAGGTGGTTCGATTGTATATAAATTGACTGATGTATCACAGGAAATGATCTTTATGAGCAGAGAAATGGCAGAGGAATTCTCCATTACGATAGAGCAGCTCTATAGTATGCAGTTGATTAAAAACGGCAATTTTCGAAAAGCTACGCGAAACCTCGATCACCTCATTTCAAGAGTAAACCGCTTAATGGCGAAGGAATATTCCTTTCAAAAGGAAATGATTAATAATCCTAAGATTCTATTAATAGAAGAAGAATGGCAAAGAGGCGATAATCGTGTAGAAATTGAAAAGCAATTTGAAGAAGAAAAGAGCCACTTCCGCACCATTGCTAATATGATTGAAAAAACGAAACGAAGAAATGAAGAGGATGATTATATTCAGAGGGAGTTGATGCTCCTTCAGGAAAAAATTGGACACACAAGGCAATTACATGATCGTTTTGCCAAGCTTGTGATTCAAAATATTTCCTATGAAATGAAGCTGAAAGCGGACAACCCTTCTTTGTTTTGGGAAGCGAGCCTCGTATCCTTTCGAGAACAAATATATGAAAATTGGTTCATGAAGAATGGGGTCTATCGTTTTGAACTGGTCGAGCATTTACTTTCTCCATTATTTTCTCCAAAGAATGAATTTATTTTGCCCTTAGATTGGATATGGGGTGAGCAGGAATTTGATGAAACGACACATCAGGATGCTGTAATGGAAGAGGAAGCGGAGGAAGCGATGACCCATATTCGGGTGACGAACTGGGATTCTGTCATTAAAGCCTGGAGCTATGTTTTTCAATACTTACAAACATACGGAGAGTTTTCGCTAGTAGATTTGCAGGAGCTGCCGTCAGAAGTACAGAACCTCTGGTTTGAGGAATCAGAAACGATTGATTTATGGATGATGTTTGATAAAAAGCCATTGAAAGTTCAAGTGCTGCATCGGAAGGAAGTGACATTAAGTGATGAGAGGGAAATACTCCTATATAAGCTTATGCAGGAATATCCACAATTCCAAGTATTCGAAGGCCTGAAAATTTATACAAAATTTGATCCTAAGGCCGAGCCTTTCCTCTGGCAGCGAATGAAAATTACACCGTTTAAGATCTGTGTACAGGAGGAGAAATCATGAGCGCTGAAGTAACAAAAAAAGCATCGGCTGTCTATTTTTCATTATTAAAAGAAAAGGTTATTGATGAAAATAGTGAACACTTTCAAACGTACTTTGATCCCGAAGTCAGACAAATTGTTCTTCTATTAGCTGACGAATCAGGTACATTTATCATTGAATCACCTAAACGGATTCAATTAGTTGTTCAACCGACTGGTTCAGTCTTTGCGACAAATTTTACCCATATGAAAGAAAAGCATCGCCAAATTGAAACGAAGAAACATTTTCATTTGATTAGTGTGATCCTGATGTCTTTTTTAGCAGCTATCGATCGCAACCAAGCGGCTAAAATCCGGACAAAGCGCGAAGGAGTTAGTTTTTATGCCTTAGAACGCCAGGTGAATGAAGTTATCATGAATTGGGATAAAATTCTTAAAACGAACCCATCCTTCGGTGAAGAAGAACGAATCGATATGAAGGAAGTGGTATCAACCTGGAAATATATGGAGGTTGATACAGAGGATTTTGGAGTTAAAAAAAGTAATAAACGGACCAGGATTGGTTTAATGGCCATTGCCATGCGCTTATTGGAGACAGAAGGGCTTGTTGTCATACTTGATCGCGATGATATTCCAAAGGCGATACCCAAACAAGAGCTTTTTGAACGGATTGAATACTTGTATCACGATTATGACCGCTATGAAATGTTTAAGCAAATGATTTCGGAGGTGGATGAGTATGCCGAAGATCAATCGAATTAGAATTGTCGGCCTGAAGTATGACGGGATGCAAAAGCAATATAAGGATACAACCTTTAACTTCCATAATGAAGAGACTTCAACAAATGGACTTATTGCCATGATGAATGGGGGAGGCAAAGGAGTTTTCCTGCAAACTATATTCCAAATTCTAAAGCCAGGAACCTCGTGGGGAAAACAAAACAATCGTTATTACCAGCAGTTCTTTTTTAATAATCAAGAGCAATTTATTCCCTATACCTTTCATGTCGTCATTCAATGGGAATTGGATGGGACAGACCACCGTCATCTTGTAACAGGCGGGATGTTCTCAGCTGAACAGCGGATTTCTCTGAATGACGAAGGTGGAAATGAAAATAAAACCTTAGAGCAGGAAGCGAGAATTATTCCGAATATTACCTTCTATACAAGAGAATTTGAGCGGAAGGAGGAGGCAGCACTGGAGCATATCCCTCTCTATGAAAACGATGAGGTTGCTGAAACGGAAGGCTTGAAGGATTACTTAAAATGGAATGGTTTTGATGTTTATCGGGATACGAAAAAGCACTATCGTATACTTGATACATATGGAATTAACCGTAAAGATTGGGATATTATGAAGGATATTAACAAGGACGAGGGCGGTGTTGGAAAATACTTTGAGGGTGCTGAGGATGACCATTCCCTGTTCCAGAAAAGGATTATTCCGACGGTTAGTCAAACCCTCCATCGTACGGAACAGCAAAAAAATGACCTTGTTGAAATTTTCAAGAGTCAAGCAAGTATAGCGAAGGACCTACCCATTTTGCTAGAAAGAGAGCAGGCCCATAGAGAGTTCTTAGAGGATATTGTCCCCTTTGAAGACCATGTGACTAAAGGGCTAGAGCATAAAGAAATTGTGAAGGTTAGCATTAAGGAAGGAAGACAGCTGCTTGGTGCTTTAGAGCATTTAAAGAAAGTGGAAGAGGAGACATTGCTTTCTTTAGAGAAAGAAATGGAAAAACTGACACGCAAGCAGACCGAATTACGCTTTCAAAAAGATAATTTAGAATATGCAAAGGCCCATAGAGAAGTACTAGATTGGGAGAAAAAATTATTAATAGAAAGAGAAAAGCATACTACCTTACAAGATAATGTAAAAGGAAAACAGGAAGGGAAAGATCAACTGGTTTTTCAGGCATTATTGAAGGAGTGGTATGAAACAGAACAAACGGTCCGTACTTTTACACAGCAGATGGCAACGTTAGAGCAAAATAGCGGCTTAGAGCAAGTGAATCAAAGAATGGATGAAATCAAGCATGAAGCAGAAGAACGGTGGAAACAATCTCAGTTCTCTATCCATGAAGCCGTTAAGCAATATAAGGGATATCAAAGTTACCTAAAGAAAAAAGTAGCGGAGCTGTCTCAGCAGGATAAACATAAGACAAAAGAAATGGTTCAGCTTAGTACGGAAATCGATTTACTCGGTACAAGGATACAGAGCTTTGAAGCGAAAGAAGCAGCCCTTATCAAAGAGTACGGCGATCGATTAACCTATGATATGGATGGCTATATCGATAGTCTAACTACTCAAATAGAAGATAAAAAGGCTGCGCTAGAGGAGCTGCAGATTCAAGTAAAGGAATCTACTGAAAGACAGAACCAACTCGCCACTTCACATGGTACACTTGTCCACTCGGTTCAATTTTCTGCAGGAAAATGTGAAGAGCTCAAGCAGGCCAATGAAAATCAAAAGCAAAAAGAGGCCAAGCTATTCGAGCGACTTCAAGGGGTACTTGACGATGTGACGGGTCCGTTCACCCATGCCCTTCTTTCGAAATATGCTATCGAGGTTGAAGACCTACTAGGTCAAAACCGAGAACAGGGTGAACAGATTAAAAAGGATCTTTGGGAAATCCAACTGGACCAATCCTTAAATGATGAGCACTTCTGGATTCCTAATAAAGATGTGAAGGAATTAAAGGAATGGATTGATGAAAAGACCGGAATTGATGTGTTTTATGGTACCCAATATCTTCAATCATTAAGAAATGACGAAGTGCCGAGCTACCTTATCGCATATCCGCTTCTTCCATATGGTTTAGTTGTTAATCAACAGCAATGGCTTAAAATTAACCAGCAGGTTCTTTCAGGAAGAATGTTTAATAGCCCTGTACCGATTTTCTTACGTGAAGATATGACCAGTAATCAGCACCAGCCTTCATTTGTCCTTATAAACGGAACAGAGCGAGAGCTGTTATCAGATAAAAACCAATTCACGAAATGGAAAATAGAGATTACGAAACAAATAGACGAAAAGAAAGAGACGCTCATTGAAATTGAAAAAACAGAAAACTCCTTACGCCGTCTTTTAAAAGAGACTGATCGACTAATCTCAAGCGAGCTTTCTAGTGACTTGGAGAAAGCTATTACTCAAGAGCAAAACCATCTTCTATCTGAGAAAACAAAATTACAGGAAGTTATCTTACAAGAAGATAAAGAAAAGGAAATACAGCTCCAGCTAAAAGAAAAGCTGGCAAAAACGAAGCGGAAAATTGGACAGTTGGTAAAAGATATTGAGGCATTAGAGACTTATAAGATTGAAAGGTCTCTTGACCAAGAAACTAAACAGGAGAAGCTAGCGAAGGAGAAGCAAAACGAAGCGTTAAAATTAGAACAGCTGAAAATAGAAAAAGAGCTTCAAAATACGGTTGAGCTAGAAAATGAGTGGAATCAAACCTATTTAGAATGGAAGGTTGCGATTGAACAAAATATTAAGGAGATAGCCTCCTTTATTGAAGATGCCGTATTTCCAGCTGATGAAAAAGCCGAACTTAGTGAAGAGATTCCACGCTTATCACCACATTTATTAAAAGAAATAAACGGAAGTATGGACGAGTTAAAACAGCTTCAAAAATCAAAAGAAGAACAAGCTAGAGAATTACTTGTGCTGCAGGCGAAAAAAGAAACGGAACAAAAGCAGCAAAAGAAATTAGAGAAAAAGCTTAAGAGTCATAACAAGGAATGGAAGGAAGCGGCGGAGCCGGATGAACCCATCAGTATTTTGGAAAATATGCTGCAAACAGCACAGAAGGAATTAAAGGCTGTGGAAAAGGAAGAACGTGAACAGGGGACGTCCGTAACTGTTGCCGAAACCTCCTTACAGCATGCTGTCGAGCAGCGTGAAAAGGCAGCTAAAAAGATAGCGAAGCATGAAAAACAGCCTGAGGAATGGGAAGCGCTTGACTTAGAAGTAAAGGAAATCGAAATAAAAGACCAAACAAAAATGACCAAGGATAAAATAAAAAAGGCTGAAAAACAACAAAAAGAAACAGAAGCAAGCATTACCGGCTATGAGGGGGACCTGTTAACCTTATCTGTTATCCTAAAGGAGGAAGCGGCAGCATTCACAGACGAGGCTGTTGAAAAAATTAAGAATCAAGGTAAGCAAGGTATCCTCTCTTGGTGTGAACAGCATCAAGCCATCCAGGAGGAAGGCAAGGAAAAGAAGGCGAAAATTGATCAATCATTACGGAATCTAAAGCTGACAATTGAAGGGAAAGGTTGGGAGATTCGTTTTAAAAATGAAGTATTAACGACCCTTGACCATATGGATACGAGACATTATGATCATATTCAAACCATCGTAAAAAATATGAAGCGCTTCTCACAAAGTGGCTTAGAGCAATTAGAACGAGATAAAGAAAGAGCAGAAAAGGCACAAAGCTTCTGGGCCAGCCGTGCCAGTATGAAGGTCATGAGCATTTCAGAGGCGATTCGTTCAATGATTGCGAAAATGAAGCTGAAAAATGAACGGGGCTCCTTTCCGCTTGTCCAGCTAAAGGAAGACATTCTACCTAAAAAGGCTGAAGAAATAGAGCCGCTATTAAAGCAGCATTTTGTATCGGCAATTAATAAAATTACGAAGCAATTTGACAGAATCGATGACTATAATCGGTCGTTAGATGAGGAAATAAAACAGCTCATTAGTGATGAACAGATTTTATTTGTTTCTCTACGAAATCGCTATCCAGAGCTGCTCGTTTATAATATGAGAACGGATAATGCCTTTATGTACGGAAAACCACAAAAAGAGCATTACTCAACCTGGCAGACGATTAATCAAGGCTCGAAGACAAAATCGGATGGAAGCGGGGGACAAAAGCTTTCCGCTCGTATGGTTATGATGATGATGCTATTATCTGTTAAAAGTGAAACAGACCATAGCTGGGTTCCGTTAGTGTGTGACAATCCATTTGGTCAAGCGGCATCAGCGCATGTCCTTGATCCGATATTCGCAGTAGCCGAAAAGCTGAAGTTCCAATTTATCGTCGTAACTCCACCAGAGTTGGTGAAAACAGAAATTAGTCAAAGGTTTGATGCCTATTATAAATTGGACTTCATTCGTGAAAAAGGGAAGGAAATTGTTTCCGACACCATTGTGCCAGCCTATCGGATTTACCAGGGAGAAATGGTTGTTCAATAGTGTAATATATAAGGATCAAGCTGCCGAGGACGCTTTTAAAGTGTTTGTTCGGCAGTTTTCTTTATTTATGTAAAAAAAGTTCAAAAGAATACTTGCAAAATAGTAACACAAAGCTTAATATAAGCAATGGATTATATAAGGGAATGGTTATTTAGGCAAGGAGGTAAATACTATGGAGAATATAGAGTTGATGGCAAAGAAGCTGAAAGCCATTAGTGATCCCAATCGTTTAAAGCTATTGGCTTGTCTAAAAAATGGAGAAGTATGTGCTTGTGATTTTGTTCATGTGTTAAATATTTCACAGCCTGCTGTCAGTCAGCAATTAAAAAAGCTAAAGGAAGCCGAAATCATTCTAGAGCGGCCAGCGGGTACATGGAAGCATTATCGATTAAACGAAAAGCAGCCACCTTATATTCAAGCCATAATTGATCATTTGGAGAAAATCACCATCATTAAATGTGATTGTTAAATCACCTATTAGGAGTGAAGTAGTATGCCTAAAGAAAGTTTAACTAAAAAGTTATCCTTTTTAGATCGATACTTAACATTATGGATTTTTGCGGCAATGGCGGTTGGGATTCTGATAGGAGTCATGTCACCGAATTTTAAAAAGGTGTTGGATACTTTCTCGGTTGGAACAACGAATATTCCGATTGCCATCGGGTTGATTATCATGATGTATCCACCGCTTGCAAAAGTAAAATACGAAGAAATGTGGCGCGTTTTTAAAGATTGGAAAGTGCTTATTCTTTCACTGTTACAAAATTGGCTGCTTGGCCCTGTTTTAATGTTCTTTTTAGCCATTATCTTTTTGCGTGACTATCCAGAATATATGGCAGGCCTTATTATGATTGGTCTTGCCCGTTGTATCGCGATGGTTATCGTTTGGAATGATTTAGCACGCGGCGACCGCGAATATGTGGCAGGCTTAGTTGCCTTTAACTCAATCTTTCAAATCCTATTTTATTCTGTTTTTGCCTATTTCTTTTTAAATGTACTACCTGGCGTTTTTGGATTAGAGAATTTGACTGTGTTTATTTCAATGTGGGAAATTACAAAGAGTGTACTAATCTATCTAGGTATTCCATTTTTTGCTGGAATGCTAACACGTTATCTAGGGTTAAAGATAAAAGGGAGGGATTGGTATGAAGGGAAGTTCCTACCTAAGATTTCTCCGTTAACGTTAATTGCTTTGTTATTTACAATAGTCATGATGTTTTCTTTAAAAGGCGATCAAATTATTGCTTTACCAATGGATGTAATTCGGATTGCAATTCCGTTGCTAATCTATTTCTTAGTTATGTTCGCTGTCTCCTTTTTCGCTTCACGGAAAGCAGGCGCATCCTACCCTGTAACAGCTGCCCTTTCCTTTACAGCAGCCAGTAACAATTTTGAATTAGCCATTGCCGTTGCGGTAGCCGTATTTGGGATTAACAGCGGAGAAGCTTTTGCAGCAGTGATAGGACCGCTAGTAGAGGTTCCTGTCCTCATTGCCCTTGTTGGAGTAGCCTTACGTTGGGAAAGAAAATATTTTCGAACATCCATACAATAATAAACAAGGAGGATGAACAATGACGAAAAAAACAATCTATTTCTTATGTACCGGAAATTCCTGTCGCAGTCAAATGGCTGAAGGCTGGGCGAAAAAGCATTTAGGTGATGAATGGGAGGTTCACAGTGCAGGAATTGAAGCACACGGTTTGAACCCGAATGCAGTCAAAGCGATGGCAGAAGCAGGAATTGATATTTCCAATCAAACATCCGATATAATCGACCCAGATATCTTAAATAACGCAGACTTAGTTGTTACACTATGCGGTGATGCAGCTGATAAATGTCCTGTCACACCACAAAAGGTGATGCGTGAGCATTGGGGCTTCGACGACCCAGCTAAAGCAGAAGGAACAGATGCTGAAAAATGGGCTTTTTTCCAGCGTGTTCGTGATGAAATTGGAGATAGAATTAAGCGTTTTGCCGAGACTGGAGAGTAAGAAAAAGCAATACCAAGAAGATCCACTTGGTATTGCTTTATCAGCTTGCAAATAAAGGAGCATATCCTATTAATATTATCATTGTTTGATAGAATGTTTGGAGATGATCCCATGGAAATCTTTGAATGGCTGAATAATCAGCTCCTCAAAATGGAATGGTTAAGCGACTTAGTTACTTTACTAGTGGAAAATGCTTTTGGTCTAAATGTAGGTAATAGGGTAGGGGGCAGCATTCATTTTTATATTTATGACGTCATTAAAATCTTTATCCTACTTTCCATTTTGATTTTTTTCATTTCCTATATTCAAAGCTTTTTTCCACCGGAGAGGACCAAAAAAATCTTAGGCAGATTTAAAGGAACAACAGCTAATTTACTTAGTGCATTACTTGGTACGGTAACACCCTTTTGCTCTTGCTCATCTATTCCGCTATTTATTGGATTTACGAATGCTGGTTTACCGATTGGGGTTACTTTTTCCTTCCTTATTTCTTCACCGCTAGTTGATTTAGCTTCCGTTATTTTACTGGCAAGTATTTTTAACTGGAAAATAGCACTTGCCTATGTAGTGGTAGGGCTGGTGCTTGCGGTAGTTGGCGGTACGACTATTAGTAAACTGAAATTGGAGAAATATGTAGAACCATTTGTTTTTAATAATAAAATGATGGCTGCTGCCCAAGAAGAACTGACAACAAAGCAGCGATTAGTATTTGCAAGAGACCAGGTTATAGATATTATCAGAAAAGTTTGGCTCTATATTCTCATAGGCGTCGGCATTGGTGCAGCTATCCATAACTGGGTTCCAGAATCCATTATAAGCTCACTTCTTGGACAAGATAAGTGGTATTCTGTTCCTTTAGCCACCATTGTTGGAGTACCGATGTATGCAGATATATTTGGCACATTGCCGATTGCTGAGGCACTGGTTGCAAAGGGAGTAGGACTTGGCACGGCGCTAGCTTTTATGATGGCGGTAACAGCATTATCCCTGCCATCCCTGATTATGCTAAAAACAGTGGTTAAGCCAAAGCTTTTAGCCGTATTTTTTAGTATTGTTACGATCGGTATTCTTATTATCGGCTATGCTATTAATAGTTTTGGTTTCCTTTTATTGTAAGTAAGCTGACTTAAAGGAATCTAGCTTTGCTGGTTTCTTTAGATAATTAATTAAGCTATAAATAGGAGTGACTGACGATGATTATTAAAATTTTAGGTACCGGATGTAAAAATTGCGTGAAATTAGGAGAAAATGCAGAAGCAGCAGTGAAGGATTTAGGAATTGAAGCGGAAATAGTAAAAGTAACAGATATGAAGGAAATCATGGCATATGGAATCTTGTCAACGCCAGGGTTAGTTGTGGATGAAAAGGTTGTTTCATTTGGAAAAGTCTTAAAGCCTAAGGATATTGTAAAAATATTGGCTAAATAGGTCAGATCAAATTTTTACATGTAATGTAAATCAAAAGTGGTAAAAAATAAACATACTAAAAATAGTATGTTTATTTTTTATAAGATTATTGTTCCAAATAACGATATAATGTAGATTTACTGATACCTGTTGCCTCTTTAATCTCAGCAAGAGTATACTTTTTACTTTGATACATAGCTATGGCACGATCGACATTTTCGTCAGATTTTCTTGGCCGCCCTGCAATAATCCCTTTTTGTTTTGCTTCAGAAAGTCCTTTTTTCGTTTTCTCACTAATGACGTCACTTTGAAAATCTACTAAATGCTTGACCGTGTCCTTGAAAAGTGAGCCAGAAGCAGTACTCGTATCAACTTTCTCCTTCAAAGAGTATAAATATGCCTCTTTCATGTTCATAGATTCGAGCAGATCAACTAAATGGCGTGTGGAATCAGCAAGGACAGATAGCTTTGTTACGATGATTTTGTCTCCTTTATTAAGGCCGTTGATCATTTTTTTAAGTTTAACCCTTTTTTTAGCAGAAGAATGTTCCTCCTTGATAATGAGATTACATTTAAGTTTTTCTAAAGTAGCCTGTTGTATTTCACCGTTTAGGTCGTCCTGTAACGGTCTAATATACCCGATTAGCATGGCATTCTCTCCTACATCTCCTTACTTGCTTTTATCATACCATATCATTCTATTATAAATAAAAGCTTCAAATTCTCTCTTTTTCTGCAAAAGTAATTTTACTGGCGATAAATTGTCCCAAAATAGTTCCTTTTTGATTCGAAAGGTGATAGACTGTTCAAGTAAGTTTTTCGTTGTTATTATCATGTTTAATTAACATAAAAAGTATTTGGGGGAAGATGAATTTGGTTGAAAGAATACAAAAAGAATGGTTTTCGAATGTGAAGGGGGACTTGCTTTCTGGTATTGTTGTTGCACTAGCCTTAATTCCAGAGGCGATTGCCTTTTCGATTATTGCAGGGGTAGACCCGATGGTTGGTTTATATGCCTCATTTACGATGGCTGTTATTATTGCATTTGCAGGTGGAAGACCTGGGATGATTTCAGCGGCAACAGGTGCCATGGCATTAGTAATGGTTCCATTGGTTAGTGAGTATGGACTTCAGTATTTATTTGCTGCTACGATTTTAACCGGAATCATTCAGATTCTTTTTGGCGTGTTTAAAGTAGCAAAGCTGATGAAATTTATCCCACGTGCCGTTATGATAGGATTTGTAAATGCATTGGCCATTCTAATCTTTATGGCACAAGTGCCGCACTTCATTGGAATTTCCACTTTGACTTACGTATTTGTTGCCATTACGTTGGTTATAGTGTATGTCGTACCTCGTTTTTTCAAAGCGATACCAGCCCCTTTAATCGCTATTTTGGTTTTAACTGCTGTTGCGATTTTTTCAGGAGCAGAGCTTAGAACAGTCGGAGATTTGGGCGCGATTACACAATCTTTGCCGCATCTATTATTTCCAAATGTTCCATTTACATTTGAAACACTAGCTATTATATTTCCCTATTCTATCTCCTTAGCGATAGTAGGACTACTAGAAAGCTTGCTTACAGCCTCGATTGTAGATGATATGACCGGAACAGAGAGCAATAAAAATCAAGAGGCAAGAGGGCAGGGTCTAGCTAACATTGTAACGGGGTTCTTTGGCGGGATGGCTGGCTGTGCCATGATTGGTCAATCTGTTATTAACGTGAAATCAGGTGGACGTGGTAGATTATCGACCTTGATTGCTGGATTATTTTTAATTTTTCTGATTATTGTATTGGGTGATTGGGTTATACAAATACCCATGCCTGTCCTTGTCGGTATTATGATTATGGTCTCGATTGGCACTTTTGATTGGTCATCTTTTTCTTATTTAAGAAAAGCACCCCTAACAGATGCGGTCGTCATGCTTGTAACGGTTTCAATTGTCGTTGCTACACATGATTTGTCAAAGGGAGTTATTGCAGGGGTTATTTTAAGCGCCATTTTCTTTGTCGCAAAAATTTCTAAATTGAAAGTGATAAAGCAGGAAGAGAACAGCCAAGTACATTATGAAGTCGAAGGACAGTTATTCTTTGCATCTGTTGACGGATTTGTCGATGGATTTGATTTCACTGTAGAAGATAAAAAAATAGTGATTGATTTTTCAGCAGCGCATATTTGGGATGATTCGGCTGTTGGTGCGATCGATAAAGTTGTCATGAAATATAGGGAAAATAACAATTTTGTTACCCTTCATAATCTAAATGCAGCAAGTAAAAAGCTAGTTGATAAATTGGCTGTCTTTAATGATACGGACGCAAGGCTGTCCATGCATTAATTCATGTGAGAATGGAGTCGAATGGAATGTACAATAGAATATTATTAGCTGCAGATGGTTCAGATCACTCAGTAAGGGCTGCCAAGGAGGCTGTTAAGCTTGCCGCTTTAGGACGTGAATGCAAGATAACCCTTGCGTTAGTGGCGGATTTCGCAAAATCAAAAAATGAAGTTTTACATTTTTATGGAAAAGAAGAGCTTGATTTTGCTAGAAGGAAACGGCTCCGCGCTGTTGAAGTGGTGTTGAGAACTCATCGTACAGCCTATGATATTAAAATTCTACACGGTGACCCAGGACCTACTATCGTTGATTTTGCCAATAACGAAAAGTTTAACATGATTGTAATTGGCAGCAGAGGGCTTAACTCCTTGCAGGAAATGGTTTTAGGCAGTGTAAGCCATAAAGTGGTGAAACAGGCGAATTGCCCGGTCCTTATTGTTAAATAAATGTTGTTTCATCAAACAGTCTACTATTTATGTAGGCTGTTTTTGTCTATTTTATAGAGTTTCTGTCTTAATTATTTACAGATAAAAGCTGAACCGTTAATATGTTTGTAAACGCTTACTATCCTTGTGATTGACATGAAGACAAAATGATTCAAGATAAACTAGGTTTTCCTATTACTAGGGAGGGAATCAATTGTATAAGTGCATATTGCTAGCAACAGATGGCTCAGAACACTCTAAGCGAGCTGCGGAGAATGCGATACATATTGCCAAAAACAGTGCTGAACATAAAGTGGATATAATCTATATTGTGGATCCTAGTAAAGCAAAGTCTGAAACACTTAGCCATTGGAACTCAGACAGCTCTGGTGATAGGAGGAAAAAAAGAGTAGAAGAAGTGGAAAGAATGGCGAAAGAGTCCGGTATTTCTTATGAGATAAACTTTTTAACTGGAGACCCTGGTCCAACCATTGTAGATTATGCACATAAAAAAAACGCGGATATTATTATTTTAGGTAGCAGGGGTTTGAATGTTTTACAGGAGTTTGTACTTGGCAGTGTAAGTCATAAAGTGGCTAAACGGGCTCATTGTCCAGTATTAATAGTTAAATAGTAAATGAGCAGCTTCTTATCAGGGAGCTGTATTTTATGTGTGATCGTTTCTATTTACAAAACTTATTATTTTAATATAAAAAATAGGATAAAATTTTCTTAATAGATTGTAATCTAGATTACAATCTATTCCACATTGCTAGTGTTATAATGAGTAAAACAAACAAATATTAAATGACCTTAGGCATCTATCCACATGAAGCACTTGAGTCATAATTTGAAACTACATGAAACGAAAAGGGGTATTCACATGCAAAATATGGCCGTACTTGGAGCAGGAATCATGGGACATGGTGTTGCTCAATTATTTGCCCAAGCGGGTAAAAATGTAAAAATCCAAGCAAGGAGAGAATCTTCTTTAGAAAAAGCTAGAGAGCTGATTACGAATAGCCTTCAAATTATGGTAGAAAAAGAAATGACAACTGCCATAGAAATGAATCAGGCATTAGCACGTATCACCTATACAACAGATTTACGTGAAGCGATTGACGGTGCAGACTTTATTCTTGAATCGATTCCTGAGGTTCTTGAGACAAAATTAGCGACATACGAAATCATTGAAAGCGTTGTCTCTGAAAAAACGATCATTGCTTCCAATACATCAACGTTTCCATTAAAGGAATTAACACAAAACGCAAAGCATCCGGAAAGATTCATAATTACACACTATTTTAACCCGCCACAAATTGTACCGGTAGTGGAAATTGCTCAATTCGAAAAAACGGACCAAAAGGTAGTTCAAGCTACTTATGATTTAATGAAAGAAATTGGTAAAGCTCCGGTTGTGCTACAAAAAGAAATTACAGGCTTTATCGTGAACCGTGTTCAAGTAGCTTACCTGCGTGAATGCTTCAATTTAATTGAACAAGGAATTTGTACAGCGGAAGATATCGATATCGCAACAAGAGGAAGCATGGGCTTTAAATGGGCTTTCTGTGGACCTTTAGAGAGTCAGGATTTAGCTGGACTTGAAACAACAAGAGCGATGGTAGGCAACATCATGAAGGATCTTTCCAATACAAGAGAGGTTCCAGCCTTCTTAAATGAAATGGTAGAAAACGGGGAACACGGAATCCGTACAAATAAAGGCTTCTACGAATATGACGATCATGGAGCAAAAGCCATTCATACACGTGATGATCACTTCTTAGATTTGGCTAAATTAATCCAGCAAAAAGCAGAAAACAATACTGTTCCTGCAAAATAAAAAGATTCGACCTTTACCATTTTAAACCTTTTAGCTGAAAACCATTTTACTTTACCCACCTTTAATAATAGAAGATAGAAAAGGGAGCTGCTTTAACTCGAGAATCAGCTCTCTCTTCTTTTTGTCCTGATACAAAGCATCGTTCATTGAAAATTCGAAAATGAAGCAGGAACCTATATTGTAAAATAATAATGAGGATGCTTTAATTATCTATATAGTCATTTTATTTTTAGTCTAATGAATAAATTGCATGAGATTATGTGAATTGTTTAACATATGACTTATAGTCCATAAGGAGGGTGATTATGACCATTTCAACGAAAAACATCCGAAAAAATAGAATAGGTTTATCAGTCAGAGATCAGATTATTGATGAGATTAGTAATCTCATTATTGTGATGGATATTCATCAATTAAATGGCTGGGAGGATATCGAGTTTGCTCAAATCGATAATCTGAGAAACTCTATGATTTCGACAGAAGAGCTTTATGTATTACGGGAGCTATTGGACAATAAATATGAGGAAATGCTCTATCAATTGTATTTAGAGGAATATTATCTTCAATAATATGACTGTATGCTCAAAATGATGACAAGTTGCCCCCTTATAAGGCAGCTTTTTTTATTGGGTTAGATGTTGAATACCTTTGCAATATGTAAGCGTGCTGTATATAAGTATCTTACTTTTGTTTAAAATAGATAGAGAAGAAAAAGAAATGTACATACATTTTTGGAGGGAATATCATGAGTCGATTGGATAGGCTCAGAATGGGGAAAGTGGAAACAAGACATTTTCAACAATTCAATGAGTTATTACGCTATGTATTTCAAGTCACGAAAAAGGAACTACAAATGGTTGGCTGGGAGGAGCGAGAAATTGCACTTGCCAAACTGCCTGTTTTGGAAAAAGCAGATGTACTTGGCTGGTTTGATGGTGAAACATTGATATCGCAACTGGCTGTATACCCTTTCCGGGTGAATATTTTTGGCCGTACTTTTGAAATGGGTGGACTGACAGGTGTTGGTACATATCCTGAATATGCGAACATGGGGCTTATGAATAAGCTGCTACGACAGGCCCTTTTGGATATGCAGGAAAGGAAACAATCGATATCCTATTTATTTCCTTACTCATTTCCCTTTTACCGCCGAAAAGGCTGGGAAATCATTTCTGATAAGATGACCTTTGAAATCAAGGACTACCAGCTGCCAAAGGCGAGAAAGGTACCTGGCTATGTTGAAAGGCTGGACACAGAGCATCCTGATATTCGCCAGGTTTACAGACATTTTTCTGGCATGCGTCATGCGGCTATGATTCGAAATGAATTAGCATGGGATGAATATTGGAGATGGGATTTGGACGATCTAACAGCAGCTGTTTATTATGATGGAACACATCAGCCACTGGGTTATTTGTTATATTGGATATCGAAGGATGTATTACATGTGAAGGAAATGGTTTATATAAACCAGGAGGCAAGGATTGGTCTTTGGAATTTCATTAGTGCCCATTTTTCAATGGTATCTAAGGTGGTGGGAAGCACGTACACAAATGATCCTTTAGCCTTCTGGCTCGAGGATGGGGATATAAAGGAAACGATTGTTCCTTATTATATGGCAAGGATTGTCGATGTTAGACAGTTTATTGCCCAGTATCCATTTAGGGCTCTTGGAACAGAAATCCGTTTAACATTTGAGCTAGATGACCCCATTTTGGAATGGAATCAAGGGATTTACACGCTCCATATATCTGAAACAGGTGAAGGAAAGCTCGTTCAAAGTGAAGAACTGCCTGATTTTTCCTTAAATATCCAAACGCTGACAACCATGCTACTAGGTTACAAGCGACCATCCTATTTAGCTGTCATCGGTCGTCTTACAGGAAACAAACAAACGGTAGAGAGATTAGAAAGCTTGATTGAACGGGATACACCCTATTTTTCAGATTATTTTTAAACAAATCTATGTAAAGATAAACTATTTTATACAACGGACAAAACAATAGAATTCCGCCGCACAGTGATATTTTCGCCTGTGCGGTTTTTTATTAATATACTATTCTAAATTTTCTAATGTAAATTAAAGGAAATATCGTTTTGGGTATAGAAAGTATCTATATAATAGGATTGATTTAAAGGAGAGGAATACTTATGCAAAAAGAATTAACTTATGAAGACATTCAGATAGGGGATCAAGCTGTTTTTTCAAAAACCATTTCGGAATTTGATATCTATCAATTTGCGGGCATAACAGGGGATTTTAACCCGATGCATATTGACGAAGAGTTCGCGGATAAGACGATTTTTCAGGATAGGATTGCTCATGGTCTCTTAACAGGTAGCTTTATCTCTACAGTACTTGGTATGAAGCTTCCAGGCCCCAATTCCATCTATTTATCGCAGAGCTTTCGCTTTACAGCTCCTGTCAAGGTAGGAGATACCATTAAAGCGGTGGTAGAAGTGATTGAAAAACAGGATCGTAAAAAATTTATTAAATTAAAAACACAGGTATGGAATCAACGTCAAGAAATGGTTGTAGATGGAGAAGCACTCGTGATGAAAAAACAATTAGAGATAAAAAAAGAACAGTCTGATATTGATAAGGTCTCAACAGGCGGAAAGCAATAAAATAGAGCTTTTAGTGAAACGAGAAGATTCTTGAGGTGATTTCAGGGTTATTTTTTTCCTTCGCAGACTAAAAAGTATAAAATGGTAAGTAGAAAAGGAGTGAAATAGATGAAATACATTGATACATGGGATTTAGATACTATTTTTCCAGGAGGAACGAAATCACCTGAATTACAGGAAAAATTACATACGATTAAAATAGAAATCCAAGATTACCAAGAGCTGATTCAACAATGGGACCATCATGGAACTAATTCAGCGGAGTCTCTGAAAGTACTATTAACAAAGCAGGAATCAATTGAAAAAGGCTTAGGTCAAGCTGGCTCCTTTGTCCATATGTGGCAGGATGCCTATACAGATGATGAATATGCTAATGTAGTGATGGGACAAGTAATGGACCTAGCAAGCGAAATGGAAAAGCTATCGACCGTTTATACAAAAAAGCTCGTTGCTATTGAGGACGAAAATTGGCAAACATGGTTGAATGATCCTGAATTATCCGAGCTTTCCTTCGCGTTAAATGAAATTCGTGATCAAGGAAAGCGGCTGTTGTCCGAAGCTGAAGAAAAAATCATTACAGAATTAAATAATGATGGGATTGCCGGCTGGAGCCGTCTCTACGATACAGCTGTTTCCATTATGACCATTCCGTTTACGGATAAAGCGGGGAACAAAAAGGAATATTCAGTCGGTCAGGCAATGAACCGCATGTATTCGGATCCTGATCCAGAGGTACGAAAACAGCTATTTGAAAATTGGGAGGCTGCATGGACTAAGTTTGCTCCTATTTTCGCTGATACGCTAAATCATTTAGATGGATATCGGATTACGCTGCAAAGAGCACACCAGCGTGAAAGCTTCCTTGATGAGCCTTTGGAATATAATCGTATGTCGAAGGAAACCCTTGATGCGATGTGGGCAGCTGTTTCCAATCATAAACCGTCGTTTGTGGACTTTTTAACACAAAAGGCGAAAATACTTGGTATGGAAAAGCTGAGCTGGCAGGATGTAGATGCCCCTGTTGCCTTGGGGGATGCGAAGCCGCCAAGCTTTTCATACGATGAAGCCTGTGATTTTGTGATTGAAAACTTTGCAACCTTTGGACCACAATTAGCACAGTTTGCACAACATGCCTTAGAAAACCGCTGGGTTGAGGCGGAGGATCGTCCGAAAAAACGTCCAGGAGGATACTGTGAAGAGCTTCCTGAATTTCAAGAATCCCGTATCTTTATGACGTTTACCGGCTCATCGTCTGACACAAGTACGTTAGCTCATGAATTAGGCCATGCCTTTCATAGCTATGTGATGAGAGATTTGCCGAATTTAAATCGCGGCTATGCTATGAATGTCGCAGAAACTGCCAGTACCTTTGCTGAAACCATCATTAGCAATGCAACAGTAGCTAATGCGAAAACAAAGGAAGAAAAAATTTCGTTGTTAAATACGAAAATGGAAAATGCGATTGCAATGTTTTTCAATATCCATGCCCGTTATCTATTCGAAAAGTCCTTCTATGAGGAACGTTCAGAGGGGATTGTTTCAGAACAAAGATTGAATGAATTAATGGTCAATGCCCAAAAAGAGGCATACTGCAACAGCTTATCTAGCTACCATCCACATTTCTGGTGTAGCAAGCTACATTTCTTTATTGACGATATTCCATTTTATAATTTCCCTTATACCTTTGGGTTTTTATTCAGCTTGGGTATTTACGCCGAATTCCTTAAGGAACCAAAAGAGTTTGAAGAAAAATATATTGCTTTGCTACGAGATACTGGTTCAATGAAGGTAGAAGATCTTGCACTGAAGCATCTGGGGGTTGACTTAACAAAGCCAGCTTTTTGGGAAGCTGGTATTGAATTAATGGAGAGAGATGTAGAGGAATTTATTCGTTTGACGGATGAATTGTTATAAAAGAATAACGATTTTTGGATCCCTCCAGTTGGAGGGATCTTTTTGGTTCAGATTTTAAGTTTACTCATAAAAGCTATTTAACAAAATAAATCTATCTGAATTTATAAGTTCATTGTTTTTATCTATTCTATTTAAATCAGCTAGATTTTTTATTGTTTTTATTATTTTATAAGTTATTAGACCTATTACTAAATGGGGACTAGTTGTAACTTCTTCTATAAATATAATTATAATCATGCAAATATTATTAATATCTTTCGTTCTATCTCTTTATCACTATATAAAATCTACAGTATTTTTAATATATTCCATAGATTCGTGTTATTGTTTAAAAAATTGTGATTTTTTAGAATATTAATAGAGGAGCTATTCTAAAGACTCTTCTACAAACAGGTACATACAAGGGACAAATAGTGAAGGCTTGCAGACTAGTCATAACTAAAATATGGATAGCAATGATACATCTTTAACAGATGATGTCTTTATTATTTGTTTTTTCCTTCATGTGGTTTGAAAGACGATTCATAGCCAAGTAAATGAAATATTGTCTTTCCTAGTTTTTTGTTCGTTATTCATAATTCAATTTGAGGGAGTCGAGACACAAATGATTTTTAAACTGTCAGAAGAACATGAAATGATTCGTAAAATGGTACATGACTTTGCAAAAAATGAAGTAGAGCCAACCGCAGCACAAAGGGATGAGGAGCAACATTTTGACCGTGAAATCTTCAATAAAATGGGTGAGCTTGGATTAGCTGGTATACCTTGGCCTGAAGAATACGGCGGTATTGGAAGCGATTATTTAGCGTATTGTATCGCGGTAGAAGAGCTATCCCGCGTGGATGCATCTGTTGGTGTTATGCTTTCTGCACATACATCACTTGCTGGATGGCCTGTCTTTAAATTTGGTACGGAAGAACAAAAACAAAAATATCTTCGTCCAATGGCACAAGGTGAAAAATTAGGTGCTTACGGTTTAACAGAGCCTGGAAGTGGTTCTGATGCGAGTGGTATGAAAACAAATGCTCGTCTAGAAGGGGACCATTATGTGCTAAACGGCTCTAAAATCTTTATTACGAATGGCGGAGAAGCTGAAATCTATGTTGTGTTTGCCAGCACCGATTCATCGAAAGGTACTAGGGGGATTACAGCCTTTATCGTTGAAAGCGATTACCCAGGCTTTTCTATTGGTAAGAAGGAAGATAAGATGGGCATTCGTTCGTCACCAACAACAGAGATTATTTTTGAGGACTGCAAGGTACCAGTTGAAAATGTGTTAGGTAATGTGGGCGAAGGCTTCAAGATTGCGATGATGACCTTGGATGGTGGTCGTAATGGTATTGCAGCACAGGCTGTTGGAATTGCTCAGGGAGCGCTTGATGCGGCAACCAATTACGCGAAAGAACGTGTTCAATTTGGAAAACCAATTTCAGCACAGCAGGGTGTAGCCTTTAAGCTTGCCGATATGGCGACAAATGTAGAGGCTGCCAGACTATTAACCTATCAAGCTGCTTATTTAGAATATGAGGGACTTCCTTACGGTAAAGAATCTGCAATGTCTAAGCTATTTGCTGGTGATACAGCGATGAAAGTCACAACAGAGGCTGTACAAATTTTTGGCGGCTACGGCTATACAAAGGAATATCCGGTTGAACGTTATATGCGCGATGCCAAAATTACGCAAATTTACGAGGGAACACAAGAAATTCAACGCTTAGTTATTTCTAGAATGCTGACTAAGTAAGTTTTACCGCCCCACCCCCGTCTTTCGGTTTTACCATAAGAAGGCATCCTCTAGGGAGTCTGCTTGTAAAGCCGAAAGACGTATAAATAGAAATGGAGGAATACAGATGAATATTTATGTAATCATGAAACGCACCTTTGATACAGAAGAAAAAGTTTCGATTCATAACGGACAAGTAAGTGAAGACGGCGCGACATTTATTATTAATCCTTATGATGAATATGCGATTGAAGAAGCTCTTACATTAAAAGAAGCTCATGGCGGTGAAGTAACGGTTGTAACTGTTGGTGATGAAGAATCACAGAAAGAACTTCGTACGGCATTGGCCATGGGTGCAGATAAAGCTGTTCTCATCAATGATGAAGACGTTGAAGAAGGAGATGCATACTCCACTGCCAGTTTGTTAAGTGCCTTTTTTAAAGAGAAGGAAGTGGATATCATTTTAGCAGGAAATGTGACTGTTGATGGCAGCTCTGGCCAAGTAGGGCCTAGACTTGCGGAGGAATTAGAGATATCAGCAGTTACGACCATAACCAAGCTAACCATTGATGGAGCGAAAGCAACTATTGAACGCGATGTCGAAGGGGATATTGAAATCATTGAAACACAGCTTCCGATATTAGTTACCTGCCAGCAAGGTCTAAATGAACCGCGTTACCCTTCACTTCCAGGGATTATGAAGGCGAAGAAAAAACCACTTGAGGAGCTAGAGCTTGATGATTTAGACCTTGATGAGGACGATGTGGAAGCAAAAACAAAAACGACTGAAATCTTTCTGCCACAGGCAAAAGCGGCCGGTCGAGTCCTAGAGGGCGATCTTTCACAGCAAGTAAAGGAGCTGGCCTCCTTACTAAAGGCAGAAGCGAAAGTGATTTAACATCATTCAGCAACCGGACGCAAATTCGACGGGCGAATTTGATTCGAAACCATTATTTGAAAAACAAATGTACAACTAAGGGAGGGACCCACCAATATGGCAAAGGTATTAGTGTTAGGTGAAATACGTCAAGGTGAATTACGTAATGTAACGTTTGAAGCGATAGCAGCTGGAAAGAAAATCGCCAATGGCGGAGAAGTAGTCGGAGTATTATTAGGTGAGAATGCAGCACTTCTTGCCAATCAAATGATTCAATATGGTGCAGACCGCGTGCTGGTCTCTGAACATGGTGACCTGCATTCCTATACACCGGATGCCTATACACAGGCATTGCTTCAGATCGTGGAGGATGAAAAGCCTGAAGGGTTTATTCTCGGACATACGTCAATGGGAAAAGACCTATCACCACGATTGGCAGCAAAGCTTCAATCAGGCTTGATTTCAGATGCGGTCAGTCTTGAGGTCAATGGGGATGAGGTTGTTTTCACTCGTCCAATCTACTCTGGAAAAGCATTTGAGAAAAAAGTGATAGAAAACGGTCTTATTTTTGCCACGATTAGACCAAATAATATCACGGCACTGGAAAAGGATGAATCACGTAGTGGTGAAGTGACACTAGTGGAGGTTGAGATTAAAAATTTGCGCACCATTATCAAAGAAGTGGTTCGTAAAACGACCAATGGTATTGACCTGACGGAAGCGAAAATCATTGTTTCTGGCGGACGGGGCGTGAAGAGCAAAGAAGGCTTTAAGGTATTACAGGAGCTGGCGGATGCGTTAGGCGGAGCAGTCGGTGCTTCTCGTGGTGCTTGTGACGCAGATTTCTGTGATTATGCGATGCAGATTGGTCAAACAGGAAAGGTCGTAACACCTGATCTCTACATTGCGTGCGGAATTTCTGGTGCTATTCAACACGTAGCCGGAATGTCTAACTCAAAGGTGATTGTGGCGATCAACAAGGATCCAGAAGCGAATATTTTCAGTATCGCTGACTATGGAATTGTTGGAGATTTATTTGAAGTCGTTCCGTTATTAGTCGAAGAATTTAAAAGCTTAGCAATCAATTAATTTTTACAATCAAAATCAATCTATTCAAAGGGAGGATGTTGCTCCTCCCGTTGATTTCAACTAAGAAGGATGAAAAAGAATGATATCATTATTAAACCTACTTGCTTTCCTAGCTGTCGCAGGATATGCAGTCTATTTATTTATTAATCTGGTCTATACTCGCTATCTGTTTATCAAGCTTGGTAAGCAGGCAGAATTCGAGCCGAAATTGAAGGAAAGAATCCAGCTGATTTTACAGAATGCCTTTGGTCATTCTAAGCTCTTTAAGGATAAGAAAAGCGGACTGATGCATATCATCCTATTTTATACCTTTTTTATCATTCAGCTTGGCCTTATTGAACTGATAATAAAAGGCTTTATTAAAGGCTATGAATTTCCGCTTGGAGCAGCGCATAAATATTTCAGTCTTCTTCAGGAATGGGCAACGTTTCTTATGCTGTTGGCCGTTATATACGGTTTTTACCGACGATATGGTGAGAGGCTACAACGTCTACAATGGAAGCGGAATGGAAAAGCTGCATTTGTGTACATCGCCTTAGCTACGTTAACCTTATCAATTCTCTTAACATTGGGTTTTGAAGCGATTATGCTCCATCATCAACCAAATCTCGTCTATGCTCCATTCTCCGGCACTATTGCAGGGTTGTTCTCTACTATAGGAACAACAGCAGGTACTGTGCTATTTTACCTATTTTGGTGGATTCATATGATAACCGTCTTCACCTTCCTTGTCTTTGTCCCTCAGTCAAAGCAATTTCATGAATTGTTTGCGATGGTCAATATTTTCTTTAAAAAACAAGGCCCGGTTGGAAAGTTAAAAAAGATTGACTTCGAGGATGAAACAGCAGAGGAATTTGGTGTTGGAAAAATTGAGGATTTCACGCGAGCACAGCTGATTGATTTATATGCTTGTGCGGAATGTGGACGCTGCACCAATATGTGCCCTGCTTCTGGAACAGGAAAGACCTTATCACCAATGGATCTCATTGTCAAAATGAGGGAGCATCTGACCGAAAAAGGAGCAGCTGTTACCTCGAGACAGCCGTGGGCACCTGCCATTGCTTTTAAAAATACTAGAGCGAATCAGTTGGCACTAGCAGGAAGCGGGGCA
Source organism: Bacillus tuaregi (assembly GCF_900104575.1). Lineage (NCBI taxonomy): Bacteria > Bacillati > Bacillota > Bacilli > Caryophanales > Bacillaceae > Bacillus > Bacillus tuaregi. Next base: position 1,951,769 of record NZ_LT629731.1, read on the forward strand.
GAGGAAGTAGCTGCCACCATGGAAAGTGTGAGTTTAATAGGTGATGTCATTACTGAAGAGGAAATTTGGGCATGCACGACGTGCCGTAACTGTGAGGATCAATGTCCTGTTATGAACGAGCATGTCGATAAAATTATTGATTTGCGCCGTTATCTTGTTTTAACAGAAGGGAAGTTGAATCAGGATGCACAGCGGGCGATAACGAATATTGAGCGCCAGGGAAATCCATGGGGAATGAACCGTAAAGAAAGAGTCAATTGGCGCGATGCCGTAGAGGAGTTTACTGTGCCGACGGCGAAGGAACTGAAAAAAGCAGGGGAAGAGTTTGACTATCTATTCTTTGTCGGCTCAATGGGCTCCTATGATAACCGGAGCCAGAAGCTAACGCAGTCCTTTGTACGAGTACTGAAGCATGCCGGTATAAAGTTTGCTATTTTGGGGAATGAAGAAAAGAACTCTGGTGACACACCGCGCCGAATTGGGAATGAATTCTTATTCCAAGAGCTAGCTAATGCCAATATAGAAACCTTTAATAAGTACAATGTGAAGAAAATTGTGACGATGGATCCACATGCCTTTAACACACTGAAAAATGAGTATCCTGAGTTTGGTTTGGAGGCGGAGGTATTCCATCATACAGAATTACTTTCTGATCTGATAAAGGAAGGAAAATTAGTGCCGAAAAATTCTGTTGATGAAATGATTACCTTCCATGATTCCTGTTATTTGGGACGCTATAATCAGGTATTTGATGCACCACGTGCTATTCTGCAAGCGATTCCTGGTGTTACACTCGTTGAAGCAGAAAGAAATAGAGAAAATGCCATGTGCTGCGGGGCAGGTGGTGGCCGGATGTGGATGGAAGAAGATACAGGGACAAGAATCAATCTTGCCAGAACCGAGCAGCTTCTTGAAAAGAATCCAACCGTCATTGCAAGCGGATGTCCCTATTGTTTAACGATGATTAGTGATGGAACAAAAGCAAAAGAAGTTGATGAAAAGGTTCAAACCTTTGATGTAGTAGAAATTTTAGAAAAATCACTATAACACATAATCTGTTAGGGGGATGCTGTCGAGCGATGTAACAGACAGTACCCTGACAGCGAAGTGATATTCAGATTTTTTATCTCATGAAAATTCATACTATTCATAATAGTATTTCGAAAATGCAGGTACACAATTGGAGGAAAACAGAATGAAAATAGAAAAGGTTATGGTAGTGGGTTCCGGTCAAATGGGAAGCGGAATTGCCCAAGTACTAGCACAAACAGGCTATCAGGTAGTGATGAATGATATTAAAGAAGAGTATGTTCAAAAAGGAATCGAGAAAATCTCGAAGCAACTGGACCGTGATATTGAAAAAGGCCGGAAAACAGAAGCTGAGAAAAACGAGTTGCTTTCAAGGATCCTGATTTCTACCGATCTTGAAGATGCAAAGGATGTTCAGCTGGTGATTGAAGCTGCCACGGAAAATAAAGAAATTAAACTGAACATTTTCCGAAGATTGGATGAAATAGCGCCAGAACAGGCCATTTTGGCTTCCAATACTTCTTCCCTATCTATTACGGAAATAGCAGCCGTAACCAATCGTCCTGAAAAAGTAATCGGGATGCATTTCTTTAACCCTGTACCGGTGATGAAGCTAGTGGAAGTGAATAGAGGACTGGCTACATCAGAGGAAACCTTCTCACACATAGAGGATTTAGCGAAGGAAATGAAAAAGGTACCAGTGGATATTAAGGATTTTCCAGGCTTTGCCGTTAATCGGATCTTAATCCCAATGATCAATGAGGCTATTTACGCTGTATACGAGGGAATCGCTTCACCAGAAGGAATTGATGAAGTAATGAAGCTTGGTGCGAATCACCCAATGGGGCCGATAACGTTAGCCGATTATATTGGGCTTGATACCTGCCTTGCAATCATGGAGGTTCTCCATGAAGGCTTTGGCGATCCGAAATACCGTCCATGCCCGCTGTTAAGAAAATATGTTGAAGCAGGCTGGCTTGGTGTGAAAACAGGACGTGGATTTTATGTCTATAACTAAAGGAGAAGTAACAATGAAAGAATTTAATACTATCACCTGCTCGGCAGAAGAAAATATTGCCATTATTACGATTAATCGACCAAAATATTTGAACGCCCTTAATACTGAGGTATTACAGGAATTATCAGAGGCTGTTGATTTTATTGCTGTGAATAAGGAAATTCGTGCAGTCGTATTGACAGGTGCTGGTGAAAAGGCATTTGTTGCCGGAGCAGATATTGCAGAAATGCAATCCAAAAATGTGCTAGAAGCCCGTGAATTTTCAAGCTTAGGTAATCGTATTTTTTCAAAGCTTGAAAACCTTTCTATTCCGGTCATTGCTGCAGTAAACGGTTTTGCGCTTGGCGGCGGCTGCGAGCTGGCTATGGCATGCGACATCCGTATTGCCGGAAGCAAAGCTAAATTTGGTCAGCCTGAGGTCGGTCTTGGAATTATGGCTGGTTTTGGGGGAACACAGCGGCTTGCACGTCTTGTTGGAGCAGGAATCGCTAAGGAATTATTGTATACAGGTGAAATGATTTCTGCAGATCGCGCCTACGAAATTGGACTTGTAAATAAGGTGGTTAATTCAGTTGAAGTACAAGAGGAAGCGATAAAAATGGCGCAAATGATCGCCTCTAAATCTCCTTTAGGCGTAAGCTTCACGAAAAAAGCAATCAATGATGGGGTCAACCTAGACCTTGAACGAGCGTTATCCCTTGAAGCTGAATTATTCGGAGCCCTATTCTCAACAGACGATCAAACAGAAGGAATGACGGCATTTTTAGAAAAGCGGCAGGCTGCCTTTAAAGGAGAATAAGGTTAATAATAAAAAACGGCGATGAAACACTGGGGATATATAGATGATAAATTGTGAACTAAATGGGGAGGCTATATATGAGTGTTCAAAGGATGTATCAAGCAAAGGTTTGTATGGCAGAGGAAGCAGTTCAATTTGTGGAGCCAGGTGAGGTGGTTGTTTTTCCAATCAACCCTGGTGAACCTCCTGCTCTGTTGCAGGCACTGCCAACCAATCAAAAGCTAATGGGGAATACACTTTTCCGGATGTTGCCTGGGTATCCGCTTATCGAAACGGAATCGGAAATCATTAAACAGGTTTCAATCTTTTTAAGTGGTCATGACCGTAAGGCATTTAGCGAAGGAGTGAGCGATCTACTTCCTAACCATTTTTCAGACATACCTGCATTATTAAAAATGTCATCACCGACACCAGTGGTGATGGCGGCAGTATCACCAATGGATGAGGAAGGTTATTTCTCACTTGGTACAAGTGTCAGCTATGTGGGTGATTTACTAGATCAGGCTAAGTCTATTATTCTGGAAGTCAATCAAAAAATGCCGCGAACCTTTGGCGAACAAAATAAAATTCATATCAGCCAGGTAACAGCGTTGATTGAGAATGATTTTGATTTGCCCTCACTGCCAGAGCCGATTTTGAATGATAAGGATACGAAAATCGGTCAGACGATTGCAGACTTAATTCGTAATGGCGATACATTGCAAATTGGGTTTGGCTCGATGCCGAATGCGGTAATGGAATACCTGAAGGACCACCGTGACCTAGGAATCTATACTGAAATGTTGCCTGATAAAGTGGTAGATTTATATGAAAAGGGCGTGATCACAAACGCGAATAAGAAAATCTACCGAGGTAAGACCACGGCTACCTTTGCTTTAGGGTCTAGAAGATTATACGATTTTATGAATAACAATGAAGATATTTTCATGCTCCCATGCCAGGTCAGTAATGATTTACGAAATATTTCTCAGCTTGATCATTTGGTCTCAGTAAATTCTACAGTTGAGGTTGATTTCCTTGGTCAGTGTAATTCCGAGGTTATTGCTGGAAAATACTATTCTTCTACTGGAGGACAGGCGGATTTTGCCAAGGGAGTAAGAATGACAGAAAATGGGCGTGGAATTATTTGCCTATACTCAACAGCTAAAAATGATAGTATTTCAAAAATTGTTCCCTTGCTTTCACCCGGATCTGTTGTGAGTACAACGAAAAACGATGTTGATTATGTCGTAACCGAATTTGGTAAGGCGGAGCTTCGTGGGAAAACTGTTCAAGGACGAACAGAAGCGTTGATAAATATTGCCCATCCAAAATTTAGAGAAGAGCTTACTTTTGAAGCAATAAAAAGAGGCTTTCTTCCTAAGAAGAATTTTTTCATGATTTAGAAAAATAACAGGGGGAATCCTTCATTACTTGCATATGCAGTGGGGAGGATTGCCTCTTTTTCATATAGTAAGGGGAGATTAAAATGAAAATAAATGGTAATAGAAGGCTGAGGTGAAGGTTGAGCTTCCAATTGTATACGAAATATTTTTAACAGATATGACTAAAACCCCTTTCATATATTATCAGAGAATATTATTATAAGAAATATCTAAATGTTTAATTTATCTAAATACTCTTTTAGGTAGAGGGGATGCAAATGGAATGAATCAACTGATTAAATTGAATGATTTATTATACATTAATCAAAAAAATGATCTTCTTTACGTTAATGCTGAGAGACATCTTTTGATTCCAAGCAGTTCATTTGGGGTATTACAGCGTGATTTAATTGACAATATCGGAATGGAGCGGATGAAGTCCTTTTTCTTTAAACATGGCTGGAACCTAGGAACAGATGATGCAAAAGAGATTATGAAGAATACTTCCATGAGTTTAGAAGAAAAAATATCATACATACCCGTATTTCATTCTAATAAAGGACATGTGAAAGCAACGATTATGGAGAAGGACCTCCAAATGGAGCAAGGGCGAGTGACATCCTTCCGTTTAAAGGGAGTATGGGAGGATTCTTACGAAGCTGAGCAGCATATACACAATTTAGGCTATACAGATCATCCTATTTGTTACACCCTTACAGGCTACGCGAGTGGGGCTATCTCACTGCTTTTTGGGGAAAAGGTATTTTTTAAAGAGATACAATGCAAGGGTACGGGGGCTTCCCATTGTGTATGGGAAGGAAGATTGCTTTCTGAGTGGGATGAAGAAGTGGTAGAGGGCATTTTTTATCGAAAGGAGCTTCCCATTTTAAAGGAGCTTGAGCAAACCAACGCGAAGCTGCTCCATGAAAAAAATAATCTATCTCTTGTGATGGAAATGGAGCAGGAGCTCACAGACAGAGTTGCGAAGGGCATTAATATAAAAGAAATGCTTGATATTGTTCAAAAGCAAATCAAAGTGCCTGTTGTCGTAGAGGATTTATACCAGCAGGTTGTCCTAGTGAGGGGAATGACAAAAGAAGAATATGAGCCGATTAAAAAGGATTTCTTTGCTTTCATCAAAACAGAAGCACCCATTCAGACCATTGCGAAAATCCAGCATGCCGAATGCATGAGACTTGTTTCTCCTATTTATTTGCAGGAAAAAATCGTTGGCTATTGCTCCTTTTTATATAAAGACAAAACATGTCAATATGAAATCGATTCGATGCTTATTAACCGGGTTTCCTCTGTGTGCTCTGTCATTTTATTAAATGAGAAGGTTAAGCTGGAATCGACGGAGCGGATGAAGGGTTACTTCTTTGAAGAAATAATGAATGGAAAATACCGTTCTGAGCAAGCCATTATGAGTAAGGCCTTTTTTATTGATTTGGATTTTACTGGTGGATATTATGCTATTCATCTGAAATATACCGTTTCCAACAAGCAGCAAAAATTAAATCCGACATTACATAATGAAATCTATGAATCCGTCACGAAATATATGTCAGATAAAGGTATTCATGTCCTAATTGGTGAAAAAACCGATAGCTTACTACTGCTGTTACCGGTAAAACAGCTGGGAGAAAGAAAAGTAGAGTATATTATTTACCCGTTTATGACCTATTTACGAAAAAGGCTTCATGATACATTTTGGTTTGCTGGGATTAGCTCAATGCATAATCGTGTAATCGATGAGGTCAAGGATGCTTTTAAAGAGGCTCATACTGCCGTTAAGCTGTCTTCGACAGATACTCCCATTACGTTCTTTCATGAATTAGGCATTCTGGGAGTTCTCGTCAATGATGAAAATAGAGTAGCCATCAAGAAGCTTGCGGCATTTACATTGGGAGATTTATACAAAAATCTTGATCAGAGTAAAGCGGAATTAATTGGGACATTATATGCCTTTTTGACAAACGGTGGTAACTTTGAGCAAACGGCCGAGCAATTAGCAATATCCATCAGTGGACTACGCTATCGTTTGAATAAAATCACTAATTTACTGGGCGGCGACCTGCGTGATCCAGAACGAAGATTTCAACTGCTTCTATCATTAAAGGCATTAATTGTGTTGAATGATGAATGGCTCGAAATAGAGCAGTAACCCCTTTTGAATATGACATCTATAAGATATTGGAGTATAAGGGACTGGATTTTAGTGGGATGTGTTTTAACTAACATTATAGGGCTTTCCTAAGAATGGATTCATTATCCATTTTCTTAGGGGAGTTTTTTTATTATAGGAGTATTTTTATATTTGATTATTTTAAGTCTTCCCACCTAGTAATTAATATAAATTGACAATCATTTTTCTGCTTGTAGAGGGAAAGCTACTTACGATAATGATGGTTTTGGAGGTTGCTATGCCCGAATATGTAATGGTAATTGGTCGTTCTTTCTTGTCTTTTATCGTTTTGTTTATTTTGGCAAGAATCCTTGGAAAAAAGCAAATATCCCAATTAACCTTTTTTGACTATGTGGTTGGGATTGTGATTGGCGATATGGCATCCACGGTTGCGATTGATGCAGACATGAAATATCTTCATGGTGTGATTGGATTGGTCGTGTTTACTCTTTCTTCATTACTTTTATCTTTCGGAGCGATTCGGTCCTTTAAATTTAGAGATTTAGTTGAGAGCAGTCCGACCATTATGGTGAAGAACGGAAAAATTATGGAGGAAAGTCTTAAAAAGCATAAGATGACCTTTGATGACCTGTTAAATGGATTACGGGTTCAAGGAGCGTTTAAGCTTTCTGAAGTTGAAATCGCGATTTTAGAAACAGATGGACAAATTAGTGTCATGAAAAAACCACAGTATGAATCGTTAACCCCAAATGATATCGGTCTGGAGACGGAGGAGGACCATGCACCTTCACTTGTTATCATTGATGGGAAACTGTTAGAAAAACGACTTCATTATCTTGGATATAGTCAGGAATGGTTGCTGGATGAAATAAAAAAACAGGGGGCTGAAGAGGTCAAGGATGTCTTCTTTGCCCAGTTGAATTCGGATGGCAGTGTTTATGTTGATTTATATGATGACAAAGAAAAGAAGAAGCAGGAAAAGCAAAAACCACAGCTTGCGGCTTCATTAAGAAGAGTACAGGCTGATATAGAAAGTTTGGCAACAAAGGCTAAGGATCGAAACGCGAAGCAAATGTACTATAACCAATCAATGGAGCTGCAAAATGTAATTAAAAAGATTAACCCTTATTTAAATGGAAAAACGCAAGACTTTTAAAGCAATGATTTTTCTCATTTTGGGAATAACTAAATAGTGATGCCATAGATGAATATTTATGAGCTTTTCGTTAAATGATAAAATATCATCCATTCTGTGAAGAAATAAACGTAAGACCATGTATTTTGCATAAATGGAGTAATCGGGAGGACAACAATGAGAAGGATTAATCCAGGTTCCGTCAATTCTTACATTAAATATGGAAATCTTAAAATACCGAAGATTATTCAATGTGAGTGCCCGGGCTGTAGAAAGACAACTGAATTTATGCTTAATGCAAACTACCAGAACAGTAAGAAAGGTATTGTAACGGAATGCAGCTGTCCTGAATGTAAGAAGCAGTCCGCTTTTATCATCATGACAAGAGAGTGTGTGGATGAAAATGGTGAATATGCTGATACGTATATTTATGACCTGCAGGATTCGATACACCCCATTCATCAAATAGAAAACTTACCCAATATCCCTAAGGATCTAATTCGGGCGTATCGCTCTGCCATTAATGTCCATCAATCACGAGAAACCTCTGCAACCGCCGTTATGTCAAAACGTGTAATTGAAAGTATTTTGAAGCATTTTCTTGCAGAAAAAAGTAAAGCTCAGCCGCTGTCACAGCAGCTAGAGCTACTGCCGGATTATGTTGATTTAGATCGGCCGATTCATTCACTAGCAAGGCTCCTAGAGACAGACAAGACTCTGCATCGGATGCTCGAATTGGAAGCAGAAATGGATTACGAGACGACCTCATTATTAATGGATCTATTAGAAAGCCTGATAGAGTATCTCTTCATTCTACCTGGTAAAATAGAGGTAACCAATTCAAAATTAGCAAAAAAATTTTAATAAGTAGAGAAAATCAATACATAAATCGTAGAAGCTGCCGAAAGGACGACAGCTTCTTTTTGTGGTTAACCAATCCATAATTCTCAAAACGTTCATTCGACTTTTTAATAGAACAATGCTATAACTAAACTGAATATTAATTATATTTTAATATCATTATTGGAATAAAAACTGAAAATATTACATGAGAGTGGTGAGGAGTAATGAGGAAGAATACCTTAAAGGAAAAAATAGATCAGAAGCAAAAGGTCTTTGGGACCTGGCTAATGACGAACAGTCAGGATAATGCTGAAATCCTCGGACACACTGGCGTCGATTTTATTATGATTGATGCTGAACATGGCTCCATGGATCTAGAATCAGCGGGACGAATGGTTTCGGTCATTAGAGGTACGCAGGCAACTCCGCTTCTCAGGGTTGCGGGAAACGAAAAGTCACTAATAAAAAAAGGACTTGATACAGGGGCTTCAGGAGTTATGATTCCAATGGTGAATACGGAGGAGGAGGCAAAGGATGCCGTGAGCTATTGTAAATATCCTCCTGTTGGCGTTCGCGGAATGGGGGCTGGACGGGCGGTCTTATTCGGTGCTGCTGCGGAGGAATATGAGGACTATTATGCACAGGCCAATGAGGAAGTATTGGTCATTGTCCAAATCGAGCATTATGAGGCCGTTGAAAATATTGCTGAAATTCTCTCTGTCCCGAATATCGATATTGCTTTTGTTGGACCATATGATTTAAGTACGTCAATGGGATTGCCAGGGCAGGTGAATCATCCTGATGTGATAAAGAACTTTCAGAAGGTCATCACAGCCTGTGAAAAATTCAATGTTACTCCGGGCATCATGACGTGGACAGATGGAATTGAGCAGCATCTTGAAATGGGCTTTAAGTTTCTTCTCGGAGGCATGGACGGAGCGATTCTATATAATGGAGTCAAGCAGTTAGTGACTGAATTTAATGGATTTACTAAATAAGTGAAGTGGTGTCAGGCACCACAAATGGACAGATTTCATGTATTTGTCTTTTTGTGGTGCCTGACATCATTATGTGTATGTAACGTTACAGTGCTAATTTTAGAATGTGGAGGACGTCTTCTTTATGCAGTTTCACAAAGTTCCCCAGTGGACCGGATTCAGTTCCTTTTCTTGCCATTTCTTCTAAGTGCGTATCATCAATTTTAATTTCCTGTAGTCTAATGGGCATGTTAATTGATTGGAAGAATGCTTCCAATTTTTCGATTCCCATTAACGCTGTTTTCTCCAGGTTGTTTAGATTCATTTCAACATCCCAAACTCGGTGGGCGAATTGGGCAAAGCGATTAATGTCATGTTTGTATACATATTTCATCCAAGCTGGAAAAACAATGGCTAAGCCGGCACCATGTGCGATATCATAAATCCCACTTATTTCATGCTCAATGTCATGGCTACCCCAATCCCCAATTCTACCGGTGGATAGTAAATCATTATGGGCAATGGTCCCGGACCACATAATTTCGGCACGTGCCTCATAGTTTTCCGGATCGTCTAAAACAGTGTGTGCATTATTAATAATGGTTCTTAATGTGGCTTCACATAAGCGATCGGTTAGCTCAACATTCTTTTCATTCGTGAAATATCTTTCCATAATATGGGCCATCATATCCGTAATACCACAAGCGGTTTGATAGGCTGATAAAGTGTAGGAAAGGACTGGATTTAATATCGCAAACTTCGGACGCATGGAAGGATGTCCTGTTGATTTCTTATACCAGCCGTCTTCATTTGTAATAACAGAACCACTGCTTGATTCACTTCCTGCTGCTGGAATAGTCAAGACGACGCCAAGCGGCAGGCAGTCTGTAATCTGACCTTTACCGTCAAAGAAATCCCAAACATCCCCATCATATTTAGCTCCGGCTGCAATAGCCTTTGCCGAATCAATGACACTGCCACCACCAACAGCGAGGATGATATCGATGTTCTTTTCTTTACATAGGCTAATACCCTCGCGGACAAGGCTTACTCGTGGATTTGGCATAACTCCACTCAATTCGAAAATCTCCATTCCCTTCGCTTTAAGCGACTGAATCACTCGATCGTATAAGCCGCTCTTTTTAATGCTGCCGCCTCCGTAATGCAGGAGAAGACGTTTCCCATAAAGGGCTGCTTCCTGTCCAACCTGCTGCTCTGTATCCTGACCAAAAATAATTTTCGTACTATTTTGAAACACAAAATTTTTCATGATCAACCTCCTAAAGCATTCTTCGAATATTATATTATTATAACAGTTTGTAAAAAGAAATAAATTCCACTTACTGTAACAGAATTTTATGCTCTTTCAATTGAAAATTAATCTATAAATAAAGTAGAAGTCAAAAAGAAAAGCCATTAAAACATCCTGAACATGTTTTAATGGCTTTTTTGTTATTATTTTACAGCGGCACCAGATGGGGTTGGTTGATTTTCAATTTTACTGACAGCCTCCGCACTAGTATCGACGCGCTTCACAAATAATGCTAGGACTAGGGCAACAATATTTACGATAAACGTTACATAGAACGAATATTGAATACCGGCCAGTAATGCCTGTTGGGTCAATGCAGCAGTTGTTGCTTCCGTCATTGTTGTTGGATCAATGCCAGACATTAAGCTTGTCGCTTCTGATTTCGTCACAGTATTCATGATCGTTACTAGAACAGCGGTACCAAGAGAACCGGCAACCTGTTGGGCTGTGTTGTTGATGGCAGTACCGTGTGGATTTAAACGAGTAGGAAGCTGGTTTAATCCGTTTGTCATAATCGGCATCATCACCATGGACATCCCGAACATTCGTAAAGTGTACACCAGAATAATATACGTGTAGCTGGAATCGAGCTGCAGATGGGCCAGCATAAAGGTGGAAACAGCCATTACCACAAGCCCGACAACCGCTAATATTCTTGGTCCAAAGCGATCAAATAATTTTCCTGTAATGGGTGACATGATTCCCATAACGATGGCACCCGGCAGCATCATTAAACCAGAATCTAGAGGTGAAATCCCTCGTACACTTTGTACATAAGCAGGTGTTAAAATCATTCCGGAAAACATGGCTACTGCGTTGACAATTGCAATAATAGAAGCAAGGGCAAACATAGGATACTTATAAACTCGTAAATCTAATAACGGAACTTCCAATTTTAATTGGCGCAGGATAAAGGCGATTAAGGCGATTCCACCAACAATTAAGGTTGTTAAGACAACTCCGTCTGTCCAGCCGTCTGAGCTTGCTGAACTACATCCATATAATAATCCGCCAAATCCAATACAAGATAAGATTACTGAAGCATAATCAACAGTTGCGTTCTTATTCTGCTCCATTACATTCTCGGCCTTCCAAATAGCCAATAGAAGACTGATAATAGCTAATGGCAGAATCATTTCGAAAAGCACGCGCCAATCATAATATTGAACAATATATCCGGATAGAGTAGGTCCAATGGCTGGTGCGGTAATCATCACTAAGCCGAAAATCCCCATGGCTGCTCCACGTTTTTCACGAGGAAAGCTGATTAACATAATATTCATTAAGAGTGGACCCATAACCGAGGAACCAGCTGCCTGCACCATACGGCCAGTTAGCAATATCGAAAAATTGGGCGCAAAGGCAGCTAAGGCAGTCCCTAAAGTAAAAATCGCCATCGAAGTAATGAATAAGCTACGATTCGAAAAGCGAGTCAGTAAAAAAGCGGATGCTGGAATTAAGACACCGCTGACAAGCATATAGCCGGTAGCCAGCCATTGAACTGTTGAGTAATCAGCTATTTCTAAATCAATCATAATGGACGGTAATGCAACGTTTAATAAGGAATTATTTAAAAATGATACAAACGCCCCTATAAATAAGACGACAATCATTAAATAGGGTGTTTTTTTTTTCTGTAATGTTGAATCCATGTTTCTCATCCCTCTAGTCTTTTTTCATTTATTTATTTTTCACTTGGTTATTTTATACCGATAGTTCAAAAAGTGCAACTGATTTGTACTTATGGTATAAATAAGTTAAGATTTTAGTATTTGGCTCTGTTAAACGTGGATGTTGATTTTCGTTCCAGGCACTTCGCTTTCCGCAGGCGACCGACGAGCCTCCTCGACACTTCGTGTCTGTGGGGTCTCGCCTGTCTCGCTTCTCCTGCAGGAGTCTTCGTGCCTGGAACGAAAATCAACCTGCTAAAAAACAACACTGTGCTTTAACAGAGCCTAGTAAATAAAAGGATAAACTATGATAGATTGCCATTTCAGGAGGCCGTCATGAATAATCGAAAAAGAAAAGTAGCAGATATTGCATTAAAGTTGTTTGTTGAAAAGGGGATTCAACAAACCTCTATTCAGGAAATCATTGACAAAGCAAACATCTCAAAAGGGACTTTCTATAACTATTTCTCGTCTAAAAATGACTGTATCAGCGATATTTTAGAATTTCTTCGATATGATGCAAGTCAGCAGCGAATTGCCATACAAATTGGCAAGGATAAGAAGGATCGCGACGTTTTTATTGAGCAAATTTCCATTTTGCTTCGATTGAACGAGGAACGGAATTTACAGCCATTATTTGAGGCTATTTTATCTACAAATGAAGCCGATTTAAAAAAGCTGGTGCTGCAGCATCGTGTATTTGAAATGGAGTGGTTGGCAAATCGGATGATTGAAGTGATGGGGGAGGAAATACGGGACTATGCATTCGAAGGGACGGTACTGTTTTACGGAATGCTGCAGCATATGCTGTTTGCCCTACGCATTACGAATACCACCTATTCGATCCATCATTTAGTCGAGGTGATTCTGTCTTATACGGAGCTAATCTTTCCGAGTATGATAAAAAAGGAATTTTCGTTATTAAGTCATTCTGCGATTGATTTCTTTAGTACAAGTGTCAATAAAAAGCTCATATCAAAAACAGAGCTCATTCATTTAGGAAATCAGCTGCAGGAGCAATACCAATTTAATGATGAACAGCAGGATTTATATGAGGCGATCATGTATGAATTAGAGCGGGACCGGGTACGTAAAATCGTTCTCGGGCATCTTTTAAAGCCTTTTCAGCATCTATTTAAAGAAACTTCCATGGCTTCCCAAGTGGAGACCTTTACAAATATGGTCTGGTTTTATTTGCAGACCATATAACGGTAAGAATGGCGTTTGTATTAACGTCATTCTTACTTTTGTAAAATGAACCAGACCCTAAATCATCTCCCAAACACATCTGCATACTACCCAATATAATTGGAAATTCTATAGTACATAAGATTGAGGAGGCAGATGATGGACAGGCACAGTATAAAACTAACAGCTCCTGAAATATCAAGTCTTTGGACACAATATCTATTTGATTCCATGTCTATATGCTTTTTTAAATATGCACTTGAACACCTCGAAGATGAAGATATTATTGATACTTATAAATTGGCATTAGACTATTCAGAATTACATGTTCAAAAAATTCAAGAATTTTTTAAAGAAGAAAATTTCCCTGTACCACAAGGTTTTACAGAAGAGGATGTTGACATCCATGCTCCCCGTCTTTTTCAAGATCCTTTTTATCTGCAATATATGTATATCATGACCCTCCAAGGCATAACAGGATATGCCCTTTCACTTAGTACGTCCGTTCGTTCCGATCTGAGAAAATACTATATAGCCTGTAATCACGAGGTGACAAACTTATTTGAAAAGACGCTTGATTTATTGCTATCAAAAGGTATATTTTCACGTCCGCCAGTGATTACACCGGCTCAGTCGATTGATTTTGTTGATCAGCAAAGTTTTTTAACAGGTTTTCTTGGCAAACGGCGTCCCTTAACGGCCATGGAGATTGGTGATATTACGTTTAATATGAATAAAATGAATTTGCATGTGGCCTTAAAGGTGGGATTCAGTCAGGTTGCCCATTCAGAAAAGATCCGAGAGTACATCGTAAGAGGTATGGAGATAGCCGATAAACATATAGAAGCATTTGATTCGGTATTCCGTGAAGAAAAGCTGAATTCTCCAGTTTCATGGCAATCGTATGTTACCAATTCAACGACATCGCCTTTTTCTGATAAATTCTTAATGTATCAGGTACAACTTTCAACCCAGCTTGCGATTGCCTATTATGGAACAGCATTAAGCGTAACGTCAAGAAGAGATCTTGCCATTAAATATGTATCGCTTACAGCTGAACTTTTACGCTTTGCAGAAGATGGAACGAACCTGATGATCGAGAATAAATGGCTAGAGGAGCCTCCATCTGCCAGTGATCGCAGAGCGCTATCAAAGGATATAAGGATTAAATGAAGGAACTCTAGAAACAGTAGAGTTCCTTCATAATCATTTATTAAATAGATGAAATAATACTATCAGGTTCGCCTGTATCTATTTTATTTCCTGAAAATTGGAATTTTCGGAAAATAATTTGCACTTTCACGGAAAGAATGGTATAAACATAATAAGTATTTTTCGTATATTATGTAAAAATATCAGTATACGTGTTGAAACAGGGGGAAATCACTACTATGGAAAATAAAATTATTGACTGTACAATTCGCGATGGAGGATTAGTAAACAATTGGGATTTCAGCGTTGAATTTGTTCAAGATTTGTATAATGGCTTGAGTGAAGCTGGCGTTGAGTATATGGAAATCGGCTACAAAAACTCTGCAAGACTATTGAATGCGACAGAGCCTAATCCATGGAGATTTCTTGATGATAATTTCCTAAAGGAAATCATTCCTGAGAAGAAATCGACAAAGCTTTCTGCGCTTGTTGATATCGGTCGTGTGGACCCAAATGATATTCTTCCTCGTGAAGAAAGTATTTTAGATATGATTCGTGTCGCTTGCTATATCCGTGAAGTGGACAAAGGTTTAGAACTTGTGCAAATGTTCCATGACCTAGGCTATGAAACTTCCTTGAACATTATGGCACTATCAAGTGTACCTGAGCGTCAGCTGATTGAAGCATTTGAAATGGTAAAGGAAAGTCCAGTGGATGTTGTCTATATCGTTGACTCCTTTGGAAGCCTAGACCCTGCAGATATTGAACATCAAGTGAAGAAATTTCAAGCGATGCTTCCAAACAAGCAGCTTGGTGTGCATACACACAACAATATGCAGCTAGCATTTGCAAATACGATTACGGCTATGAGAAACGGAGTTGTTTTCCTAGACTCATCGGTATATGGAATGGGCCGTGCGGCAGGAAACTGTAATACAGAGCTTCTTGTCAGCTATATTCAAAAATCAAGCTATGAGATTAAGCCAGTATTAGGAGTCATAGAGAAACATATGCTTGGCATGCGCGAAAAATGGGAGTGGGGCTATATCATTCCTTACATGATTTCTGGTTCATTGAATGAGCACCCACGTGTAGCGATGGCTTACCGTAACAGCGATGATCGTGATAAATTTGTTCAATTCTATGACAAAGTAACATCACCTGAAGCTAGTCTGGCTCCTTCAGCAAGATAAGGTTAAGGAAATCTAACTAAAAGCACCTCTATAATAGGGTGCTTTTTTGTGTGAACTGTTTTAGTGATGAATGGGTTTCAATGATGTGTAAGGATGGGCAGAGAGATAATGAAGGTCGTTCCTTGTCCCTTTTGACTGTTGACCGTAATATGTCCATTGACTTCTTCAATCACTCGATAGGCAACCATCATGCCAAGGCCGGTGCCTTTTTGACCTTTTGTTGTAAAGTATGGTTTACCCAATCTTTCCATTTGATCCTCATCCATACCAATTCCAGTATCCTGAATGAGGATTTCACCATTAATATGATGCTTAATCATTGAAATGGTTAAGCTGCCTCCGTCTGGCATAGCTTCAATAGCATTTTTTAAGATATTTAAAAAGGCCTGCTGAATCGTCTTACGTTCTCCTGTAATCCAAAAAGCGGTTAAATCCTTTTGGATTTCTATTGAATTCATATTTGTTAGTGGACTGATTAATTCAATTGAATAATGAATCAAATCTTCCATATCGATTTTTTCTACTTTCTCTGGGGCAGGTTTAGCAAAGGTTAGGTAATCACGAATAATACTTTCAGAACGTCCCAATTCCTCTAGTGCAATATGGATATAACGTTTCTTCTCTAAATCATTTTCCATTTCCTGCAAAAGCTGCATGAATCCCTTTGCACCTGTCAAACCATTTCGGATTTCATGTGAAATGGAGGCACTCAAATGGCTTAAAATTTCCATTTTTTCCATGTCAATGATGCGCTGCTTAATTTTATAATTTAATCTAATTCTTTCTAAAGTGAACATGCATAATGTGACACATGAAATTTTAATGATAGCCCCCAAGAGGATAATATTCAATTCTGTGTGGGAAATGAAAATGTATGAATAAATGACATTGCTGAAAATTAAATGTAAAAGAACCAGTAGTAACGAAATGATGAGCTTTTGGCTTAGTTTTGCGCTGCGAAATTTTTGATAGACTATCCATGTTGCAAGCGGGATAATCGCATAATTAATCATCGAACCCCAAAAACCAAGATCAAACCCTAGAATAAATCGATAAAAAACAATGAATAGATACAAAGCTAGGCTTGTAAGCGGTCCTCCATACAAGCTAGCTATAATAAAAGGTACAATTCGGATGTCAATAATAAATCCTTGATTTACAGGTAAAGGAAACGTCATGCAAAAAAAGATAGCTGTCAGACCTGCAATCAATGCAAATATTGCAGTATAACGCTTGGTTATTTTTCTTGGCCACACCTCCACCACATGCTGGGTGATGAGCAGCACAACTAATAGAATTAATACATTAATTAATATTTCATTCATTGATAATACCTCTAATCTAAAATAACTAGATGTATTGTACCATATATCCCGAAAATAAAAATATAAATTTTTATAATATTGAGATATTTTATCGTGGACTTTGAATTTGATTATTAAACAGGAGCATAATCGATAAAAAACAAATAAATATGGTTTTGAATAACATACATAGAAGTAGTAATCTATATTTATATGAAGGGCTGTACTGCTAGAAATGGATTGGTTCCATAGGAAGGAGGTGAGGCATGGATGACCTCAGAGCAAGTAAAAACAAACCATGAAGAATCCATCACCTATCGTGTTCAAGGTTTCTCCTGAGCAGGCTGTGCCAAAACGTTCGAGGAGAACGTGAAGCTCCTGGAGGGAGTTTCCGATGCGAAGGTGAATTTTGGTGCTTCTAAAATTACGGTTATAGGAAAGACAACGTTGGAAGAGCTGGAAAAAGCGGGTGCGTTTGAGAACCTGAAATTACGACATGAACGAGAAAAGCGAGTCGAAAGGGAGCCGTTTTGGAAGCAAAAAGAAAATTTCAAGGTGCTTGCTTCAGCTATTCTTTTAGTCATTAGTTGGTATTTAGGAGAAAGATTGGGCGAAGGTTATGGCCTTGTAACGCTAGGTTATGCTGCCTCCATGATTATTGGTGGTTACGCTCTTTTTATTAAAGGGTTTAACAATCTATCCCGCCTTAAGTTTGATATGAATACGCTCATGACAATAGCGATCATTGGTGCTGCCCTCATCGGTGAATGGGGTGAAGGGGCAACTGTTGTGCTCCTTTTCGCTATTAGTGAAGTGCTCGAGCGTTATTCAATGGACAAAGCACGACAATCACTTGAATCGCTACTTGAAATGGCCCCAAAGGAAGCTTTAATCCGCCGGGGAAAGCAGGAAATGATGGTGGATGTGGAGGACATCCGCATTGGGGATGTCATGATTGTCAAGCCTGGAGCGAAGCTTGCGATGGATGGAATGGTCATCAAAGGGATTTCGACCATCAATCAGGCGGCGATTACCGGTGAAAGTGTTCCTATCACAAAGACGGTTGATGATGAGGTATTCGCCGGAACCTTGAATGAAGAAGGGCTACTTGAGGTGAAAATTACTAAGCTTGTAGAGGATACGATGCTCGCTAAAATTATTCATGTTGTGGAAGAAGCTCAAGCTGAGCGTGCACCTTCGCAAGCCTTCGTGGATCAATTTGCGAAATATTATACGCCTGTTATTGTGGCAGTAGCCTTTCTTATTAGCATGTTACCACCTTTATTTGGCGGGGACTGGAGCGAATGGATCTACCAGGGGTTATCTGTGCTGGTCGTCGGCTGTCCTTGTGCCTTAGTTGTTTCTACGCCCGTTGCGGTGGTGACGGCGATCGGAAATGCGGCTCGAAATGGAGTCTTAATTAAAGGCGGAATCTATTTAGAAGAAGCTGGAGCACTTAAGGCGATTGCATTTGATAAAACAGGAACACTGACAAAAGGAATCCCAACTGTGACCGATATCGTTACGTATTCCGGTAACGAAAAGGAGTTATTCATCACCACGGCGGCGATTGAAAAAGGCTCACAGCATCCACTTGCCTCCGCCATTTTACGAAAAGCTGAAGAGTGCGGTTTAGATTATTCAGCCGTAAAGGTCGATGAATTCCAGTCGTTAACAGGTAAGGGGGTTAAAGCGAAAGTACGAGATGTCCAGTATTATGTAGGCAGTCCAATTTTATTTGAGGAGCTCCACAAAACAGTGGACACCACAATAAGAGACCAGATAACCTCTCTTCAAATAGAAGGAAAAACCGTTATGGTAGTGGGAACAGAAAAAGAAATTCTGTCCTTGATTGCAGTAGCAGATGAAATGAGGGAATCTTCTCAAGAGGTGATTCGGAAATTAAAGCTACTTGGTGTGGAGACAGTGATGCTGACAGGGGATAATGAAAAAACGGCCGCTGCTATCGGAAAGCAAGCAGGTGTTTCTGAAATCAAAGCAAATCTGCTTCCTGAGGATAAGCTTTATTATATAAAAGAGCTGCGGAAAAAATACAAGCGTGCAGCGATGGTCGGAGATGGTGTGAACGATGCACCGGCACTTGCCGCGGCCACTGTCGGCGTCGCCATGGGCGGGGCAGGTACGGATACCGCTTTAGAAACAGCTGATATTGCCCTCATGTCCGATGACTTAAGCCGACTGCCCTATACCATTAAATTAAGCCGCAAAGCGTTAGGAATCATCAAGCAGAACATTATCTTCTCCTTAGCGATTAAAGCTTTAGCCCTTCTTTTGGTCATACCAGGCTGGTTAACACTGTGGATCGCCATTTTTGCTGATATGGGAGCCACACTCATTGTGACATTAAATAGCTTACGACTGTTAAAGGTAAAAAAATAAAGAGGGGAATTTCCCCTTTTTATTTTTTGGCTATTTTCCATCCATTTAAGAAAAAAACACTTATAGGCTTATTTGTCCATTCACATAATTAACTTCCTCCTATAATATTAGAGGTAATTGAAAATGTGGTTTCTTAACAAAGAAACCGAGAGTCCATTATCATGATAGATTGGTCATTTCTCCTACTAATTCCAAGTAGCTAACTCTCAACATTCATAATCATTATTCGGGAAAGGAGGAACCCTGTGAACACAGATCAAGCATTTGAGTTATTAAAAAACGCAGGCGTTGCAGAGGATGTTTGCATTACTACAGTTCGACGCTGGCTGCGTGAAAGAAAAATTACCTATGAGGGAAGACAAAGTAGTTCTAGTGTCATACTAGATGATACCGATCAAGCTCTTCAGCTCTTGAAGGATGCAGGAGTTGCTCCAAGTATTGGTCTTCTCGCCGTTCGACGTTTAGTACGTGAAGGAAAAATCCAGCAGGTAGGAAATGGGGAGAACAAAGAATACATACCGAAGGAACCGAGCCCAACCCGGACGATTCAACCTTCTACCGAGGATAAGAGAATCCGTCAATTAAAAGCGAAAATTAAAGCACAGGATGATCATATAAAAGGAATTGAAGAGCTTCACCAATCCTCAATTAATACATTAATTCAGCAGAGGAATAAGCTAAACCAAGAAAAAATGCTCTTAGAAAAAGAAAAAAATGAATTGCAACGGGAAACGAGGAAGCTGCTAAAAGAAAATCTCGACCTTCGAAATGAGCTGTTAAAAATAAAAGAAGAATATTCGAAAGGAAATAAAGCAGATCCTGAAAAGACCGTGCCTGTATCGTCAAAAATCTATGACCCCCGTCCAAAGCTCGGTCTCTCGAAAACAGCAGGTTCAAAAGATATTTTAGCAGGCTATAAAGCGTTATTAAAAACAACACACCCTGACCGCGGAGGCAATGCAGAATTGTTTCATTTTATTAAAATGGATTATGATGCCTTTCGGAACAGCCTGAAGGATAAATGAGTATCTGTGATAAATAATCCTCGCATGAATGCGGGGGTTTTTTTCGTGGATGAATAAATTCTGTCAGATGCCGAATATTAATAAAGTCTTGAAAATAATTGATGGAAAAAGGTGAAGGGTTCATGACAAAACTATTGTATATTACAGCGCATCCACATGATGACACACAATCATTCAGTATGGCAGCAGGAAAGGCCTTTATTGAGACCTATAAAGAGGTTCACCCTAAAGATGAAGTGGTGCACCTTGATTTGTATAAAGAAAACATCCCGCAAATTGATACGGATGTTTTCAGCGGATGGGGCAAGCTTCAGTCTGGTAAAGGCTTCGAGGAGCTTTCGAATGAGGAAAAAGCTAAGGTGGGGCGCTTGAATGAACTTAGTGACCAGTTTGTAACTGGAGATAAATTTGTATTTGTGACACCCTTGTGGAATCTATCCTTTCCTCCGGTTGTAAAGGCCTACATCGATTCTATTGCCGTGGCAGGTAAAACCTTTAAATATACCGAGAATGGTTCGGTTGGTTTATTAACGGATAAGAAGGTTTTACATATTCAGGCCCGAGGTGGTATTTATTCAGAGGGACCTGCTGCAGCATTCGAAATGGGACATCGCTATTTACAGGTTATTATGGGCTTCTTTGGTGTTCCTTCGGTTGATGGCTTATTTATCGAAGGACATGCAGCGATGCCTGATAAGGCAGAAGAAATTAAACAGAATGGGATCGCTCGTGCTAGAGACTTAGCCCATACTTTCTAATCTTTCTCCATAGATTAAATATTGTTAAAATAGTGAAAATAGTGTAATATCTGAAATATATAGAAATAATTCTACGATAACCCAATAAAAAATATGACAGCTACGGAGATGGGAATTATGGAAAATAAGACAATGTATTATGATGGCAGTGTCGAAATGGTTAATGAACCTAGTACGAAATCTGTTGAATATTCTAATGAGCCAGTTGAAGTAACAGATGAAGCAAGAAAAAATATGGGTGGCAATCCGTTCTTAGCAAAATAGCTTATAAGCTCGAGGTATAAACGTACACAAGGGACTCTCTTGTGTATTTTTTTAGTTAATATTATGAAGCAACAGGATCAAGAGACAGACAGAGTCCTTTAACTTCATTCAGCAAATGCTTCTTGTACCGAAAGCTTGCGACAGGTACAGAAGTCCTCCACTTCTACAAGTGGGGGATGAATGCAAATAGTTCTTCGATTCAGTGGGGGTTCAAACCCCGGCTGAATGAAGTTAAGCCTCCGGCGGAGGTCACGGATTTTTTTAAGGTAGTTTACCCGAGCGAGCTCAGGTAATCCGGACGCAAATTCGACGGGCGAATTTAATCGTATGTATTAAATCGGTTAATCGCAAACTACCTTTGAGACTCCCACGTCTATAGACGCAAGCCCTAAACCTTACGGTTTAACGGGTGGGATTCTTGAATGACTAAGCGTTCGCAGTCCATTTCTGTTTTGAACAGCCCTCAAGGTTGGGGCATCCCATTGCCCCTCCCTATCCAGTGCTTATAGCAGATAGTGCTACGCTACTATGACCATAGCGTACAGCTTTTGTTCGTATGTGTTTTAGCGTCTTGTACTTGACGACACATATCGTTTTACGGACAACATGAATTGAGTTGTCCAACCTCATACGATATTCAATTATCAACGAACGAGAATGTTTTAGAGACTTTTACTTGTCTATGTACTGATTATAACGTATTTTCAGACAATTAAGGTAGCGAAAGCTACCCCTGTCTGACCGAACTATCATTCCATGTCTAAAGACGGTCTGCGACCTGCATGGGCTTTCCCGTTCGGAAAATCTGTAAAAAGGGGGAAGTTAAATGACTACTATTCACCTTGACGAAAAGGTCCTTACTATTTTAAAAGATAAAATTCGAATTATTCCCAAAACCAAAGGCAATCTTTATCTAGTCGGACCGATTCGATTGCCTGTTAAGTTATATTCGGAAACGGTTATTTTCAATTGGTATTGCTGGTTAAATTGTGAGGATGTCACAGAGATTGACTGTAAGGAAGTGAGGGACTATAAAAAAATTATTGAAAGGCTTTCCTCTTCTAATTTAG
The DNA here is from genome assembly GCF_900104575.1 of Bacillus tuaregi. NCBI lineage: Bacteria > Bacillati > Bacillota > Bacilli > Caryophanales > Bacillaceae > Bacillus > Bacillus tuaregi. The sequence continues at coordinate 1,974,416 of NZ_LT629731.1, forward strand.
CCCTGTACCAGCAGTCTAGTCTTTTGATTTTCGGTGACTTTGAGCATGCCGATGATGTTTTGATCCGATTCCATTCGATTTGCCATACTGGTGATATTTTTGGAAGCAAGAGATGTGATTGCGGTTTTCAGCTGAAGCAATCGATGAAAATGATTGTCGAGCATGGGAATGGTGCTTTATTTTATTTAGCTAATCACGAAGGCAGAGGGATTGGACTATTCAGCAAGGCCATGGCTTATGTTCTCCAGGAAAATGGCTATGACACAGTAGAGGCAAACATCAGCCTCGGTTTTGTTGATGATTCTCGGAATTATGAGGATGCGATTTTAGTGTTAAAAGCCTTACGGACAAAGCCAGTTACCCTTATGACCAATAATCCGAAAAAATTGGATGCTTTAAAAAGTGCAGGCCTGGATGTTTCTGGTAGGGAACCATTATGGGGAGATGTATCAACATACAATGAAAAATATTTGCAAACCAAAATAAAAAAGTCAGGCCATCTTGAGGAAGGAGAAGATTGGCAAAAAGGCTGTTGTAATCAGGAATGATAATTAGGGTTGGATACACTTCTACAATGACCATGTTGTGGAAGTTTTTTATTCGAAATACTCGAAACAGATTTTTGGAGAACAATGACAGAATAGTCTTGCGCAAAAAAAGATTAAATTGTAAAGTTTATTCATAAGCGTGATATTTTACAGTAGAGTCAGAATTATAGTAAAATAATGCAGAAAAGACGAGCTCTGTTAATAGGTTAGAATCGTGCTCGCGATAGATAAATAAAAAGAAAAGGAGATCCTATGAAACTTAAAATCTTTTTCATCATGGTAGCAGCAATGTTTCTATTAACGGCTTGTGGGACCAAGACCATTGATGAGTCCATCACATTACTGGACCACGAAAATAATGAAGTGAAAATTCCACAGGACAAGCCGGTATTATTATTTTATATAACTACTTACACCTGAGGACTCTGCCAAACGCAGCTAGTTGAGCTGCATAATAATCTTCAAGAGCTAGAGGGTCTGGACATGCCAATGTATGTGATCAGTAGAGATCTGCCCGAGGAACAAAAGTTACTCTATGACGAGCTAGAAAAGGAATTAGGAATCAGCCTTCCATTTATCTCTGATCCTGAGTTGCAGTTAATCGATGCCACTGGGATGAAAAATGAAGATACTGCCTACAGGGGATATGCGATTATTGCTCCAAATGGAGAAGTAGTGCTCAAGCAAGTTAATGATCATTGGGGCGAGGAACTAGATAAAACGGTGAAGGATATAAAGGAAGCGTATAAGGGGTTATAGGAAAAGGGAGGTTAGTTGACCTCTCCTTTTCCTTTTTTACCCAGTTCATTAGGTGTACTTGTTCTGAGAATGGGAGCCATACTAACGTAAAATAAATCAAGCTGGTGAATGGACATGCATATATTATTTTTAGCACCCTATTTTAATCAACCAAGAGGAAATTCAACGACAATCAAGAGACTTGTCCATTTTTTAGATAAACAGGATGTCAATCTTTCTGTTATTCCTTACTTAGAAAATGATAATTGGTTTTGCTCCGAGCCAGATATCTACCATATTTTACATGCGACGAGGTATTTACAATGGGCGAAGGAGACTCATTTTCGCTTAAATCGGCCTTATATCGTTACAATGGGTGGAACAGATATTAATATTGATTTACAGAAGGGTGTTACTGAAGATATATTTACTTTTCTACAAGGAGCTGCTTATATTACGGTCTTTACCGAGGATGCGAAGAGAAAAGTCATTCAATTAGATCCGAAATGGGAAGACAAAACAAGGGTTATTCCTCAGGGGATTTGGCTGCCTTGGACTATTTCAAAGAAATGGGATGAGCTAGACCCCCATATTTTATTGCCTGCAGGATTGCGTCGCGTAAAGGATGTTTTACATGTAATACCGGCGCTTGATCAGCTAATTGTTCAATATCCTATGATGAAGTATACCATTCTTGGCGCCAACTTGGACGAAAGGGTAAAGCAAGAGGTACATAAAAAGACTGAAAAGCGTCCTTGGATGAACTATGCTGGAGTGGTCCCATATGAGGTTATGAAGGTATGGTATGAACAAGCACAAATTATTATAAATACCTCCCAATCAGAGGGGCAATCATTGGCCGTTATGGAAGCGATGGCAATGGGAAAGCCGGTGATTGCACGTAAAAATGAAGCCAATCTGCAGCTTGTAACCCATGAAACAACAGGCTGGTTATATGAATCAATGGATGAATTTAAACACGCGATTCATTCTATTATTCATAACCCCTCATTGCGGGAGAGTGTTGTCGAGAAAGCAAGGCAATGGATTGTGGAACACTATTCACCAGAAAAAGAAGTCCAGACTTATTATCAATTATATAAAACAATATACTACTAGAAAATCCTCCTTCATGTTTAGAAGGAGGATTTATTTACCGTTATTGATAAAACTTCTTCTTTGACAATTATTCTAGTTTATATTATATTGAGTTCAAGATATTTTATCTAAAAATATTTCAATATAATAAAAGGAGTTTCATATACATGAATATATTAGTAGTTAAAGCCAATAACCGTCCAGCTTCTGAGGCAGTATCAAGTAAAATGTACGAGACATTCATAAATAATCTTGAAAATGTTAACGTCACAACCTTTGATGTATTTTCAGAGGACATGCCCTACTTTGGACAGGATTTATTCAATGCATTTGGTAAAATAGAATCTGGCGAAGAAATGACGGATATTGAAAAACGCATTTTAGCAGCGAAACAAAAGGCGATGGATGCTTTAACAGCAGCAGACGTAGTCGTATTTGCATTCCCATTATGGAACTTAACGATTCCAGCCCGTTTACAAACATTTGTTGATTATGTGTTCCAAGCTGGCTATGCCTTCAAATATGATGAAAACGGCCAGGCTGTTCAGCTCATGACGGACAAGAAAGCCATTATACTAAGTGCACGTGGCGGCATTTACTCCACACCAGAAACAGCTCCACTGGAAATGGCGGCAAGCTATATGAAAAACGTATTTGGCGTCATGTTCGGTATGGAAATCATTGATGAAGTCATTATCGAAGGACATAATGCAATGCCAGACCAAGCGGATACGATTATTGCTGAAGGACTTAAAAAAGTTGAAGCAGCTGCGAAAAAACTTTCTGCTGTAACAGTTTAACTTCATTCAGCAAATGCTTTTTGTACCGAAAGCTTGCGACAGGTACAGAAGTCCTCCACTTCTACAAGTGGGGGATGAACGCAAATTTATCGAGCGAGCTCGATAAAAATCCGGACGCAAATTCGACGGGCGAATTTGATTTAGAAGGAAATAGGATTCAAAAATGACAGCTCCTGATTGTTGGAGCTGTTTTTTTGCGTTCAAATCACCTTACTCTCACAGGCCTTTTCCCTCTGGTGTGACATTTGTCATATTTAGTACATGACACCTGCTACTTACACCCATCACTTCCTTTCTATATACTTTGAAATAACGATTCAAAAGAGAAGGGAATTTAAAGCTTATGACGATAAAAAAAGCAAATTCTTTAAAAAAACAAGTGGCTCCGTTTGAAAAGTCGACGATGAAAGAAAGTTTATGGCAGCTAATGAACACCGTCATCCCGTTTATCGGCTTATGGTACCTTGCCTATATCAGCCTTTCTGTATCCTATTGGTTAGCGCTTTTACCGATTATTATCGCTGCTGGGTTTTTGGTGCGGATATTCATTATTTTCCATGATTGCACACACTATTCATTTTTTAAAAGCAGACGTCTGAATCGAGTAGTTGGAACTGCGATGGGTGTGTTAACGCTATTTCCTTTTGATCAATGGGGACGTGATCATTCTATTCACCACGCAACCAGTGGCAATCTGGATAAACGTGGGACCGGTGATATTTGGACACTTACGGTCGATGAATATATGAAAGCTCCGCTAACCGTTCGCATCGGCTATCGGTTATACAGAAATCCATTGATTATGTTTGGTCTTGGACCGATTTATCAGTTCCTTTTGAAAAATCGTTTTAATCATAAAGGCGCTAAAAAGAAGGAACGAATGAACACCTATCTAACAAATGCTCTGATCGCTGCATTATTTAGCTTACTTATCTGGGCAGTTGGCTGGCAGTCGTTTGTCATAATCCAGGGCTCTATTTTCCTCTTATCAGGTTCAGCGGGGATTTGGTTATTTTATATTCAGCATACGTTCGAGGATTCTTATTTTGAAGAGGATCAAAATTGGGAATATGTGAAAGCAGCGGTAGAGGGGAGCTCCTTTTATAAACTCCCTAAATTTATCCAATTCTTAACTGGAAATATTGGCTACCATCATGTACATCATTTAAGCCCACGGGTTCCAAACTACAAATTAGAAATGGCACACAACAGCACACCACCATTACAGAACGTACCAACGATTACACTTGCGACAAGCTTGAAGTCTTTACGTTTCCGTCTCTGGGATGAGAAGAAAAAAGATTTTGTGAGCTTTAAGGACATTAAGGAATTACAGAAGAAGCGTATATCTACACAGGTTAAACCTGAACTATAAGCTATACCTATCCGCTCCCCTTTTTGTGGGGAGCTTCTATTTTTTATGGTGTCGGGCTAGGAAGAGAGGAGAACGAAGATGATTCGAATTGTCATTGCTGAGGATCAAGAGCTGTTGCTTGATGTCATCGGTTCACTGCTTAATCTTGAGGAGGATATCGAAGTAGTCGGGCAAGCAAAGAATGGCTTAGAGGCTCTTAGTCTCGTCTATCGGCTACAGCCGGATATTTGTATCATGGATATCGATATGCCTGTTATGAATGGTTTGGATGCCGCAGATGCGTTAAGGGCAACAGGCTGCAGAGTCATTATGATGACTACCTTCGCAAGAGCAGGATATGTCGAACGAGCCCGTAAAGCGGGAGTCAGAGGCTATTTGTTAAAAGACAGTCCAAGCCATGAATTCATTTGTTCGATTCGCTGCATCATGAATGGTAAGCGAATCTTCTCTCCTGAATTAATCGAGCAGGCGTCTAAAGTATGCCGACAAAGGGAGACAGGCATCGAGGAATTCGATAATCAGAGCAATGCTGACTTCCCCAGCAGGCGGTCACACCATATGTTTAAATGGATCAGAAGTCACTTCTTATCCATTATTGTAAAATGAAATTACCAACGGGTTAAACTGAATAGCTGCATGATTCTTAAATAATTAAGCTCCTTTTTTTGAAAGGAGTTTTTTGCTTTTATATTTTTAGCCTAATGAATTAGGCAGGGCTCCTTGATGGAAACTAAGCGAAAACATATAGGAGGCAGCTATTAATGAATAACGGGCATAAGGTACATAATACCTATACTGTGGTAGGTACGAATATAGAGGAAGTGAAGAGACAAAATGCAAGCTCGGGCATGTCCTATAATGAGGTAAAGGCGTTGCTGGTACAACAAAGGAGAAATAAAGAGCAACCAAATATTATCGAGTAGGGATTATTAAAAAAGGATACATGAGAATCAACTTTCAGATGGGTGGGCGACGATGCTGGAGAAAAAGGAAATCATTGAAAATTATACCTATCAATACAGTCGTATTTTAAAGAAAAACAGTCAAATCGATCCAGAGTTATTTGATGAATATGGAGTAAAGCGCGGACTTAGAGACAAGAATGGCAGGGGGGTACTCGCAGGTCTCACGAAAATTTCAACTATCGAATCAACAGAAGAGCAGGATGGAAAAATTGTACCAATTGAAGGAAGGTTGTATTATCAGGGCTATCATATCCATGATTTAGTAAAGGGGTTTGTCAATAAGCGATATGGCTTTGAAGAGATCACGTATTTACTTTTATTTTCATCATTGCCTAATCAGGAAGAATTGTCTGCTTTTAGGGAGGTTCTTCGGGACTCTCGCAATCTGCCTAAAAACTTCACAAGAGATGTAATTATGAAAGCGCCTAGTCAAGACATTATGAATTCCTTGACAAAAAGTGTCCTGACCCTGGCATCCTATGATGAAAGAATTAATGATATGTCACTGGAAAACGTTCTTCGTCAATGTTTAATGCTGATTAGTGTTTTTCCCATGCTATGTGTATATGGCTACCATGCTTATAACCATTTTGAATGTGATGACAGTCTATACATTCACAGACCGGATGAGAAGCTTTCGATGGCAGAAAATATTCTAAGAATGCTACGACCTAATAAACACTATACGGAGGTGGAGGCTAGGGTGCTGGACGTCGCCCTTGTGCTGCATATGGAGCATGGCGGCGGGAATAACTCAACCTTTACGACAAGAGTCGTATCCTCTGCTGGCTCTGATACCTACTCGGTAATTGCAGCAGCGCTTTCTTCATTAAAGGGGCCAAAGCATGGCGGGGCCAATATTAAGGTAGTCGAGATGATGCACAATATTAAAGCACATGTTTCCGACGTAAAGGATGAAGAGGAGATTAAAGCCTATTTAACCAAAATCCTCAATAAAGAGGTCTTTGATAAAAGAGGCCTAATCTATGGAATGGGTCATGCCGTATACTCCATTTCGGACCCTCGTGAGCAGGTTTTTAGAGGCTTTGTCCAAAATCTAGCCGATGAAAAAGGTAGAAGTGAGGATTTTGAGCTCTATTCGATCGTTGAAAAAATGGCACCGGAAGTGATTGCGCAGGAACGCCGTATCTATAAAGGAGTTAGTGCCAACGTCGATTTTTATAGCGGATTTGTATACAGCATGCTCGATATCCCAGTAGAGCTTTATACCCCTATTTTTGCGATGGCCAGGATTGTCGGCTGGAGCGCCCACCGTTTAGAGGAGCTCATTAACGTAGACAAAATTATCCGCCCAGCTTATAAAAGCATTGGAGCAGAAAAACAATATATTGACATCGATCAGCGAAAATAAAGCAGGAGACGGTTCTTTTGTTTCTTTTTACAGTCATCAAAAAAAGAAGCAGAAGAACCTTCCCTGCTTTTACATTTATAGGAATAATTAAGGAAATCTAGTGCATTCTAAAGGTAAAAAAAGTGGTGAAATTATGGGATTATTTCGCCGTCGTAGACAAAGGAATGTACGCCGCAGTGATGTTGTAAAAGAAATACCAAGCAAGGCCTTAGAGGAGAATGAAAAAGATAAATTGACAGGATCAATCGAGAGTACAGTTCTATTTATGCAGGATATGCTAGGTGATAGTGATGACTTTGTTGTCAAGCACTTCCAAATCTTTGGCCGTTTCCGTGCGGTTTTATTCTATGTGAAAAACATAGCCGATTCTAACCGGATTAATAATGAAATATTGAAGTCTTTAATGTATGTACCGGAGCATTTAATGCAAAGGGAATGGGTTAAGCAAGAAATGTTAAATATCCTCGTAGAAGAAACCCTTTATGACAGTCAGACTAATCGGGAACAAAAGCTTGATCAACTAATAAATGTCATCCTGCGCGGAGAAACTGTCATAGTCATGGAGGGCCAAACAGAAGCCATCCATATCGATACAAGGATGATTGAAAAACGCTCAATCAAATCGCCTGAAACAGAACAAGCGATTCTAGGGTCAAGGGAAAGTTTTATTGAAAGCATTGCCACTAATATTGCTTTGATTCGTGCCAGATTGCCGACCCCTGACCTTTGTATTAAAACAATGGAAATTGGTCGTTTAACGAAGTCAAAGGTTTCCATTTGTTATATGAAAGGAATTGCCGATGTAAAGCTAATCAAAGAAGTAGAGAAGAGATTATCAGAAATTGATATCGATGTCATTTTGGATGTTGGGTATATCGAACAATTTATAGAAGATAATCCATTTTCTCCTTTCCCGCAAACACAAAGCACGGAAAGACCTGATAAAACGGTCGCTAATCTCGCTGAAGGCCGTGTCGCGATTTTAGTCGATGGTTCACCGTTTTCTCTCATCGTTCCTGTTGTATTTAATCAGTTTTATCAGACCTTTGATGATTATTCTTCAAGGTTTCTCATGGGTAGCTTTGCTAGACTGGCCAGAATGCTAGCTTTAGTCTTTTCCCTTATCTTTCCCTCACTTTATGTATCGTTTATCTCTTTTAATCCTGAACTACTGCCAACCGAATTTGCTGTCGCCGTAGCAGGAGGTCGGGCCGGTGTTCCCTATCCAGCCGTGATAGAAGTGCTGATCATTGAGGTTGCTATGGAGGTTCTGAGGGAGGCAACCGTCCGAATGCCGAAGCAGGTTGGCGGTGCCCTATCCATTGTAGGTGTCCTCGTTGTCGGGGAAGCCGCCGTCAATGCCGGTCTTGCCAGTCCCATCACCGTTGTTGTGATTGCCTTGACCTCTATCGGTTCCTTTGCAACACCAGCCTATGTGGCAGCTTTTGCCCTTCGAATGCTGCGGTTCCCAATCCTTTTTTTAGCAGGAATTTTTGGTCTTTACGGAGTCGTAATCGGAATCATCTTTATTTTTAACCATATGCTTTCGTTAAAATCCTTTGGCGTACCTTATATGTCACCCGTATCACCCGGAAACTCTCAGGGCTTGAAGGATATTATTATTAGAAGTCCATTATGGTGGATGTCAAAACGACCTGTTTTTCTTCACCCATCCAATCGTGACAGGCTGGGAGAAGTGAAAAATAAAGTGTTACAGCATAGTAAAGTTGGAAATGACCAACGGGAGGAAGCACAGAATGGAGGAGACAAAAGAGGTCACAACGGTTCAAGCGGCGACAACCCTAATTAGTACGATCATTGGCGTAGGTGTACTGCCGCTGCCGTTATTTGCTGTAAGGGCAGGGGAGACAGGAGCTCCGTTTATTACACTTTTAGGAATTGGGATCGCAGTACTTGGCTTATTGATTGTCACAAAGCTGGGGATTCGACATTCAGATCAAACAATTATTACCTACAGTGAAGACATTATTGGAAAATGGCTAGGTAGATTCTTTAGCCTTTTTGTTATTCTGTTTTTTACCATTTTAACCGCTCTTGCTGCACGTGAATTTGGGGCAGTCGTTATCACGGCTGTATTACTTGAAACCCCTTTAGAGGTAACGGTCCTCGTGATGCTCTTGTTAGCGGCCATTAGTGCAAGAAATTCGATGAATACCTTTGCTTATATACACAATTTTTACATTCCCATCATATTAGCACCGGTATTAATTATTGTCGCTTTATCACTAAAGAATGCCAATTTCCTTTACGTTCGGCCGATAATCGCTAGCGGGTTCCGGGATAGCTTTTATGGTGCCTTAACCATCGCTGCCTTATTTCAAGGGTCCTTTATTATGACATTATTGATACCGTCCATGAAAAAACCTCAATCAGCTATGAAAGCCGGCTTGTGGGCGATTTTTATTTCCGGTGGATTATATTTATTAATTGTTCTAGCAACTGTGGCGATTTTTGGAGCAGAAGAAATGAAAAAACTCTATTGGCCGACATTAGAGCTGGCTCGAACAACTTCGTTACCAGGAAATATATTACAGCGATTGGATGTTATCTTTATTTCCGTCTGGGTTATTGCTGTATTTACAACGATATTTGCCAGTTATTTCTTAACTATTCATTCGATTAAGCAGTTATTTCGTTTACAGGATCATAAAATGCTTGCTTATTTTATGCTTCCTTTTATCTTTGTTTTAGCTATGATCCCACAAAATATTGTCCAAATGTATGAAGTTATTAAAATGATTGGACGTGCAGGTTTAATGGTTACTATCCTATATCCTATGCTTTTATTCCTTGTAGATGTGATGAAAAGGAAGAGGAGGAAAAAGAGTGAAGCCACATAAATATAGCTGGAAAAAGTATGTAGTATTATTTTCTGTATTTTTCCTTCTATTACCTCTACTAACAGGGTGTTGGGATAGCCGTGAAATTGAAAAACGCGCTACGATATTAGCAATTGGTATTGACATGGCTGAACCCGGTGCAGAAAATCGGGAGGAGGAAGTAAGTCATTCGAAAAAAAATATTCCGATTCATGATGAGCAAATGATCGAGTTAAGTGCCCAAATTGCCATTCCAGGGCGTATTCCGCTTGGTCCTGAAATCGGCGGCGGAGAGCAAAATCCTGTATTAGTTGTACGTGTCATTGGTCATACGATTGAAGACTGTCTCCTGACCATTCAACAGGAGGTGGCTGAGCAAATCTTTTTAGGACATTTACGATTAATCATTTTGAATGAACAGGTGGCTAGAGAAGGCGTAAGTCGTTTTAATGATTATTTAAGACGTAATCCGCGAATCCGTCGAACAGCTTCCTTAGTGATATCAAAGGAAAAGGCCTTAACGTATATGAAGCTAAAGCCGGAGCTTGAGCGTGTTCCATCCCTATATTTAGCGGAAATGGTTGATAGTTTAATCCAGCTAGGGAAGTTTCCTCCCTCCTTTATCGGTTTGTTTTGGAGTACTCTCTCCAGTCAGGGTCAGGAAGGCTATTTGCCATACTTTCAAATTAAAGGAAAATCAAATATTCAAATTAACGGACTTGCCTATTTCAAGGATGATAAAATGGTTGGAAAAACCACACCGAACCAGATTGGAATTTTTATGGCAGGAATTGGGGCTGGAAAAGGCGGTTATGGTGTGATGTTAAAAATACCAGAAATGGAACAAACAGCACTAGTCAGGGCGGTTGAACGAAAAACGAAGCTAAAACCAGTTTTTAAAAATGGAAAACCTCATGTTACATTAAAGGTCCATTATGAATGTGAAATGGAAGAGGTGGAAAGCACCACCTCCTCTAACATAGGAGAAAAAGACCTTAAAAAATTGGAAAAGGGATTTTCTGAGGATATCGTCCAAAATTTGGAGGAATTAATCAAGGAAACGCAAAAGGAAAAGTCCGATGTTTTCGGGTTTGGTGAGCATTTTCGAGCAAAGCACCCGAAATATTGGAAAGAAAAGGTTAAAACAAAAGAGCGATGGCGTGAGATTTATGGTGACCTTTCGTATGATATAAAAGTCACAACCTATATTCGCCGTACTGGGATGAAAGCCAAATAGAAAGGAAATAAGATTACATGATGTTAGGATTCCTCGGATATGCCGTTCTTGTTTTTGAAGTAACCGGTTTCTTATTACTGCTAGAGGATGTAAGAGCCTACAAAAATGCCCAATTAAAAAAAGAAAAAACAACTGCCATCCTATTAGGCTGGACCAACATCTCATTAGGATTCTTAATCTTCCTCTCCAATTGGATTTATCAACAGGTATCCTGGTAAATAGGGGAGGATGTCACTATCATTTGGATTAATCAAAAGGGAAGGGAGGCGTTAGAAGCTTCCCTCTGTTCTTTTATGAATAATTGCTTAAATAGGTGTTCATCCTGTTTACCTTTATGATAGTTTGATGGTACAGTCATTAATAAGAACATTATGGATATTTTTTATATTGAATATAGTACTATATGCAGAATACCACTGAATAAAGTTCAAAAACTCACATATGCAAGAAATTACTATGGAGTTGACGATTTTGATGAATAATGTCATAAAAGATTTACATCATAAACGATATGAATGGGCTTTACATGCAAAAAAAGAATTCCTTGATCAATTTGTGCGCTTAGATGTGGAGAAGGTTCATTTATTACATCCTGTACAAGAAAAAAACAGGAGTTCCGATTATTTATGGCCGTTTTTAAGCTTAACGAATTGCTTTAAGCTAGTTGAAAGTGAGAGACAGCAGGAGAATGAGAAAAATAAAAAGGATTTAGAGAAGCTGGAACAAATGATTTCTGAAAAAAAGACCTTGCTGAACGAGAAATTGAACTTTTTTCACATGAAGAATCACGAATTTTCAAGTAAAATAGAGAAATATCATGAGTTATTAGCAGATATAGAAGCGGTCCTTCAAGAAATGAAAAACGTAGATAGAGAATATGTGAAGTATTTCTTGAACTATGACGTAAAACAAAAAAAGGCAAGTATTCTAAATCAACAAGCTATAAAACTGCAAATCACAATGGAAAAGAAGTTAGAAAATCAGCTTACAGGAATAATAGAAAGGGCAGACCGCTTTCACTTGGTGCAGGACAGCCATTTAAGGCTACCTAAGCTCGAGCCGATTCCGAAAATCCACCAAAAAATGGACTCCTATTGGTTAAAAAGCCGATATGATAGGGCATATAATCATTTATTTGACAATGCAATGAAATGGGTAGAGCAAATGTATATGGCATATAGTGAAGTTTTAGCCCCTGTATTAAATGAGGCTTTCATGCAACGCAATCAACTATTGAATGAAGCAGAAGCTTTACAATTGGAGAAAGAAGAAAATATAACCAACATACAGATTGATCTGTCCGCTATGGAGGCAAAACGAGAAATATTATGTGAAAAGCATTCACATGTGAATCGATTGTGGGAACAGGATTATCAGCATGCCAAGCAGCTTCAACGGTATTTTATGAAGCATTGGCTCCTATACAAGAAAAAACTCCAACAGCAGCTGTTAACAGATAATCCAGAGGAATGCTGGGCAGCTTTTCAATATTTGCAGCTTTTGCAGCAGGATGGTGAAAACATTATTGAAACTATAAATATATGAGGGGATCATAATGGTTAATACCGATTTACCAACAAAAAAGGAATATGAAGAGGCAGTTAATGAGCTAAAAAAGTTAAATGATGAGCTTTTTTATGATGATTTTAAAATAAAAATAAAACAGCTGGAAAATCATGTAGAGCATTTGACAAATAACCACATTCAAGGCTTTAAAAATGAAGCAGGAAACCTGATTAGTCAAGCAGATGATTTATTCCGTCGACTTGAAGGCCAGCGGATTGAAATCGAGAGTTTAGTAGAGTCTCAACAGCAAACTATCATTCAAGCAAACCAGGACTTCATTGAAAACGAAAGAACGCAACTCCTGTCCGTTTATGAAAGGCTCCAAAACAGTATAGGCGAATTTACAGAGCATAGTCAGGCTCTGCAGCAGAACATCGAAAAGAATAATAAGGAATTAATCTCTGAAGCGATTAAGGCCGTATCAACTGTCTCAGATCATATTAACGAGTTTATTCAAAAGCTGTCCTTAGCAGACGAAAAAAACAAGGAATTTATTGAGCAAAATCGAGCCTATGTCGCTCTCACGAAAAAACAAATTGCTGAAACAGAAGAAAAATTAACCATCATGGGGGAAACGCTTCAGCAGATGGATGAGCGCTGGGAAGAGCTGTTCAAGTCCTATGAAAAAAAGTATCAAATCCATGAACAAGCGTTGAAAAATTTGTTGGTAGTCCGCGAGGAAGCCTTAATTAACAAAGTAACACAGCTTCTTGAAAACTGGAGTATACAGCAATATCACCATGATGAAAATCATAAATCCGAAATCTTAGATTGGCATGAACAGGTGGCAGCCCAAATAAAGGTCCAAAACAAACAAAACGAAAACCTGCTAGAAACCATAAAAACCAATCTGTCCAGCAAGGCTGATTTGGCAAAGGCAGAGAAAAAACAGTCCCTCAAAACGAATATCCTGCTAGCAGCCGTCGCAATCGAAGCACTTCTCATCGGCCTACAGTTTTTCATGTAAGGAAGCAGAGGGACGCCCATGCTTCCTAATGATGAAACCGTTTCTTTAGCTCGTATTTCATGGCGTCCTTCCAATATCGCATAAAGCCTTCTTTGAAACCGCCGTTTACTTTGACGTAGTAGTTATACTGGATAAAGATATCGTCTTTGATCGGCTCGAATATTTTTACGTTTTCTGCTCTTAGCTGTTGATTAGCCTGTTTTAGCTTTTTCAATGAAAGGTCTAATCTTTCTTGGAAAAAGGGAACTTGTGCAGTAGTCTTTTGTGTTGCTTCATTGAGACGTTTGGTCAGGATGTGCACTTCTAAGTCAAGATAGATTTTCTCATTAATTAGTTGTTCAAGCTCCTCAGATATATTTGCTTTCATCCTATTCACCTAATAAGAACGTATGTTTGTATCTGTAGTATAATATAAATGGATGATAAAAACAAATCGATCGTCCTAATAAAGGCATGACTGTGCATCAAGTTTGGAGCAACCTGTAGAAGGGCTATTGTCTATCGTGTAGCTATCGACTATGTGAGCTGTTCGAACGTATTTCCCTCATCTGCTAGGTGCTCAAAGAAGCCAAGGGCATATTTGATTCCTTCTTCAATCTCTTTGGTTTCATAGCCAGCTAAATCTTCATGAAAAATATCTAATTTCGTACCAGTCAGTGAATAACCACTGTCCAGATTAATATCAAGTAAAACCTCATATCCAAGTTCAGTCTGCTTTACATCTATAATGTCATAATCACGGATAGCGGTTCCTGTTTCGTAATGCACGGGTTCTAATTCAGACATCCTGTTATCCTTCCTTTTTCTATGTTATTTGTGTTTTATGTAGATATTGCATAGGTACATATGGTATTGTTCCTGAAAATCTTCTATATATGCGAGAATCTTGTCGTTCAAATCGGGAAGATTACCCAAACACATATAGTCATGATTACATACATATATAGGGGTGGGTTTTAGTCATATAAGAAGAACCCTTTGACCGCATATTATATGCGGTTTTTTCACGTGCTTTTACCTATTGCTAGGAAAATACCTGCAACGAACAGAAAAAGGGCTGTCCTAAAAACTATGGTGCCGGCACCACTAGCCACACTATCCAATCTCTCTTTTCTATTTGACATTGGATATCAATCATAGATGGTCTACCTGACACCATAGGGGACAGCCTCTTGCTTAGTTATTTTTGCTGACCATACGTACGATCATAGCCTCTTCTTTTGAACTCGATGACAAGGTTTTTGGCATTTTCATAATCGGTCGTAATGATAAATTGGTACGGATCATTTTCAGCAGGAGCTTCATTGGGTCCATAATTTTTTAATGCTACACCTTTGGCATTATAGCCTTTTTGTTGGTATTCAGGTACCAAGGCTCGAGCCTGCCAAAAGGCTAGATTAGGGATAATGACATCATAGGACGGATTTTTTCTTTGTAAATTAAAGGCTCGTTCCAGTCCCTTTACATGGGCTCTTCCAACAGCTTGAATCCAGCTTGGATCCTTCATTTTTCCAGAATCCAATGGGTTGTCAATAAAACCAGCTTCTGTTAACAAGCTTGGCATGTTACTTTCGCGTATGACGTGGAAATCGCTTTGCTTTCTTCCGCGGTTATTCAGGCCAATCACCTTCATAATTTCCTCATGAATCAGGTTTTGATAGGTAGTTGTTGGCGGTCCTACATTCGGATACACAAAGCTTTCAAAACCTGTGCCGCCTCCAGAGTTAATGTGAACGGATAGATAGAAATCAGCTCCCCATTTATTGGCTTCATTTGTCCGTTGACTTAAAGTAGGGAAGGTATCTCCTGTACGACTCATCTTGACTTCAACATCACTATACTCCGCTGTCAATACATCGTGAATAACCTTTGAGATTGCTAAAGTGATATCCTTCTCCTGTAATCCATTACCAACAGCACCTGGGTCGTTGCCTCCGTGACCTGGATCTAAGAATAATTTAAACATATCTCATCCTCCCTCGATTTTTTATATGCAAAAAAAAGAAAAAAGGTGTGGACTATATAATAAATAATCCAAATTCGCCCGTTAAATTTGTGTCCGGATTACTTGAGCTCGCTCGATTAACTACCTTAAAAAATCCACAGACATGCCGTTTCAAAGTAAGTCATTCCTGAATATGATGTGAGAAACGGAGAAAAAGGAAAAAAAAGACAGAATGAGCACTAAATAATGTCAGAAGCCTCCCTAAATGTGATTTTTTAAACATATATGGCTCATTTTGTTGGTTTTTCGTTGGAAGCGTTTTCATGATAGTTGTAATAGAATAATTGTAAGGAGGGTGATTCTTATGGCTTTTAATTGGTTTAAAAAAAAGAAAATGCAAGAATATTATCCGATAAAAGAGGTATCCATCGTTGAGATGAGGGCAGCTGTAAGGGAATTTGCATGCAATATGCGTGAAGGAATCAATCTCAGTGTCATCATAAATGACGATAATTCCATTAATATAGATTATATAAAGTCATACTTAAAATGCATCCCGACAAAGTCTTTTTATATGTCGAGAGAAACGTACGAAATTTTCGAAGAAGAAGAAAAGGAAATGGCTATTTATTCAGATGTTATACAAGCTGCGGTTGACCTTTATATTGACTCGACAGGTGAACTTCCAGTGATAAAGGATAATCCGTATCAGAAAATAAGCTATAAAAAGCTGTCTGAATGGCTGGAGGATCCACCCGATATCGAATTCTACATGACCGATTTAGAAAATCTGATTTCACATAAGAAGCCTGATTTATCGAAAAAGAAGCATAGGAGAAGTATCTAATCCTGAACCTCTCAGCTTTATGCCATTTTGATGGATGAATTAGGTGTTTATTACTATCTTATTCACATAGATTCTGCTGCGCACTTCAGACGAAACGATGAGAATTTGAGAGTTCCTCAAATGTTCACAAATAGCTTAGGTAAACGCTTTCAAATTCAGCTATGCTTAAGATAATACATTTGGGAGGTGCTGTTATTGTATAAATTACAAATTCAAAATGCTGAAACCCAAGAAATCCTTCGTGAAAAAACGTATAAAAAACCTGATTTGATTTTCAGTTTGTTAGAAACTGCTGAAAATGGACATGAATGTTTTTTATTTGATGAGGAGTGTAAAACCTATAAAGGCGACTATGTTACCCATTCGACATACAAGGAAGAGGACACAGAGGTAATTAAAATCCTTTTCCACGTGGAATTATCGGATATCCAAGCGAGAATCGCTCAATTATAAACACAAGCCAAGTAATAAAGGAGGAATTCACCACCTATCGGGAGGGGAATTCCTCTATTTACATATTCATAGTTTTATTTTTTTGAATTTGAAGTAAGTATACCGTAACATATCAACGTTAGCTCGTGATATAATATTAGTTGTCATTTCAATAGTATACCGTTAAGAAAATGTAGGATGAATAAGCTTAGATGGGTACTTATATACAATACTTACTTCTTTCTTAGTAAATAGCATGACCCAGGTTGCACTGTGCAGATTAACAAGCTTGATGATTCGTTCCGTAGCCGAACATGTTATGAGCTTACTGGGGGAATTTGATGAGTGAATTAGCGTTAAAGAAAAGCAGTCATAAAGGATTAGCTATAAGAAGTATTATTAAACGGGCCATATTCATTACAATCGGAGCCATTATTATGGGCTACGGTCTTGAGGCGATATTAATCCCTAATCAAATGATTGACGGCGGTGTAACCGGTTTATCGATGCTGCTCAGCCATATCACGCCCATTAACCTAAGTGTTTTTCTTGTGCTATTAAACCTGCCTTTCTTTTTCTTAGGTTACAAGCAAATTGGAAAAACCTTTGCCATTAGTATGCTGTATGGAATTATTGCCTTATCGGTGGCGACTTCTTTTATGCATCATGTAGAGCCAATTGTCCATGATGAATTATTAGCAGTTGTATTTGGCGGAGTAACATTAGGAATTGGAGTGGGTTTGACGCTTCGAAATGGTGGAGTATTAGATGGAACGGAAACCCTAGCGATTCTAATTGAAAAACGCTTACCGTTTTCTGTCGGTGAAATCATCATGTTTGTCAATGTAATCATCTTCGCTATTGCAGCCTTTGTCTTCGGATTAGAAAATGCCCTATTTTCCATGCTTACTTATTATATTGCCTTTAAGACGATAGATATTGTCGTAAAAGGAATGGAAGATATGAAATCAATGTATATCATAAGCGATCATACGACGGAAATAGCGGATGCCATAACGGAACGCTTAGGACGTGGTGTTACCTACCTACATGGCGAAGGCTCATATAGCGGTGAGGATAAACGTGTGATTCTTTGTGTATTTACAAGACTTGAGGAAACGAAGATGAAGGATATTATTAGAGAAATCGATTCAGGAGCCTTTACGATTTCAACAGAAGTAGCGGAAGTCCGTGGCGGTCGATTTAAGAAACGAGACATTCATTAAAAAATTTTTGGACATCGTTAACTAGAGCTACGAATAATGGGGATAAGAGAAAAAAGCGGTATGACTTTGAATGAGCAAAAGTACATTCACCATAATATTTCTCGGCTACATAACGAATCATCGACTATTTGGAAAACTATCGTACTATATGATGATAGAAAATTCGAATAAAAAATAGGACTGTACCAAAGGATGTCAGGCATCCACAATACAATATCCAGTGCACTTTAGGCGAAGTGAAACTAGATATTGTATTGTGTGTGCCTGGCATTTTCTTTTTTAACTTCATTCAGCATTCATCATCCACTTCTACAAGTGGGGGATGAATGCAAATCGAACTTTGATTCAGTGGGGGTTCAAACCCCGGCTGAATGAAGTTAAGCCTCCGGCGGATGTCACGGAAATTTTAAAGGTAGTTTACCCGAGCGAGCTCAGGTAATCCGGACGCAAATTCGACGGGCGAATTTGATTACAAGGGTATTATAAAAGAGCTAGACTTATGGCACATTGACGAATTGGTATTTCTATTTCACAATAGGTTTTTGGATATGCAATAAGGTGGGAAGAAACATGGGAAGAATGGAAAGAAGACAGCAGCAGAAAACGTCTAAGCAGGCGTTGTGGGGAAGGCTTCGATCCAGCAGTCTGCTAAAAAAAATACTCTGGATTTCCCTCTCTATCATGCTTATAGGTGCATTGATTTATCATATTTTTATTTGGACAAGTGACGTTAGTAAGCTAGAGACACCGGTCCCACAGCCAACAACGATTTATGATCAAAATGGCAACATAGCCAGTAAAATCTCCAATTCAAGCATTGAAGGGGTCAACATCAAATCGATACCAATAAACGTCATCAATGCTGTCATTTCAGTTGAGGATCAACGTTTTTATCAGCATCATGGCGTGAATTATTTTGGAATTCTACGAGCCTTTTTTCAAAATACCGCAAGCGGTGAGGTTGTTGCTGGTGGCAGCACCATTACACAGCAATTAGCCAAAAATCTATTTTTAACACATGAAAGAACCTATACGCGTAAAGCAAAGGAATTAATCTTAACGAAAAAAATTGAACGTACCTATTCAAAGGATGAAATCATTGAACGATACTTAAATTCGATTTATTTTGGCGAGGGTGCCTGGGGAATTCAACGGGCAGCACAGGTTTATTTTGGTAAAAGTGTCAGTGAATTA
Source organism: Bacillus tuaregi (assembly GCF_900104575.1). Classification (NCBI taxonomy): domain Bacteria; kingdom Bacillati; phylum Bacillota; class Bacilli; order Caryophanales; family Bacillaceae; genus Bacillus; species Bacillus tuaregi. Next base: position 1,993,566 of record NZ_LT629731.1, read on the forward strand.
ACGTTGAGCGAATCAGCCATACTTGCCGGATTAATCAAAGCGCCGTCAAGATATTCACCGCTAAAAAATTTCGAAAAAGCGATTGAAAGACGAGACCTTGTACTGTCGCTCATGAAGGCTGAGGGATATATTGATCAAACAGACATTGATAAAGCGATGGAGCAGGAGCTTGTATTAGAAGGAAGAAAAATGGATGATCAATACAAAGGGAAATATCCTTACTATATTGATTATATTATTGAAGAGGCCATCAAAAAATATGGTCTGACCGAAAAAGAAGTACTATCAGGCGGTCTTCATATTTATACAGAGTTAAATCCTGAAATCCAAAAGAATCTAGAAGAAGTCTATCAAAATGATAGCCTGTTTCCAAAAGGTCAATCACAACAAATCGTACAAAGCGGGGGAATCTTTATTGATTCATCAACCGGTGGAATTCAGGCGCTTGTCGGCGGCAGAGGGGAGCATACCTTCCGCGGCTTCAATCGTGCGTCCCAATTGGTCCGCCAGCCGGGCTCGACAATGAAACCTTTAGCTGTCTACACGCCGGCCTTAGAGCAGGGCTTTGAGGCATTTGATTGGTTAGAGGACAAGCCCCTCAATATCGAAGGCTATCAGCCAAAAAATTACGATAAAAAATTTCGCGGTGAAGTGACGATGTATAATGCCGTTATCCAATCCTATAATGTACCGGCGGTGTGGTTATTGGATAAGCTGGGCTTAAAATATGGAGTGAATGCTGTGGAGCGTTTTGGCATTCCACTGCAAGAGGATGATCAATCACTTAGTCTTGCACTTGGCGGTATGTCAAAGGGGACCTCTCCATTGTTAATGGCCCAGGCCTACACCGCATTTGCAAACGATGGACTAATGGTCGATGCACATGCGATTCAAAGAATAGAAGCCGCAAACGGTGAGCTGTTAAGTAAATGGCAGAAAAATGCCAAAAGGGTTACGGACCAAGAGGTTGCACAAAAGATGACCTATATGTTAAGAGGCGTTGTGAAGGAAGGAACCGGAACAAAGGCAAAGGTGAATCATTATGAAATTGCTGGTAAAACCGGAACCACACAGCTTCCGTTTGAAAAGGACGGGGCGAAGGATTATTGGTTTGTCGGCTATACACCTTCGTTAACAGGTGCCATTTGGCTGGGCTATGACCGCACAGATGAAACCCATTACTTAACTGCCGCAGACAGCGGAACGGCTATGATGCTATTCCAAAAAGTGATTTCGATGTCTGCTTCAGAGCTTTCGGATAAATCCTTCGATTTATCCTTGATTGAGAAAACATACAATCAAGAGTGGAGCAGTATGAAAAAGGAAGAGGAAAAGAAACAAAAAGAAGAAGAAAAACGGGAAAAAGAGGAAGAAGAGAGAAAGAAGAAAGAAGAAAAAAAGCGAAAAAAAGAAGAAAAGCATAAGGAAAGGAAGAAAGAAAAAAAGGATGAAGACGAGGAAGAAGAGGATGAGAACGAGGAAGATGCAGACGAGTCTAGCTTCTACTTTTGGCGCTAGTTTTTTGCCAAAGCAAATGGCATGAGAAAGTTCAATCTTCTGTACAGACGAAAGTATAATAAACCAGCCTAATCAAACACTATAAAAAGCTGATTTTATCCTGAGTATGGAAACAAAAGCATTATTGAACACTTATCCATCAATGAATGATAAAGTGAACATAATATGCTAAAAGAAAAGGGGATATCATGATCAATCAAAACTCAAGCAATGCTGGTTGGAATTTTGACAATAGCTACGCCCGGCTCCCTAAGTTATTTTATAACAAGCAAAACCCGGTTCCGGTTGATTCACCGCGATTAGTGGTGTTAAATGAGAAGCTAGCTGCTTCACTTGGCCTGGACGCTCAATCGTTAAAAGAGGAAGAGAGTATCCATGTGTTTTCCGGCAACCGACTTCCTGAAGGAGCGGCACCGCTTGCGCAAGCCTATGCAGGACATCAGTTCGGACATTTTACGATGCTGGGTGATGGTCGCGCCGTCCTCTTAGGTGAGCAAATCGACCATGGGGGTAATCGTTTTGATATCCAACTAAAAGGATCTGGCAGAACACCTTTCTCGCGCGGGGGAGACGGTCGAGCTGCACTAGGACCGATGCTGCGAGAGTATATTATTAGTGAAGCGATGTATGGACTGGGGATTCCGACGACCCGGAGCCTGGCAGTTGTCACGACCGGAGAAAAGATTCTTCGTGAAACAGAGCTGCCGGGTGCTATTTTAACCCGTGTGGCAGCCAGTCACATCCGTGTTGGTACCTTTCAGTATGCGGCCGCATGGGGCAAGGATGAGGAAATTAAGGCGCTGGCAGACTATACCATTAAGCGGCACTATCCAGACATTGAAATAGATGATGACCGTTATCTTACCCTGCTGCGTGAAGTGATGAAAAAACAGGCGGAACTGATCGCAAAATGGATGCTGACAGGCTTTATCCACGGTGTCATGAATACCGATAATATGGCCATTAGCGGTGAAACAATCGATTATGGTCCTTGTGCTTTCATGGATACTTATGATCCGGCAACGGTATTTAGCTCTATCGATCGGGAGGGGCGTTATGCCTATAGCAATCAGCCGATTATTGCTGGCTGGAATCTTGCTCGGTTTGCAGAAACTCTATTGCCGCTTCTAGCTCGTGATGAAGAAAAGGCAGTGGAAATTGCTCAGGAGGAGCTTTCAAGCTATATGGACATGTATCGAGCACACTGGCTAAGCGGGATGAGAGCAAAGCTCGGCATCTTGAATGCAGAACAGGAGGACCAGGCTCTGATCGAGAAGCTCCTAGATATGATGCAAAAGCATCGGGCTGATTTTACCAACACGTTCCGTGCTTTGACCTTGGATAAGCCAGAGGATACGGTCATGAAGGGTATCAAGGCATTTGACGATTGGTATAGCATATGGAAGTCTAGGTTAAAGAGGCAGGAGGGTACGCTAGAGGAGGCCCAGCAGCTGATGCGCCATTCCAATCCTTCTGTCATACCGCGTAATCACCGCGTGGAAGAAGCACTAAAGGCTGCAGTGGAGGAGAATGACTTCAGCGTGATGGAAAGGCTTGTCAATGTCCTTTCAAAGCCATTTGCTTACACTTCTGAACACGAGGAATATTGCACCCTTCCAGAGTCATCAAACATACCTTATCGAACCTTTTGTGGTACCTAATAGAAAAGGCTGCTAGGAGCTCTAGCAGCCTTTTATATATATAAGTTTGAAATAATGGCTTATTTTTTAACAGCATGGATAAAATGAATCGTTTCGAAAGCAGACAAATAATCGGTGCGTTTCTGAAAGTAACGCTCTTGTATCATGGTTGGAGTTACATGCTCATAAATCAATAAACCGGAGTCTTCTAAAAGCTTCTCGATTTCTTGATAAGCATAACACGATTTCATTGGTTCACCGCCGGCAAAGGCCATTTTTATCATGTTTTCAACTCGGTTAGACCTTCCTTTTTCCGCAAAAAGCCTTTCATCTGCATAATCAAATACAATGGAGCTTCCCGGTGGCAGCTCTGAAAATAAATGTTTTAATAAGCTTGATAATTCATCTTTTGTCAGATAATAGGACACCCCTAATAGGCTAAAGAAGGTTTTTGCTTTTGTAGTAAATCCTTCATCCTTTAAGCCTTGAAATGAGATGGCACCGCTAAAATTCTTAGCAGAAAAGTGAAGATTCCTCGGGAGTGAAAAGCCGGCTTCCTGTAATCTTTGCTTTTTAAACTTCTGGGTAGCGGGATGGTCCATTTCAAAGATTTCAAGACTTGGCACTAATTCCGGGTGACGGAAACTAAAGCTATCAAGACCCGCTCCCAAAATGACATATTGCTTAACACCGAGCTCTATTTCATGAAGTAAGATGTTTTCACAAAAGGCAGCCCGCGCTAAAGGCGTGGGCGCAAGCTGAACCTGAATAATCCATCTTAAGATTTCTTCAGGATTGCCCTCATACTTTTCAGCTATCTCTTGATTGAAAAAATGGATTCCTTGTATCATATTTTGACTGATGTCTAAGTATTCCTGTTCGGTAATGAGCTGTTTCGCGATCGTATCATCGAAAATTTTAGGTGTGTCATTGCAGCTATGGTAAGCTCGGCTAAAAGCAGACACTAAGGATGTAATACTGGACTCATTTTGTTTCACTCTTTTTTCCTCCCGAAAAAAAATTCCCCTGGCCAGGAGAATTTAATCATACAGGGAAAATATTAAAAAGTAAAATTATAGCATAAAAATTTTTATTTGTCAATATGAATTATTTTTAAATTGAAATTTTGGAATGAAATAATAAAGGTTTTACATAAAGAGGCATGATTAGCGAATCTTAAGGGCTAATCATGCTTTTTTATTTTTTCTAAAATCAACACACTCATGTTTAACAGAGCCTTTGCTAAAAAAAGTTTTTGCTGGAACGTAACGTATCTAAAAGTATGCTCGTCTATTAGTTTGGAGGTGATGAAATGGGGAGTACTACCCAATTAGATCATCATTCAAAATTCCCAGAAGATCCTTCCGATGCACTTGAGGAAATGATGTCTCGATATGGTTCACTCGTACTGCGTACAGCTTATTTTTACCTCGGTGATAGGTTTCTGGCAGAGGATGCGAGCCAGGAAGCATTTATGAAGGCCTATAGAAATTGGAAAAAGTTTCGCGGAGATAGCAGTGTGAAAACATGGATAGTTAAAATTACAATTCATGTCTGTTATGACAAATTAAGAAAAAAGTCATCCAAAGAGCAGCCTATTGATCCAGCTGAAGTGATGACTCCTGTTCATTACGATCTGGAACAAGAAGTAATAAAGAAAATGGAGAGTACACAGATATTAAAATATGTCCTTCAATTACCACCACATTATCAAGAGGTTATTTATCTCTATTACTATCTTGATTTCAACACTTTGGAAATAGCCAAAATGACAGGAACACGAGACGGGACAATTCGGACAAGACTTCATCGGGCAAGGTCTTTAATAGAGGATCTTATCACAAAGGAGGACTTGATACATGAAGGGTCCAAATGATGAAAAATGGAACATTTTAAAAGAAGAAGCAGATCAACTACTATTTCACCAGCTAGAGTTTACGGATCAAATGAAAGAAAAGGTGAGGCAGAAAAGCAAGGAAGGTTCTACTAAAAGATTTTTCGTTCTAACAAAATGGAAAAAACGGATGCTGATGATGACATCAGCTGCTGCAGTAATGGTTCTTATTTTTATTTCGACAATGACTATAAGAAATACAGAGAAAATTGATTCACCTAATGAATTGAACATCTTTATGGAGGAGGCTGAAAATTCTCAAATTGCTGCTGATCTACCAGCTATAAATAACTGGACATTAGAGGGATTAGAGAAGGTCAAGCACTCGTTTCCTGAAGCGGTTTTGATCCCAACCTATATACCAGAGCCCTTTACTATAGGAGAGATTCATGCTTCTGGTCCAAACCAGGGAGAAGCCAATCAAGTTGTTATCACCAATATCTTTGAGGACCAATCCTACCTGGTGATCATTGAAAAGTTGATACCAGGCCTTAATGAGTCACAGGGATTTGAACAAGTTGATATTAATGGTGTAAATGGATTGATGAGAACGGAAGACGGAAATGATTATATGGATACAGAGGTACGGTGGGTGCTTGATGACTACCAATATTTAGTGATTGGAGCACTTTCTCCCGAAGAGGCACTGAAGGTGGCTCGATCATTCGAATAGGAGAATGGAGGAAACAAAATGATGCGAAGGCTATTGACTTCCATTTTGATAGGGCTGTGTTTAACGTTTATGATGACAGCGACCGTTTATGCTACGACAGAGGAAATGTTTGAAAAACAAGCAGAAATAGACCAAATCTTATTTGAGGAAAAAAGTGGAGAGCTTGAAGCAAAAGGTATAATCGTCACACATACAGCTTCCTTGGAGGATAAAATCGAAATTGGAATAGCTGATTTCACTAAAGAAAAAGCGCAATATTTCTATGATCTACTAGGAAAGGAGGAGGTCATCATCGTAGCAGGGGAACAGGCCGTTGCATTTGGTGCAGACGGTGGACCAGCAGATAACAACTTGGTGGAAGATAATGCTGCGATGGAGGCAACTGAAGAAGGAGCAGCAGCAAAGGAGAAAGAAAGCTCCAAAATATTATATGTCCTTGGGGCAGGCGTAATTGTGTTGGGAGCAGGGATTGCTTTTATTCTTCGTAAAAAAACAAATGTAAAAGGTTAAGTACTTTTATGGACAAGGGATAATATAATCCCTTGTTTTTTCTTTTATGCCTATTGTTCATTCGTGAAATGACTGAATATATAGACCTCGTCACGTGTTGTATAAAAAGCTAATGATGATTGAACATTAAGAATGTGGCATTTATGGGAATTTTTATTAAGGATAGCATTGGCAAAAAATTACTTGCTTGTTTAGTAGGAGGAGTACATCATGAGAAGTTTACCAAAGAATTTTTTATGGGGTGGTGCATTAGCAGCCCATCAATTTGAAGGTGGTTGGAATGAAGGAGGGAAAGGCCCAAGTGTTGTCGATGTAATGACAGCAGGAGCGCATGGGGTTCCACGACAAATAACCGAGACTATTGAACCAGACAAATTTTATCCAAATCATGAAGCGATTGATTTCTATCATCGCTATCAAGAAGATATCGCACTATTTGCAGAGCTGGGGCTAAAATGCTTAAGAACATCGATTGCCTGGAGCCGAATTTTTCCAAAAGGGGACGAAGCTGAACCAAATGAAGCAGGTTTGCAGTTCTATGATCAAGTATTTGATGAATTATTAAAGCATGGAATACAGCCTGTTATTACACTATCTCACTTTGAAATTCCATTACATCTGGCCAGAGAGTATGGCGGTTTTTTAAATAGAAAACTTTTANGATTGCCTGGAGCCGAATTTTTCCAAAAGGGGACGAAGCTGAACCAAATGAAGCAGGTTTGCAGTTCTATGATCAAGTATTTGATGAATTATTAAAGCATGGAATACAGCCTGTTATTACACTATCTCACTTTGAAATTCCATTACATCTGGCCAGAGAGTATGGCGGTTTTAGAAATAGAAAGCTTGTAGATTTTTTTGTGAAATTTGCTGGGGTTTGCTTTCAACGATATAAAAATAAAGTGAAATACTGGATGACATTTAATGAAATCAATAATCAAATGGATGTTAGTAATCCGATTTTTTTATGGACTAACTCAGGTGTGACAGTCAAAGAAAACGAAAATGCAAGAGAAGTCATGTTTCAAACGGCACACCATGAATTACTTGCCAGCGCATTAGCTGTTGCAAAGGGGAAAGAAATAAATCCCGATTTCCAAATCGGAGCGATGGTTGCCCATATCCCGATTTATCCTTATTCGTCAAATCCTGAAGATGTTATGTTGGCGGAAATACTCATGAGGGAACGCTATTTCTTCCCGGATGTACAAGTACGTGGCTATTATCCAAGCTATGCTCTGAAGGAATTCGAAAGAGAAGGGTATCAGATACATTTCGAAGCTAAAGACGAAGACATATTAAAAAACGGAACCGTTGACTATTTAGCCTTTAGCTACTATATGTCTAATACAGTGAAGGCTGAGGTTGAAGGTGAGGTTGAGGGTACGTATTCTCGCGGGATTGTAAATGGGTCTGTTCCTAATAGTGTTGAGAATCCTTTCATTCAAGCGAGTGATTGGGGTTGGGGGATAGACCCGACTGGACTTCGTTATACATTGAATCGTTTATATGACCGCTACCAAATCCCTTTGTTTATCGTTGAAAATGGATTTGGTGCGGTCGATACGTTAAAGAAAGATGGTTCGGTCCATGATCCAGAAAGAATGGAATACTTAAGGTCACATATTGAGGCCTTTAAAAAAGCGGTCATGGAGGATGGTGTTGACTTAATCGGCTATACACCATGGGGCATTATTGACATTGTCTCCTTTACAACAGGAGAAATGAAAAAACGATACGGTCTGATTTATGTGGATCGTGACAATGAAGGAAACGGCACTATGAAGCGTTATAAAAAGGATTCATTTGAATGGTATAAAAATGTCATTGGTACAAATGGTGGAGAGTTATGATCGCTACTCAGCAATTCCACTAGTCGTGACAAATATTCTCTCGCTTTAAATCATTACGCTTTATGTATATAATATTAAAATGTGTTTTGATAGTTCACGGGTAAGGAGAAGAGATAATTGGCACAGTTATTCTTTAAATATGGAGCAATGAATTCAGGTAAATCGATTGAAATCATTAAGGTGGCACATAATTATGAGGAGCAGAATAAGCATGTGATGATTTTTACTTCAGCACTTGATGATCGATATAAATCAGGTTTTGTATCCTCTAGAGTGGGGCTGCAGCGGGAAGCTACCCCTATTTATGAAGAGACAAATATTTTTTCTGTTGTTAGCGAATCCTCTTTGCGATTAAGCTGCGTGCTGGTTGATGAAGTGCAATTTGTCTCCAAGGACCATGTTCTGCAAATGGCCAGAATTGTGGATGAACTCGACATCCCTGTAATGGGATTTGGCTTGAAAAATGACTTCCAAAATGAATTATTTGAAGGCAGCAAATATATGCTCCTTTATGCAGATAAAATTGAAGAAATGAAAACCATCTGTTGGTTTTGCGAGAAAAAGGCGATTATGGCTTTACGAGTAGATGAATATAATAAGCCGGTTCGGGAGGGCAGTCAAATTCACATTGGTGGTAATGACAGCTATTATCCAGTTTGCCGCAAGCACCACAAGCAACCGCCATTATGATTTAAATGTATTCAACATCGTTTTAAGGCTTAATTGGATAAAGGAAAAGTTGTCAGAACTAGGGCTGAGTTCTGACAACTGCCAACGGAAAAAACCGCAAACTGTCACAATAAACGATCATCCCAGAACAAACAACTCTTCCCATCAATTCTCCAACTTTGCTATGATACATACGAGGAGGTAGAAGATATATGTTATCACGTACGAAACTATTCTATTTTATTTTTACAGCCATTCTAGCAGCTTTACTAATGACTAGCTGCGGAACTCAAGCAGAGAATGAACAATCGGCCGAAAATAAGGAAAGAAACGATTATTCATCAGAGGTTGCGGAAAATCCTATTGTGACCATAACGATGGAAAACGACGAAAAGATCGTACTAGAATTGGAGCCAAAGGTTGCGCCCAATACGGTTGCCAATTTTATTTCTTTGGTGGAGCAGGGCTATTATGATGGACTGATTTTCCATCGCGTCATCCCTGATTTTATGATTCAAGGGGGAGACCCGGAAGGTACTGGTACAGGTGGACCTGGTTATACCATTGCAGGAGAATTTACCTCAAACGGATTTGAAAACAACCTAACGCATGAACGCGGAGTGATTAGCATGGCGCGGACTGGTGATCCTGATTCGGCTGGATCGCAATTTTTCATCATGACGAAGGAATCGCCGCATCTTGATGGTGAATATACCGCTTTTGGTAAAGTGATTGAGGGAATGGAAACAGTTGATAAAATTGTTTCAGCTGAGCGAAACAGTGCGGACAAGCCATTAGAGGATCAGAAAATGAAATCCGTAACAGTGGATACAAAGAGTTATGATTATCCTGATCCAGTAAAGCAATAAGTAATTACCTGTCTATCGGGCGTCCTTAGTGACGTCAAATGGGCAGTTTTTTTTATATATAAATAGACAATGTACCCAAACAAACACTACAGCGTATAGTAACTTCTGTGTGAGAATATTTCGAAAGGAAGGAAGTACAATGGCAAATCTTCAAATCAATCAACAAGGTAAAACCCATTCAGAAAATGAATTTAAAGTTGTTAAAGTGAATCTAACAAATCCATCGGAAAGTATTTATGCTGTATGCACACCAATCAATTTGAAGTAATTCATGCAGCAATAGAATAACCATCTCTCCCAAGCTGTACTTTAGGATGAGATGGTTATTTTTCATGATAATTATGGATTCATTTGCCTCTCAAGAGCTTTGGCAGCTAAGAATAAGCCAACCATTTTATTTCTTTCCCAAATGTCGGGAAACTCGTCAATCGGAAGGCTGCTGTCTTCGATCAATTGACCAATTTCAACCGTAAAAGCGGGTTTAGCAAACTCCTCGATGAACCAATCTGTATATCCTCCGCCCTGTTGATGGGATTTGGGCTCTTCAATGGGATATCTAGTTAGTTCAGAGACTTTTTCAGCGATTGAATAATAATCCTTCATAAACTCTGTTGTATGAGTGATTCCCCATTGGTGATAGCCCCAAAAAATCATATTTCCAGAGGAATGGTACGAAACGGCGATTTCTGGCATTACCTCGTACGTGAAATCGACAAGAGCTCTAACCTCGTCAGCTTCGAGCGGTCGGGTACCTTTGTAAAATTGGTAGCTTGGCTTTGAGTGAACTCCTTTTAAATAAGACCAATTTGCAGGATACTGCCGATTTAAATCAATCCCTGATAAATTGGCTTTCCATCTGTTAAAATTCAAAGAGCCCTGGTTCATTTCAATGAGAAAAGGATGAAGGATGTCAGGTGTAGCTTGGAGACCCCATTGCTGGAGTGACACTCCATCTGGATTGACCATCGGAACAAACCAAATCGAAACCTTATCTAATACTTTAGAATGAAAACCTTCTACAGTTTGCTGGTTGTCATAGGCAGCTGCATAGGTTTCAATCATCTTCATTAATAGAGTACTCGTTAACCATTCACGGGCATGGTGTGCACCATTCATTAGAATCGTTGTTTCACCTTGACCAAGTTTAATTCCCCATACTTCTCTTCCAAAGGAGGTCGTAGTTAAGGACTTGTATGTGATTAGGTCAGGATGTTTTGTAGCAAGCTCTACCATATCCTGTGATAAAGCTTCATATGTATAGATTTTCTCAGCCTCCACAATCTCGGCCTTTCCTATTGTCGGAAAGAAGGTGAGCCATAAAGGAATAAGTAAGTAGGTAAGCTTCCGCATTATGTACTTCCTCTTTTTAATAGATAGTGTGGATAATTGAGATGTTTTTCATGAACAAATTTTGTGATTTTTACAATCGGTGTGTGTATTCTAAAAGAAAAACAAAAACCACTCTATACAGAATGGTTTTTATCTGCTTGACGATAAGAGGAAAAAATAGTTGGTCCTAGTAGGCTGTCTAACACTTTTTCCGTTTTCGGCATAAAGAAATTTAAAAGGAGACCTCCTAAGCATACGGTTAATAACATTCCAATGCCGATGGGTCCATGGAATAGGATGGCCAATATCAAGAAAACGAGATAGATGATGGTTCTTGAAAAAAATAGACTGATTCGCGTTAATTCCTTTATGATTAAGGTTGAAAATAATCATTCTAATCATGTTGCACTAGAGGGGTTTTCTGAAGGAAAAATAGAAACCATCTATCATCTTTTACAGAAAGTAAGAAAGAATATCGAAAAAGACTGGGAATTTGTCAAAAAAGGAAACAAGAGAAAATATTAATAGACGGAGGGGACCGATAGATGAAGATCCATTTTAAAAAATGTACTCTTAAGGATTTAAACACACTTCAAACCATTAGCTATGAAACCTTTAATGAAACCTTTAAGGATCAGAATTCACCGGAGAATATGAATGCCTATTTGGAAAAGGCATTCAACTTAAAGCAAATAGAAAAAGAACTGACCAATCTTTCTTCTGAATTCTATTTTGTTTTTGCTGGGGATGAAGTTGCTGGATATTTAAAGCTTAATTGCCATGACGCTCAGTCGGAAGAAATGGGTGACGACGCACTTGAAATTGAGAGAATTTATATAAAACGAAAGTTTCAAAAGCTTGGGCTTGGTAAGTATCTTCTAGATCAAGCGATTAATATCGCATTGGAACGTCAGATGAAGAAAATTTGGCTAGGTGTATGGGATCAAAACGATAATGCCATCGCTTTTTATGAGAAAATGGGGTTTGTTCAAACCGGAGCACACGCTTTTTATATGGGCGATGAAGAGCAGGTAGATTACATCATGACTAAGACACTATAATCGCTTTTTATAGATCGATTTGTTTGACTAACAAAAACTAATTAGACTGCACAACACAAAAAAGGAGGGACTCAAACCTTGATATACATAGGCCTTGCAGGCTGGGGCGATCATGATTCCCTTTACCGTGACGGCATTAGACAGCGGGATAAATTAGCGCAGTACAGTAGCCATTTTCCAATAGTTGAAGTGGATTCTTCTTTTTACGCGATTTCACCGCTTCGAAATGTGGAAAAATGGGTCAGTGAGACACCGGAAAATTTCCGCTTTGTGGTGAAAGCCTATCAGGGGATGACGAAGCATCGGCGGGGAAAGGATATTCCTTTTACCAGCGTCACAGAGATGTTTGATGCCTTTAAAGCTTCCTTGAAGCCCTATCAGGAAACAAATAAATTAGCGATGGTCCTGTTTCAATTTCCGCCCTGGTTTCATTGCCGGAAGGAGAATGTGGCCTATATCAGATCCTGCAGGAAAATGATGGAGGATATTCCCGTAGCTCTTGAGTTTCGCCATCAATCCTGGTATAGCGATGCTTATCGGGAGGGTACGTTACGCTTTATGAAGGAGGAGGGCTGGATTCATTCAATTGCAGATGAACCGCAATCAGGAGAAGGCTCCGTTCCACTCGTACCTACTGCAACAGATTCCAATTTGACTTTAGTACGTATGCATGGCAGAAACACACAGGGCTGGAACAAGCAGGAGGGGGTCGACTGGCGTGAGGTTCGCTTTTTGTATAAGTATAACGAGTCAGAGCTACTGGAGATGCAGCAGGTTCTACAGCAATTGTCCCAGCAAACAAAGGATATCTACGTCATTTTTAACAACAACTCCGGTGGAGACGCAGCCTCTAACGCCAAAGAATTCCAGCAGCTTTTAGGTATCGAATATGAAGGACTAGCTCCAAAACAGCTTGGGTTATTTTAGGTGTCTACACCAAAAAAACAAAATAACGCAAACTGTCCATTTACGGTGCCTGACACCGATTGTACAACTGTTTGGATTGAATGAATGCCCACTTTTTTGGGAATAAATGAAAGGAAACTATATTTAGGGGGTATTGTCATGGAAAAGATTGAAGTGGGAGAGGTTTTTACGATTACGGATGAAAATGATGAAGAGCTGGAAGTCGAAGTGCTAGCTTCCATGAATATTGAAGGGACCGACTATGTGGCCGTTGCTTTTGCGGAGGATGTCCGTGAAGAAAGTGATGAGGATATTGATATTTTCTTCATGAAAGTCGACCAGGATGGTGATTTTTCAGCAATTGATAGTGAAAACGAATTTGACAAGGTTTCGGCAGCCTTTGATGAAATCATGGAGGATGACGACGAGGAATAACAACATTCAGTAAAATCTACTGTTGTATAAAATAGAGTAGGCGCGTGTATAATGATGCGCCTGCTCTATTTTTTTACGTAAAAGTTCATCCCTAATATTTATAGATAACCGGAGCGTTTCCAATGCTTTTATAATGCTTCGGTGTCATGCCGTATTTATTTTTAAACAGAGCGATAAAATGTGATATATTTTCGTATCCCAGCTCGTATGCTACTTCCGTTACATTATGGAGCTTTAGCAACTCCTTTGCTTGCAGCATTTTAAGGTTTGTTATGTATTCCTTTGGGGTTAGACCGACCACCTTTTTAAAAGAATTACAGAAATTGGTCTCGGACATGTAGATGTCTGAGGCAAGCTGTTTAATACTGATGGGCTGTTTAATATTTTCTTTTATGTATTTGATTGTTTGAAAGATGGGATGATCCTGCTCTATATTAATAATTTGATGAACACCTTTGATCTGAACTAAATGATAGACAAGCTCCTGTGCGTAAAGGTCAATGAGAAACTCCTTATTTTTTTCTGCCTTAGTTGAAATATCCATCAGTTTATCCAAGCTTTTCCCGAGCAGATGAGTGATGGTTCCCAGGAAAAATCTGTCCTCCAATAGAGCATCATAATCCGCTTCAAAATCTAAGCTAATCTTTTCCGTTACTCCTTTTAAAAGGGTATCGTTGAGCTCGAAGACAAGCGCCTTTGTCGAGGTATCAATATTCATATGGACATTTGAATGGGGTGGAAGGAGGATAAATTGTCCAGGCTGATAGGTAAACTGAATGTCTTCATTAACGGATACATGCTTCCGGCCATCAAGAATGGTACAAAGTCTTGTGTATTCGTAGGTTTTGTAATCGCAGTCCATAGGAGAAAGGTCATAAAATAATATTTTCATATAATCTGTTTCTAAGCCATCTGCTAATTCTACATCTCGTTTAAAATTAGTCAGCATTCCATAAACACCTCAAAATCTTTTATTTGATGGTCCTGTTGTATACTGCTATCGTACTACTTGCACCAATTTTTGGATATGGATAAATATTGACAAAAAATAGCATTACTTTTTAAAGAAGTTTGTTAGTTTTTTCACAAAATTAATATTAAAGTTAAATAGAGGTAATATTATGTAATTTGAGGAGGTGTAACTGGCATCGCGATTGCGGTAACCAGGATAATCATGAGTAAAATATTAACGATTTCTCCTGAAAAATGCACGAACTGTCGCAGCTGTGAGCTGATTTGCTCGTTTAACAAAACAGGTGAATTCAATCCGAGGGAAGCTGCTGTACATGTACTCTTTTATGAAGAGGCTGCTATATCTGTCCCTGTCATGTGTATGCAGTGTGAAGACCCATCCTGTATGAAGGTGTGCCCTGTTAATGCATTTTCGAGAGATGAAAGCGGCGCAGTGGTCTCAAATCCAGACAAATGTATTGTATGTAAAATGTGTATCAGTGCCTGTCCGTTTGGGAATATTTCCTTCAATTCTGTCAAAAAGGAAATTGTCAAATGTGATCTATGCGGTGGGGATCCAAATTGTGCAAAGGTCTGTTTAGCAGGAGCCATTCAGTATGTCGATGGTTCAACAGGTAACATTCATAAGAAAAGAGTCATCGCAGAAAAATTTAAGGATTTGTTTGCAGAGGTGAATAGTTGATGAACGGCTGGAAGGGAAAGCTCATAAGAGTCAATTTAATAAATGAAACCATTACAACGGAAGCACTGGATTTTCGGGAAGCAAAGCAATATCTTGGAGGCAGGGGTCTAGGGACCAAACTTTACATAAACGAAGTGGATCCAAAGGTAGACCCGCTTAGTCCTGAAAACAATCTCATCTTTATGACGGGACCGTTAACAGGTACTACAGCCACTTCGGCCGGAAGGTATGAGGTGGTAACGAAAGCGCCTTTGACAGGCACAATCGGGGCTAGTAACTCCGGAGGCTATTTCGGTCCCGAATTGAAATATGCAGGCTACGATGGCATCATTTTTGAAGGAAAAGCGAAAAAGCCAATCTATCTTTATATTAATGATGACCATATCGAATTAAGGGATGCCAGCCATTTGTGGGGCAAGGAAGTACCGCAAACAACAGATGAGCTGTTAAAAGAAACGGATGAGGATGCGAGAGTTGCCTGTATCGGACCTGCAGGTGAAAGGCTTGTCCTGTTTGCAACGATTATGAATGATAAAACAAGAGCAGCAGGACGTTCTGGGCTTGGTGCTGTCATGGGCTCCAAAAATCTAAAGGCTATTGTGGCGAAAGGTACAAGATCGGTAACGGCCGCCATGCCTAAGGAGTTTATGGATGCCTGCATGGATTCACTTGTGAAAATTAAAGAAAACCCTGTCACTGGTGCTGGACTTTCAGCCTACGGCACAGAGATTCTCGTGAATATCCTAAATGAGTCAGGTGGACTCCCAACAAGAAACTGGCAGGAATCGGTATTCGATAAGGCAGATGATATCGGCGGTGAAACGTTGGCTGATAAATATTTGATTCGGAACAGAGGCTGCTTTGACTGCGCGATTGGCTGTGGCAGGGTAACTAAGCTCGAGCGATCTAAGTACACTGATTTTGGAGAAGGACCAGAATATGAAGCAGGCTGGGCATTTGGAGCTTCCTGCGGTGTAAGTGATCTGCAGGCAGTCTGTGAAGCCAACTTCCTTTGTAATGAGCTAGGCATGGATCCGATTACCATGGGTTCAACGATTGCCTGTGCAATGGAATTATATGAAAAGGGCTTTGCAACGAAAAAGGATATGGGAAGAAATCTATTATTCGGCGATTCGGATGCCATTGTCGAGTTGACGAGAATGACTGGTTACAGGGAAGGCTTCGGGGACAAGCTGGCCTTAGGCTCTTATAGAATGGCAGAGGAATTTGGTCATCCAGAGCTTTCAATGACGGTTAAAAAACAAGAAATGCCTGCTTATGATGGACGTGCCCTACAGGGGATGGGACTGGAATATGCTACTTCCAATCGTGGCGGCTGTCATGTGCGCGGTTATTTAACCTCTCCTGAGATTCTTGGTTTGCCTGTCAAAATGGATCCACTTGTCACTGAAGGAAAGCCTGCGATGCTTAAGACCTTCCAGGATCTTACGGCTGTTGTCGATTCGGTTGGAATGTGCCTGTTTGTCACATTTGCCATCGGGTTGCCAGAGATCTCCGAAATGCTTAGAACCTGTACGGGCATTGATTATAGTGATGAAGAGGTCCTTCAAGCAGGAGAAAGAATTTGGAATCTAGAAAAACTGATCAATATGGAGAACGGGTTCTCGAAAAAGGATGACACGCTGCCTCCAAGACTATTAAAAGAACCAATTACCAAGGGACCTGCTAAAGGGAAGGTAACTGAGCTGGATACGATGCTTCCTGAATACTATTCCTTAAGAGGATGGGATGAGGAAGGGGTACCGTCAGAAGATAAAAAAGAAGAGCTTTCGCTATCTTAAGTGAATTATTTCACATATATAATGAGAGATTAGTAGCCATACAGTTTTTTGAAAAATTGAATCCCGGCAGGTGTGTAACACAAATGAGCTTGCCGGTGTATTCAATCTTAGGTGATGCGAAATGATGATTAAGTTTTTTGCTTATGTGCGTGATTACACTCACAAGAAAGTAATAGAAATGGAGCCGTGTGAAACGGTTGAAGAGCTTTTGAAGGTTCTTTCCAGCCGATACGGGAAGCCATTTAAGACAAACGTCTTTCCGGATAATAAACTTAGTGATGAAATGATCATTCTAGTAAATGGACGGCATATCGATCATTGTGACGGGGTTCATACAAAATTAATGGATGAGGATGTTATTTGTATAATTCCAGTTGTTGCAGGAGGTTGATGGCGATCAACCTTTTCTTTTTTAAAGGTAAATGACCGAGCGAGCTCAATAATAATCTAGACGGAAATTGGACCAGGTGAATACGAACATGATTATGAAGGGAGGTACGAATAGTGAATACACAACTGCTTTTTGGTGCGATGATTCTCCTGCTATTTGAAGTTATGGCTGTCATGAAACCAAGAAAAATAACGACCTTACTCGTCTATTCGACGATTGCTGAGCTTGGCTATATCCTATTAGGCTTTGCTAGTGGTACCTTCGTAGGGCAGACAGGAGGATTACTCCATCTTGAATATCAGCTCATTATGCGGGGCTTAGTCTTTCTGACAGTATTTGTAATGATTCAACAGAGTAAGACGTCATACATAGAGAATTTAAAGGGATTTGGCAGAACTTCACCACTGATATCTACGATGTTTGCCTTTGGTATCTTTTCGGTCATGGGTCTTTCCCCTTTTAAAGGGTCCATTAGTAAATTTTTAATCGTCTATTCCTGCATCGAAGCGGGTCAAATGATTTATGCTGCAGCGGCAATAGTAGGTAGCATCATTGAAGCCTGGTATTTTATCAGAATCCTGCATCATATTTGTTTTGCTGAAGATGAGAAGACTGAACAGGACTACGGTAAAAATGGAGACTCCATAGTCCTCAATAAGATGACTACAGGAGCTATCATGGTTCTTGGAGGTCTGACAGCACTATCGACCCTTTTTCCGGAACCATTCATAGAATTTAGCGAGAGGTTGGTAGGCTCATTATTTGCAACGGCAGTTAATGAACTGCCAGTTATTGACTCTCCATGGCCGGTAATGGTCTTAGTACCATATATCGGCGCGTTTGTTGTATTTATCATTGGCCATTATTTGCCTAGCTTAAGAGGGTTACTCGCTATGATCATCGGCGTCACAACTGTCGGGGTCGTATGGATGGACGGAACAGTCGACAGCCTTTCCAAGCTGTTTGCCTTGATTATTTCTGTTATGACGCTGTTAGCCATCATCTATTCGATTGGTTATTTTAGGGGTGAAAAGCATAACAACCGTTACTTTTTCTTTTTACTGCTTACGTTAGGCAGTCTGATTGGTGTTGCTACGAGTACAAAATTGGGTAATTTCTATGTGTTCTGGGAACTGATGACTTGGGCATCGTATCTGCTTATCATTCATGAACCTTCACAGAAGACCTTAAAGGCTGGATTTTTGTATTTTATGATGTGTACAAGCGGAGCCTATATCATGCAGTTTGGGATTTTATCGCTGCAGAATAGTATTGGAACCCTTGATATGGCAGTAGTATCACAACAGTTGCCAATGATGGCACCGGGGCTATTAATAGCTATCATTGTAATGTTTGTGATTGGAACGGCTGTCAAAACAGGTCTTGTACCAGTTCACAGCTGGCTGCCTGAGGCTCATCCGCAAGCACCATCACCGGTATCAGCCTTGCTCTCCGGCATCCTGACGAAAATTGGGATATATGGTTTGTTAAGGGTTGTATTTGTCGTTTTTGGAATGGGTCTCCTATCGCAATTAGGCTCGGTCGGAAACCTACCCTATACCGGACTTGCCCTAACCCTTTTAGGAATCATCACGGCACTATATGGGGAAATCATGGCCCTGCGCCAAAAGGATATCAAACGGCTTTTAGCTTTTTCCACAATGGGACAGATTGGCGAAATTGTCACCGTCCTTGGTTTGGGAACCTACCTTGGCATGGTGGCTGGTCTTTATCACATTTTAAATCATGCCATGATGAAGGGGCTTCTATTCCTTGCGGCGGGTTTATTAGTGCATAAATTAAAGAGCCGAGATTTGGCCGCCTTGAAGGGTGCCGGTAAGGTAATGCCAATTACAGCAGGCTGTCTTGCCATCGGTGTCCTTGCCATCATGGGTTTACCGCCATTCAACGGCTTCATTAGTAAATTTCTCATGCTGTACGCCGCTGTTGACTCAGGCTATTGGTATATTGCCGCACTGCTTCTATTTGGAAGCATCCTTGCTGCCATCTATTACATCAGACTGATTAAAACGATCTTCTTTGAAAAATATGAAGGGCCAGAAATAACGGAAGGACATTGGACCATGTTGCTTCCAATTGGTGTCCTTGCAGGTTTCGTTATTTTTAACGGCTTTCTTCCTCAGTATGCCTTAAAGCTGGTTATTTCGGCCGCTGATACGATTGCCGAATTAGGAGGATTAGTAATTACTTCTATTCCTCAGATTCAGGTAAGCTGGCCTATGGTCATCCTGATTCCAATGCTTGGCGGACTCTTAGCCTACTTTTTCGGTAAAGGTTCAGCAAAAACAGCAGGCTGGATTTCCGTATTCGTGATGATGACAACGCTTGGTACGATTGTCCTATCACACGGAAAATACGATGTATTCTCATTAAGCTTTGCCTTGTTGATTGCATTCGTAGGACTATTAAATATGCTGTATTCGTTGGGTTATATGGGGCATGGACATGCTCAAAACCGCTATTACTTATTTTTCTTAATGATGATTGCCGGACTGATTGGTGTGGCAGTCAGCAGTGATTTCTTTTCTTTCTTTCTTTATTGGGAGATTATGAGCAGTTGGACATTGTATTTCTCGATTATCCATGAGGAAACGAGAGAAGCGTTAAAAGAGGGCTTCAAATATTTCATTTTTAACTATATTGGCGCAAGCTTTGCCTTTTTAGGCATTCTTTTATTAACAGCAAAAGCTGGAACCTTTGACATGTCTTTACTGGCAAATCGTTTAGGAGAAATGGAGCTAGGTGTGGCTGGATTAGGTCTGACTCTTATCACAATTGGCTTCCTTATGAAAGCAGCAATCCTATCGTTCCGCATTGATTATCAGATGCATCCTGCCACAGCACCAACACCTGTGAGCGGCTATATCTCATCCGTACTATTAAAAAGTGCTCCATATAGCCTTATTAAGCTTTTCTTTATCATGAGAGGAGCAGTAATTGCTGGTCGTATGAGTATGGTATTGAACAGTTCGATTCTCCTTTACATTGTGGCATGGATTGCCGGGCTAACCATTGTGGGTGCAGGCGCTATGGCACTCGTACAAAGAGGCATCAAACGGCTTTTAATCTATAGTACGGTCAGCCAAATTGCTTATATCATCCTGGGCTTGGCCTTAGGAACAACACTTGGATTAACAGGTGCGCTATTACATTTTGTTAATCATATGTTCTTTAAGGATCTGCTCTTCCTTGCTGCAGGAGCGATTATGGTCCAAGCACACTGCAGAAATCTTGATGATGTTAGCGGACTTGGCAGAAAAATGCCGTGGACGTTAGGCTTTTTCATGGTAGGCGCTCTGTCACTTGCCGGCGTACCTCCTTTTAGCGGTTTCACGTCTAAATGGATCATTTATGAAGCGGCAATGGAGCAGGGAGAGGTCCTGCTTGCCATCCTTTCATTAGCAGGAAGCGCTATGACGATGGCTTATTTTGTAAAATTCATGCATTCAGCATTCTTTGGTGTCCCAACCTCACAAATAGAGCAGGTTAAAGAAGCACCATGGACGATGCTCGTACCGATGGGACTATTGTCTGTCATCAGTGTCGTTTTCGGTATCATGCCAGGCTTACCACTTATGGTCATTTCTAAGGTTTTAGCACTGGCAGGTTTTGCCCAGCCTTCCTTTACCTTATTCAGGGTGGATACGCCAATTGGAACCTGGCAGGTTGGTGTCATCACCATTGCAATTCTGCTAGGGCTTGCAGTCGGCTTAGTTCTGCTGTTATCGGGAAATAAAAAGGTCAGGTATACCGATGCCTATACATGTGGAGTCACAGACCTTGACGCAGACAGTATCAATCCAGATGCACAAAATCTGTATGAAACTCCCACAAAACTAGTGAAGAAGCTGCACCAAGGGATTGTACCTGTATTTGGTAATGGTGAGGAGGAAGAGGAGTAATGGAAATAGTAAAGCTGCTCATTCATATTTTAATTTTTCCAGGAGGCCTTTTCGCCATTATCTTCGGTTTATTTCTTAGCGGACTTGATCGAAAAATTTATGCACGGCTGCAAAGAAGAGTAGGACCGCCTATTTATCAGCCTTGTATTGATATTATAAAACTTTCGCGAAAAGAAATAGTCGTACCGAGAACCGCCAATTATACCGTATTTCGATACGCACCATTGCTTGGTTTCGCAGGCATGCTGACGGCTATTAGCCTTATACCTGTAACCGGCATTTATTCCGGATTGTATCAATCGGGAGACCTTTTGGTGCTCTTATATTTATTGGCTACTCCAGCATTAGCCCTAATGATTGGGGCATCGGCTTCCGGCTCACCGTACAGCTCGGTTGGGCTTTCCCGAGAAATGGTGATTATGCTGGCCTATGAAATACCGTTAACCATCGTTCTCCTGGCAGTCGGAATGAGAGTCGGCATGGGTGAAGGGGGAACGGCCTTGTTTTCCTTGAACAGGATTGTTGATTTCCAGCTCAAGAATGGAGCCTTGCTCTTAGATTGGCAGATGCTCCCAGCATTTATAGCCTTTTTATGCTGTATTCCCGGAACCATTGGGGTCGTGCCCTTTGACATACCGGAAGCGGAAACGGAAATTGCAGAAGGACCTCTATTAGAGTATTCAGGCATGGGACTTGCCCTGTTTAAGCTGACCGGAGGCTTGAAGATTTTTGTGTTGTCATCACTCGCTGTTGCTCTGTTTTTCCCTTCAGGTATTGGGGGCTTTTGGTTCATCAATCTGCTATGGTTCATTTTGAAATGTATTATGGTTACTTTTTTCACGATTACATTGGTGCGTGCGACAAGAGCGAGAATGCGGATGGATCAGGCATTCAAATTCTATTTGTTGATACCGAGTGTTTTAGCACTAACTAGTCTTGTTCTCCTCTTCATTTCATTTTGAACCAAATCTTTTTGAAGGAGAATCGCTATGACAAAATTACTTCAAAACATCATAAAAAAGTCTCCTTGGATCTACCGAATCAATGCCGGGTCCTGTAATGGTTGTGATGTGGAGATGGCCACCACCGCCTTGATTCCCCGCTACGATATCGAGCGGCTTGGCTGCAAGTATTGTGGAAGTCCAAAGCATGCCGACATTGTGCTGATATCCGGACCGGTTACAGCAGTTGTAAAGGAGAAAGTTTTACGTGTATACAATGAAATACCCTATCCGAAGGTAGTGGTAGCGGTCGGGATTTGTCCAATATCAGGAGGCGTTTTTCGAGACAGCTATGCCATCGATGGTCAGCTGGATACTTATATTCCGGTGGACGTCAATGTTCCAGGCTGCCCACCAAGGCCACAGGCTATTATCGATGGAGTGGCCATGGCGGTTGAAATTTGGAAAACCAGATTCTAGGGGGGAGAGGTCATGAGTTCTATATTAAAACTGGTTCTACACAATCTCATCAAAGGACCATCTACCATTCAATACCCCTTTGCAGAAGATTTGGCACCGGCAAAGCTGAGAGGGAAAATAAAGCATGATCCGGAGCTTTGTATGGCCTGTCATATGTGCGAATATGTCTGTGCAGGCGGCGCGATAAAGCTACAGGAGTCTGATGATCAAGAAGGAATCCACTTTGTTGTCTGGCATAACACGTGTACGTTTTGCGGTTTGTGTGAGCATGTCTGTCCAGTTAAAGCGATTCACTTAACAAATGATTACCATACAGCGCATGTGCAGGAGGAGAAGTACACCTATACCGAAAGAACGTGGATTCCAAAACAGCCATGCACCTGCTGTGGTGAACTGTTTCTGCCGCTTTCACCCATCCTAGTGAAAAAGCTGTACGGTGAGGACGGGGACGTGAAGGGACTAACTAAAATGTGTGAAAAATGCCGCAGAAAAGAGACTTGGAAGGGTGGTGTGTTTTAAATATGTTAAAAGAAGACGCCATGAATCATTTCAGACAAAAACTGACTGAAAAAATAGGAGAAACCTACAGCCTGAAATGGGATCAGGATAAAAAAGGAGTTGTTTGCGGTTGGTGCAAACTGGAAAATCCAGAGGATCTCTATACCGTTGCAGAAATTATTGCCGGATATAAGGGAAGAGTGATGACCATATCGCCTTTAAATACACCCGCTGAATTTGCCAGTCCGTCCGAGGTGAGTCGTGTTGAGGATAAGCCTATTACTTTAATCATCAATTATCATTTCTATTTTTTAGGACTTAACTGCACCGTCAGGATTACGCTTCCTTCACTTGAGAGAAAGGTCAATTCGATTACTCCTGTGCTGAAAAGTGCCGACTGGCATGAGAGGGAAATGCAGGAGCTATACAATATTAAGCTGCAGGGTCATCCAAACTCCAAGAGACTCTTTCTTGAAGAAAATATCTATATGACCGATCATACAATGATTCCCCTGTCTGAAGCGATGAATGGTGCAAGCACAAGCACATTATGGGAAAAAGTTATGAAATCTGATGGAAAGGAAGCGACAACCATTGAGTAGCTATACCATTCCAATTGGTCCAGTCCACGTCGTCCTGGAAGAACCCATCTATTTCAAGCTGCAGGTCGAAGGCGAAACGGTGGTTGGTCTTGACATCAATGCCGGCCACGTCCACCGCGGGATCGAATTTCTAACGATGCAGCGAAATTTTTATCAAAACCTGACACTAACGGAACGAGTATGCTCGCTTTGCTCGAATAACCATCCGTTTACCTATTGCATGGCGGTTGAAAAGATAGCCGGAATTGAAATACCGGTAAGAGCGGAATATTTGCGAACGATAGCAGACGAAATCAAACGTATTTCCTCCCATTTGTTTAATATTGGCTTGATTCCTCATATTATCGGCTTCGACTCTCTTTTCATGCATGCCATGGAGCTAAGAGAAAATATGCAGGATATTAAGGAATCTGTGTTCGGAAATCGGATGAATTTATCCGCCAATAGTATCGGTGGCGTGAGATACGATATTTCAAAGGAACAGACAAAGTACATCCTGAACACGCTTGAAACGTTAAAAAAACCACTTGAGGAAATTACGAAAATTTGCCAGTCTAATGCTTCGATCCGCCGCCGGACGGAAGGAATTGGGGTTTTATCGAAAGAAAAGGCTGCGGAGTACGGTGTGGTTGGACCGGTGGCAAGGGCATCAGGTATTGACTATGATGTAAGAGTAGACAACCCGTATGCAGCGTATGACAAGCTTAATGTACATGCAGTAACCATGAAAAATGGAGATGTTTTCTCAAGGCTGATGGTGAGGCTTGGTGAGGTTGTAGAGTCTATACATATGGTGGAGCAATGTTTACAGGAGCTCCCAGATGGTCCGGTCTGTCTGGATTCTATGCCTGATATCCCAGGTGGAGAAGCGATTGCTAAATCGGAGGCTCCGAGGGGTGAACTGATTTATTTCGCCCGTACGAACGGCACTGATATTCCTGAACGGATAAAATGGAGAGTCCCTACGTATCCAAACTGGGAAGCACTAAATATCATGCTTCCTGGCAGTAAAATTGCGGATATTCCGGTTGTAGTTGGCAGTATTGATCCATGCATCTCCTGTACTGAGAGATAGTTACCGTAAAGGAGGCTCCGTACGTTGCATGAACTGGCAATGGTGAGAAGTATTTATGAAGTCATAAACGAGAAAGTAACAGAATATGGCGTAAAACGGGTAAAACAAGTCAAATTAATCGTCGGTGAATTAACCGGTATAGAGGAATCTATCATGAAATCCTGCTTTGAGATATATGTTCAGAGAACACCTGCAGAAGGAGCGAACCTGATTATTGAATATGTTCCGATTCGAGTTATGTGCCGGGATTGCAGCCATGAATTTGAAACCAGCATACCGTTTTCAGATTGTCCTCATTGCGGAACGAAAAAATTTCATATTCTGTCAGGGAAGGAATTATATATCGAAAGCATGGAAGTGGAGTAATTATTATAGTCAGCGTAGGTGATAACAAATGTGTGTTGCAGCTTTTGGAATGGTAACGGAGCGTGTTGAAGGAAGGGCAGTTGTCAGCTTTAAAGGAGCGTTGAAGGAGGTTTCCACTGCGCTGCTTCCTAATGTGAAAATCGGAGATACCGTTGTGGTTCATGCCGGCTTTGCCACCGAAATTGTCAAAAATCCGCATAAAATCTATCGTGATGTGGTGGCAACAGACGCCTATGCCAGACAGCTTTTGGACGGGATAGAAAAAGAAAATAAACGTCTTCGTGAGCGGGAATTAAAGATTATGAACTTTTGCGGAACCCATGAAAATACGATTGTTCAATATGGTCTTCGTGAGCTGTTACCCGCCAATATCCAATTAATCAGTGGGCCTGGCTGTCCGGTTTGTGTGACACCCGAGGAGGAAATTGCTTTAGGCATAGAGCTGGCAAACAGAAAAAATATCATTCTCACAACCTACGGAGATTTATTAAGGGTTCCGACAAGATGGGGCACGCTCGCTCAGTTAAAGCAAGAAGGGAAAGACGTTAGGATTGTCTATGATATTTCACAATCATTAGAACTAGCTAAAAACACTGATTCAGAGGTTGTACATATGGCGGTTGGCTTTGAAACCACTGCCCCAGGAACAGCTTCCGTCATACAGCAGGCAGGAAGTCTTGAGAACTATTCAATTCTTTCTTCGCACCGGATTACACCTCCTGCCATGGAAGAGGTCCTTTTACATTCCAATATGGATATCCTGCTTTGTCCCGGACATGTGGCGATGGTGACAGGCACGGCTCCTTTTGATCTTTTAGTTAAAAAGTACAGGATTCCATGTGTTATTAGCGGCTTTGAACCTGTTGATATCCTGCATGCCATCCTTCAGGCTCTGTATCATTATGACCGTCATGACTCCACTGCCATCAACCAGTATCAGCGGGTAGTAAAAGATAAAGGGAATGGCATTGCCCAGAATCTGATCCAGAGTACCTTTACCCTTACGGATGCTAATTGGCGAGGTGTAGGCTTTTTACCACAGTCTCGCCTTGTTTTAAAACATGAATTTAGTCAGTTTGACGCAGAGATTAAATATAACTTGAAGCTGGCAGGAAAAGAAAAGGACCTCATGCAGACTTGCCTTTGCGGTGAGGTTCTAAAGGGGATGAAGCCCCAGCTTTGTCCTAACTTTGGTCACAATTGTACACCTGCCACTCCCACAGGACCCTGCATGGTCACACAGGAAGGTGCTTGTAGCATTGCTTATATGAATCTTGGTGTATATTAACTTCATTCAGCAAATGCTTTTTGTACTGAAAGCTCGCGACAGGTACAGAAGTCCTCCACTTCTGCAAGTGGGGGATGAATGCAAATGGTCCTTCGATTCAGTGGGGGTGCAAACCCCGGCTGAATGAAGTTAAGCCTCCGGCGAGTCTTGCGATTTTTTAAGGTAGTTTACCCGAGCGAGCTCAGGTAATCCGGACGCAAATTCGACGGGCGAATTTGATTCATGCAGATTCTATGAAACCGGTATATTTTCCAGACAAAATATTATAAAACAGATATGGGGTTTTCATATGAATGAAATAAGTGTGATCGATAGTATCCTGAAGGCTAATGATGAGCGAAGTTGCTTAAATAGAAAGCTACTAGATGAAAAAAAGGTGTATACCATCAATCTGATGGGTTCACCAGGCGCAGGCAGAACAACCATCATCGAGAAGCTGATTTCCAGGTTAAAACAAGAGCTAAACATAGCGGTAATTGAAGGAGATCTTTTTACAGCTATGGACGCTCAAAAAATAGAGTCACACGGTGTTCCTGTCGTTCAAGTTAACACGAGAGGGGCCTGTCATCTTGATGCACAAATGCTGAAGAAGGCCATTGATCAACTCAATCTGGACCGTATCGATTTACTCATCATTGAGAATGTCGGTAATTTGGCTTGTCCAGCTGAGTTTGCACTGGGCGAGGATAGCATCCTAACCATTTTGAGCACAACAGAAGGAAGTGACAAGCCACTGAAATATCCATTTATTTTTGAAAAATCGGATGCCGTTATCTTAAATAAAATGGATCTGATTGAGTTTACCAACTTCGATTCGTTGAAATTTTTCCAAGAGGTCCAATTACTCAACAAAAATACCAGTTTATTTCAAACCTCCTGCAGGCAGGAATCTGGATTGGATGAATTATGCTGTTGGTTGGAATGGAAGGTAAAAGCGAAACAGGAAAGCAGCGCAGTCAGTACTTCGAAGGAGGTACTGCTATGAGATATGATCGACAAATAATCATTCCTCAAATTGGACCGGACGGGCAAAAAAAACTGGAGCAGAGTACCGTGACAGTAATCGGGACAGGCGGGCTCGGTTCCCCGGTGCTGACCTATCTCGCCAGTGCAGGGGTTGGGACCATTAGAATGATCGATTGTGATGTTGTTTCGGAGTCTAATCTAAACCGTCAGTTTTTACATCTTACGGAAGATATCGGAAAGTTGAAGCTTCAGTCAGCAAAGGAAAAACTAGCTAGGCTCAATCCTCATATTCATCTAGTTATGATTGATACGAAATTGGAGCTCGAAAACAGTGAAGAGCTTCTTGCAGGTTCTGATGTGGTCGTTGACTGTGTTGATCATCTTGCTACAAGGACTGCGGTCGCATGTGCATGTATAAAGCTGAATATTCCCCTCGTAGAAGGCGGAGTTGAAGGGTTCTATGGCTATGTGATAGATATTAACAAAGACTCTGCTTGCTTATCCTGTATCGGTTATGATGAGGCAAAACAAAAAACGCCGGTTCCGATTATGGGTGTGACAGCCGGTGTGATTGGCAGTCTGCAGGCAAACGAGTGTATCAAGCTGCTTCTGAAAATCGGCGAGCCACTCTTTGGTCGCATGCTATGCTATGACGGGCTAAGCGGAAGCTGGGATGAAATAGCGGTAAAAAAATCAGAAAGCTGCTCCGTTCATGGAGAAAATCATCATAAATAAGCTTTCAAGGGCATGAATCCAAAAACGGATTGATGCTTTTTTTATTTTTTTAAGGATGACGAATGAGACCGTTTTGACAAAATTGCTATTCATTTTGACAAATATACTTGTCAAAATGAATAGTATCTTTTACAATTAAAATAGAAAGGAGATGCAGATATGAAGAGTCGGCTGAAGGAGCTTCGGGCACGGGATGGTTTAAATCAAACCCAGCTTGCTAAGCTCGCCAAAGTGTCTAGACAAACCATTAGTTTAATTGAACGGGAAGAATTTATTCCTTCACTCTTAATTGCCGTCCGTATCGCACGTATTTTTAAGGAACCTGTTGAAAGTGTATTTTTAATAGAGGAGGAAGAATAAATGAAAGCATGGTTACATATTTTATTAAGTGCTATTGCTGGCTTTGTCGTATCCATTCTTTTGATTAAAGGGTTTAAGGAAGTGGATTTCATCCAATATGCAGATAGCGTGGTAGTCGGTATTCTGGTGATTATTTTCATCCTGCTTATGCTGAGCGTTGTGTTTTATAGACAAATTAAAAGATTAAATAATCAAGAGGTTTCCGGTGATGAAGAGGATGAAATGGACGGCTTAATGTATAAAAAAGCTGCAGATTATTCATTATTTGTACAGTTGAGTATGATTCTTGCCGTTTTAGCTCTATGTATCTCTGTTATTACAACTCAATCAGTCGCCATTGCGATTACTTCAGTTACGGCCATGTTTATTTGTTATCTTTTTAGTATGCTCTTAACCATTCTTATGAAGCAGGTATACCCTGAGCGCAATCTACCAGGCTTTTCCGAGAAGGATTATGCCAAAAAGTTATTAGAAGTATCTGATGAAGGGGAACGACATGTCATGCTGATGGGATTGTACAAATCCTACAATTTCTTTAGTATTGGCTTACTCTTTGCCATTTTCATTACGACCTTTTATTCGCTTGCCACAGGCAACTCACAGATTTTTTCTATTATTGTCATGTGCATGGTCTTACTGCTGGCACACGGAAAGTATAGCTTGACGATTCGGAATAAATGATGCTACATCCACTTTTCAAGACAATCGATATCAGGATAGAATAACTGCCAGGAATTCGTACCAACGACGAGTTTTGGCAGTTTTTTTAATTTTTCAGAATAAAATATTCATTCAGGTATTCACAATGCCAACCTTGTGTGTTAAAAGGTTAGTAGGAGTGTTAAAGGGCAAAAAAGAAGTAATGATTGAAAGAGGCACAGGGAGGCGAAGGCTTGAACGTTATTCTATTCGACGGAGAATGTCATCTTTGCGATGAAAGTGTTCAATTTATCATCAAACGGGACCAAAAGGCTCTTTATTATTTCGCTTCCCTACAAAGTGAAGCAGGTCAAGAGCTATTAAGAAAGTATCAAATTCCTGTTCATCTAAATAGTTTTATCCTTATTGAGGGTCGGCAATGCTTTTACAAATCATCAGCTGCACTTAGAGTATGCAGGAATTTAAAGGGTGGATGGAGATTATTATATGGCTTGTCCATCGTCCCTAAACCATTGCGAGATTATATATATGAAATTGTTGCTAGGAATAGGTATAAATGGTTTGGGAAGAAGGAGAGCTGTATGCTACCGGATCCTAAAATAAGAAAGCGGTTTTTATAAGTTTTATATCGTTAGACTCTATACTCGTTGGAGGTATTTACTTATTAAAAAAAGGATTAACAAGAAAAGTAACATAGAAGCTATGCCTCTAAGCAAATCAATGCCTTCTGCATAACAATATCGTTTATAATACGAATGTAGTACAAACATCAGGAGGGTAAGAATGATTATTACAGACGCAGGACGTGAAGAATTACAACAAATGTTCACTGAAGAGAACTGTTCGAGCATTCGTATTTTTTTTAGTGGGTATGGCTGAGGACAGCCGAGAATTGGACTGGCTCTGGACGAGCCGGAAGCAGACGATATCATTGTCACAATAAATGAAATAACAGTAGCGATTGACCCCTTCATTGAACAAGTGACAGAAGACCTTGTTCTTGACCGGAGTGGACAGGGTAGTGGGATTTCAATGTTTGGAAATACAGGAGATTGTTGCTAGTAGAATGATTAATATTTTTGTTTAACTTCATTCAGCAAATGCTTTTTGTACCGAAAGCTTGCGACAGGTACAGAAGTCCTCCACTTCTACAAGTGGGGGATGAATGCAAATGGTACTTCGATTCAGTGGGGGTACAAACCCCCGCTGAATGAAGTTAAGCCTCCGGCGGATGTCTCGGATTTTCTAAAGGTAGTTTATCGAGCAAGCTCGATAAAAATCCGGACGCAAATTCGCCCGTCGAATTTGATACTAATAATATGTATAAAAAGGTCCGATTATGGGCCTTTTTTAGTATTTACAAGCCGTCTTTGGTTATAGATAAAGCGGTGGAGTTCTAGACCAATTTATTTTAACATGGTTAGTCACTATTTCCACTTCGCAAAAGAATGAAATAACGGTTATAATAAAGAAAATAATAACGAATTTTGTAGAAAAAAGGGTATGGGGGTACAGGGAGTGTCTAATAAAGAGAAGAATAAAGTAAAATTATTTACTTTGAATTCAAATCGCGAGCTGGCATTAGAAATTGCCGAAAAATTAGGGTATGAGCTGGGCAAGGTTCATGTCGATCGTTTTAGCGATGGAGAAATTCAAATACATATTGAAGAAACAGTACGAGATAGTGATGTTTTTATCATTCAATCTACGTCAGGCCCTGTTAATGAAAATACGATGGAGCTCCTCATTATGATTGATGCCTTAAAGAGGGCTTCTGCCAGCCAAATCAATGTGGTGATTCCTTATTTTGGGTATGCACGACAGGATCGATTGGCACGTCCGAGGGAGCCAATCACGGCAAAATTAATGGCAAATCTATTGCAAAAAGCTGGTGCGACAAGAGTTCTTTCCATTGACCTCCATACAGACCAAATGCAGGGATTTTTTGATATTCCGATGGAACATTTAACGGGAATACCGGTTCTTTCGCAGTATATTGAAAACAAAGGGTTAGAAAATATCGTTGTCGTGTCAGCACATCTTGGGAGCGTTCGAAGGGCTAGAAAATTAGCCGATATACTAGACGTTCCCCTAGCACTGGTGGATGAAAGGGAGCCGGAAGAATGCGGGACTGAAACTCGCAGCGTCATCGGAGATGTGGAAGGTAAAAATGTTATTTTGATTGATGATTTAATTGATACAGGGACTACGATGCTGACTGCAGCCCAAGCTATCGCAGAAAGCGGTGCTAAGTCTATCTATGCCTGCTGTACGCATCCTGTTTTAACAGGAAATGTGATTGAAAAAATTGAACGCTCACCCATCACAGAACTGGTCGTGACCAATACGATTCAGCTGCCTCAGGAAAAGCAGCTACAGAAGATTGTCACCATTTCTGTGGCACCATTATTGGCAGATGCTATTGACCGAATTCATTTTGAAAAAGCAGTGAGTCCTTTGTTTGAATAGAATATGGTATGAACGTAAGAAGCCGAACAAATTTGTTTTCGGCTTCTTACGTTCATACTCGCATACAGAGTCATCTACTTGAATGATTGACAACTCGATTCTTTTGATAATCGGCTTTTCTTGTCCGAACTAAGGGGTAGCTCTGACAAATTCTCTTAAAAAGCAGTGCTCGTTGTCCGAACTTAAGAGGAGACTCTATCAAGTTCTCTCATAAATACCTTTTTTACTTCACTAATCGCAATATCGTTTTAAATTCCTCATGGTCGGCCCTTTGCAACAACTCATACATAATCATTTCCGTACTAGTAGGCAATATACCCAGTGCTTGCATTTTTACTAATCCAATTTCCTTGTTTTCCTTCGTACGGGAGGAGACGGCATCTGCTACGACTTCAACCTCAAAGCCCTGTTCCTTTAGCTGTCTAGCAGTCTGATAGACACAAATATGGGCTTCAATGCCTGTAATAATAAATTGAGTTCGACCACTTCTTTTAACAGCCTCCATAAACTCTTCTTCCCGGCAGGCACTAAAGGAAATTTTGCTAATCGGCTGCTCCGTTAAATGCTGGGCAATCTCTGGTGAGGTGGGTCCTAACCGGCTCGGATTCTGTTCCAGCCATAAAATCGGGACCTCCAATGCCTGCATCGCTTGAACCAGCTTTGCTGAATTACTAATAACAGATTCGCTTTCCTCCACAATGGTGGCTAGCTTTCCTTGTACATCCACAAGCACAAGACAAGCTTCTTCTACTGTAAACAACATGACTCACTCCCTAAATTAAGAATTATACTATTAATATTACATATTTTTTAGGAAAAAAGGTGGTTTTTCCTTCTCATTAATCAAATTCGCCCGTCGAATTTGCGTCCGGATTTTTATCGAGCTTGCTCGATAAACTACCTTTAAAAAAATCCATGACATCCGCCGGAGGTTTAACTTCATTCAGCCGGGGTGTGAACCCCACTGAATCGAAGAACCATTTGCATTCATCCCCCACTTGTAGAAGTGGAGGACTTCTGTACCTGTCGCAAGCTTTCGGTACAAAAAGCATTTGCTGAATGAAGTTAAATGTACTAAAAAGTTCAAACTTTAAAATCAAATAAAATAAGCCTTTTTGTATAATTTATCTATTATAGTAAAATAGTAATCAAGAAGGAAAATTTCACTTGGAGGGTTGATGAAAGTGACGATACATGTGTGTCCGAAATGCTACGAAGAAGGAAAGCTTGTTCAAATCAAATTCATCGGTAATTACGGCATCGTCATGTGGTGTGATGAATGTCAGGAAGCCTATTATGAAGAAGAGCAGGAGGCCGCCGCCTTATAGCAAGGCGGTAATCCTTGCCTAAAAAACACTCGTTTTTTGACGAGCAATGTGTTTGATACTCCTCGAAAACGAATGAAGTTAAAACGGCTTAACAGACATGAGCACAATAATCAGGATAGCTAGAAGAGTCACTACCATATGGATAGGGGTAGTCGCTTTAGCAACCGCTTTATATTCCTTTGGTATTTCTTCCCCCTTAGAGTCCATCACAACAGGCATAACCTTTTTCATCTTTGCCCCAATGACAACATAAATTAAAAATTCCACAATGATATATAAAACAATCGAACCAACAAACCAAATTTCTTTGAAATAACTAGGTGA
This sequence comes from Bacillus tuaregi, assembly GCF_900104575.1. Lineage (NCBI taxonomy): Bacteria > Bacillati > Bacillota > Bacilli > Caryophanales > Bacillaceae > Bacillus > Bacillus tuaregi. Next base: position 2,026,785 of record NZ_LT629731.1, read on the forward strand.
TAAATATCCCATTATGAAACCTGTGATAATTAAGATGGCACCGCCGATTTGCGGATACTTTTCTAATCTTTTCATCAGCACAAGGGTATGCTTTAATTGAGACAAATTTTGCGGCATGGTCGATATCACTGGAAAGGCAAAGGTAACACCGATTCCAATGATGGCGGCTAACACATGAAGTAATAATAAAAGCGAATAAAACAAAAAATCACCTCCTAATTAAGAACAACTAAATGTATGCTGTAAAATTAATAGATATGTTTCTATAAAATTGCAAAATATAACAAGGAAAAAGGAAAGGGAATACGCATGTATTGTCATCAGACAGGAGGAACGATATTTTGTTTCTGTCAGCCGGAATATCGGCTCAAGAAGCCGTTTTTTCGGCTATTTTTTTATTTTCTTTTGAAAAAAATAGAAGATTCCCTCCTGCAACCATTGGCATCCTATTTGCTTATAGAAAGAGTGAAATCTAAAAAAAGGGAGATGAGCACTTCGTTAATTCTGAATATTCAGTTAACAAAAGCCGGATGCTAGCAAAATATTAAAATATGAGGAGGAAATAGGATGAAACAGCTTACAGAGGGGATTAATGAAAAGGTTGTAAGGTTTTTACAAGGAAATAAGAAATTATATATTAATGGGCAATTTGTGGAAAGTCAATCTGGAAAGACCTTTGATACGTATAATCCTGCAACAGGAGAGGTTTTAGCAAGTGTGTATGAAGCGAATGCCATGGATATTGATCAAGCAGTAAAAGCTGCTCGAAAAGCCTTCGATGAGGGTCCATGGTCAAAAATGAGCGCTTCTAGCCGAAGCAGGCTGATGTACAAGCTTGCTGATTTAATGGAAGAAAATAGTGCTGAGCTTGCCCAGCTCGAAACGTTAGATAACGGGAAGCCGATTCGTGAAACATCTAATGCCGATATTCCATTATCCATTGAACATATGCGCTATTATGCCGGCTGGTCAACTAAACTGGTTGGTCAAACCATTCCGGTTAATGGGCCATTCTTCAATTATACGCGACATGAAGCGGTTGGGGTTGTCGGACAGATTATCCCTTGGAATTTCCCGCTTTTAATGGCGATGTGGAAGTTGGGAGCTGCGCTTGCAACAGGCTGCACCATCGTCCTGAAGCCAGCTGAACAAACACCATTATCCGTCCTTTACTTAGCCGAATTAATAGAAGAAGCTGGTTTCCCACCAGGTGTAATTAATATTGTTCCAGGCTTTGGTGAAACAGCTGGTCAGCCGCTTGTTGATCACCCCTTAGTAGATAAGATTGCTTTCACCGGTTCAACAGCGGTAGGTAAGCGGATCATGGCAAGTGCTTCAAATACTTTAAAGCGAGTCACACTAGAGCTAGGTGGAAAATCACCGAATATCATTTTACCTGATGCGGATTTAACCAAGGCTATTCCCGGAGCCTTAAATGGAGTCATGTTCAATCAGGGACAGGTATGCTGCGCTGGATCACGTGTATTCATTCAAAAGAAACAATTTGATAATGTGATAGCGGATATGGCGGCACATGCGAACAACATCAAACAGGGTGCCGGCATCCATGGTGATACTGAAATTGGACCGCTTGTTTCAGCAGAACAGCAAAACCGAGTACTAAGCTACATTGACAAAGGGCTTAATGAAGGGGCACAGCTTGTTGCAGGAGGGAAAAAGCCTCAGGAGCAGGGCTACTTCGTCGCACCAACTATTTTTGCCGACGTACGAGATGAAATGACGATTGCCAGGGAAGAAATTTTTGGACCGGTTATTTCTGCCATGCCGTATGAGGATTTAGATGAATTAGTGAAGCGGGCAAACAATAGCGACTTTGGCCTTGCTGCGGGTGTTTGGACACGGGATTTGCAAAACGCACATTACATTGCGAACAATCTTCGGGCTGGTACGGTTTGGGTAAACTGCTACAATGTCTTTGATGCGGCGTCACCATTCGGTGGCTTTAAGCAATCCGGTATTGGCCGTGAAATGGGCTCCTATGCGCTTGAAAATTATACAGAAGTAAAAAGTGTCTGGATTTCGCTGAATTAAACGAAAAGGTCCTTACATCCTTGGATGAAAAATGTTGGATAGTAAAAAACTCGTCAAAATTGACGGGTTTTTTTACCATTTCTTAAGTTATGAACGGGGACCTGCAATACTCTGATGAATATACTTCAGAAAATTTTGGCAACAGGTTATTTTTTTGATAAATTAGTCTTAAATCGTTTTATGATGAACAGGATGGATATGCTTCCTAAGGGGGAACTTATGTGCAGAACAGGGAGAGAATGATTGAGCTTTTGACGGGGGTGCAGTCGTCCAAGCGGAATTATTATACAGAGTTAAAGAAGACAGTAGGAGAGCTGCAGAAGAAGAATATTCAATTAGAAATCATTAATGAGGTAATGAAGGGCTTTAATGTGGAGATGTCGATGGAGGATTTACTAAGGAACGTCCTTGAGAAGCTAAAGGAAATTTTTCCAATTGAAAGAATAAGCTTATCGATGATAGAGGAGAAGGATCTGATTCTAACAAATATCTATCCTTCGAATTCCTTTGTTATTAAACCAGGAACCGCTTTTCCACAGGACAGCTCCTTATATTGGCATGTGATGAACTCTGGCCAACCTTACCTGTATACAAAACAAGAGGAAAGTCAGCCTTGGTTTGAAGAAATGGCGTTTGCCGAAATGGGACTTAATAGTATTTTTATTTTTCCATTAAAAAGGAAGGGACAGGTAACAGGGATTCTATCGCTCGGCAGTCAAGATATGCTTGAGGGCTATTGGTCTGATTTATCCTTTTTTCAACAATTATCAGATCAGCTGGCCGTTTGTATTGAGAACACGCATCTTTATAAAGAGGTGCTGATGACGAAAAAGAAGTGGGAAAAGACCTTTCAAGCGGTGCCTGATGCCATTATCATTATCGGGTTAAATCGCGTCATTCTACAGGCAAACGAATCCGCACATCAATATTATCCAACAAAGGAAAGTCTGATTGGAAGACGAGTGGACGAGCTTTTGTTCTCGGAGGAGGAAAATCACCCATTTCAACAGAAGCTGCTTGAGCTCCACACCTCTTCTGATGAAATACATATTGAAAATAAAATCTATGAATGTCATAGCTATCCTATTTTCGATGATGCTAACAGCCATTTTGCCTCCATCATCTATTTGGAGGATGTGACAGCCAAAAGGCGGATTGAAGCACAGCTGATTCAATCTGGAAAGCTGGCGGCAATTGGGGAAATGGCTGCAGGGGTGGCCCATGAACTGAATAATCCACTTACAGCCATTATGGGCAATGCACAGCTGCTCCTACGAAAAGCGGATCGTGCTGATGTAAACTATCAGCTGCTAGAATCTGTTTATGAATGTGGAAAACGGAGCAAAACTATCATCCAGAATCTGCTCACCTTTTCCCGACAGGATGAATACTTATTTGAGGTCTGTTCCATTAATGAAGCTGTACAGCAAGCATTATGTTTAATAGGAAATCAACTGACAAAACAAGGAATTAAAGTGGAAACGAGACTGGATACGACCCTTCCGCCCATTGAAGGCAGCTGCCAGCAGATTGGTCAGATCATCTTAAATCTACTTTTAAATGCAAAGGACGCCATGGAGGATAGTGAACAAAATGATAAAAGGGTAATCCTTCAAACGTACCTTGATAAAAACTCCCCTCATATTATTCTTACTGTTACGGATAATGGCTGTGGGATGGAGAAAGACGTGCTGTCAGAAATTTTTCATCCCTTTTATACAACGAAAAATGCGGCGAAGGGGCATGGCCTTGGTCTATCGGTCAGTATTGGCATTGCACAATCGCATGGAGGAACGTTACAGGCTGAAAGTGTGCCGGGAGAGGGCAGCTGTTTTATCCTGAAGCTGCCGATTCTAGGAAATGTAAATCATGAGGAAGAAAGGGAACGCTAGCATGTCTACTATTTTAGTTGTTGATGATGAGAAAGATATTTGTATTTTTCTTCGCCACCTATTAAGTGAGAAAGGGCATCAAGTCACACTTTGTACAAGCAGGCGGGAGTTTGACGATGTGAAGAATGCTGTCTCATTTGATCTGGCCTTTTTGGATGTTAGGCTTCCTGATGGAAACGGGCTTGAAATACTAAAGGACCTGAAGACTTCTCAGCCCTTGTGCAAGGTGATTGTGATGACAGGCTATAGTACGGTAAAAACAGCCGTAGAAGCGATTAAGCTAGGAGCCTATGATTTTATCGAAAAACCATTTGATGAGATTGAAGAGATTGAAAGAATAACCGAACGGCTTTTGACAGGCGGAGTCACACCTTCCCATGATCATGTACATGATTTGGCTACCCAAATAGGCTGCTTTATCGGACAACAGGAAGAAATGAATCAATTGTTTTCACTGGCCTATAAATTTGCCCAGAAAAATGTAAACATCTTGATTGAGGGAGAAACAGGGACAGGCAAGGAGGTGCTTGCCCATTTTATCCATGAGGCAAGTCAGAGGTCTCATTATCCTTTTATTGGGGTCAATTGTGGAGCGATTTCGGAGCATTTACTTGAAAGTGAGCTTTTTGGTCATACAAAAGGGTCCTTTACCGGTGCAGCGAAGGATCGTAAGGGATTCTTTGAATTGGCGGATAAAGGGACTTTATTTTTAGATGAAATAGGTGAAGCATCCCTAGCGACACAGGTGAAGCTTTTGCGTGTTCTTGAGACAGGGGAATTCATGAAGGTAGGAGGGGAAACGGTCCAGAGAAGCAAAGCAAGATTAATTACGGCATCACATGTTGATTTGCATCAGGCTGTGACAAAGGGAACCTTCCGTGAGGATTTATTATATCGTCTAGATGTGGTGAAATTAACCATCCCGCCCTTACGAAAAAGGGTGGAGGATATCCCACAATTGATCGACGATTATGTAAAAAGACATCAATTAAAGCTGTCCTTTACGGAAGATACGCTTCAGCTTCTTAAAAGCTACAACTGGCCGGGGAATATCCGTGAACTGGTCAATATCATCAAAAGAGCAGCAGCCTTAGCTGAAGGGGAAACAGCCTATATTACGCCGGATTATCTGCCAACGAAAATCACCAGTCCTATCGAAGGGGCTATAGAGATGGCAGCGGCAGAAGAAGGCGCTCAGTTTGCCGGTAAAAATCTCGGTTTTGATTCCTTTCTTGATCTATGGCAGCAGGAAATAAGAGACATGTGGAAATCAGAGGAAATCACGGAATTACAGCTGGTCCTTGATGGCATTAAAAGGCTGGAAACAGAAGCGATTCATGCCTTTATCGAGAAATCATTGAAGAAAACAGTTGGAAATCGGAAAGAGGCAGTAGAGGGTCTTGGAATTACAATGAGAAAGCTTAGATATTATTTGAATGAAAAAAAGTAGGCTTAAATTATACTCTAACATAAAGATAGCAGTGCACATTTGGGTGTGCACTGCTAAATCGGATTGTCTATTGAGATTGAACAAGATAGCGGACAACCCCAGTGATAGGTTAAAACGAAATTACATCTTTAAAACGATTCGGCCGTTAATTTTACCGGAAGACATCTTATCAAACACTTCATTAATCGAGTCAAGCGGAGCTGTTTCGATTTGCGAACGAACTTTACCACGAGCTGCAAAGTCAAGCGCTTCCTGCATGTCTTTTCTGGTTCCAACGATAGAGCCTTTTACGGAAACTCCGTTAAGTACTGTATCGAAAATTGGGATTGGAAGCTCATCATGCGGAAGTCCAACCACGACGAGAGTTCCACCTCTTTTAACAGATTGATAGGCTTGTTCAAAGGCTTTTTTCGTTACGGCAACACTTACAGATGCTTGTACGCCGCCCACTTTTTCCTTAATCGTTTCAACAGGATCAACCTTTAAGCCATTGATGGTAATGTCAGCACCTAATTGTGAAGCAAGCTCTAACTTTTCATCGGCAATGTCGACTGCAATGACGTTGAAGCCCATCGCTTTAGCATATTGGAGAGCAATATGACCAAGACCGCCGATACCATAGATAGCTACCCAATCGCCTGGCTTCGCTTCGGAAACCTTCAGCGCCTTGTAGGTTGTTACACCTGCACACAGAATAGGGGCCACTTCCACTGGATCAAGACCTTCTGGAATTCTTGCTACATAATCAGCTGGTGCTTTGCAATATTCAGCATAGCCGCCATCAACAGAATATCCGCCGTTTAGCTGATTCGGACAAAGGGTTTCTCTGCCGCTTAGGCAATATTCGCATTCACCGCAAGCCGAGAATAACCACGGAATCCCAACGCGATCGCCCATTTTCAATGATTTCACGCCTTCGCCTACTTCAACGACAACGCCAACCCCCTCATGTCCAGGAATTAAAGGAAGCTTTGGTTTTACTGGCCAATCGCCATGTGCCGCGTGCAGGTCCGTATGGCAGACACCGCAGGCTTCGATTTTGACCAGAACTTCTCCGTGTTCTAAAGTGGGTTTTGCCACCTCTTTAATCTCCAAGGCTTGTTTAAATTCATTGACGACGGCTGCTTTCATTTTTTCTGTTCCTTGATGATTCATTTGTACTTGCTGCTCTACTGTTTTCATTTTTACATCATCCTTTTTAAAAAATTTTTTAACGCTTCACCCTTGTATTAGCAAGCATCATGCCAATTGTAAAAATCATATGAATATTAAGAAAATAACGCTTTTAAATTTATCAAAGCCAAAATATTGTGGAGATAGGCCAATTTTTCGGCTAAGTCAGCCGTATTATCGGTCATTTTCTAATAGATGATGGAAGAGATTAATAGAACATCGGATAATTTAAAGAAAATTTGTAAAATTCAACCCTTTTACAGTAAAATCAAGTCATAAGGTTTCATTTTCCATACATATTGAAAAAAGGTCGGTGGAGGGTTTGATTACGAAATTTGTTATGCCAGAGGTGATTTTTGGTGATTACTCGCTTAAGCAGGTGGGGGAAAGCTGTATCCGTCTTGGAGCGCAAAAGGTCTTGATTGTAACCGATACAGGGGTCATTCGTGCGGGCTGGGTCGAACATGTGATTGAGAGCTGTCAAGAAGCAGGGCTAAGCTATGTTTGCTTCGATGATATATCGACCAATCCAAAGGCTGAACAGGCAGAGCGGGGCACTGCTGTTTACCGGGAGAATCAGTGTGATGCGATTATTGGGGTTGGGGGTGGTAGTGTGATTGATATCGCTAAGGCGATCGCCATCCTCGCTACGAATGGGGGAAGAATTTCAGACTATGAGGGCGTCGACAGAATTGATATACCGCTGCCACCTTTAGTTATGGCTGGAACCACTGCAGGCTCGGGTGCAGAAGTGTCTCAATTCTCCGTCATCGTTGATTCTGAAAGAATGAAGAAAATGACGATTATTTCTAAGTCCCTTGTTCCTGATATTGCCATCATTGACCCTATTACGCTGTCAACGAAAAGCAGCCATCTAACAGCCTCAACCGGATTAGATGTATTAACCCATGCGATAGAGGCCTATGTTAGTATCGCAGCGACACAAATGACCGATGTTTTTGCCAAAAATGCGATTGCATTGGTTTCGAATAATTTACGGCCTTCGACAGCATCACAACTAAACGCAAAGGCTAAAAATAATATGGCTATGGCCAGTCTTCATGCTGGACTTGCTTTTTCAAATGCAATCTTGGGTGCTGTACATGCTATCAGTCATGCGATTGGCGGAAGATATCCGATGATGCATGGAGATTTAAATGCTGTCCTTCTTCCCCATGTGATGGAATTTAATTTGCTGGCAAACCCAACTAGATTTAAGGAAATTGCCGAGTTGCTTGGTGAAAATATTACGGGGTTATCTACAATGGAAGCAGGACAAAAAGGAATCGAGCATATCAAACAACTATCCTTTGACATTGGGGCACCACAGCGGCTGTCAGAAATGGGCTTTGAAGAGCATATGATAAAAGAAATTAGTCAGATTGCCCTGCAGGACGCCTGTATGATTACTAACCCAAGAGATATTACCGCCCAGGATGTCGAAGGGATACTGCAAAAGGCGTTGTGATGGTGGGGTAGCGATAATGAAGAAAAAAACGTGGTAGAATATAATAAGTCCATGTCCATTTAATATGAAACAGTAATATAAGGAGTGAAATAATGGGGCATCCATGAGTAGTCTCGGATAAGGTCGTGTACGATCTTCAGGATAATAGGTGGGTAAAAAACAGCAATCAAATCAAACCAACAGAGAAAAAGGTGGTCCTTACCTTTGATGATGGACCGAGCCGCAGTTTAACGGCCATTTTAGACATTTTAAAGGAAAAAGATGTAAAGGCGATATTTTTTTGGCAATCAAGATTAGTTCATAAGCAAAGACCCTGGAAAAGAGTGTTACTGGAAGGTCATAAAATCGGTTCGCATGCTCAAAATCACAAAAACTTGGTCAAATTATGTAATGAGCAGCAATATCAACAAATTAAAGGTTCAGTTGAAAAGATAAATAACATGACAGGAGCTCAAGTACAATTTTTCAGACCACCATTTGGTCAATACAATGAGTATACGATGTCTGTCTTGAAGGAATTACAATTAGTCCCTATGCTGTGGGAAATTTCTTCCTTTGACTGGGAACTCAAGCACAATCCCGATAAGATTATTTGTAATGTGGTCAACCATTTAATGGATGGTTCGGTTATTCTCCTTCATGAATTAGAGCAAACAGTAGCCATACTCCCACAGTTAATAGATAAAATTCGAGAACATGGATATGAATTTACCGTAATATAATGGAAAGAGGGTCTGGTATGTAGAACCATTTAATAGTACATCTACATACCAGACCCTCTATTTTAATTTCATTCAGCAAATGCTTTTTGTACCGAAAGCTTGCGACAGGTACAGAAGTCCTCCACTTCTACAAGTGGGGGATGAAGGCAAATCGAACTTCGATTCAGCGGGGTTGAAACCCCGGCTGAATGAAGTTAAGCTTCCGGCGAGTTATGCGATTTTTTAAAGGTAATGTACCCGAGCGAACTCAGGTTATCCGGACGCAAATTCGGTGATCGAATTAGATTTAAAAGTCGCTTTCCATAATTTTTCGTCTGTAAGCAAATTCATAGGTGTTATCGAGTGAATGATCGCTCATCTTTTCTAATTGGAAACGATTCACACCAAAATAATTAACTAAAAATTGGATTATGTTATCTCGCTCTTGATTCGAAAGCATTTTCATCATCCTCCCTTTTAATATATAACACATATATTTAACTTAAAACTATTATATAACAGAAAAACCATAAAAGTCACACTTTTATTTTAAAAATATTCCGACTTTTTCCGCGATTGTTTTCGACATGGAATGAACATAGCTCGATTCGTGGCGGTCAAAAGAAACTCCTCCTAATAAAAAGGGGATAAGGCTTTCCCTTATCTCCTTCGTTGAGCAAAGTGTACTTTTCAATGTCCATTTTCACAATGGGAGTTGAATGATAAACATAGTCCCCACATTCAACTTACTTTCCACTTCAATATTCCCGCCATGTGATTGGATATATTGCTTCGCGATGGCGAGGCCAAGTCCTGTACCACCGCTGTCTCTTGAACGAGCTTGATCCGTGCGATAAAATCGATCAAATAAATGTGGCAGATGCTCCGGTTCAATTCCTACGCCAGTATCCTCTACAATCACCTTTAAGGTTTGGTTGTCCTCCTTTAGTAAGCGAATGGAAATATGTCCATTTTCTGGGGTATACCGTAAAGCATTCATAAGTAAATTAAGAAGAACCTGTTTCATGCGATTTGCATCAATAAGCACGGTCGTATCGTTTGTGTGTTTATCAAGCTCTAAATGGATGCTTTTCTCTTCAGCTAATGGCTCCAAGGCAAAGAGAAGCTGGGAAGCTAGTTCAGACATGTCGGTTGGCACTTTGTCTAATGTCAATTTACCTGCTTCTGCAAATGAGAGGATTCGTAGGTCCTCTACTAACTGATTCAGCCGAATCAGCTCATCCTGTAATGGCAATAAGGTTTCCGGCTGAATCATTTTTCCCTGCTGCTGTAAATAGTCCAATTTACCACTAATAATGGTCAATGGCGTTCTAAGCTCATGTGCGACATCGGCCGTGAGATTTTTACGGAGGGTTTCGGCATGCTCCAGCTCCTTTGACATATGATTAAAGGCTTCAGCAATTTTTCCATATTCATCCTTCGTTTCGGTCTGAACCTGGATTCCCAGCTCACCTTTACCCAGCCTGTCGATCACAGGCAATAGCTTTTGTAATGGCGCAGCAAGCCATTTTGATAGTCGATAAGCAATAATCAACGAAATCAAGATAAGAATGGAGCCGGTCACAGTTAGAATAAAAACAACCGATATCGGGATTCCAATCATGACCTTGGTGAAATTGGCTATTTCGGGGTCATAATAATAGAACTCACCAACTCTATCCTTTGCAATACGAATGTCACCCTTAATCCCCAGATTGCGTATTAATTGATGGGATGAGTCACCTTTTTGGTAAACAATCTGTTGTTCTTTGTCCAGAACCAATAGTTCTGGATCATCCTGTTGAATCGTTTTTAAGACGTCGATCTGTTGAAGGTCATTCCAGGAGTCATTATTCTGTAAAAAATAGGCGGTTAATTCCTGAGTCAGGAGCTTCATTTCTTGACCTCTTGTTTCGTCGATACCCACTTCAAGGGTTTTTTTCACCGTAATATGGGTCATAAGAATAAAAACAAGGCTGACTCCTAGGATGGAAAGGGCTAAGGCTAAAAAAAGCTTTCGGTGAAAACTCATGGTTGATCACCGAAACGATAGCCAAATCCGTATACCGTTTGAATGTACGTCGGATTGGCTGGGTCATCCTCGATTTTTTTTCGTAATCTGCTAATATGGGCATCAACCGTACGTTCAACATTCAATAGTTCATCCTCTAATGCAGCCTTTAATAGTTGAAGCCGGCTATAAACGATTCCAGGCTTTTCCGCAAGTGTTAATAATAGCTTGAATTCAGTAGGTGTCATCGTCATTTCTACACCATTTTTCCAGACACGATACTGTGAGACTGATATGGTCAACTCACCACGCTCTATCGTTTCCTCCGTTGTAGCAGGGGTAACGCCAATTCTTCTCAGTACGGAACGAATTCGAGCTAACAGCTCTCGTAAGGAGAAGGGCTTTGTTATATAATCATCCGCTCCTACTTCCAGGCCAACGATTTTATCCATTTCATCTGATTTGGCGGTTACCATAATAATGCCGGTTTTACTTGTCTTTCGAATTTCACGGCAAACATCCAGACCATTCATTTGTGGCATCATCCAATCAAGGACAACTAATGCTGGATTTACTTCATTGATTTTCGCTAGCGCCTCTGTTCCTGATTGTGCAGTAACGATTTCATATCCTTCATTTTTCAAGAAAGCCCCCATGAAATCTAGTACTTTTATCTCGTCGTCTACTATTAAGATGGTTTCAGCCATGAATATTCTCCTTTATTTTCTCCATTTTCCACATTATACACTACGGATGATTCAATCTTTAAGATTTCACTGAAACCGTAATAGACCGCAACAAGTTCGCAACATTTCATTGTTACTATTAAAACGTACCCAAGATGGTAACAATATAATCTCAATAAAGTATAGGAGGAATTAACCCTATGGCCTATCGACTCACTCAGAAGAAAAAAAGCATTCTAGTAGCCATACATGTTCTATCAGTCGCTTCATGGATAGGCGGTACACTTGCGATGTTGCTGCTTGCTTTCTATTTAAAAACTGGAGCGAATGCGGAACAGCTATTATATACGATGGGAAGCATGGAGGTAATTGATGAGAACCTATTAAAGTATCCCGCTCTGCTCTCGTTACTTACAGGTATTTTATTGTCTGTTTGGACACAATGGGGGCTGACGAAGCATTACTGGGTAATCATAAAATTTAGTTTAACACTATTAACGATATTAATCGGTATTTTCTTTTTAAGTAAATGGACAGCTGGAATAGGGGAAATGATTGAAAGTATGGGCTTTGGCTCGTTAGAAAATAAAGAGTTCCAATCGACTTGGCTGTCGATTGTGACAACCTCTAGCTTTAATCTTTTATGCTTGGCATTCATGACCTTTATTACGTATCTAAAACCATTTGGCAAGGTAAAGAAAAATAAAAAATAACAAATACGATTTGGGGCCTTATGATCGGGGCGATTGCTTTCGCAATATTGAGAAATAAAAGGGCATTTTAAAGACTGACTGGGATAAAGGGCAGATAACATTCACAATAGCATCATCCATCAGGATGGTGTTATTTTTCTTAAAAAATTAGTGAGGCTTCATGAACTGCTGGATATATGTTAGGGGAAAGAGGCTAAATGATTCATATGAATAATAAATTGTTTTCATCACCACTGGTATTGTCTATAATAAGACTTAAAGGGGGTGCGTACAGTTGGAGAATCATGTAAGATTGTCTGGTACTTCTTCCACTCATGCAAAGCCTATAATTGGAAAGGCGATACTTTGCATGGGGCGAAATGTTTGATTAAATCGCTGAATAAGCTTTTCTAATATCATGGCTTTGCACCTTATTTTTAAAAGTTCAAAATAAGGGAGCGGGCAAACGTGAAATATATGAATGCAAACCAAGTACTACCTGAAAAGCTAATCATGGAAATTCAAAAATATGTCCAGGGGACAGCACTTTATATACCGAAACCGGAAACGGAATATCGAAAATGGGGCACCTCCAGTGGCGGGAGAAACATGCTCGATAGACGAAACGCAGAAATTCGAGCTTTATTTAGGAACGGCAGCACGATTGAGCGACTGGCCGAAGAGTATTATCTTTCAACAGCAACCATTAAGAAAATCGTATATTCACATAATAAGTGAGGAAAAAAGCACTGGTGAAAATCATCAGTGCTTTTTTGGATAAAAAACGTTTCTAAATCATTCTCTCCATTTTATTGATTTACTGGATGAAGTAAACTAAGTTTTAGCTTTGTCAGTAATAGATTAGGAGTGAATAGGATGAATGAAGAATTCATTAAGAATGAACAGATAAATTATATTAAACAACAAATGGGCTTGATTAAAGATAGTGCCAAAAAGAATCTTCCGCCAGCTGTTATGATGGCTGTCATTGACCTGGCAAATGCCAAAATCCTAGACCTTTTTCCAAATACATCCTCTAAGCAACAGGCATTGCTGGACCTTTCCAGCTTGAAAACAGATGACGAGTATAAGCAATATATCGAGCGGCTTACAGAATATCTGATTCCCTTCCCAAAGGTCACAGAGCAGCAGCTGAAAAAGCTGTTCCCCAAGAATAAAAAGCTAAAGCTGCCTGATTTAACCAGTATAGACTACAGCCAGTTGACCTATTTAAGCTGGAATGATTTAGGATCGAATAAAAAGTATATCGTCTATGAGCTGGAGGGGAGAATATCCGGCATTGAATGCCGGTTAACACCAACGGGTAAAAAGAATATTTGTTCCTTCTGTAATTCTCACAGCGAAGTGGCCTATTTCTCCACAGTCACAAAAGCGAAAAAGCCGAAAAACCCAGATTATTACCGAGCCATTGGTAACCTGATTTGCACCGATAGCCATGAGTGCAACAAAAAAATCACCAATGTTGATTACTTAACCGAGTTTCTAAAGGATTCATTAGCAAGATAAATAATCAAATTCGCCCGTCGAATTTGCGTCCGGATTACCTGAGCTTGCTCGAATAAACTACCTTTAAAAAATCCGTGACATCCGCCGGAGGCTTAACTTCATTCAGCCGGGGTTTGAACCCCCACTAAATCGAAGTACTATTTGCCTTCATCCCCCACTTGTAGAAAGACTTCTGTACCTGTCGCAAGCTTTCGGCATTTGCTGAATGAAGTTAAAGGTCCATAGCACAACAGTGAACTATCGACCTTTTTATATGTTCCTTCCTCCTTCTATGATTCAATGATGGAAAACAAGATTTTTCAGATGTGCCTAGTCAACCTTTAAAGAAGGAAAAAAGATGGCTCTTGTTGAACTTATAGAAACAACTTAATAAGTACTAAATAATTAATTAGTTATTTTTATTGTATTTCAACGTATTGGAGGAGGGGGTTTACTTGAGTATTCGCTTTGAAGTCAAAAAAACAATCGAGGTCCCTAAGCAACAGGCTTACATAGGTCTCCTTGACCTTGACTCAGCTCAGAGTTGGATGCAAGGATTAGTCGGGATGGAGCGATTGGATGAGGGTCCAATGCGTGTAGGAAGTCAGTGGAGAGAAACAAGAACCATGTTTGGAAAAGAGGCTTCTGAGCATTTTGAGGTAGTCGAACTGAAGGAGCCGGATAAGATTGTGCTCCGCTGCGATGGATCAAAGGGAACTACGGGGAAAGGTGAATTTGTGTTTACGTATATTCTGAATTCATGCGGTAATCATACTGAGATTACTTTAGATGGAGAGATCAACGGACTTACAGGATTAACCAAACTATTTGGTAAAATGATGGCCGGAACCTTTAAGAAGGCATGTGAGAAGGATTTAGATGCTTTAAAAATATATTTAGAGAATTAATTGAAGAGTGGTAAAGGAGAACGCTATGATACAATCGTTCATCGGGATGAAATCTTTTCTGCCATGAAGGTGGGAGAGGATGGCTATGTCGGAATGGTTTGATATCCTATCACAGGGATATCAAACCGTTGATTTATATCGAATGCAGAAAAAATAAAATTCTCCTTAAATCATAGAATCCAGTATATTCTTTCCGGTTTTCTTCAATAATGGATAAAGGCTTTCATGTCGAAAAAAGAATAATCATTTGTTGATGACGAAAAATCAATAGTAGGAGGAAATCATGGGAAGATTAATTCATTTCGAAATCCATGTCGAAAATATGGATCGAGCAAGAAATTTCTATGGAGACGTATTTGGCTGGACGTTTCAGGACTGGAGTGAATATGCAGGCATGCCCTATTTTGGTGTAGTGACTGGCTCCGATGATGAGCTTGGGATTAATGGAGCACTTATGCAGCGGCAGGGTCCTGCTCCAGAACCCAATCAAGCATTGAATGGCTATGCCTGTACAATCGGTGTGGAGGATTATGATTCAATCGAAGCAAAAATCCTTGAACATGGTGGCAAGCTCGCCTTGCCGAAATACGCACTGCCTGGAATGGCTTGGCAAGGCTACTATATTGATACAGAAGGAAATATCTTTGGCATACATCAGCCAGATGAAAACGCGAAATAATCAGGGGCAGAGGAACCATATTGAACCAATTACGACTTGGTTCAGAGTGATTCCTCTGTCTTTTTTCTTTTACCTCAGATAAAAGAAAAATTCGCTGGTCATGTCATGGAAGTGAATATTCTATTGGATAATATAGGATTAATTAACAATTTTTATATTTTTTGAATTTAATATTATTTTAGAATAGTATATAATAGATTGTGAAGCATTTCATTAATCACATGGAGGTGTAGGTTCATTGCTGAAATTTGACCATGTTACAAAAATCTATAAAGGCGGTAAGAAGGCTGTTGATGATTTTACATTAGACATCAAAAAAGGAGAGTTTATCTGCTTTATTGGACCTAGCGGCTGTGGAAAAACAACCATTATGAAGATGATTAACCGTCTTATCGAACCCTCTGCCGGAAATATCTACATAAACGGTGAGAATGTGATGGATAAAAATCCTGTCCAGCTTAGACGGGAGATTGGCTATGTCATCCAACAAATCGGACTATTTCCTCATATGACGATTCAAGAAAACATCACGCTAGTCCTTAAATTGTTAAAATGGCCGGAAGAAAAACGTTATACACGTGCAAAAGAGTTATTATCCTTAGTTGACATGACTTCCGATTATTTAGATCGTTATCCACATGAACTGAGCGGTGGGCAGCAACAGCGGATTGGTGTGCTACGTGCCCTTGCCGCAGATCAGCCCCTTATTCTAATGGACGAGCCCTTTGGCGCTTTAGATCCTATTACTCGCGATGCCTTACAGGATGAATTCAAAAAACTTCAGAAAAAACTAGGAAAAACCATCGTATTTGTTACTCACGATATGGACGAGGCCATTAAATTGGCCGATCGAATTGTCGTCTTAAGAGAGGGACAGGTTGTCCAATATGATACCCCTGATGAAATATTGCGAAATCCCATTAATGAATTTGTCGAAGAATTTATTGGTAAGGAACGCTTAGTACAGGCAAGACCCAATATTCAAACCGTCGAACAAATCATGAACCCCCATCCTATTACCATAACCGGCAACCATTCCTTTTCTGAAGCGATTCAGTTAATGAAGCAGCATCGGGTGGATTCCCTGCTAGTGGTTGATGAAAAGCAAGTGTTTAAAGGGGTAATTGATGTTGAAAGCATCGATCAAAACCGAAAAAAAGCCAGCTATGTCATCGAAGTCATCAACAAGGAGGTTTTTACCGTTGAAACCGGCACATTAGTCCGTGACACGGTGCGAAAGATATTAAAAAAAGGCATAAAAAATGTGCCGGTCGTTGACCAGGATCATCATTTAGTTGGGATTGTGACAAGAACAAGCTTAGTAGACATTGTCTATGATTCTATCTGGGGAGAGGTTGAATAATAAGGAGGAGTTGAAATGAATCAAATATTCACGTTCCTAGGCACCTATGGATCTGAAATGCTATTCAAAATATGGGAGCATTTATATATTTCTGTGATTGCGGCCTTATTAGGGATTGTAGTAGCAGTCCCACTGGGGGTGGTCTTAACAAGAATGCCAAGGGCTGCCGAAGCCGTAATGGGGATATTAAGTATTATCCAAACAATACCGAGCTTTGCCATCCTGGCTTTTTTCATCCCGATCCTAGGTGTAGGCAAGCTTCCGGCCATTACCGCTCTATTTTTCTATTCAGTCCTGCCTATCCTGAGAAACACCTATACAGGTGTAAAAGGAGTAAATCAAAATTTAATTGAAGCTGGACGCGGGATGGGAATGACTGGATGGGAAAGAGTGATGTATGTAGAAATCCCATTAGCTATACCGGTGATTATGGCCGGGATTCGGATGTCCACCGTCTATTTAATTGGCTGGGCAACATTAGCATCCTATATTGGCGCCGGCGGACTCGGTGATTATATCTTCAGCGGCTTGAATTTATTTCTCCCTGAATTCATTATTGCTGGCGCGGTTCCGGTAACCATTCTTGCCTTACTGGTCGATCTTTTTCTAGGAAAAGTAGAGGAGTGGGTAACACCGAAAGGAATCAGAAAGCTGCAGGTAAGAGCGTAGGAAGGAGCTGGTTTAAAATGACAAATATGAAAAAGAGATTATTCTTCGGATTAACGTCTTTAATCGTTTTCTTATCAGCTTGTTCCCTTCCAGGCTTAAGTGGTACAAGTGAAAATACGATTAGGATTGGAACAACCAACACATCTGAATCGCAAATAATTGGATATATGACAAGGTATATGATTGAGCATTATACAGATTACCAGGTGGAAATGGTCAATAACTTAGGCTCTTCTATCGTGCAGCATCAGGCTATGACGGATGGTCAGGTCGATATTACACCAACACGCTATACAGGGACTGATTTAGCAGGAGCACTGGGGATGGAGCCTGTTAAAGATCCGGTAGAGGCCATGGAAATAGTCCAACGGGAATTTATGAAAAGGTTTGACCAGACATGGTTTGATTCCTATGGTTTTGAAAATTCCTATGCTTTTACTGTAACGGAGGATTTTGCTGCAAAGGAAAATCTTGAGTCAGTCTCTGACCTCGAGAGATTAGCGCCTGAATTACGATTAGGAGTTGATAATTCATGGCTGAAGCGGAAGGGTGACGGCTATGACGGCTTCGTTCAAACCTATGGCTTCAAATTTGGGGAAACGATGCCGATGCAGCTTGGTTTAGTCTATCAGGCAGTGGCCAATGATGAAATGGATGTTGTATTAGCCTATACCTCAGATGGACGGATCGCAGCATTTGATTTGAAGGTATTACAGGATGATCAACAGTTTTTCCCACCCTATGATACCTCATTAGTGGCTAGAAATGATTGTTTAAGAAATCACCCTGAGCTGACAGATATCTTTCAGCGCTTGGTCGGTAAAATCAATACAGAAAAAATGCAGGAATTGAACTATGAAGCAGACGGTTTAATGATTGAGCCCGCTATCGTAGCTCAATCCTTTTTAGAGGAAAATCATTATTTTGAGTAAAGAACAACGGAGGTGAAGAGAGTGGAAATCATACAGGATTTATTTCACTATTATTTTCAAAATGCAGGCTATGTTTGGGAGCAGTTCTTCCGTCAATTTCTGATGTCGGCTTACGGAGTTTTATTCGGCGCCATTGTCGGAATTCCAGTCGGCATCCTTATTGCCCGATATAACAAATTAAGTCCATGGGTGCTTTCATTAGCTAATATCATTCAAACGATTCCCGCTTTAGCAATGCTGGCGGTCTTAATGCTGGTGATGGGACTTGGTTCCAATACGGTGGTCTTTGCATTATTTCTTTATTCCTTATTACCGATTATTAAAAACACCTACACAGGGATTCGGAACGTGGATCATGCTATTTTGGAATCTGGAAAGGCAATGGGAATGACCAAGCTTCAGATATTACGGATGGTCGAAATCCCTTTATCGATTTCAGTCATCATGGCAGGTCTACGTACGGCGCTTGTGATTACGATTGGTGTGTCTACGATTGGAACGTTTATCGGTGCAGGTGGTCTAGGAGATATTATCATTCGTGGAACGAATGTATCAGATGGAACAGCGATTATCCTAGCAGGGGCCATTCCTACCGCCTTAATGGCCGTTATAGCCGATATCACCATGGGCTGGGTTGAACGCAGGCTCTCGCCGATTAAAACAGGTACGAATTAGGTAGGTATGAGAGTGGTCCGTTCTTACGGTTTTTGTCGCATCATTAAGAAGTTCACCGAGGCGAAAATCTATCAGCAAGTAGGGGAATTACTAGTCTAATTGAATGAACTCGATAGGAATATCTAGTAAAATAAAAGAGAGGGCTAAGGTTCAAAAAGGAAGTGGCAAATATGAAAGGGAAAACCCCATTGTTGGTTGGTGGTTTTATTGGTGTATTTGTTGTTGGTGCCCTATTAGGTTATGTTGGTCACTCATTAGTAACAAAGGATGCCCTCGAAGCTGCTAATGAGGAAGCCGTCATACAAACACCTGAGGAAAATCATTCACAGTCTTCTGATGAAGAGGTTGCTCAAACACCTGCTGAGCCAGAATCTAACACTTCTGAAGAAGATAAAATCTTAACAGATACGTATATCTGTCCTATCACTGGAGAAGTATTTGAAAGCGGGACAGGAATGGGACAAAACTTTGCCCAATCCCTGCAACAGGATATTGCAGAATCTCTTGAGATGACAGTGGAAGAGTTACAGACTTCCCGTTCAGAGGGGAAAACGGTATCTGTGCTTGCAGAGGAAAAAGGGATCACGGTTGACGAGCTAAAGGAAAGAATAATCACAACAAGGAAAGTGAAGCTTGAACAACTAGTAGCTGATGGCATCATTAGTCAAGAACAAATGGATCTTATGATGGAAAATGTTCATTCTATTGTAGAAACAGCCCTCTATCGCGATGGCTATGTTCCACTCAATCCACAAGCCGGAATGGGCTGGGGCCCAGGTGGAAGATGGAACAACTAGCCTTAAACCTCAGAGAAATAGAAGGAACCTACAGATATTAGTTATGGGAAATCCCCTGAGCAGGCATCATGATTTCTTACATTTATGCACATTCTTTAGGAATGTGTCTTTTTTATTTAAGCTGTGTTAAGTACAATGTTGATTTTCCAGCAGGTTGATTGTAGTGGAAGGCACGCAAACTCCCGCGGGAGAAAATCAACACTCATGTTTAACAGAGCTTTTATTTAAGATAAGTAAAGCCGTGCAGATACAAGCTACCTTCCTTCATAATAGATGAAATATTCGAAAACTTTCCTACAGCATGTAGATTACAACATTTTTTGCAAGCCTTTACAATAAAGTTATAAATTAATAAATCAATAATAAATGGAAGAGGAGAGATAGATTATGACGATTAAAACAGTTGGTGTTGTTGGCGCAGGTTCAATGGGATCAGGGATTGCAAATGTATTTGCATTAAATGGATATCATGTTGTATTACGCGATATTGAGGAGCGTTTTGTTCAAGGTGGACTTTCTCGCATTGATAAGTTTATGAGCAAAAGTGTGCAAAAAGGAAAGATGACAGAAGAAGCCAAACAAGAGGTTCTTTCTCGTATCACATTAACAACGGATCTAGAGGATTTGAAGGATGTAGATTTAGTGGTAGAGGCCGTACTGGAAGATATGGATTTAAAACAATCTGTATTCTCGCAGCTAGATGAGATCGTAAGAGAAGAGGTTATTTTAGCAACCAATACTTCCTCCTTATCTATTACAGAAATTGCTTCTGCAACCAAACGTGCCGATCGTGTAGCTGGACTGCATTTCTTCAATCCAGCACAAGTAATGAAGCTCGTTGAGGTTGTTAGAGGGTTAAATACTAGTGATGAAACGGTAGCAGCACTTAAAGAAGTGTCTGAAGTGTTGAAAAAAGAAGTAGTTGAAGTGAAAAAGGACGTTCCTGGTTTCATCGTAAACCGTATTATGATTCCGCAATTTATTGAGGCCATTAAGGTTCTTGAAGAAGGAATTGCATCAAAAGAAGATATTGATAAAGCCATGCGTTACGGCTTAAACCATCCAATGGGCTCCTTCGAGCTTCAGGATTATGCGGGTGTCGATATAGGCTACCATGTAATGGAATATTTCCAAAAGGAATTTGCCGATAATCGCTGGGCACCACCATTATTATTGAAAAATATGATGAGAGATGGTCGTTTCGGTAAAAAGGTCGGCAGAGGCTTCTATGATTATAACCAAGAACCAGCAAAAAAAGAGAAGGTGACAAAATGAGCATCGAAAATGTAGTAACAGAATACAAGTATTTAATGGTTGAAGTAGAGAACAAAGTAGCAACCGTTACCATTAATCGTGCACCGGTCAATGCTTTAAACGCTCAAGTCTATCAAGAGCTTTCCAGGATATTCGATGTGCTAGATGCAAATGATGATGTGCATGTAGTGGTAATAACTGGAGCAGGTGAAAAAGCCTTTGTAGCAGGTGCGGATATTAACGAGATGGCTGGTGCAGATCTTGTAACGGTTGTAAAAAATAACAAAATATCTCGCAATATGTTCAAAAAGGTGGAGAATTCCACGAAGCCAGTTATTGCGGCACTTAACGGTCTTGCTTTAGGCGGTGGTTTTGAACTGGCGCTAGCCTGTGATCTTCGTGTTGCTTCAGAAAATGCTAAGTTTGCTTTTCCTGAAGTCGGTCTTGGCATTATCCCTGGAGGCGGCGGTACACAGCGATTGCAAAAAATTATTGGACAAGGTCTTGCAAAAGAGCTTCTATACACAGGTGAAATGTTTACAGCAGAGCAAGCTTTAAGCTGGCATATCGTAAACAAAGTGGTCCCAGCAGGTGAAGCGCTAGCTGCTGCAAAGGAATTGGCAGAAAAATTAGCGAAACAGCCGCCAGTTGCTTTACAAATGCTGAAGCTTGCTGTTAACACAGGAGCAAACACCGATATAGAATCTGGACTAATCATTGAAAGTAACAGCTTCAATACAGCCTTTTCCACTGAGGATGGTAAAGAAGGCCTCGTCGCCTTTACTGAAAAAAGAAAACCAAATTACAAAGGTAAATAATAAAAGCTGTTAACAGGTATAAGAGTGAACGATGGAAAAAACCGGGTGGATGATATCCCCCGTTTTTTTCTCAAATGAATTAAATGTAGAATTTTCTAAAATTACTAACAAAAAGATGGATAGAAGAGGAGAATAGAAATGGGTAAAGTAGTGATTACAAGCGGAGCAAGAACAGCAGTTGGCGCCTTTCTTGGCGGTTTAAAAACAGTTCCGGTAGAAGAATTAGCAGCAACCGCCATCAAAGAAGCATTAAAACGTTCAAATGATCTTGATCCAAAATTAGTGGATGATGTTGTATTAGGACATGTGGAATCCTCAGGTGATGCACCAAACCTTGGTAGAAATGCTGCCTTATTAGCAGGCTTGGACCATGTACCAGGGTATACGCTAAATCGTATTTGTGGTTCTGGAATTCAATCCATTGTCAATGCGACACAGGATATCCTAACAGGGAACTCTGAGATTGTTGTAGCCGGCGGTGCAGAAAGCTTATCCAGAGCTCCTTATTATCTACCATTAGAGGTTCGTTATGATGGGTTTAAAATGGGCAACCAGGAATTAAGGGACGCCAATACAAAGTTCCATCACAATTGCCAGCCATATCCACAATTCCCGATTATGCATATGGGAAATACAGCAGAGAATGTCAATCGGAAATGTGAGATTTCGAGAGAAGATCAGGACCTATTTGCCTACAATAGTCAAATGAGGGCAAAAGCAGCGGTGGAAAGCGGGAGATTTGAAAGAGAGATTGTACCCGTCGAGATTAAAGGGAGAAAAGGTGTTACCGTTATCGATAAAGACGAGCATCCAAAGCCACATACAACATTAGAGGCACTAGCCAAGCTGAGACCAGCATTCGAAAAGGATGGTTCTGTTACGGCAGGAAACGCATCTGGATTAAATGATGGCGGTGCAGCGGTAGTTGTCATGTCAGAGGAAAAAGCAAACGAATTAGGGCTTACTCCAATGGTAGAAATCGTCGATTTCGCGGTAGCTGGCCTTGATCCATCTCTTATGGGACTTGGACCCGTATTTGCCATTCGGAAGCTATTAGAAAAAACAGGAATGGCGAAGGAAGACATTGATTTATATGAAATCAATGAGGCTTTCGCAGGTCAAATGCTTGGCTGCATGAAAGAATTAGACATGTATTTAGATAGCCCATTATATGACAGATTGAACGTAAATGGCGGTGCAGTAGCACTTGGGCACCCACTTGGAATGAGTGGGACGAGAATTACCATTTCCTTAATGTACGAATTAATCGAAAGAAAGGCAAAATACGGGATTGCCAGTGCGTGTATTGGCGGCGGTATGGGAATTGCCCTATTAATTAAAAATCCAAATGCTTAAATGATGAGGATATCGTGCTTGAAAAATGAGCTTAGCACGATATCTTCTCCTGTAAAAGTGGATATGATAGATCGGTAAGCAAGGGGGATGATGGACAATGAGTAAAAAGATTTCTCTAGAACAGGCTACTAAACTAATTAATGACGGTGATATTGTTGCTACGACGGCCTCTTCTGGTTTGGCTGGTTTACCTGAGGAGCTAATTGTCGGCATTGGAGAGCGTTATAAAGCTGAAGGAAGTCCGAAAAATATAACCTTTGTTAATGGTTCTGGTATCGGGATTAACTCGGAAGGAAGAGGAATGGACCATATTGCGCACGAAGGTTTAGTAAAACGAGTAATCTCCGGTCATGCCGGCTTTTCTCATCGCATGTCAAGATTTATTTCTGAAGGAAAAGTCGAAGGCTACCTGTTTCCGCAAGGAGTCTTGACACAAATCTGGAGATCCACGGCTGGAAATAAGCCAGGTGTACTTACAAAGGTTGGTTTAGGTACTTTTGTGGATCCTAGAATTCAAGGTGCCAAGGCTAACTCTATAACCACAGAGGATTTAATTCGTGTTGTTGAATTAAATGGTGAAGAATGGCTTCATTATCCTAATATTGACGTGAAGGTTGCTTTGATTCGGGGAACGACAGCAGATGAAAATGGCAATATTACAACC
The DNA here is from genome assembly GCF_900104575.1 of Bacillus tuaregi. Classification (NCBI taxonomy): domain Bacteria; kingdom Bacillati; phylum Bacillota; class Bacilli; order Caryophanales; family Bacillaceae; genus Bacillus; species Bacillus tuaregi. Next base: position 2,050,531 of record NZ_LT629731.1, read on the forward strand.
GAGCATGAAGCAGCAAACTTTGAAATATTAGCATTAGCAACTGCAGCGCGGAACAATGGCGGTATTGTCATTGCACAGGTAGAAAATATCGCTAAAGCAGGGGCACTTGATCCAAAGAAAGTTCGAGTTCCTGGCGTGTTGGTCGACTATATTGTCGTATCGGAAAAACCAGAATATCACTCCCAAACAATGGCAAGATACTATCATCCTGCCCTTTCTGGAGAAATGCGTGTGCCGCTTGGCTCGATTGAACCCGTTAAACTAAATGCTAAAAAAATCATTGCTAGACGTGCTGCAATGGAATTATCGCCAAGCTCGATTGTCAACCTGGGAGTTGGTATGCCGGCACTGGTTTCAAATGTTGCAGCCGAAGAAGGGGTTTCAGATGAAATGACCTTAACGGTAGAATTTGGTATTTTCGGCGGAGTACCTGCGAGTGGCTTTGACTTTGGAGCGTCTTATAATCCCGAGGCCATCATTAATCATGATGCCATGTTTGATTTCTATGATGGCGGAGGGCTTGATGCAGCATTCTTAGGCTTGGCTCAGGTTGATCAGTACGGAAACGTCAATGTGAGTCAATTTGGTCCGAAAGTTGTGGGTCCAGGTGGCTTTATTAATATTAGCCAATCCTCCAAAAAGGTTGTATTCATGGGTCAATTTACAGTCGAATCAAAAGAAAAAATAGAAAACAATCAAATGGTGATCACCAATCATGGTAAAGGAAGAAAAATAGTCAACAATGTTGAGCAGATTACCTTCAGCGGCGAGTATGCATCAAAAGCAGGGATTCCTGTTTTATACGTCACGGAAAGAGCGGTTTTTGACGTTGTTGACGGTAAACTAAGACTTATTGAAATCGCACCAGGCCTAGACCTTGAAGAAGATATACTAGCATGGATGGACTTTAGACCATTAATTGATGACAGCTTGAAACCGATGGATCCAAGTATCTTCCAAGAGCAATGGGGGGGACTTAAGGAAATCATTGATGAAAAAAGAAGGAAGAAAGTCTTACAGACTATCGTCTAAACATATAAGATGCAGCTTGATGGTTCTGCCATCAGGCTGTTTTAATTTAAGATACTGGCTAAGCTCCTCAATTCGGTTACAATAGTATGGTAAAATTGAAGGGAAATGAATGGTATTTTGTATATCTTATTGGTCCAATCTTTTCCTTATTGTATGATTTGTAATCCTTCATTCTAGCTAAAAAAAGGAAGATACATATGATGAACAATACATTGCCGATAGTAGAAGTTGCAGACGATATCTATTTATTATCCCTTCCAGTGCCCTTAATGCATCAGGTCAATTGTTATTTATTTCGGGGTGAAAATGGCTTCACACTAATAGATACTGGTGTGTATATAAAAGAAGGAATCGAAATCTGGGAAAGTCTAATGTCATCTGGAATGATCATTGAAAAAGTAGTTTTAACACATTTTCATCTTGATCATATCGGCTTTGCGAGATGGTTTCAGGAAAAGCATCATATCCCTGTTTATATCTCTCATCTAGGATATCAGGAGATGAAAAAAAGGAGAGAAGGAGACTACTCGGATTGGGTTTTTAGCGTATTCGAAGAGCATGATGGGTTTCGGGTATATAGAGCCGCAATAGAAGAACAGATTGCTCTAGAAACCCAATTGAGTGATATTTATGACTTTGAACCTGACGGAATTTTGAATCCTAAGCAAATGATTAGGATTGGAAATGAAAGCTATGAAACCATTTGGACACCGGGACATTCCTTTGACCATTTTTGTTTTTATAACCAAGAAAAAAAGTGTATGGTTACAGGTGATCATATATTGGAGAAAATTTCCCCAATTGTGTTAATCGAGTCACGTGCTGATGTAAACCCCTTAATGAATTACTTCGATTCTTTAGAAAAAGTAAAGGATTATCATGTTGAAATAGCACTTCCAGGACATGGTCGTGTGATGAAACAGATTAATAATAGAATCGCAGAAATAAAATCAGGTCACGACTATCGGATGAAACAAATGATTCAATCACTTAATAGTGGCGGTAAAACAGCAGGTCAGTTGACAGAAGAAGTATACAAGAAAGGGTACAACAAATTTGCGTACGGTCCTATTATGTCCACGATTGTAAGATGTATTTACCTTGAATCCATTGGTCGATTAAAATCAAAATGCATTAACGGTAAAAGAATTTATGAATTGACGTGTGAATAGGGTTGACTACTAATCATTGGGCTGGAGATGATCCAAAACTACTGATTTTTATCTACAGGATAAAGATGAGTAGTTTTTTTATTTGAAAATTATACCAAAATTCTTTCTTTTTCGTTTCTGCATAATGAAAATCTACAGAATATTCCTACATCATGAAGGTATGTTTTTACCTGAAAACACCCTAAAATTTAACTATGAGCTAAAACGATATAGTAAATATTCATTTAGAGTCAATTAGATATGTTTAAGGGGGATTACGGAAATGGATTTTAGATTAAATGAAGATCAAGAAGCAATCAAAATAATGGCACGGGATTTTGTGAATCAAGAAATGATCCCAGTAGCAAGGGAGTACGATGAAAAGGAAGAATTTCCTTTTCACATCCATGACAAACTGAGAGAAGTCGGTTTATATAATTTAGCTCTTCCGGAGGAATATGGCGGACCTGGAATCGATAAGATTTCACATGCTTTAATTGTAGAAGAATTAGCAAGAGGCTGCGCAGGGATTGCGACTTCGGTTGAAGCCAATTCCTTGGCCTCGTATCCCATCCTTGTAGGTGGGACAGAAGAACAAAAGAAAAAGTATTTTGGGATTATTGTCAATGGAGGATACTCAGCCTTTGCTCTTACAGAACCGTCTGCTGGCAGTGACGTTTCTGGTTTGAAAACTACTGCAGAGCGTGTTGGGGATGAATACATTTTAAACGGAGAGAAATGTTTTATTACAAATGCCAGCTATGCGAATTATTATACTGTCTTAGCGAAACTAAAAGACTCCAATAAATTTGTTGCGTTTATCGTTGACCGAGAATTAGAAGGCTTAAATGTCGGTCCGCATGAAAAGAAAATGGGTCTGCGATCCTCCAACACGGCTTCCGTAACCTTTGATGATGTACGTGTTCCCGCAGAGAATCTACTTGGCGAAGAGGGTGATGGCTTTAAAATCTTTATGAAAGCGTTATCCTATGCTCGTCCAATGGTAGGTGCCCAGGCCCTGGGGATTGCACAAGGGGCCTACGAAGAAGCGTTACGTTACGCGAAAGAAAGAAAGCAGTTTGGAAAACCAATTGCCAACTTCCAGGGCATTCAATTTATGCTAGCAGATATGGCCATGCAGGTAGAAGCAGCCCGATTACTCGTTCATAAGTCGGTATGGTATGTACAACAGGGAACACCGAATACAAAGGCTTCATCTTTTGCTAAATGTTATGCTTCAGACATAGCGATGAAAGTAGCAACAGATGCTGTGCAAATTCACGGAGGGTACGGTTTTATTCGCGAATATGCGGTTGAAAAATATTTCCGTGATGCGAAAATTATGCAAATCTATGAAGGCACAAACCAAATTCAACGTGTCGTCATTGCGAAGGATATTCTAGCAGATTAATAGATGTAAAAAAACACATTAGGAACTAAGGAGGAGCGGAAATACAATGAATATTTATGTTGTGATGAAACGTACTTTTGACACAGAAGAAAAGATTTCTATTATAAACGGACAAATCAATGAGGAAAGTGCAGAGTTCATCATTAATCCTTATGATGAATATGCCGTTGAAGAAGCTCTTAAACTACGAGAAGAACATGGCGGCGAAGTAACGGTTGTGACATTAGGGGAAGAAGAAGCGGAGAAACAGCTTCGAACAGCCCTTGCGATGGGTGCTGATAAAGCCGTTCTGATTCATGATGAAGAGGTGGGAGAAGGTGACGAATTTACATCTGCATTCATTTTAAGCACCTACCTGAAAGACCAAAAGGCCGATATTATTTTAGCGGGAAATACAACCGTTGACGGCAGTTCCGGTCAAGTCGGCCCGAGACTTGCAGAAGCATTAGGATTCAGTTGTGTGACAACGATTACGAAGCTGGCAGTGGAAGGGGACAAAGCCATCATCGAACGTGATGTCGAAGGAGATGTGGAAACGGTTGAAGTACAGCTTCCATTGTTAGTAACCTGCCAGCAAGGATTAAATGAACCGCGCTATCCTTCCCTACCAGGCATTATGAAGGCGAAGAAGAAACCGTTAGAAAAACTAGATTTAGATGACCTAGACATTGATGAGGAAGAGGCAGAAGCAAAAACAACCACTGTTAACCGCTTTATGCCGGCAGCCAAGAGTACAGGAAGAATCCTTGCAGGTGAAATCTCTCAACAAGTGAAAGAGCTTGCCTCTTTACTACGATAATAATCCAAAATGACCATATAATGCTCGTCCAAAATTAGAATATATGAAATAAGGGGAGGGACCGTTATGTCAAAAAAGGTATTAGTTTTAGGTGAAGTACGTCAAGGAGAGCTGCGCCAGGTTTCGCTTGAAGCGATTGCGGCAGCGAAGCAAATAGCAGCTGCAGGAGAGGTCGTTGGACTTTTGCTAGGAAATGAGGCTGCTAGTCTAGCCCCGACTATGATTCAATACGGAGCAGATCGTGTTTTAGTGGCTGATCATCCACATTTACAGAACTTTACACCTGATGGATACACGCAGGCAGTCATGCAGGTGCTAGAGCTGGAGAAACCTGAAGGCTTTATTTTGGGACATACTTCGATTGGAAAGGATATTTCTCCACGAATTGCTGCGAAGTTAAATGCTGGTTTAATTTCTGATGCAGTAGCCCTTGAACAGGACGGCGAGAAGTTCATCTTTACTCGCCCAATTTACTCAGGGAAAGCGTTTGAGAAAAAGGTTATGAAAGAGGGATTGATTTTTGCTACAATTCGTCCGAATAATATCGAAGCCTTAGCAAAGGAAGAAGCACGTACAGGTGAAATAGCATCCTTTGCGGTTGATATGAAGGATCTACGTACAATCGTAAAAGACATTGTACGCAAAACGGCAGGCGGCGTTGATTTGTCAGAGGCGAAGGTGATTGTATCCGGCGGCCGTGGTGTAAAGAGTGAGGAAGGGTTTAACATCCTTCAGGAGTTAGCTGATGCACTTGGTGGTGCAGTAGGGGCTTCACGCGGTGCTTGTGATGCGGGGTACAGTGATTATTCCTTACAGATTGGTCAAACTGGAAAGGTAGTGACACCTGATATTTATATCGCCTGCGGAATATCTGGTGCGATTCAGCATGTAGCCGGTATGTCAAACTCAAAAGTGATTGTTGCCATCAACAAGGATCCCGAAGCCAATATTTTCAGCATCGCTGATTATGGAATTGTTGGAGATCTCTTTGAAGTGGTGCCGTTATTAGTAGCTGAGTTTAACTTCATTCAGCAGAAGTCCGCAACTTCTATATGTGGGGGATGAATGCAAATGGTACTCCGATTCAGTGGAGGTTCAAACCCCGGCTGAATGAAGTTAAGCCTCCGGCGAGTCATGCGATTTTTTAAAGGTAGTTTACCCGAGCGAGCTCAGGTAATCCGGACGCAAATTCGACGAGCGAATTTGATAAGCGTAGCTTTTAACTAAACAGAATAATTGTGGTAAATCTAATTAGGGAGGAAATCATTTCCTCCCTTTTACTTACAGCAACCATGGGAGGAGATGAATAGGATGTTATCATTATTGAATTTACTTGCTTTCCTAGCCGTGGCAGGATATGCAGTCTATTTATTTGTTAATCTTGTATATACCCGCTATTTGTTTATCAAGCTTGGCAAAAAAGCGGAGTTCGAACCAAACCTAAAGGAAAGAATCCATCTCGTTTTAAAGAACGGGTTCGGTCACTCGAAGCTGTTCAAAGACAATAAAAGCGGTCTGATGCATCTCGTTTTATTTTATACTTTTTTTATCATTCAGATAGGTCTTATTGAATTAATCGTAAAGGGATTTATTAATGGCTATGAATTTCCTTTTGGTGAAGCCCATAAATATTTTAGTCTCCTGCAGGAATGGGCGACATTCCTTATGCTTATAGCCGTTCTCTATGGCTTTTTCCGCCGATATGGCGAAAAGCTAAAGCGATTGCAATGGAAGCGCGATGGTAAAGCCGCATTTGTTTATCTTGCCTTAAGTACCCTGACTTTATCAATCTTGATTACATTAGGGTTTGAAGCGGTTATGTTAAATCACGAACCTAATCTAGTCTATGCGCCATTTTCAGGTGTGATTGCGCAGCTGTTTTCTGGAATTGGAGCCAATGCCGGAACGTTCCTGTTCTATGTATTCTGGTGGATTCATATGCTGACGGTCTTTACCTTCCTTGTGTTTGTACCACAGTCAAAGCAATTTCATGAGCTGTTCGCCATGGTCAATATTTTTTTCAAAAAGCAAGGCCCAGTGGGTAAATTAAATAAGATTGATTTTGAGGATGAGACAAAAGAGGTGTTTGGTGTTGGAAAAATTGAGGACTTTAAGCAGCAACAGCTGATTGATTTATATGCCTGTGCCGAATGCGGACGTTGTACCAATATGTGTCCGGCATCAGGTACCGGAAAAACATTATCTCCTATGGACTTGATTTTGAAGATGAGAGATCACTTGACAGAAAAAGGGGCAGCGGTTACGTCCAGACAGCCTTGGGCACCTGCCTTTGTTTTTAAAAACACAAAAGCCAACCAACTGGCGTTAGCAGGCAGTGGGACAGAGGAAGTCGCAGCCGCCAAGGAGGATGTTAGTTTAATTGGGGATGTCATTACAGAAGAGGAAATTTGGGCCTGTACAACGTGCCGAAACTGTGAAGATCAATGTCCTGTGATGAATGAGCATGTTGATAAAATCATCGATCTTCGCCGTTACTTAGTACTGACAGAAGGAAAAATGAATAGTGATGCCCAGCGCGCGATAACCAATATCGAGCGTCAAGGAAATCCATGGGGAATGAACCGTAAGGAACGTGTCAACTGGCGTGATGCTGTAGAGGAGGTCATCATTCCAACAGCAAAAGAATTGAAAAAAGCAGGCGAAGTGTTCGACTATTTATTCTTTATTGGCTCTATGGGGTCCTATGACAATCGCAGTCAAAAGCTGACACAGTCCTTTGTTCGACTATTAAATCATGCAGGGGTAAAGTTTGCGATTCTTGGGAATGAAGAAAAGAACTCCGGTGATACACCGCGCCGGATTGGTAACGAGTTCTTATTCCAGGAATTAGCCAACACAAATATTGAAACGTTCAAGAAATATAATGTGAAGAAAATTGTCACGATGGATCCACATGCGTTTAATACACTTAAGAATGAATATCCTGAATTTGGCTTAGAAGCAGAGGTATATCATCATACACAAATGCTGACTATGTTAATGGAAGAAGGCAAGCTGAAGCCGAGTAAGGCTGTTGATGAAATCATTACGTACCATGATTCCTGTTATTTAGGCCGTTATAACAATGTATACGATGCACCACGTGACATCTTGAAGGCGATACCAGGTGTTACTCTCGTAGAACCTGAGCGCAAGCGTGAAACGGCTATGTGCTGCGGTGCCGGCGGCGGACTCATGTGGATGGAGGAAGACAAGGGGACACGAATCAACGTAGCAAGAACGGAGCAGCTGCTTGATACAAATCCAACCATTATTAGTACAGGCTGTCCTTACTGCTTAACCATGATCGGTGATGGAACGAAAGCTAAAGAGGTAAATGAAAAGGTTCAAACGCTTGATATAGTTGAAATACTTGAAAAGTCCATTATCTAAATGAAAAAAGCTGATTCCAGCAGTCACAAGTATATGACTGGGGATCAGCTTTTTTCATTTATTCATGTGGAAAACTTGTCTAATCTTTTATGAAATCTGTTCAGCTTTTTCTTCTTGTTTTTCCGTTACGGCCTTTTCCATTCCATCTTTTTTCAAGGACAATAGATTCTTACGTTGGATAAGGAAGTAAAGCACCATCCCAATCATTAATCCATATGCCGCACCGTAAAGTGCAAGGACAACGGCCATGACTACGGCAACACCGATTTCTTCTTCTGTATTTACCTGCTTCACGCCAAGTGTTACACAGAGATACCCTGTCAGGATGAGTGTGATGGAATAAGCAACCGGTAAAATGGGTTGAAAGAATGTAACAAGCGGTAAGACGAATAGGGCACATATCATCGAAATAACGAGTGAATTAGAACCAGAAAAAATCGAATCCATTGCTTTTCTGCCAAAGGTATATCGTTCGGCAACTGAGGCTGTTCCGGCAGAGAATAATGGGCCTGCTAACCCTGGATGCGGTGCAAAGAAGGAATGTAAAAATCCGCGAACCGCTGTCACCATATGAACTTGATTCATATCATATTGAATTTTTTCATCTTTTCTAGCTTCATTTGCACGGCGGACGATATTTTCACCAACGATAATATCACCATAAGCTATAATATAAGCAAGAATCCCTGTTGGAATCGCACTTATTAGTAAGCTGAGGCTAGGGAAGCCAACAACAAATGGTGTTACATTCCATAATTCCGCAATATTCGGGATTGTAATTCCCCATTGTACCTGTGGCATCGAATATTCGCCCACAATCCAGCCCACGACCATTGCGATAAGAATGGCGGGTACAATCCCAAAGTTAGCAATTTTCTTAAAGAAACGGTTATGAGCGTATAGCTTCTTGAAATGAAGAGAGAACATGATATATAAGCAAAGCATTCCACCGATTGTTAACGTAATAGGGGTTGCCGCTAGCCGGCCGCCTTCTTGAATTTCCCCCATTATGGCTCCAATCCCGGCACCAATTAAAATTCCTGCTTTCAATGAATTAGGCAAAATCTTAATCACCTTTTGTCCAAGACCTGTGACCCCAAGAAGAAAGAAAATGAGCGCTGTCACAAACTGCACAGCAATTAAGGCTCGAACGGCTTCAGGACCGGGTTCGAATTTTCCTAGGAAGACAATCAATACCGGTAACACCGGGGTGATGAAACCAGAAACAAATGGAACACCAAGGGTAGAAGGCAATACCATTAGGATCAGATGTAGAATGACAATCGCTAAGGCTGCCTCATAGGACATCCCGAGGACCGTCCTCATAATTTCAATCATACTCAGTCCAATGGTAAAAATAACAACCCCTTGAATCAACTCAGGTGTTTCTAAACGATAATGGATAAACGGCAGCCTCAATTGATATTTTCCAATCGGCCAATAGGGCTGGATTTCTCCATCTTTTCTTTTAAAGATAGACATTCACTTTCCTCCTATAAATAGAATCAAATTCGCCCGTCGAATTTGCATCCGGATTACCTGAGCTCGCTCGGGTAAACTACCTTTAAAAAATCGCATGACTCGCCGGAGGCTTAACTTTTTACGTGCTAGGGTTCATTTCCTTTAAATAATTATCCTAGTATGAAGGCTTCTCCTTTCCACTGTATTGATTCATCAAAACTTGTAATAGTTCTGAATTATCAGAAATTAGTAATAATCTTACCAATCAGCAGAAATATATTCATACTATGATAAGTAGGTATTTAACGATTGAAATTCAGACGTTTTGACCGATGAGGATTTTGAAAAAGATGGGATGATATCATGAGAATAAAATAATCAAATTCGCCCGTCGAATATGCGTCCGGATTACCTGAGCTCGCTCGGGTAAATTACCCCTAAAAAATCGCATGACTCGCCGGAGGCTTAACTTTATTCAGCCGGGGTTTGAACCCCCACTGTATCGAAGAACCATTTGCCTTCATCTCCCACTTGTAGAAGTGGAGGACTTCTGTACCTGTCGCAAGCTTTCGGTTCAAAAAGCATTTGCTGAATGAAGTTAAATTGTAAAATTCTGATATAATACTATTAAGTTTCAGAATTATCTTGCAAAAAGCAGACAAGACTGAAACAATTCATAATATGATCATTTAATAGCTACATAACAATTCTTAACTTTTAGCATAAAAGGGGATGCGGTAATGGAAATAACCAATAATGAAAAGATAGTCAAGAGATTAGATGCTCACCTTCGCCTGACAACCCGGCAAATGATTCATTATGATACGGAAGAGGAAACATTGAAATTCTTAGTTCATTCCATTCGTTCGAAGCTTTCATGCGACTTTGTCGGGATCATTTTAATCGATGGAGATCGCTTTATTCCAAAGCTATGGGAGCATGCGTTAACAACAGGAATAGAAAGTTTTTCTCTAAGTGTGGACCAATGTAATCCCAATTTATTAACGAAAAGTATGATGTTTACCTCTAAGGATAAAGATTCTACCTGTGAATTTACCAATCTATGGATAGAGCAAGAATTACCGGCATGGTTTACGGTACCATTGAAGGATGAATTCCATTCATTGGGGTTTTTTATTGCAGGTTATCTTCAGCCAGTAACCTTTTTTCCGGAATTGGAACAGTCCTTCGATGAATTCGGAAAAGACGTTGCGGCGGCTATTAACCTCTTTAAAAGTAAGGAGTTGCAACAAACGAGAATACAGGGAGTAGAATGGATTAATCAAAACTCGTCACTAGACCTTTCGGTTGAAGCAGCCGTAGCGAAGCTGGCAAAAGGGGCAAGTAAACTGGTTGGAGCCGATGCTGCTTGTATTTATTTATATGATGAAAATAAGAATTGCTTTATTTACCAGCCTCCTTCTTACGGTAACATGGATCGAGAACATAAGATAAAAGTCGAAAAGAATGACGAATTATCCCATTATTTCCCCAACGTAGAGACTCCAGGTGCTAAGCAACTAACCATTCCTTTACTATTTAATCAAAAAACCGTAGGAGTATTATTTATTGAAAATAAAAATAACGGTATTTTTACACAGGATGACTTAGAAACATTAGACTTTCTATCAAATCATGTTGCCGTCATGCTGGAAAATGCCCGTTTGTATCGGAATGAAAAGGAGAATAAACAGAGACTTCATTATTTACTGGATTATCAACAATCTCTCGTCAAAAAAACAGTAGAGGGAGATAGTTTTGACGGAATAACAGATACCCTTAGCAAGCTATTTTCGACTTCTGTTATATTGCTCGATCGATTCTTAAGGCCACTATCCTATAAGCTTTTTGAAAAAGAAGAAGAGGAGCTTCAAGAGTTGATTGAGCTTGCCACCTATAAGATTGTTCAAAGTCAACAGCCTGTCGGGTTATGGTTTACCCCAAAGGAGAACCATGCTATTCACTTAGGTGCCTGGCCGATTGATGGAGGAGGAGATCTATTAGGCTACCTAGTCGTCGATATGACGAATGATGAACTGGATACGTATAATCGCTTAAGCATAAATATCGCTCGAAATATCTATTCGGTGCAATTTATTAAACAAAAGCTCGTGTTAGACGCGAGGGAACAGGTGAAGGAAAGCTTCATGAATAAACTGCTTGTAGAGAAAATTGATGATGAAGAAAGCATCATTCAATATGCTAATCTATTTAAATGGGATTTATTTCGCCCCCATCGCGTGGCAGTTCTTTCTCTATCGATTCAAGATAAGAACAAAAAGATAAATGTATTAGAAATGGAAGCACAAAAGTCATTGATATGGGAACAAATAAAAGAAAAAATTTCACACCGCCATCCGGAAATTCGCATGGCGAATAAAGATGGTGAATCGATCCTTGTTGTTCCGACTGAAAGTGAGGAAGGGAAACCAAAGGTATACTGGTCGAAGCTCTATCAGTATGTAAAATCATGGATGGACATTAATTTCAAACATTTTCAGGTTTATATAACGGTTGGTGGAAAAACAGAAAAATTAAGTGACTACTATGTTGGCTATATTCAAGCATTAAAGGCGTTAAATGTAGTCATGAATCGTTTTTATGATATCGGATTTGCGCTGTTTGATGAATTAGGCTCCTATACGATATTACATGAATTAAAGGATTCGAAAATATCAGACCTATTTATTCAAAAGCATCTGGCTCCATTACTGGAGTATTCTGAGGGTAAAAGTATGGATTTATTTCAGACACTGCGGGTCTATCTTGAACGAAATGGGAGTATCAAAGAAACAGCGGAGGAATTATATATTCACCGAAGCTCGCTTATCTATCGACTTGAGAAAATTGTTGATTTACTTGATATCGATATTAATGATTCAGAATATCGATTTGATTTAATGATGGCGTATAAGCTCTATGATTTACATATAGGCAAAGTGGATCTTTCCTAATATTAGCATGGAACAGGAGTCCCTCAGGTTATATTGATACACAAATGGAGCTTCTCGCATCCTGCCTTCCTTCAAGATGTGGAAAACCGGCTCGATAATTCCATTATCATGTCGGTACAGCTATCAAGTAAATTCCTTCATAATAAAAAGACAGAAAATTTTTAATCTTATTTTAACTTCATTCAGCAAATGCTTTTTGTACCGAAAGCTTGCGACAGGTACAGAAGTCCTCCACTTCTACAAGTGCGGGATCAAGGCAAATCGAACTTCGATTCAGTGGGGGTTCAAACCCCGGCTGAATGAAGTTAAGCCTCCGGCGAGTCATGCGATTTTTTAAAGGTAGTTTACCCGAGCGAGCTCAGGTAATCCGGACGCAAATTCGACGGGCGAATTTGATCTTAGTCATTTAACGCTGGCATAGGAGGAGTCATTCCGAATTAGGACAAAGGAGGAGTCGTTTGCAAAAATGAAAGCCCTGTCAAATGGGGACCATTTATGTATCTTTATTTATGTATCTTTCGGGAATATCTACTAGTTTCATGGATTAGGAGGGAAGCATGTGAAGAAATTTATTTCAATACCTGAAGCACTGGAAAGAGCCTATAAAATGAACTCCGAGAAGGAAGTACTTTATGATGGATACACCCGAGTTACCTACGGACAATTATATAAGGAAGCACAGTTAATCGCCTCGGGGTTAGCTCAAAAGGGGATTCAAAAAGGAGATCGAGTGATTGTTTGTCTCCCTAACTGGAATGAGTTTGTTTCTCTCTATTTTGGATTGGCTTCATTGGGAGCTATATTGGTGCCATGTAATACACGCTATCGTGCAGATGAGCTCAGCAATGTATTGGTAAAATCGGGAGCAAAGGCTGTGTTTGTTGCCGAGGAATATAAGCATGCTGAATTCTTTCAGCCTTTTCTTAACAACAACCACTCCGATTTAGAACACATTTTTACGGTTCGGTTTAAACAGGATGACCACCTCTCATTAGATGATTTATTAGAACTAGGAAGTGCTATGCCACATCCAGAGGTCAAAATTGATCCGGCTGAGGATGTGTTCTCGATTCTTTATACATCTGGAACTACGGGTAAACCAAAAGGTGCGATGCTGACACATTCCAATTTCATGTATTCGGCAGAGGTATCGAATGTGAAATTAAAGTGTACAGCTGAGGATGTATTTCTCATCGCTGTACCTGTGTTCCACGTATTTGGAATGGGGCCTGGAATCATGTCGGCCATTGCAGCTGGAGCAAGAATGGTGTTAATGGATCAATATAAGGCCATTCATGCCTTAGAGCTGATTGAAGCGGAAAGGATTTCTGTTCATCATGGTGTCCCAACCATGTTCATCCTGGAGTTAAACCATCCAAGATTTTCTGAATTTGATCTTTCTTCGCTTAGAACAGGGATTATTGCAGCTGCACCATGTCCAGAAGAAATCGTAAGAAAAATTCGCAATGATATGGGCTGTAATATCCTTGTGTTTTACGGTTTAACAGAGTCCACCGCCTCCATTACGGCAACATCCTTTGATGATGATGACTATATTCAATCGATAACGGTAGGAAGACCTCTCCCTGATTCCGAAGCAAAGGTTGTGGATGCACAAGGGATGACGGTTCAGAATAATGAGGTAGGAGAATTATTGTTAAGAGGACCTGGGATAACAAAGGGCTATTATCAAAGCCCTGAACAAACCATTGAAGCCATCAACCATGAAGGTTGGTTTCATACAGGAGATTTAGCGACGATGGATGAAAAGGGATACATTCGAATTGTCGGCAGAAAAAAGGAAATGATTATCCGAGGTGGATTTAATATCTATCCTCGTGAGATTGAAGAAATTTTTTATAAGCATCCTAGTGTTTTAGAAGTGGTTATTATCGGGCTCCCTGATACGGTACTAGGAGAGGTGTCTTGTGCAGCGATTAAATTAAAAACGGGTCATGATGAAGATGAAGGAGCCATGAAGGACTATATTAGGGATAAAGTAGCCGATTATAAAGTTCCGGATAAAATTATATTTCTTGATGAGTTCCCAATGACCGACAGTGGAAAAATAAAACGGGTTGCTCTGGAAAAGGAATTAAGACAACAATTACAAGCAACGCTTCGATAGGTTAGTAGGCTGAGGAAAGGAGATGTGTTATTATTATTAATTGTAATGAGGAAACGAAAAAAGTGAAAACAATTGAGTATCATTTTCAAGTTCGCTGGGGTGAAACAGATGCGGCTGGAATTGTCTTTTACCCAAGCTTTTATAGCTGGATGGATGAAGCCTCACACCATTACTTTACCGAAATAGGATATCCGACAACTAAGCTTTATGAAAATGAAAATATAGGAATTCCGCTTGTCGAAGCAAAATGTGTCTTTAAATCGCCCTTGTATTTTGGTGACCAGGTGACCGTTGAATCGACTGTCTCAAAAGTACGTAATAAAGTGTTCACAATCAATCACGTATTTTTAAAAGAGGGTAAAATGGTTGCCGAAGGAATGGAAATTCGCGCTTGGGCAGCATTAAATCCCAACTTAAAAGCCGTTTCCATTCCCGATGAAGTGAGAAACGCTCTGCAGCAGACCGGCACTGCCGTGTAATGCCATGTTAGTTTTTAAAAAGTGAGAAAAACTGGGCGGATAGTGTCTATCCAGTTTTTCTCACTTTTTTACTGGTTATATGGAATGTGATTAATTCAGAAAGAAATGGAGAAAACAAGTGGATAAGCAAATAAACATATTAGTCGTTGAAGATGATAATGACATCAATCAGTTACTCTGCAGGATTATAAAAAAAAGTCAATACCTCCCGCAGCCCGTCTATTCGGGTACAGAAGCGATGCTCTATTTAGAAAAACAAAAATGGGACCTCATCCTATTAGATTTAATGCTTCCTGGGATGACCGGTGAGGAGTTGCTGACAGAAATCCGGTCGAAGGGACCGATACCCATCATGATCATATCGGCTAAAAATGAGCAACAGACGAAAATTGATTGTTTACGCGCTGGTGCAGATGATTTTATCTCTAAGCCATTTGATGTGGAGGAGGTATCGGCTAGGATTGATGCTCTTCTGAGAAGATATCACTATAGCAATGAAACGAAACAAAAGAATCACTTACTACATAAGGATATTCAAATGGATTTAGAAGCCAAAACGGTTACAGTGAATGGGGACTTACTGACCTTAACAGCCCGTGAATACGCAATATTAGCCCTTCTAATGTCATCCCCAAAGAAGGTCTTTTCGAAATCGAATCTGTTCGAAAGTGTATGGAATGAGCCCTTTCATGGGGACGATAATACGGTCAATGTTCACATGAGTAACCTGCGCAATAAACTCATGAAGGCCAATCCGGATGAAGATTATATCGAAACGATTTGGGGAATGGGGTATCGCCTTAATTCTTAAGGTTTTCTTAAGCTTTACCTTAAGCTTTTCTTATCTTTTATCCCTGATACTATAGGAAGAGCTAGTAAGGAGGCAAATAGATGAGTGAATATATTTTAAGAACCAAGGACCTATCGAAAAAATATAAAGATGATTTTGCGATTCATAATATAAATGTATCGATTAAAAAAGGAGAAATCTACGGCTTTATTGGACAAAATGGGGCGGGAAAATCAACCATGCTGCGCTTAGTTACCGGTCTTGCCTTTCCGACAAGCGGAACCATTGAACTGTTCGGGAATGATAATCCAAATGCTTTAACAGATGCACAAAAAAGAATGGGGGCTATCATCGAGAATCCAGCACTTTTTCTCAACATGAGTGCCTATGAAAATTTAGAGGTTCAACGATTGCAAAAGGGAATCCCAGGAAAGGCATGTATTGAAAAAACACTGGAGCTTGTTGGACTAACCGGTACGGGCAAGAAAAAAGCCAAGAATTTTTCACTTGGAATGAAGCAAAGACTTGGATTGGCGATGACACTTTTAAGTGATCCCGAATTCATCATCCTGGATGAGCCAACAAATGGGTTAGATCCTATGGGGATTGTGGAGCTAAGGGAATTAATTAAAAAATTAAATCGTGAAAAAGGACTAACCGTGTTCATTTCCAGTCATATTTTGAGTGAGCTCCATCAGCTTGCCACTAGCTTCGGTATTATCCATAAAGGGAAATTGCTGGAGGAACTCTCATCAAAGGAGCTTGATGAGAAATGCCGGCAGCATTTACGGATAAAGGTCGATAATTCTGCTAAGGGTGCCACGGTTCTAGAAAATCAACTATCCACAACGGATTTTGAAGTCATGCCAGACGGCACGATTAAGCTTTACGATTATCTTGATGATGTCCGTACTGTTTCACGTGCTTTAACAAGCGATGGTCTTGTTATTGAACATCTCTCACAAAATGGAGATAGTCTGGAAAACTATTTTTCTAAGCTTGTAGGGGGTGCCGAGCATGACTAATCTGATTAGGGCAGAAATATTTAAATTACAGCGGAATCAATCCTTCTGGGTACTACTTGGAACGATTACAGGATTGAGCGTCTTACTCCACTTTCTCGTTATCATTGAATGGTGGCAACTATCCGGAACAGAATTTGATCAGGTTGGATTAAGTGAATTAAACGCTTTAACTGTTTTCATCCTTCCCTTATTTTTTAATCTAATAGCTAGTGCTCTAGCAGGGTTTTATATCTCAACTGAATTTTCACAGACTAGTGTCATCAAAAACCAAATCATAAGCGGAAATAAAAGAAGTCAAATTTATTTGGCGAAGTATCTTGTTTTTTCAGTTGGAGCCGTCATCATCACGGTATTGGTTCCATTATTGACTGGTATAATCATGGTTATCCTATTTGGACAAGGGGAACTATTGTCTTTTTCTCAGATTATTTATCTTGGACGAGCCTTTAGCTTGTTTACACTGCAATTTTTATGTTTTACCTCGCTGGTGCTGTTGATTGCCATTATAACGGAGGATAGCGGGAAGACGATTTTATTTACCCTTTTACTTTCGATTATCATGTTTATCATCGAAAAATTTGTCACGACACCCTTTATTCAAATGCTGTATGAGAATACGTTCTTTTACCAATTAAGTGAAGTGTTTAAGGCAGGCATGACAAACGGGGATATTCTAAAATCGATTATGATTGGCGTCGTTTGGCTCATAATCTTAACAATGTTCGGCCTTTATCTTTTCAAAAGAAAAGAAATTAAATAATGATCAGGCAAGCGGGTGAGGGCGATGGTTTATCTTGGAATCTTCATATTATTATCAGCTTTATTTTTGCTCATTCGTTTACTCTCGCTTAAAAAAGAAGTGAAAAATATAACCGAGCAGCTGCAGCTCTATAACCAACGTAAAACGAACAAAAAAATGGATATGGTGCTTGGGGATCAAGATATGGAAAGGCTCGGATTAGAAATCAATCAACTGATTGATCTTTACGTGTCAGAAAATCGAAGACGAGTCCGTTTTGAGCAGGAGCAAAGACAAGCCATTGCCAATATGTCACATGACTTAAGGACCCCATTAACCTCTATTCTCGGCTACATCCAAATGGCTGAGGCAGAGGATGTGACCGAAAAGGAAAGGAAGGAATGGCTATCGATTGCCAATAGTCGCGCTAGAAGACTGGAGACATTATTAAAGGACTTCTTTGAACTGAGCGTGATTGAATCGACAGATTACCATCTGAAATCGAAAAAAATCAGCCTAAAGAACCTCACAATCGATGCATTAATGAGCTTTTATGACCGATTTAAGGAGAGGAATATGGAACCCATGATTCACCTGCCTGATCAAGATATTTTCATTCACTCTGATGGATCAGCTGTCACGAGAGTGATTGAAAATTTACTTGCCAATGCCATTACCCATTCAGATGGAAATATCATGGTCAGCCTTGATGATTATGCTTCAACAGCTCGATTAACGGTGACAAATGATGCCCATTCGTTAACGGAAGAAGCTGTGAGCCGTATGTTCGATCGATTCTATATGGCCGATCAATCTCGTACGGGAAAAAGCACCGGGCTAGGCTTATCAATTGTGAAAGGCTTAATGGAAAAAATGAATGGGACGATTACTGGAACACTAAAGGATAAGAAATTAACCATTGTTTGTGAATGGAAAAAGGGTTAACTAGAGCTATTGTATAAAAAAGGAGTTTTAATATGTTGAGGAAAAACGGGGTAATCATTCTGCTAATGCTCATTCTGTTGATTCAAATGTGGAAGGTCCCTTTATCAGTAAACGCTACCCCATCATTCGATACAGGAGCAATTGATGAGTATGTTAATGGTTATATAGATAAAAACGGACTGCCTGGTGCAGCCATTGTCGTGGTGAAGGGTGGAAAGGTCCTCTATGAAATGGGCTATGGTCATGATTCGGTAGGAAAACCATTAACAGCGCATTCTAAGATAGGACTGGCTTCTGGAACAAAGCCCTTTACGGCATTTGCGGTTTTACAATTGGTCGATGAAGGGAAAATAAAATTGGACGACCCGATTATAAATTATCTGCCGGAAATAACCGTAGATGATGCTAGATGGAAACAGGTGACGGTACGGCAGCTGTTGAGTCACACCTCTGGTCTTCCAAATCCGACTATTGTAGCTCCAGCAAAGACGTTAAAGGAAGGGGTTGAACGTTTTCATGATTGGAAGCTTCAGACTGACCCTGGAGAAAAATATAATTACAGTAATGCAAACTATTGGACCTTAGCTTATTTGGTGGAGCAAATGAGCGGGATGGAGTTCAATGATTACTTAACCGAAAAGGTCTTCACTCCGCTTGAAATGAAGGACTCCGTATCAGCGGTTCATACGAGCGAGCTTGAAGGGGAATTAGCGATTCCGCGAGGCTATGTCACATTATATGGCACAGCCATGCCATGGACAGAGCTTGAGAAAATGTTTAGCGGCTCTGGAAGCTTGTTTACGACCGCAAATGATATGGGAAAATGGTTAGCCATGCATACGAACGAGGGGAAAAATGAAGCAGGGAGACAAATTTTATCACAGGAGCTGCTGACAGAATCCTATACACCGCAGCCTGACAGTGAAAAATATGGACTCGGCTGGTCATTAAGCTCACCAAAGACGAAGCCAGCACGCATTTCACATAGCGGCTCCATTTCCACCTTTCAGTCGCAGCAGGATATTGTCCCAAGCAGTGGCTATGCAGTCGCCGTTCTTCTAAATAGCTTCACGACTACCTTCGAGCATGCCTATGAAATGAGTTCAGGAATTATTCAAATAACGGAGGGACAAGAGCCGGAAATAAAGGCTCCAACTCCGAAAATCATTGATTTATCACTTGGAGCGGTCACCTTGCTTTATTTATTTTTAGGTATCAAAGGGCTGGTGAGAAGCAAAGGATGGGCAGAGAGTCGAAAGCAGCATCCAGCTTGGAGATACTATCTGCGCTTCATTCCGCAACTGATACCGGTAGTGGGGGTTGGCTGGCTCCTCTTTATTGTACCAGCGCTTAAGGATAATAGTTCGACCATGATGGACGCATTTGGACTTTTCCCATCAGCGATGGTTCTATTAGCCACAGCTTTCATCATCGGATTGCTACTAATCATTTTACGAATCTATCATCGAATAAGATAAATCATTATGGGTGTCAGGCACCACAGATGATAAACATGGGAGATATTTTGAAGGAAAGCAATTGTAAAGAAAAGCGTCTAAACCAGATTTAGATAAAGGGAATCCTCCAATAAGAAGCTAAAGCACTAGAACCAGCCGTAAATTTGGGTGTTAACCGGTTACTTTTCAAGAAATTCTGGTTAAAGGCACAATTATACAAGTACAAGTTGAGAGTCCCTATACGTCTGAATAGGATGTTGGTGATAACAGAAAGGATGTGCCCAAAATGTATCCATACCCATATCATAGCTATGACCATCATCCATATCAGCAGTTAGAAGCTTATCCATTATCATCGTTTCCAGCTGAGGAATTATATCAGGAAGGTTATGATGAAAGAATTTTTGGTCCTTTATTTCCTTCACAGGGAGGACCCATGGGACCACCTCCAGGACCTCCTGGAACTCAAGGACCTGGTCCAGGCTCCCAATCGGGACCGCCAAGCGGACCGCCACCATCGTTCGTTCCTGCACAAACACAGCAAATGGGAACATTTGCCGTTGATCCCGGCAGTATTAGGGGCTGTTTATTCCGATACACGTATGTGTGGCTGAATAATCGCCAGCAATTTTGGTTCTTCCCAGTATTTGTCGGACGCACTTCTGTCTCTGGCTGGCGCTGGACTGGTTGGAATTGGGTGTTCTTTGGCATCAGTCTGAGACAAATTCAATCGTTTACATGTGTTTAACTTCATTCAGCAAATGCTTTTTGTACCGAAGCTTGCGACAGGTACAGAAGTCCTCCACTTCTACAAGTGGGGGATGAAGGCAAATGGTCCTTCGATTCAGTGGGGTACAAACCCCGGCTGAATGAAGTTAAGCCTCCGGCGAGTCATGCGATTTTTTAAAGGTAGTTTACCCGAGCGAGCTCAGGTAATCCGGACGCAAATTCGACGGTTGAATTTGATTGGAAATATTAGAATAAATGATAAAGTTTTGTGTGAAAAGTAGGGAGATGGATAGAGTGTCAAGTACCAATAAGATGCCTGACACTCTTATTTTTTAGGTATCGCTTGAATCCATCATCAGCGCTCTTCTTTTACGGCAGCCACAGCCCCGACATGGTTTGCCATCACTTTCACAAAGCTTATAATTTCCGCCTTCAATTCGTAGCCTTTTTCCAAGCACAAGGGATTCGGCCAGTTTTTTTCTCGCATCATTATAGATTCCTTGAACAGTTGTTCTAGCAATATCCATTTGCTTCGCACAGTCCTCCTGTGTTAGCCCTTCCAAATCAATCAGTCTAATGGTTTCATATTCTTCAATATTCATGGTCACAAAATGATCTTGTTCTGTTTCTACATCAAATGGGCCGAATTGGCTGCTGGCTGGTAAACAGCATACTTTCCGCCACTTCTTAGGTCTTGCCATTTCATCAATCACCCCTTTACAAAAAGCTGTGTTAAAGCACAATGTTTATTTTCAAGCAGGTTGATTGTAGTGGAAGGCACGCAGACTCCTGCAGGAGAAGCGAAACAGACGAGACCCCGCAGACACGAAGTGTCGAGGAGGCTCGGCGGTCGCCTGCGGAAAGCGAAGTGCCTGGAACGAAAATCAACACTCATGTTTAACAGAGCCTTACAAAAAAGAGAAGAGTTATCCTATCAAATTGAATTGTTTAAGGCATATGTCATTTATATGCTAGAGTGTTTTCTAAAATCTCTCTTGAAGCATCCTCAGTATGAAGGTTTGAGTCATCCTCAAGCTGCTTGTTATTCTTACAGGAGCTACAAATACCGCTCATAACCATCATGATGTCATCAATATCGTCATTAAATATTTCTTCCACATAATCCCTTTGCTCAATTAATTCATTGAAAATATGACTATCGGAGTATTCTTTAATTTGACCGCACACCTTACACTGAAAATGCATATGAAGCTTCTTTTTACTAAACATACTAAGCTCGTAATATCTGCTGTTATTCATGATGACCTCATTAATAACACCCATTTTCTTTAACACATCAATATTACGATATACAGTCGGTAGACTGACCCCATGTTCCTTCGTCAATAGATAGATTTGTTCGGGTCGTAAATGTTCAGTTGACTCGACAAACAGCTTGATGATGATGGATCTTGAAGCAGTAGCTTTATAGCCTTTGCTAGTGAGCAGCTTGATAATCCTCGAAATTTTGTCCTCCACGTCCATGCTTTCACCTGTCCCCTTAAAATGATTATGATGTTCGTGCCATAGATTAATAGTATTACCATAGAGCTATTCATGATGGTGGTTCATGACAATAAAAGAAAAACCCTATTTCTAACATATGTCATTAACAGAATATTCCTTTATCTGACATATGTCAATAATTTTAGAAAAATTAAAATAGTAGGGTTATACCGTTAATAATTAATAGGGGATGCAGATGTATATATTCGTATTTCCTGTTAAATAGCAGTCTTAGCTCATGTTGTTCAAGAGCCCGACACAATTAATTCCTGTACATGTTGTAAAATGAACATAGAGTTATATACTGCTTCGCAGAATCATATCCCCATAGAGTTGTCTTCACCTTTAATCCATTCTCTTCATGAATCAACCCAAAATAACTACTAAATAAAGTTCCTATCGTTTCTTTTAAATTTAACTTCATTCAGCAAAAGTCCTCCACTTCTACAAGTGGGGGATGTATGCAAATGGTACTTCGATTCAGTGGGGGTTCAAACCCCGGCTGAATGAAGTTAAGCCTCCGGCGGATGTCACGGATTTTTAAAGGTAGTTTACCCGAGCGAGCTCGATAAAAATCCGGACGCAAATTCGACGGGCGAATTTGATTATGAGTGTGGTGCTTACGATGGAAAATTATGATTTCATCATCATTGGTGCAGGGATGGGTGGCTTAAGTGCTGCCAATTTTTTAGCCAAGTATCATAAAAGGGTACTGGTGCTGGAAAAGCATCATATTCCCGGAGGTCTTGTCACGTCTTTTACAAGAAAAGGAGTCCATTTTGATTTAGGGATTCATGGACTTTATGAATTAAAAGAAAACCAGGCTATCCCTCAGTTCCTAGAATTCTGGGGAGCACCACCGATTGATACAGTGCCCTGTTGCGGAGCTATGAATGGTTATATCGATGGCAAAAAGCATGAATTCAGCGCTGAGAGCCTTAAAGAAGATTTCATACGTGAATTTCCTGACAACAAAAAGGAGATTATGAAACTTTTTTACATAATTGAAACGATCAATCAAGAAATGTTTTCCGGTACAGAAGCACCGGATCCACCCTATGATATGAATTGGCTTCAGTTGCTTCGCTTTGGCATCAAAACCAAAAAGCAAAAGCCGATGTTTATGAAATATGGCAATAAGGATGCGAGGAAAGTCCTTGACCAAATAACCACTTCTAATGAATTAAAAACCGCTATCTATTCCTACTGTCCCTATCCG
The DNA here is from genome assembly GCF_900104575.1 of Bacillus tuaregi. Lineage (NCBI taxonomy): Bacteria > Bacillati > Bacillota > Bacilli > Caryophanales > Bacillaceae > Bacillus > Bacillus tuaregi. The sequence continues at coordinate 2,073,749 of NZ_LT629731.1, forward strand.
ATGGTGTTTATGGCATTTGCTTATCAGTGGGGCGTATTCGGTCATACTGAATATCCGCGAAAAGGAATGCAGGCGATTCCAAATGCAGCCGTTACAGGTCTGAATCGAAACGGCGGCCTATTGAAGCTTAAGACAGAGGTATGCGAGATTCTTGTGAAGGATGGACGTGCCTATGGCGTCAGGACAAAGGACGGAGATGAATACTACGGAAAGGTCATTAGCAATGCATCACCACACTATACCTATAGCTGGATTCAGGGAAAGGAGAAAGGTGTGAAAAAATGCCAGGGAAGGATTGCTGATAAAAAGATATTTCCTTCTATATGTGCTTTATTTATGGCTGTGGAAGAAAAGTATGATTTTGGAAAGGTGAAATGTATTAGCATCACAGGAAGCAAGGATTATCAGAAGGTGCCTGAAGAATACAATGAGGAAACGGCACCAATCGTCATCAATATCTATCCGAAACAGGAAGAGGACCGATATCAGCCACTTGTTGCGCTAATTCCTCTTGAGTACAGCTATGAGGATAATTGGAGAACAGAGGAAGGAAAGGTGCGCGGGGAGGACTATCGATTATTGAAGAAACGGGTTGAAGAAACCATTTTAAATCGAATCAACCATCATTTGGGTGCGGAATTTAGGAAGGCGACTGTTTTTCATGAGCTTTCAACGCCACTAACCTACGAGAGGTATACATACAGCGAGAAAGGCTCGTTTATGGGATGGTCCATAGCAGAAAAGGAATATGGAAGGTATTTGAAACAAAGAACGGATCTAAACGATTTATATTTGGTGGGACAATGGGTGTTTCCTGGCTTTGGCGTAGCGGGTGTTATGGCTAGTGGCTATTACCTCGCGAAAGAGTTACTAAAGGAAGACGGCATCGACTTGAAGCGGGAGTTTACAGAGTATTTTTCAGAAAAGGAATGAAGGTAAGTCTCCGGCGATTCCTGCGCTTTTTTAAAGGTCGTTTAGCCGAGCGAGCACAGGTAATCCGGAGGCAAATTCAACGGGCGAATTTGATCAGGTCCTTTCATAAAAAGTATGAATACTGCTTTTATTCTATAAAAGAAGCTGTTATACTATTATTAACCAGTGGTCAATAAAGGAGTTTTTCGCAGATGTCCCCTCGTAAACCAACCTCTCAGGAACTGACAAAAGAATTAATACTCGAAAAAGCCCGGCTTCAGTTTGTTGAAAAAGGGTTTCAACGGGTATCGATGCGCAGTATTGCACAGCTTCTTGGATGTAGTCATGGAGCTATCTATTATCATTTTAAAAATAAAGCCGAATTGTTTTATGCGGTGGTTGAGGAGGATTTTTCTAAGCTGAAGCGTCGGTTAGAAGAAACGATTGAAGGACCTGAGGATGATACCACAAAGCTGTACTCTGTACTACTCAGCTATATTGAATTTGGCTTAAATCATCAAAGTCAGTATGAGCTGATGTTTTTGATCAGAAATTCAGAAGTGGATAGTCTTTCACAAGCATCCGCCAGCCAGAGCTATCAAAGGTTTGCTGAAACAGTTCAATCATTGTCAGACAAAAAGTTGAAAATTGTAGATGTCTGGTCGGCATTTCTTGCGCTTCACGGCTTTGTATCTCATTATCGTGGATATGTTGAAAGCTTTGAAGAAGCACGTTTGGCTGCTCAAGCACATGTAAATTTTATTATAAAAGGACTAAAGGGATAATATGCTTCATAATATTTTAGGCAGGTGTGACGCTTGCCTACATTTTTTATATCGTATTGACCAGCGGTTAATAAAAATAGGAGGCTGTTTTATATGAAGAAAGCATTGGTATTAGGTGCAACAGGTGGGATTGGTTCGGCGTTGGTTCTTGAGCTTGTTGAACGAGGCATAGAGGTAGTTGCTTTTGCCCGAGGACAGAAAAAATTACATGATTTCTACCAGCATGTGCCAAGGGTATCCATTTTTTCAGGAGATGCTCTCGTCGAGAAGGACGTGTTGGAGGCGGCTGATGGGGTCGATGTCATTTTTCATGCAGTGAGCTTTCCTTATGAAACTTGGGAGAAGACACATCCTTTATGCATTGAAAACATGATTAAGGGAGCAGAAAAACACGGAGCCAAAATCGTCTTAGCGGATAATATTTATGCTTATGGAAGACAGCCAGGAATAGAGGTACAGGAAGAGACGGAGAAGAAGCCACATACAAAAAAGGGGAAAATCCGTCTCGCGATGGAAAATAGAATCAAAAGCAGTCTCGTTCCTTATTTGATTGTGCATCTACCAGATGTATACGGCCCCCATGCCGAAAATACCATCCTTCATGAAACACTCAAAAATGTCGCTCGTAATAAAACAGCTAATTTTGTTGGTCCCATAAACGTGCCTCGAGAGTATATTTTTACCCCGGACGCTGCAAAAGCAATGGTGGAATTAGCGAGAAGAGAAGAGGCGTATAATCAAAATTGGAATATCCCAGCTGCACGCCCCATCACGGGTGAAGAAATATTAGAAATCGTACGGAACGAAGCAGGCTATCAGAAGTCATTTAGAACAGTCTCCAAAAATATGATTCGATTTATCGGAATCTTCCAACCATTCATGAGGGAGATTGTCGAGATGATGTACTTAACAGAAGAACCCGTCCTCTTATCGGGAAAAAAATACGAAACGCAAATCGGACCCCTACCAAAAACAACCTATCAGGAGGGAATTAGAAGAACCTTACCATAAGCAGGCATCTCAGGTGCCAGGCACCTGTCGATTTATGTCAATAAGTGTTGTTTGTTCACTTTTGCTGGTTTTTTTATTATTGTTAAGAGAGTGATACACCTAAAAACCAAAGGGGTTTATTATATGGATATACAGCACCTTAAATATTTTGTAGAAGTGGCTAGACAAAAGAACTTTACAAAAGCATCACAAATCTTGCATGTCTCGCAACCATCCATCAGCAAGATGATCAAAAGCCTTGAGGATGAATTAAAGGTCACATTATTGGATCGTTCAGAGAGAAAAATTGAATTGACTGATGCAGGCGTAATCGTTTTTGATCAAGCATTAAAGATTCTTCAGTCACTTGAGGATGTTTATTCTTCTGTAAATGAGCTGGCGCAAGTAAAAAAAGGAACCGTGAAATTGGGATTAATGCCGACAACCGGTGTCATCCTTTTTCCTAATGTCCTTGCCGGATTTAAGAAGGAATATCCACAAATAGATATCCAAATGGTTGAATATAATGCGAAGCAATTAAAGACTAGGGTTGAGCAAGGAGATATTGATTTAGGAATTACGGTTCTTCCGGTAGATTCCGAACGTTTTGAAACGGTCCCATTGTTATCTGAAGAACTCGTGGTCCTTGTAGATAGTGAGCATTGGCTAGTCAAAAGCGATTCAGTAAGTTTAGCAGATTTAAAGAATGAATCCTTTATCCTTTTAACCGAAAATTATGCCCTTCATGATGTGGTGAAACAAGCGTGTATGCAGTCGGGATTTGAACCCATTGTGACTTACAAAAGTTCACTTTGGGATTTAATCGGTGAAATGGTATCAGCAAGGCTTGGAATTTCATTAATTCCTCGGTCGATGGTAAGGCTTATCAATCAAAACGTCCATACGATTTCCTTGACCTCTCCACAAATCGAGTGGCAGTTAGTTCTGATTTACAAGAAAAATAAATATCTTTCCTTTGCGGCACGAGAGTTTATTAAGTATATCCAAATGCATAAACCTTAATCCACTATAACTTTAACCTATAGTTTGTATAGTTTATATATATTTTACGAATCGACACCCCCAGAGTAAGATGAGAAATAAATCTTCATTCTATTTGAAATGTTTATGCAAATGACTATGGGGGCTATGATGATGAAAATAAAAATGGAATTAACCAAGGTTAAAAAAGATAAACCTATCAGTAACCAGTTAGGCTTTGGACAGTTTTTTACTGACCATATGTTTATCGAAGATTATACTGACGAAAAGGGCTGGCATGATCCACGAATCCTACCGTATCAATCCATTTCCTTAGATCCAGCAGCAAAGGTTTTTCATTATGGTCAAACGGTATTTGAAGGCTTAAAGGCGTATCTGACAATCGACCAAAAGGTGCGGTTATTCCGGCCAAAAAGCAATTTTAAACGATTAAATGCCTCTAATGAACGGCTATGCATTCCTGCGATTAATGAGGAGCATGTATTAGAAGCATTGAAAGGATTAATTACAGTCGACCGTGAATGGATTCCGACGAATCCAGGAACGTCCCTGTATATCCGTCCATTCATCATCGCAACCGATCCGTGTTTGGGCGTGTCCTCTTCTAAGAGGTTCCAATTGATCATCATTATGTCACCGGTGGGGTCTTACTACAAAGAAGGGATAAAGCCCGTAAAAATTCAAGTGGAGCAGCATTATGTACGGGCTGTTGCAGGGGGAACGGGCGCCGCAAAAACAGGTGGGAACTATGCTAGCAGTCTGAAAGGACAAGAGCTTGCAAGCAAGGATGGATATTCGCAAACCTTATGGTTAGACGGGATTGAAAGGCGATACATAGAAGAGGTAGGAAGCATGAATATCTTCTTCAAAATAAATGGTATCGTTGTAACACCTGAGTTAAATGGAAGCATCCTACCAGGTATTACACGTGATTCCATGATACAGCTGTTAAAATCAAAAAATATCCCTCTTGAGGAGCGCCGAATTTCAATGGATGAGGTTCTTGAAGCCTATCATAACGGAACCTTAGAGGAGGCCTTTGGTACAGGAACAGCCGCCGTCATCTCACCAATTGGTGAATTCAAATGGAAGGACAATCGAATCATCCTAAACAATAGCGAAATAGGCGAAGTCACACAAATGCTCTATGATACGTTAACAGGCATCCAAAACGGCTCACTGGAGGATCCATTTGGTTGGACGATTACATGGTAATCGACAAAAAACGACGTAAACCGACGGGTGACAGGCACTCGTCGAAAAGTTCGCTAAAAGGAGAATGATTTGATCCAATTCGTAGGACACTACTGTCAATGACTTTTTTTGAAAAGGAGCTTGAGGCAGTATGGACCGAATTCAGAAATACGAGCTAAGGCGAATTAATCAAAGTGATGAGTATGAAATCGTTCTTTATCTGGCAGAGGATTTATCCGAGTTTGCTGATGAATTAGGTACGTTGCCTAAAGATAAGAAAACGGTGGTTTCACTTGCCAAACAGATTGTGAAACAACATTATCCCAATATGAAGGTAACGATGGTCAAGGTTATCATCGGAGGCATGGCCGTTACGGCTATCCCATTTATGAGTGGGAATGTTTCAACTGCACAGGCATCCACTTCAGTAAATACAACTCAAGTAGCACAGGAGGATTCTATATATTATCAAGTGGCATCTGGAGACACTCTGTGGAATTTATCACAGAGGTTTAACACAACCGTTGATTTGATCAAACGAGCGAACAATCTTACGTCTGACAACTTAAACCTAAATCAGAAACTCATGATACCAAAAGCCATTCACACAGTAGGAACAGGAGACTATTTAACGGTGCTCGCTAAGAAATATGGCACAACCGTGTCTGCCATCAAGGTAGCAAACAGTTTAACGAATGATAGTACACAGCTTGGGCAAGTATTGATCATCCCAACCGTGATGAGCGGACAAACACAGCCTGCACCCGCTCCCGTTACTCAACAGCAGCCCGCACCTCCTGCCACTACACAGCCGCAGCCTGTAGAACAAATCAACACCTATAGAGTGGTTGCTGGAGACAACTTATTCGCCATTGCCAATCGCTTTGGCACAACAGTCGATGCTTTACGAACAAGTAATAACCTTACAACCGATTTATTACAGATTGGGCAAACCTTGACGATTCCATCGAAGGCAGCGATTGCCCCGCCACAAGGCAATACAGCTCCTGCTCCACAGCAAACCAATAGCACATATACGGTAGTGGCAGGAGACAGTTTATCATTGATTGCGAAACGCTTTGGCATAACAGTCGATGCATTAAAAACAGCGAATCAATTATCAACGGATTTTTTACGGATTGGTCAGGTGTTAACCATTCCTACAGGAACCATCGCTCCAGAAACAGGTACGGTGCAGGTTAAGCCACCCCCTGTAGAAACAGCTGTACCTACAACCTATACAGTTGTAGCGGGTGATAACCTATGGGCCATTTCTCAACGGTTTGGAATAACCGTTCCACAACTAAAAAGCGCGAATCAATTAACGACTGATGCGTTACAAATTGGTCAAGCACTAACGATTCCTACTGGAACAACCGGGAGTAGTCAACCAGCTCCTGCAACAGGAACAACTGAGTCAGCTCCAACACCGGCACCAGAGACTACGGCTGAAAATCGCGTCACTTTTACTTATTCAGTTCGCTCAGGGGACACACTCTATGCCATTGCTAAGAGGTATGACGTTCCAATCGATAAGATTCGTTCGGCAAATCAATTAACATCGGATGCTTTACAGGTAGGGCAAGCACTGACGATACCGGATGGAATGAACGCACCTGAGCAGACAGGAGCCAATACCATTACTTATACAACTCATACGGTAGCTTCAGGTGATAATATTTGGGATTTGAGTGTCCGATATGGAATACCTCAGGCTGAATTGTTACGGGCAAATAATTTAACTACGAGCAGCAGACTTTCCATTGGTCAAAAATTAAAGGTTCCGGTCTATCATATTGCTGTCAAGCCCGTTATCAGTGAAAGACATGGCGAATTATTGGATTGGTGGAGTGAAGCCCAGTATATTTTCACGATTGGAAAAACGGCAAAAGTAACGGATTATGCAACAGGTAAAAGCTTTAATATCACGCGAACAGTAGGTGCTAATCACGCTGACAGTGAAACGGTGAGCATAAATGATACGAATATAGCCAAATCGATATGGGGCGGTTTCTCCTGGACGCCTCGAGCGGTCATTCTTGAAATCGATGGCAGAAGGATTGCCGCCAGTATGAGCTTTATGCCTCATGAACGTGAATACATTGCCAACAACGGCATTACCGGCCATTTTGATGTATACTTCGGGAACAGCACGAGACATGTAGACGGAAAACCTGACGCATCACACCAAAAACAAGTTGAAAGAGCCGCCGGCCTTAAATAAGACTGTAAATCGACAGGTGAAAGGTACCTGTCGATTTTGTGATTGATCACCATCATGATCCATTAGTGGTGACGATCTTCCATTTGTGGGGGTTCTTCAAACCATCCGTTTTTAATTTTAATTTCAATCCCTTCCTGGGCATAGGTATATATATCCTTTGCCAGCACAAAAGCCTTCATGGCTAAATCATTTCTTAAACTAAAAAATCCACCTGTTCCAGATCCTACTAACCCGAAGCCATTCAGGATATAAATGCAGTGCAACATTAATTTATCTGAAAAGGGAGGAACAGTTGATGAGGTTACCGTAGCACCAGAGGCGGCAGATAGCTGAACGTCGGCCTCTAAAAGCAGCTCTTCCATCATTTTGACCTGTTTCTTAGCCAACTCTTTTCCTTTTAAGAAATATTTTCTGGCTTCTTTGTTTTCGGCGCATTGAGCAAAGCCTGTAATTAACTGCATCCCAATATTATTTACCTCAAGATTATGGTGAAGGATGCCGACTTCCAGATTATTTAATGGCCTTTTATCACCAATGAGTTTAAAACCTTCCATATATTTTTTACTTTTAATGAATTCCGTTTTCTTTGGCATTGTAACTTTGGGAGGCAGAGTTAGAATTCCTTTTTCAAGTAAATAGGTAGTTGAAAGCTTATAGATTTTTTGTGTAACGGTGGTGAGACCCTCATAGATCCCCATGACCTTTTTATTGTAGGACATGTTAAAACCAAGAGTGTACAGCCCCATACTGACTTCCTTTAACACCCGGACAAACATAATGTCAAAGCCGTTATCATACAATTTGGGTGCCTCGAGATTCACATCTTCTGCAGTAAAACCAACTGGTATCACCATTCCTTGTTCAGAAAAGAGGGTTTCCATCTCTTTTACATAAAAATCAAGCTCCTGCCATAGGCCGCCTAAAATATTCCTTGCCTTCGGGTCATCTGCGGTTTCAATAAAATATTCGAGCATTCGCATAATCAAGGTTTTTTCCTGGTAGGTCTGCCAAAGTGAGCCAACCTCAGATACATTGATTGGATTTGTTAAAACCAAGTAGGTAACCTCCTAAAAAAATGTAAACAACTTAAGATTTGAATATATAGACATAATTAGAATAACCAAAAAGGGGAAAACGATACCAAGCTTTGCTGCTGATACCGTCCTCGTTCCTACTGAATTTCACAAAATTTATAATAATATAAATTTTATCCTAAACATGTTAGTATGAATGTTAGAGAATGAACAGAAAGATGAAAGGAAGGGTGAGAAGTAACCTTGAATCTAGACGAATCGAAAATAGCCTTATCGCTAAGAGGTAAAAATGGAATTGGTTTTTTATTATCCGGACTCATCATATGGATCATTATTACCGTCATTTTCTTACTTTCGATTGGTAACTATGAGAAAAGTGTTTTTATGCTATTTTCCACTGGCCTAATGTTTCCTCTATCTGTTGTTTTATCTACAGTCATTAAAGCAGATTGGAAAAGTAAGGATATTCCTCTAGGAAGCCTCGGTTTTTATTTAAACATTGCTCAAATGATTTATTTTCCTATCCTTTTCTGGGCGATTGGTAAAAGCCCGGCGGACACGGTCATGTTTTTTGCCATTATAACAGGCGCTCATTTTTTTCCTTATGGATGGTTATATCATGCAAAACCTTTTTATTTCATGGCACCATTCATATCGGTCTTCATCACAGCACTTGGATGGTATCTGGATGGCGAGAGTCTGTGGTTAATACCGATGTCAATGGTTTTTCTTTTACTGGTGTTAATTATTTGGCTTTATTTTGATTACAAAAATAAACGAAAATAATGTGCATCCAGACCTCATTCCAGCTAAACAAAAACGCGATTAGCATGTGGGCTAATCGCGTTTTCTTTTAAATATTTTCCTGCTTCAAGCTTTCGATAATGTTATCATTCTTTATTTTCGAAATCGAATACAGCATCGCTGAGCCGACAATCAAGAAAATCACAATGATAACCAATAGAATACTCATCCACGGAAGGCTAAATTCATACTCGAAGGTGTAGCCGGTGGAGCGATGAATCCCGAACATAACAAGCACGCTGAGTGGCAGACCATAGAGTAAAGCCTTTACGCCATAAAAAATACTTTCATAATGAATCATCTTATTAAAGCCCTTCGGCGTCATACCCACGGACCTGAGCATTGCAAATTCCCGTTTTCGCAGGGAAATGCTGGTTGAGATTGTATTAAAGATATTAGCAACTGAGATGAAAGAAATAAGCGTAATAAACCCATAAGTGAAGACAGACAGCAAGATTATCATCTGTTCCTCTTGTTGGCGCTGCTGATAGACATTGTATACTTGGAGATTCGTTTCTTTTCGATCTTCAATCGCTGTTTGAGTCGCCATTGGATCCGTACTGTTTAGATGGACATAAGTGCCTACTTCCTCTGGGTCAATCCCTAACTGCTCCATGCTGGTTTCGGGGACGATTATATTTAAGCCACCTAGAGAAGGAGTATGAACGCCCATTGGAACTTGGTCTGTTAGAGCACCAATTTCAACACTGCTCAAAAATTCTCGTTGTAGCTGTTCATTAGGGTTATCTCCGTTAGGGATATTAGATAAGTCAAGGGTATCTCCCACCTCTGCTTCAATCGTTTTGGACTCAATAAATTTTTTCGATAGATAATCTTCATAGGAGGTTTGATTGATGATAATCGCTCTTGGTGTATCTTGCTGGTAAAAAGCATCAGCGTTTACACCGATTTGTTCCGCATAGTCTTTAAAGCTTTTTTGATCCAAGCCATGCACGGTCACAAAATAAGGGAACTTACCATCCTCAAGTTCCTGGTTATGCTCTTTGATTTGCGTTTTCAGCTGAGCTGGAAGCTTATCCATCTCAACTAGGGCATCCAATTGTGCTTCCTTCATGATGGAAGCTTTGGTAACATGTTCTAACTCGGTTAACTCAGCAAGCTTATGCCACTCTAATTCGCTAGAGTATATTTGAATATCAAACTGTATATCATTTTGCGACATCGAAAGTGACTTTTTCAGATTATCGGTAAAATAACTGACCGATAAAAACAAAACAATGCTAATCACAAGTGAAAACACGGTGGCCAAATATCGCTTTTTATTTCTTTTGACATTCTTCAGACCAATTTCCGCTTCCAATCCAAACACTTTTCGTACAAGCTTAGAGGTTTTTACCGTTTTCCCTGACAGCTTGATGTCATGGGTTTGGCGTATGGCATCAATTGCTGACACTCTTGAAGCCTTTCGTGCTGGGATATAGGTGGATATAAAGATGGTTACAATTGAAATTCCACAGGCAATCAAAAGGGAAGAAGGTGTCACGACTAGCTCTAGCTTTTCAGAAACCCCAAGTGCACTCTGGAGGAACTTGTTGATAAAAGCAAAGGTAATCCCAATCCCTCCAAGTCCTGCAAGAATTCCAATCGGAATACTAATTGCTCCAATCACCGAGCCTTCAAAAAAGACAGAATTTCGTTTCTGCTTTTTCGTCGCACCAACACTTGAAAGCATCCCTAAATGTCTGGCCCGCTCAGATACACTTATGGCAAACGCATTATAAATTAAAGCGACAGAGCCGATGATAATGACAGCCATAATAATACCGGCTAGAGAAAAAAGCGTCATCCGCAGGTTATCATTTTTCGTTAGACCATAATAGCGTAAGAGCTCGGTATTATAATGAAACTTTTCAATCTTATGGGCTTGGGCGAGAGTTTCTACATGGTCATAAAAGGAACGATTTATTTTCTTCCATACCACAAACGCGTCAACCTTTTCACTTAAAGTCTGTTCATCCACGTAGCCAATAACGGTGTAACCTGGGGACCAGCTCGTTTCCCAAGAGGGGCGTTCAATCGTCCCAACGATTTTCACCGTTTTGGTTTCGTTTATTTTCAGCTCTTCATTGATAGTCTCGTCCTTCCATTTAAGGAAGTCCGTTTGCGTGAGTGTCTTTTCGTTTTCCTTGTCCCAACGGTCACCAATGTCGACTGTGATCTCTTCGCCGATTCTGTACTCGACTTTCGCATTACTCTCAATCGCTTCAGAAATCGCGATTTCATTCTCATTGCGGGGAAGTCTGCCTTCTAGCACTTCAATCGGGAAGTGCTCCATACCTGTTTTGTTATAGTTTTTAAAATATAGGTAAGGTTTATTGATGTTATTTGAGTCTTCTAGTGCAGCATAGCCATCGCTAGAGAGAATGACCGATTTGGTTTCACTGTCCTTCGCAATCGCCTCGATTTGCTCTGGTGTAACATTTTGATATTGAACATGCCATTCTCCATTGTCACTAATTTCCTGGCGAATCATTAGGTCTAAAAAAGAAACACCCAATGTCGCCACAGCGGTTATCATGGCTACTGAAATGATGACCCCGATAATGGTTACGAGGGAGCGGCGTTTGTTTTCTTTTAAATGCCTAATGGTTACTTTATTGATGATATTCACGGACGAATCACCTCATCCTTGGCAATCCTGCCATCTTCAATCGAAATGATGCGGTCTGCTTGAAGAGCGATGCGTTCATCATGGGTGATGACCATCAAGGTTTGATTGTAAGTTTTGTTGAACATTTTCAGCAGTTCCATGATTTCCTTGCTGTTTTGACTATCCAGGTTACCTGTCGGTTCGTCGGCAAGCATAATCGCAGGAAGGCTGATTAAGGCACGTCCGATGGATACACGCTGCTGCTGACCGCCTGAAAGCTGGTTAGGTAGGTGGGAAAGGCGTTCGTTCAAGCCCAAAATCTCAACCACCTTGTTAAAATGGGCCGAATCCACCTTTTGTTCATCCAAAAGCATCGGGAGTGTAATATTTTCTTCTACCGTAAGGATGGGTATCAGATTGTAAAATTGATAAATTAAGCCAATTTGTCTTCGTCTAAAAATAGCTAGCTGTGTTTCATTCAAATCATAAATATCGGTTCCATCAATCAGCACTTTTCCACTCGTTGGACGATCGACACCGCCTAGTAAATGAAGCAGGGTGGACTTTCCTGAACCAGATGGTCCAATGATGCAAACAAAATCGCCTTTTTTCACGGAAAAAGAAACATCATCAAGGGCTTTAACCGCTGTTTCACCCTTGCCATACACCTTTGAAAGATTTTTAACTTCTAATATATTCATGTGATTGCCTCCATCATTTCTTTGTATGATGTCAGTATATCGAGCCAGTATGACTTTAACGTGACTCTAAAGTGACAATTTATTCACTTAAGCGGTGAAAGGGAGGGGATGAGTTATGATGGATGAAAAAAAGCAGGATTATATCACCTGCTTGAAAAACTTAATCTGGAATTGACTCCCGGCACCAGGCTGACTTTGCACCTCAATATCCCCCCGCTGACTCGTAATAATACTGTACGCCATCGCAAGCCCGATTCCGACACTATCCTCACTTGCGTTTTTTCCTTTGTAAAAGCGTTTGAAAATGTAGGGGAGTTCCTCCTTAGGGATTCCTTTGCCATTGTCACGAATGATGATTTCTGTGAATAAAGCATTCTCTGTGTAGTGAATGTCGATTTCGCCGCCTTCTGCCGTGTGCTCCACACAGTTTTTGATAATATTTATGAGTGCTTCTGCTGTCCACTTGAAATCACCGAAAAAAGTGGCCTCTTGCTCGCCCTTGACAGTAAGGCTTTGCATTTTAATGTCCATTGGTACTAATAATGGCTCGACGGCTGCTTGAATGAGCGCATCGACCATGACTGTTTCTTTTTTAAAATTAATCGTACCGGCATCGATTTTGGACAGCTTTAAGAGGGAAGATACAAGCCATTCCATGCGCTCCAGCTGAACCTGTAGATTCCGAGTAAATTCCGCTCGTTTTTCATCATCCAAGCGTGGATCACATAATAAATCCGCCATCACCACCATCGAGGTGAGGGGGGTTTTTAATTGATGCGAGACATCTGAAATCGCATTGGTCAGCTTGGCTTTATCCTCTTGCAAAACAGCCCCATGCTCAGAAAGCATTTTCGTCACTTTGTAAAGATGACTTTTTAAAATGCTTAACTCTCCTTCATGGTTATCACGAACATCCAACTGAAAGTTCCCAGAGCTAATTTCCTGTAAATAGCCTGAAAGTCTTTCAATTTCACGGTAGCGCCAGTTCGTGAACATCAGCGTACTGCCTATCAGAAGGATAGAGACCACAATCACCAGGACAGCGGAGGCGAGGGAAAGGAAAATAGCGGCTACCGTAAAGGCAATTCCGCTAATCAGGAGAAGAGTGGCAAGTAATAATTGAATTTCGCGGTTACGAAGCAATTCAATCACCGACCTTATAACCCATGCCTCTAATCGTCTTGATGATGGTTGGGCTTTGCGGATGGTCTTCTAGCTTTTCTCGTAATCTTTTAATATAGACGGTTAAGGTATTGTCGTTGACAAAATCACCGCCCACATCCCAAATCTGATCGAGCAGCTGAGCTCTTGTGAGAATTTGTCCAATATGATTGGCAAAAATCAGGAGCAACCGATATTCTAATGCCGTCAATAAGATTTCCTTGCCATCTTTATAGACCTTTCCATCCAATAGGTTAATTTGAATATTTTTAATTTCGATAAGGTTTTTCGGTTGAGTATCGCGATGATAACGGCGGTAGACCGATTTAATTCTAGATATAAGCTCACGAATGCGAAAGGGCTTTGTAATATAATCATCCGCGCCCATATCAAGACCCATGACCACGTTTACTTCATCATCATAAGCGGTTAAAAAGATGACCGGAATATCTCGGCGTTTTTTCACCAACTGACATAGGTCGTAGCCGCTGCCATCCGGCAGATTGAGGTCAAATAGGCATAAATCGATTTCATCTATTTGATTATGTATGATATCTGTTGCTGCTGCTGCATGATAACACAGCACGGTTTCATAATCCTCTTGCTTCAAGGAGTACTCTAATCCTGAAGCGATGGTGCGATCATCTTCGACCAATAGAATTTTCATTCATTTCACCCTAACATTCCGTTATTTACTGTTACATCTTACTGAAAGAGGAGGCGACCGTCAAAAAAAAAAGAGTGATTAATATTAGAGCATGGTTCGAGGCGATGAAAAAACAAGATGACCCAAAAAAATCACACTTTTTGGGTTACACATGTAAATAATAAGCTATCATGAAAATAAGAGTAACTGGAAAATGAAGTGCACTGGGCAAAAAATACAAATTTAGATTGTCATTTAAGCATTGAAGGGGGAATGAGTGAATGCAAAACCCTATTGAATTCAAAATATCCTTATCACCGTTTGAAGCAGCAAATATGATTCTAAGTGCACCAACAGCGAAGGATGATTTAGTCTATTGGGAACATCATTTAGTTGGAGACGAAGGGAAACAAATCTGTACCTTTATCTTTGAAAGGTATTATTTCCGGACAAGCGGCAGGGCGACGCTAACGGTCATCTTAGAAAATTTCGATGGAGAAAATAAGGTAAGATGTATCCCTTCAGGAAGTGCTGAGAGCCTCTTCAATGTCGATTTTGGAGCAAGCAAGAATTTTATTGATTGGATACGGGATGTACTAAAAGAATTCGTTTTGAAAGAACCTCATGAATAATCTGTTTCATGTTAGGTTTATCTCATCGCAATCCTAACGATTAACTAAAGTATCCTACTAGGAGGAGAGTTAATATGATTCAAGAAAAAAGATTACCACTAGATAATTTAGAGTCTTTCCCAGGCAGGTGGCTGGGAGGCCTGTCGTTAATAATAGCACCAATATTATTAGTTGTAGCAGCATTACTTAGAATACAATTTAATTTCTTTTTCCCTGATCAATTAGCTGCTTATGAAACACATCCAACCTTAATGCTCACATCCTATAGTCTTTTCTTTATTGGCATGGTTTTATTATTTCCAGCAGTATTAATTCTTGTTCAGCTAATTAGTAAAAATAAGCCACGTTTAGGATTTTGGGGTGGTCTATTAGTAATAGTTGGTTTATTTGCAAGAGCCTTCCACTCGGGAGTCGATCACTTTGCTTTTCAAATTGTTAAAAGTGAAACTGTTGACGTTGCTGCTGATTTTATAGGTGACTTTT
This sequence comes from Bacillus tuaregi, assembly GCF_900104575.1. Taxonomy (NCBI): domain Bacteria; kingdom Bacillati; phylum Bacillota; class Bacilli; order Caryophanales; family Bacillaceae; genus Bacillus; species Bacillus tuaregi. The sequence goes on from NZ_LT629731.1 coordinate 2,088,928, forward strand.
ATGGGATGTTTCATATCGTTAATATATTAAATTTTTCTATTCTGTTTGGCTGGATTGTGTTAGCAATAGGAGCATATCTTTCTAAAGTATTTGGTTGGTTCCGTTCTCTTGCATTAGGATTGATGTTTGCATTAGCGATAGGGGTATTAAAAGGAACGAATATGACAACAATCATCTCTTTAATTGGACTCTGCCTTGCCTTCCCTCCATTAGGAGTACAAGTTCTGAAAAGTGGAACCAAGCCAAAATTAAAAGCCGTTCTATTTTACATCTTCATTATTGTATTGGTGCTTTGTTCATGGTTATTTATGAGTGAAATGGAAAGACCACATTAAAGACTAGGTGACAGGCACCGCCCGAAAAATCTTGTTTCACAGAATGTTCCACAGTGTGTGAGTATGATTTCATTTCGCCAAATAAACAGGGCAGATTTAAGCACCATCCCATTTTTAGGATGGTGCGTTTAGATTATTTCTCTCCGCCGGGAAATTTTTGTTGCTTTAACATCTCAGCTATTCCGTGATAGTAGGACTTGCTGAAAAAGTTAGCCACTGATTCTGTCCATGTGCTGGAGCGGTTGTTTTGCTCTCGTTCTTCTAAATATTTTTTATAGGTATCATTATATTGTTCCAAAAGTGGCATCAGCTCCTGCTGATAGGTTTCTGTATGGTAAACGGCTTCCTTTGGAAGACGAGGCTTTTGATCAGGTACCTGTGCAGGATGTCCAATACATAAACCTGAAACAGGAATCACATATGGTGGTAGATTAAGCTCCTTAATCACTTCAAGTCCATTTCTTCGAATTCCACCAATCGGAACCGTCCCAAGCCCCAATGATTCAGCCGCTGCAACAGCCGTCCCGAGGGCAATGCCTACGTCTGTGGCCCCGACAATGAGTGTATCTATATCGAAAATAGCCTCCATTGATTTGTCTTCCATTTGACTGGCGAGATAGGTTCGATAAAAGTCAGCGCAAAAGATAAGAAATACGGGTGCTTCAGCAATATGCTTCTGTCCTCCACAAAGCTCTGCTAATTTTTTCTTACGTTCAGTATCCTTCACCGCAATGATAGAAAACTGTTGTCCATTAATCCAATTCGGTGCCGTCTGTACGGCCTGAATGATTTGATCCAACTCTTTCTCATCGACTGGTTTGTTCTCATAGGACCTTACGGAACGGTGTGAAAGCAATGATTGAATAACCTCGTTCAACTAAATAACCTCCAGTTTCTTTTTAATATCTAAAGATAATTGTATCGAAAGCTTATTTATTAAAGCAAGGAAACCGGCTTGTTGGAAATAAAACGATGATACTTTATTTGGATTTTCCGTTTCTTTTATTTTCTAGAATTAGCGTGAGTAATAGTCCACAAAGCGCCCCAATAAGTCCTCCCATGATAGCGCCGATTTGGCTCACAGCTTCGTATCCACGCCCTTTCTACTAATTAGTAGATCAATAATATGGGCAGTTAATTCTTGGCACCCAAATCCTGCTTGGATTTCGGTGCTGAAGCATTTTCTCTATGTTTCCTTGATGCAAAGTAAGTGACTTTCACTTCCTATTTTCAGTCATTTGTCATTTTCAGGGTCTATTCTAAAGATAATAAATGGCTACTTAAAGGAGATTTTATGTATGAAGGTTTTGAAAATGTTGCTCATCGCATTATTCTTTGTTTTTTCACTTAGCTATGTAGCGGTTGGAAGCAACGTCGTTTCGGCTGATGATGATTATGAAGAAGACTACGAAAACCATGACGAGGAGGAGAAGGAAGAAATTTATGAAGAGTTAGGTGAAACGCTTGGCTGGGCATCGGTTATAGCTATGGTTGCTGCTGGATTACTATTCCCATTTAGAAAGTCGGCGAAATGGATTGTCATTCATTATCCAAGATTAAAAACTCATTATATTTCGATTGTGAAGTTCTTTGGAAAATACCACTTGGCTATTGGCATCATTGCCTTTGCTGTAACTATTTTTCATGGTGTTACCATGTATCTTAGTGAAGGAAAGCTGGGGGACGATGGTATCATTGGATTAGGCTCTGGTATTCTAATGGTCATCGCTGGCATTATCGGATTCTTCCTTTTTAAAAATAAAAAAGTGAAAATACTTCGCACGACACATATGATCTTGTTTGCCTTTGCATTGCTTATTGGGGTTGTTCATATCATCGCCTCATAGTTCAATTTGTAAACTATAGATAATTTCCTTTTTCTTGTGATTATAAACTTTTGTCAACTATATTTTTCATTTGTCATAGAAATTTCATTTTTAACTTATATGATGGAATCAATAAATTAGTAAAGGTGGTATTTAAAATGATGGAAGCGAAAGAAAGAATGAACTTTATTTTTAAAGGAATCGGTATGGTAGTGATTGTTGGGGTAGCTTTATTATCAGGAGGCTTGCTTGGATAAGAATTAGGGTTTATTTATCGAATTGGCGATGTTATACATGAGTGTTGATTTTTGCTCCAGGCACTTCGCGCAACTTAAGGCGACCACCGAGCCGACTCGGGCACTACATGTCTGCTGGGTCTCTTCTTCCTCGCTTCTCCTGCTGGAGTCTTTGTGTCTGAAACGAAAATCAACCTGCAAATAAGCAACATTATACTTTAACACAGCAATCGAAGTAAAAAAGACTACGTGAATATATTTCATCCATGTAGTCTTTTTTACTATATTGCGAGCATAAACATCTGATGAAGGAAAATTTTAGAAGGTGTGTAAAGGATGCATGAGATGTCTCTAATGTCTGAAATTATTGAAATAGTCTCTAGAGATGCAAGCTTACATGGCTTTAGCAAAGTAGATAAAATTGATCTGATTGTTGGTGAGTTAGCAAATGTAATGCCAGAGGCTCTTGAGTTAGCCTTTTTCCATTTTCGGCAACAAGGAATCGGCCTTCTTAATGAAAATACGAAATTAGAAATTATACGTGAAGTGGCGAAGGCAAAATGTCAAGAGTGTTGGTTTGAATTCACACCTGACTATAGAATCGCGTTATGTCCAAAATGTGGAATTTCAAATGGTCTACTCGTTTCCGGTGAAACCTTTCAAGTTGAAGCTTACGAAGGAAGTGATGAACTGTGACAGTGGATTAGTAGAGAAAAGATGTTTATCGTCAATGCTTTTGAAGGTGTATGTTCATTTATGTTTGTATGAAGCGGATAGGGGGAAACGGTCTAAAGGGGAGAACATCATGCAAAACATCGAAATGATTAGAATGCAAATCCATTTTCTTGTGACACAAGCGCGTCAGGATCTCTATACGTTATCTACCTTGAATGACGCTTCTATGAAACCGCTGATTCTTCAGCGATTATGGGATGCATTATCAACAATCCATTTTCTTAGTGAGTGGCTGGCAAATCAAGCGAAGACTAGTTACCCTTTTTCACCTTCACTTCCAGCAATTCCAGTTCCTTCAGGGAATTTACATCAAGGACAGATTCCTCCCATTACTCCTTTACCCATTCCACCTATATCACCATCGAATCAACGAACCTTTACAATGGAAGAATTAGCTGCATTTACTGGGAAAAATGGCAGGTCTGCCTATGTTGCGGTTAATGGTGTTGTCTATGATGTAACGAACAACCGGACATGGGCAGCTGCTACCCACTTTGGCTTAGTGGCAGGCAAAGATTATACGCAGGAATTTGCTTCATGTCATGCTGGGCAACAATCCATCTTGGCTACACTACCGGTTGTAGGGAGGTTAGTTTAATGGAAGGACCTATTTTGCCACCAGAGTCTTTAACAAATGAAGCCATTGCAGGAAGGTTAACACATACGGCATTGGAGAACCTCCAAAAGGGGTTGATCCAAAAACAAAACCTCATTTACTTGGAATTAAACGGTTGTTCCGGTAATATCATTTCCTTGTTAAACGGGCAGAAGCCGGACTTTGAGTACACGTTACAATCGATGGTTGACCTGAAATATTCGAATAGTTTAATGGCTGCTGAAGGAGAGCAGGCTATCGAGAAACTAATCAAGGCGATGGATGAGGAGTATATTTTAGCCGTAGAAGGAGCGGTAGCACTTAAAAACAATGGTTTATATAACATTATCGGCAGCTGGGAAGGAAAGCCTCTAACTGGTCTTCAAGCAGCTAAGATGCTCGGGGAAAAGGCTTCACATATTTTAGCGGTGGGGTCATGTGCCACACATGGAGGGGTGTCTGCGGCTAAACCCAATCCATCCCAATCGGTGGGGCTGCAACAGGTCCTGCCTGATAAAAATATGATTAAGCTTCCTGGGTGTCCTGTTCACCCGGACTGGTTTTTAGGGACATTAGCGCATTTTTTACTTTATGGAGAGCCGGAAACAGATAACTTAGGCCGGCCTTTACTGTTTTATAGCACACTGATCCATGACCGATGTCCAAGAAGACCGTTTTTTGACCGAGGGATTTTTGCTGAAAAATTAGGAGATAAAACCTGTTTATTTAAGCTAGGCTGCCGTGGTCCTGTGACGAGGGTGGATTGTCCAACAAAGCAGTGGAACGGTCATGTGAATTGGCCGATAGGAGATGATACGCCATGCATTGGCTGTGCTCAGTTTGGTTTTCCAGATGCTATGGCGCCGTTCATCAGCTATGACACGACAAGGGTGGTGAAGAATGAGGAAGAGAATCGTCATTAATCCGTTGACACGAATTAGTGGTTTTATGGAAATTGATGTCATGATTGACCAGAATCAAGTCATGGATGTGCAAACAAAAGGAAATTTATTTCGCGGCTTTGAGCAAATGTTAGTAGGGAGAAGCCCGTTCGATGCCGTTTATTTCACTCAGCGAATATGCGGCATTTGCTCTGCCGCCCACTCCGTGGCGTCATCCTTAGCTTTAGAAGATGCATTAAATATTGAACCATTAGAACAAGGAAAGTATTTACGCGATATCATCCATTGCTGTGAGTTTCTCCAAAATCATATCCGCCATTTTTATCAATATACAGTTCCCGACTTTGTAAAAATTGAACAAAACACTCTTTTCCAGACTGATCATGACGATTATCGATTACCTAAAAACGTGAATGATCGGATATCACAGCATTACTTTGATTCTCTCAGGTACAGTCGACTGGCACATGAGATGTTAGCCGTTTTAGGTGGAAAAGCACCCCATAATCATGGAGTTTTTATTGGAGGAATCACCACACAGGCGACAGCCGAGAAAGTCGTACATATCGATTCTATTTTGGGGAAAATCTCCAGTTTTATCGATGAAAAAATGATACCTGATGTATATGACATTGCGCGCTACTATGAAGACTATTTTCGTATGGGCGGAGGATATGGGAATCTATTAACCTATGGTGCTTTTAACCATTATAAGGAGTTAGGCACCCTATATGCGGATCCTCTTGTCTCCACAATGGAAACAGTTGAAGCATTTAATGAAAGTAAAATTCAAGAAAAAATAGATTACTCCTATTTCATACAAAAAACGAACAGCGACCAACCAAATGAACAAGTAACAGAGCCGGATATGGAAAAAGAAAAAGCCTATTCCTGGGTGAAGGCACCAAGATACAACGGTCTCCCCTTTGAAGTCGGACCGCTGGCAAGATTAGTATTAAGTGGAGAGTACAGTAATGGAATCTCCGCTATGGATCGAACAATTGCCAGAGCACTAGAAACAAAGAAAATCGCAGAGATTATGAAAATATTGCTTCAGCAAATCCTTCCAGGTGTAAATATGCAAAAAATATACGAACTTCCAGAAACGGCATCTGGAAGGGGGCTAGTGGATACTACGAGGGGGGCGCTGGGACACTGGCTAAAGATTCAAGATAAGAAAATCTCTTTCTATCAAATCATTACACCTTCTACATGGGATTTTTCAACGAGGGATGATCATGGTTTTAGAGGTACGGCTGAAGAAGCTTTAGTTGGTACACACATTCAGAATCCAGATAAACCTGCAGAAATTGGCAGAATCCTACGTTCCTTCGATCCCTGTATGTCCTGCGCAACCCATGTATATAGTCCAGGTAAACAAGTAAAAACGATAAAGGTATATTAATGGAAAATATCATCGTTTTAGGTATTGGCAACCAATTAATGATGGATGATGGAATCGGAATTTATCTCATTGAGCAGCTATCCAAGCAGAATCGTACGCCAAATGTAACTTTTTTGATTGGAGAATCAGACATTGATTACTGCTTGGACCAAATCACGCATGCTACATTTGTCATCATTGTAGATACGGTCTGTTCAGGAAACAAACCAGGAGAGCTTACTGTTTATCCCCTTGCTGGTTTGCATGAATATGTCACTTTAGATATCTCTGCACATAACTTCCACTTATTTCAATCGTTGTATCAACAGAAGGAAGCCATAAAGGGTTTTCTCATAGGGGTAGAGCCTCATCAGATAAAATACCTGATTGGATTAAGTGAAACGATAAGAAAAGAATGGCAGAGGATTCTTCAAGAGGTCTCAGAGACAATTGAGAGATTGATTGGAATGAATTGAAAGATGAAACAGAACAGGATCATCGATGATCCTAGGAAAGTAAAGCAGAAATGAGCTGCAGGCGTTATATGGCGTCGATGAGATGATGATTGTGACGATTACCCCATTCGCTGTGAGATAGCTTCAGTCTTATCAATTGATTGCCGAGGAGATGTTACATTAAGTGCGGCACTTGGGTAGCGGAAGCGCCTTATAGGCGACCGTACTTCGCTTTTTCCGAAAGGTTGGGTAGCCTAGACGCCTTATAGGCGACCACAATTTGCCTTTTTCTTTCATTTCGGTCGCCAAAACCCTATTATCAAAGCGAAACTAGAACCCCAAAAATCTAAATCAGTGAACTAGTTGCTTATTCTCCTTTTTCCCTTCAAAAAATCACGGTTAATCGGTATCATGTAGGGAAGAACGAATAGTGGGAAGTGAAAATAGATGCCATTAGAAATGGTCCGGAATGATATTACGAAGATGAAGGTAGATGCGATTGTGAATGCGGCGAATCCTGCCCTACAAATGGGCGGAGGTGTTTGCGGGGCAATTTTCCGTGCAGCAGGAGAGAGAGAACTACAGGAGGCATGCAACAAAATTGGAGGCTGTAAGACAGGGGAAGCGGTCATTACTCCTGGATTTATGCTTGAGGCCAAATGGATTATTCATACGCCAGGCCCTATTTGGCAGGGCGGTACCCATCACGAAGCGGCCCTGCTAAAAGCCTCGTATCAGAATTCTTTAGAACTTGCGAAGCAGAAGCAATGCGAATCGATTGCGTTTCCATTGATTTCAACCGGTATTTACGGTTTTCCAAAGGAGGAAGCGTTACACATTGCCGTCACTACTATCAGCTCCTTTTTGCTTCAGCATGACATGCATGTCTATTTAGTTGTTTTTGACAAAAACTCATTCGGTTTAAGCCAAAAGTTATTTTCTTCCATACATCAATATATCGATGAGCATTATGTGGAGGAAATCGAAACCACGTTTCAGCGCAATCGAATGGAAGAACCGTACATAGTGGATACTTATCTTGAAGCGGAAATGGACGTGCAGGAAATCCAAGTAGAAGAGGACGCATCATTAGATATCCTGCTTAATCAGCTTGACGAATCTTTTTCCAATCAACTGCTCCGAAAAATTGATGAAAAAGGCATGACAGACGTCGAAGTGTATAAAAGAGCCAATATGGATCGTCGATTATTTTCGAAAATCCGGAATGGAGCCAATTCTCCGAAGAAGAAGACCGTTCTGGCGTTAGCGATTGCTTTACAATTAGATGTAGAGGAAACCAGTGCATTATTAGAAGCCGCTGGCTATGCCCTGTCACATAGCCAAAAATTTGATGTCATTATTGAATTTTTTATCAAACAAAAGAACTATCATATTCATGAAATCAATGAAGCTCTTTTTGCTTTTGATCAACCGCTGCTTGGTTCCTAATATGTCGCTTTCCAAGCGACCATTTCTGTCTTGAATCTTGTTATCCTATACGTACAAAGAATACGGAGGGTGATAAGAATGAAAAGAAATCGAACAGAGCTCGTGTTTATTTTAGATAAAAGTGGTTCAATGGCCGGACTGGAAGATGATACCATCGGCGGCTTTAATGCGATGTTAAAAAAACAACAAAAAGCTAAAGGCGATGCTTTTGTCACAACAGTGTTATTTGATCATCATTATGAACTATTACATGACCGCGTGAATGTCAAAAAGGTTTCCCCGCTTACCGAAAAGGATTATGAAGCAGGGGGGACAACGGCTTTACTCGATGCCCTTGGGTTTTCGATCCAAAAAATGATCCATATACAGAAGAAGTCGAGTCCGCCTGAACGGGCAGACAAGGTCCTCTTTGTCATTACAACTGATGGAATGGAAAATGCCAGCCGGGAGTATACAGCAGATAAAATCAAACAAATGGTTCAGCACCAACAACAGGAGTATGGCTGGGATTTTATGTTCCTTGGCGCCAATATCGACGCCATCTCAACCGCGGAAAAATATGGAATTCGAGAAGAGTTTGCCGTGAATTATCATGCAGACGAGGCAGGAACTCTGCTAAACTACGAAGCGGTCAGTGATGCCGTCAGTACCCTTCGAAGTGGGAAAAAGATTGATCGAAATTGGAAGGGTCAAATCGAGAAGGACTATAAGAAACGGTCAATGCGGTAATGAAATAACGTAGCTTGAAACAAGTTTGCTGGATTGACAAGAAAGGCGCTCAGATTTTTTCTGAGCGCTTTTTGGCGTAACATTTACCAACACTTCATGATAAAAAGTTTATTGCCTTCTATGCCAAAAAAATATCCCATAACAATAGGTAAGATGGCAAAGAAAATGAATAATAAATTGCCGAAACTCATTCCAATCAAAAATAACAAAATACCGTACAAGGGACTAATAATAAAGGTCATTAAATATTTTAGTATTTTATGATCAATCAATTTAAACACAATAAAACCATACGAAATCACACAGATAGCTAATAATAAAGCTATCATTTTACTCATCTCTTTCGATGGGGACATCTGCTAACTCACATATTTCCGATGATTTATATTTTCTTCATAACAAAAATGCTACTCGTTCGTTTAATAGCATCCATTCATAATCTATACCATTATTTTAGCATAAAAACTCTATATCATTATAACTTCGCAATAAACTCTAGCTTTTGGTAAATTTGCTCATACATTTGGATACCCCATATACAACCAATACAGTAATTAACTCGGAAGGTGCCCTTTCGCAACGGAAAGTGGAAGGATTGTTTCGCTAACAAGGCAGATTACTTTTAGATAAAATGGTAACCTAATAGATAAGGATGTTGAAGCGACAAGGGGGAATGAAAATGGAGCATTGGAATCCAAGGTCAAAACGTATTTATATTTCAATTGCGATTGTTGTCATATGGTTTTTCTTATTTGGAATACGACTCATTGATTATTTTTCAGCCATACATGAAAAAGGATTACGCGAAACAGTTTGCGGAACGCAGGGTTGTAACGATATTGTCTTATATTTAGGAGCAACGTGGACTTTCTCATTTTTCATAATCATTCCCCTTATCATTCCATTGATTCTTGTCCTTTACTGGAGTATTAAGAAAAAGAGTTCCTAACGGCTGCTATAACAGAACAATGGACGATCCATTTGGCTGCTTCTATTGTATTTAATAAGATATCCTAGATTTTTTTAGAGATATTTTTATAAGGGGGGAAAGAAATTGATAGATGAATTAAAAAGAATCGTTAAACATTTACCTGATGATGAAGTAAGAACACTATTATTTCAAACTTTTATTCGAATCCAAATGCTTGATGAAACAGACCGGTATTCTGAAGAACAATTTGTCGTTGACTTGAAAAGAACCTATCATGACTTTCTGAATTTTAAAAGAAACCAAGCTGAAAGGACAGGTAATAGCTGTAAGGTTGTACATATTCTTTTTGGTGATTCAGCATCTGGTAGCATGAAAAGAGTATTAGAAGAAATAGAAAGGCAAAACGATGAAAAGGTCATCTCCTTTTCGGATTTGTTTTCGATTGGCCCCGTTTGGCAATTGCATACTGAGACGGGGCTTAAGCAAAGGGATGAATGGCTAAAAAATCACCTCATTCTTGATGAGGATTATTTAGATGAATACCAGCATCATTTCTATCAAACTACCACAATGATAAACGCTATTCCGAACCATACTAAAATAATCCTTTGGGTTGGAGAAAACGCTCACGAACAGACTGGATTAAGGTATGTTCTGTATTTATTGAGGGATAAAAATAATGATATTTTTATAGGCTTTTCCGAACGAGAAAACCCACCAAGGGCGTTAGCCCGCCTTTAGGCGTGGGATGATAGTGAGGTCGGTCAAGGGATGGCTTTAGTCATCTTAATTGACCGAAAATTTCACCAAAATAATTATTCGCTTCCATATTTTGATATATAATAAACATATAACAAGGAGGTGAAAACATGTACTTGACGCAAAGCAATCAAATACGAGGTCTTTCTAAAGAGCAATTTCAACAATTAAGAGAAATGTGCCACTATGCAAAAAATCTATATAACGTAGGGCTCTATAATATTCGCCAGCATTACTTTGTAGAAAAAACCTTCTTGAAATATGAATCGAACTATCATGTAGCGAAAACCAATGAAAATTACAAGCTTATTCAAGCAGGTGTTTCTCAACAGATTCTTAAAGTAGTGGATCGTTCTTTCAAAAGTTTCTTTAATCTAATAAAGAAAGCTAAGAAAGGCGAATACCGTTTTCAAGATATTAAAATGCCTGGTTACTTAAAGAAAGATGGTTTGTTTAATCTCATTTTTTCTACGAATGCTATCAATATTAAAGATGATTTCTTTCGTGTGGCTGTTTCGAATGCTTACAAAAAATTACACCCTGACTATCAAGATATTTTGATTCCTTTTCCTTCTCGTTTAAAAGGTAAGAAAATCAAAGAAGTTCGGATTGTTCCTCGCAACAATGGACAATACTTTCATATTCAATACGTGTATGAACAAATTTGTGAAAAAGTAGAATTAGATTTCAATAAAGCTTTAGCTATTGATATTGGACTTAACAATCTTGCTTCTTGTGTTGATTCAGACGGGGCATCCTTTTTAGTGGATGGCAAAAGACTCAAATCAATTAACCGTTTGTATAACAAAGAGAAAGCACGATTACAGTCTGTTGCTATGAAACAAGGTTTAAAATACACAAAGAGAATGGATTCGTTAACGTTAAAACGAAACAATCAAGTGCAAGACTATATTAAAAAAACAACTAGAATCATCGTTAACTATTGTTTGAAAAATCAAATCGGTAATCTTGTTATTGGCTATAATGAAGATTTCAAACGAAACATCAATATAGGCAAAAAGAACAATCAACAATTTACACAAATTCCGTTTGGAAATCTTCGAGAACAGCTTTCTAATCTTTGTGAGCATTACGGAATTTTCTATAAAGAACAAGAAGAATCCTACACAAGCAAAGCATCCTTCTATGACAACGATGAGTTACCTAAATGGAATCCAGCAGATGAAACTAAATACCACTTTAGTGGAAAACGTATAAAGCGAGGACTATACCGCACATCTACTGGATATAAATTCAATGCTGACATTAATGGTGCTTTGAACATTTTACGTAAAAGTAACTTGCTGGATTGTAAAATCCTACAAGCTAGAGGGAGCTTGGCTCGCCCATCAAGAATAAGGGTTGTATAACCACACTTCTTGTAAAGAATCCCACCGAAATACCGCAAGGGATAAGGCTTGCGGCTTTAGCCGTGGGAGAAGTCAAGATGACTATATCATCCAAAAAGCTATCAAGCTACATAAACAGCAAAAGAAGAAGAGCTTTATGAAATCAGCACGTCTTATTGGTGAGGTTATTGGCTATTTAGATCAATACATTGGTGACGAATATTTTGAGTACCGAGTAAGACATTTGATTATGAATGGCGTGTTTGAAATAGAAGGGATTCCAAAAGCGATGTGGTTTTATAGTGTCAAACTCAAGAACATATAATGGAAACACGAGATTTCCTCTCTTAGTATTTCAAAAGAGGAACTTTATTGAGGTGATGAAATGAAGCGAAATTTGCCTCCTTTTTTCGTATTATTGGCCGCCATCCTTTGGGGGACGACGGGAACGACGCAGGCACTGGCTCCTGAAACAGCACACCCGATTGCAATTGGAGCGACTCGCTTAGCTGTAGGAGGGCTGTTTTTATTAACAATTGTATTCGTAATTGGAAAATTCAATTTCCAAGGCTGGTCCATGAAGGCAACGCTAATGGCTTCATTATGCATGGCTTTGTATCAACCTTTGTTTTTCTCAGCTGTTTCCATTACCGGAGTGGCAATTGGGACAGTCGTAGCGATTGGGAGTGCCCCTATTTTCTCAGGTCTCACAGAATGGATTTTTTTGAAGATTCGTCCAGCTAAAGTATGGTGGTACTCTACTTTTCTAGCTATTTTAGGTTGTCTCATGCTGTTTGTGAATCAAGAATCTGTTAGGGTAGACCCTGTTGGGATCTTCTTGGCGCTTGGGGCAGGGCTATCATTTGCTAGTTATACAATTATTAGCCAATCCTTAGTGGAAAAACATTCGTCATTATCAGTCGTAGCCGTGGTTTTCACCCTTAGTGCCATTGGTTTATCGCCATTTTTATTTTTATTTGATATGTCATGGTTGATGAGTTTTCGCGGAGTGGGTGTCAGTCTACAACTTGGAATTATCGCAACGGGGATCGCCTATTTCCTTTTTTCCAAAGGTCTTGTCCATGTTTCTCCATCCACTGCGGTTACCCTTTCGTTAGCAGAACCGTTAACCGCAGCATTATTAGGTGTTTTTCTATTAGGCGAAACCTTAACAACCACCTCGTGGTTCGGGATCATTCTATTGTTGCTGGGAATTGGCCTCTTGTTATGGCAGCCCAAGAAATCTATTAGCTACAACCAAACTTGAGACAACCATTCAGAAGTATGTACGATAATCTTACTAGAGTGTTCGCATTTCAGGAGTGGATCATATGAATGAAAATCATTTTATTAAACTGGTTGGATTAAAAGAAAATAACTTGAAGAATATATCGCTACAAATTCCAAAAAGGAAAATTACGGTATTTACTGGGGTTTCTGGGTCAGGCAAATCGTCGATCGTATTTGACACCATCAGTAAGGAAGCCCATCGCCAGTTGAATCAGACGTATTCAACCTATATTCAAAACCGATTACCAACCTACAGTCAACCAGACGCCTTGTCCATTGAGAATCTTTCACCCGCTGTAGTGATTGACCAAAGACGAATGGGTGGAAATGTCCGTTCAACGCTTGGGACAGCAACCGATATTTATTCCTTGTTGCGCTTGCTATTTTCTCGATTGGGAAAGCCATTTATGGGCGAATCAGATGTTTTTTCCTTCAATAACCCGAAAGGCATGTGTCCAAAATGTCAGGGAATCGGGAGAAGCATCGAGCCGAATATCGAGAAGCTATTCAATAAGACGAAATCACTGAATGAAGGGGCCGTTTTATTTTCCACCTTTGCTGTAGGAACCTGGTATTGGCATAAGCATTTAGTCTCAGGAATCTTTGACCCTGATAAAAAGCTGCAAGATTTCACGGCTGCAGAGTGGCAAACGTTATTACACGGGAAGGACGAGAAGCTCGTATTACCCTTAGAAAATGAACCCCTCAAATATTTTGAAGGGGTGATTGATCGATTCAAACGCCTGTACTTAACAAAAGAAAACAATCAAATATCAAAAAACATCAAGAAATATATCAGCTTAAAGGACTGCTCTCAATGCAACGGAACTCGGTTAAGTCAGGAAGTATTAAATTGTAAAATCGATGAGTATAATATTGCTCAATTTGCTGCGATGGAAGTCAGTGAATTGATAACGGTAATCGAAAAGATTGAGGATCCAATGGTAATGCCCATCCTCTCCAATCTAATGGTTCGACTGCAATCGTTCGTGAACATGGGAATCGATTATCTTACACTCGATCGTGAAACATCGACCCTGTCCGGGGGAGAATCGCAACGAGTCAAAATGCTTAGACATCTTAATAGCAGCCTAACCGATATGATGTTTATTTTTGATGAGCCAAGCACTGGATTGCATCCAAGTGATGTCCATCGACTGAATACGATGCTGCAAACTCTCCGGGACAAAGAAAATACGGTGATTGTGGTCGAACATGACAAGGATGTTATGAAAATCGCTGATCATCTTGTCGATGTTGGACCTGGTGCAGGGACAAATGGTGGGGAGATTGTTTATGAAGGAAGCCTTGTTGGCTTATACAAAGCAGATACACTAACCGGAAAATACTTGAGAACTAAACAGCCTTTAAAGAAAAGTGCCCGAAAAGGGAACGAATTTTTTTCCATTGTTGATGCCTCTAAACACAATCTGAAGCATGTAAGTGTTCAAATTCCTTGTCGTGTGCTGACAGTGATTACTGGCGTAGCTGGTTCTGGGAAAAGCACATTGATTTTCAATGAATTTTTAGAGCAGTATCCAGATGCGATTGTGATCGACCAAAAATCAGTCACTACCTCCATTCGCTCCACCCCGGCGACCTATACCGGCATGATGGATGTGATCCGAGATATCTTTGCAGACGCTAACAAAGTCAGTAAATCTCTTTTTAGCTTTAACTCCAAGGGTGCCTGCCCAGAGTGTCAAGGGAATGGTTCGATTCAATTGGACCTTGCTTTTCTTGAGACGATAAGAACGACCTGTGGCACCTGTAAGGGAATGCGGTTCAAAGAGGAGGTTCTGCAGTATAAGGTAAATGGAAAATCCATTTCAGATGTGTTAGACATGACCGTATCAGACGCCCTATCCTTTTTTCAGGAAAAAGAAGTGCGATCCATCTTAAAAGCCTTATCAGAAGTAGGACTAGACTATATGACATTAGGCCAGCCACTCAGCACATTATCGGGCGGGGAATGTCAAAGAATAAAGTTAGCTGGTGAACTGCATCGATCAGGAAACATTTACATTCTCGATGAGCCGACAACGGGACTTCACATGTCCGACGTTCAACATGTCATCTCCATACTCAATCGTTTAGTGGATAACGGCAGTACAGTTATTGTGATTGAGCATAATCTAGAGGTTATGAAACAAGCAGACTGGATCATTGATTTAGGACCTGGAGGCGGTAAAAATGGAGGGGAAATCATGTTTTCAGGTACACCGCATGATTTTATCGAGAAGTGCAACTCCTTAACCGCACAATATCTTAGAAGCGATATTCAGGAGGATTAGTCGTTAAAAAATTTTTAGTAAAGATATGATGAACAACAAGCTTCCTGTTTCCAATATATGTTAAGATGAATGATAATACAGAATCCAAGGAGGGTAAATAATTGAAACGATTGCCATTCGAACCACCAACGGAACATTATGATGAGCGAATTCAATCCATTGACGAGCAAATTTGTGCGTTAATCAAAGAGCGAAAAGTAGTTTCAGATCAAGATCCTGGATTTCCAGCAAAGAAACTTATTTCTGCTTGGAGTGATAAGTACGATTTTCAAGAGGATTTTTTAAACAGCGTGTTTTCCCATTTTTTAAATGAAGACCTGTATCGGCCTGTTGTTGAGCCAGAGGGTTTTGTAAAAAATATCCCCGTCCTAAAATCCTTTGAAAACAAGGATGTGTTTTATTCGATTACTTTTATCCGTCAATATGAAAATGCTAGTGTTGTCCATTTTAACATCGATAGGGAGTATCGCGAGGAAGATATGCATCGAGGTTTTCAAGACCATACGTTTTTTGAGCTTTCGATTCAAGGTTTAGATACGGAGTATGACTGCCGAAACGACGGCGGAGGCGGCTCCAGAGGACATGAGTCCTATACATACATCATTTCGCCGGCATTGCCTGATGATCTTTCCACCTTTACATTAGTCTTTAAAGAGCACAAGACGCCATACCAAAAACCAACGGGCTTGGAAGTGTTGATTTAATATGGTTGGTTTGCTTAATCTGGGGAGCTTCGTTTTGGGACTCATTGCCTGGATTCTTCCAATCGTTTATCTCACACAAGGGAAAAAGAATGATCATAAGAAGTGGGCTGCTTTGACTGTTTTGAGCTTCAGCGCTTGTACGATGGCGCTTAGTTTTCAAATTTTCTATAGCTATCACCTTGTAAAAATCGAGGATTGGGGCGCGCTTCTAGACATTTCAGGGGCTGTCGCGTTCAGCGCGGCCGTTCTTACCATTGGTACGATTCTATTAAACATTGTAACGCTGATGGTATATCGAAGGTCTGAAGTTAAAAATCACATTATTAAAAAGTAATAAGAGTATCGACACATTTTTATGCAAGGAGGGATTATGTATGAAAAAAATAAACAGCACAAACGATAGCTGGAATGCCAACCTCTATGATACGAAGCATTCCTTTGTTTCAGAGTATGGAAGTAGTTTAATTGAATTATTAGCTCCAATGCCTGGCGAAAGGATTCTCGACCTTGGGTGTGGGACAGGGGATTTGGCTAATAGCTTATATGAGAAGGGCGTAAATGTGATCGGTGTCGATAAGTCTGCCAATATGGTTGAGCAGGCCATCCAGAAATACCCTCATCTCGAATTTCTTGTTCAGGATGCAACCGAGCTGGAGTACCAGAATGAGTTTGATGCGGTGTTTTCTAACGCAACCCTTCATTGGGTCAAGCCGCCCGCTTATGCATTAAATTGCATCTATCAATCTTTGAAAAAAGGCGGCAGATTCGTTGCTGAATTTGGTGGCAAAGGGAATGTGCAAACGATAACAGATGAAATCATCCGGCAAAGAACAAAAGCAGGCTTTGATTTCATGCCGGAACAATTCCCGTGGTATTATCCAAGTATTGCGGAGTACTCCACATTAATGGAGGAAGCAGGATTTCGCGTGACGTTTGCCCAGCACTATGATCGACCAACCAAATTAAACGGAGAAAATGGCTTGAAAAACTGGATTGATATGTTTGGGAGTTCTCTATTAGAGGGTGTTCCTGAAGATACCAAAATCGAGATCATCGCTATGGTTGAACATAATGTAAAGGAAGCTTTATACAAGGAAGACAGCTGGATGGCTGATTATAAAAGAATACGTGTGGTTGGGGTAAAGGAATAATTATCAGATGTCACAAACGCCATAGCTGTGGCACTACCGACAAATTTGATACTTCCTAGAGGAAACGTGGGCTTGCTCCCGCGTTTCCTTAGTTCATTGAAATGAATTCTACAAAATCCATCACACCTAAAGTGAAACTTCCATCAGTGGGGGTTTTCATCATCCCCACTGATGGTTAGTTGAGGCCAGCGGCATGCTGGTCACATAGACGTTGCCGCAGGCGTTTATAGTCTATGTTCCTCAATCGGATCTTTACTGGCAGTTGATCCCCTACCTATCTACTTTCCATATTGCCTCAGTATCTTGAGGTAGGTGTCTTACTGCAGTTAAGATGGGATAAAATATAAATACAGGCAAATGAGCAAAGAAAGTCCTTTCAACCGTTTTGTCTATATTTCACGTTTGCTTCATCCACCACAATTATGGTTCCTAACCTTCCAAGCCGAGTTGACTTTTGTCAGCTATCAAATTCTCCCGTCGAATTTGCGTCCGGATTACCTGAGCTCGCTCGGGTAAACTACCTTTAAAAAAGCCGAAACACCCGCCGGAGGCTTAACTTTTCCTTTTGTATAAGTCCCTTCCTCAGCAAATGGAAGAAAGTGGTCTGCAGATAATTCAAGACCAACCATGCGAATTCAGTTGGAGCTACATAACATGCCTGAAACATTAAGAGTCGGTAGCAGTCACTTTTCTGATATACTGTAGGATAACGTCTAAATATTGATAATAACTATAAATTAATATTTTTATATAGGTATATATCGGAGGTAAGCTTCTAGCGTCATTTCGTTTTTATTTTCATCATTTATGCCACCTTTATCAGTTTAGGATTACCTGATTCGCTTTTGGGTGTAACTTGGCCTGAGATGGTGGGGGAGTTTGATGTGGCATATAGTGCGGCTGGGATCATTTCCATGACCATTAGCATATGTACCGTTATCTCAAGTGTGCAGACAATTCGAATCACGAAAAAGATCGGAACAGGAAAACTCGTTTTAGGGAGTGTCTTGTGTACTGCCATTGGATTGATAGGGTTTGCGTTTACGCAAAATTTTTTCTAATTAATCGTTGCCGCATTACCTTTAGGCTTTGGCGCTGGCGCGATTGACACTTCTTTAAATGACTACGTGGCGATTCATTTCAAAGTGCATCATATGAATTGGTTACATGCTTTTTGGGGAGTGGGAGCAACGTTAGGTCCCATGATTATGGGAGTGATTCTCAATCATGATTCTTCATGGAGAAACGGTTATTTAATTATTGGTGGTATTCAATTCCTGCTAGTGATCATTCTCTTTCTTTCTCTACCACTTTGGAGGCAAAACGAAAAGGCAATATCCCATGAATCTGGGGAAACAGCAAGTTCTCTTCGAACATTATTAAAACAAAGGGGAGTTTTCTTCTCTCTATTATCCTTTTTGTTTTATGTAGGCGTAGAAGGAACTATTTTTTTGTGGGGTAGTAGTTACTTAATTGAAGTAAAATCGTTCACGATTGCAACCGCTAGCTTCATTCTATCCATATTTTTTGCTAGTTTAACAGTGGGAAGGTTGGTTTCAGGATTTATCACGTTTTGGCTATCCAATCACAAGTTGCTGGTGTTTAGCGAAATCGCTCTTCTAATGGGGATTTTAATCGTTGCTTTTGGGACAGGAAGCGTTTTATATGGCGGATTTATCCTTATCGGTCTTGGATGTGCTGCCATTTTTCCAACCATGATACATGAAACACCAAGCAGGTTTGGAGCAAAAGATTCAAGAACCATTATGGGATTTCAAGTAGCATCTGGTTATGTTGGGATAACAGCCCTGCCACCATTATTAGGCCTACTATTTCAACATTTCAGTATGAATCTATTTCCATTCTTTTTAATTGTTTTCACCCTTATACTTCTTGGAGCAACCATTGTGATAGATAAACCGAGAAAGGTTAAAAATTTATAAGGGAATTCTAAAAATAAATAGAGGCAGTCTTTCGAATACTAACGAGTGAAATGATCACTTGGAGGTTGTAATAAATGAGCAGCAATCAAAAGCAAAAGAAGCAAACGTTTCCCCCACAGCATCAAACAAGACAGCCTGGAGTCGAGACCGAAATGAATCCTCGTCCCGTTTCCCAAAGCCCCGAATACAAGGCAAGCGGAAAACTGGCTGGCAAAAAGGCGATCATAACCGGTGGGGACAGCGGAATTGGAAAAGCGGTCGCCCTTTTATTTGCGAAGGAAGGGGCGGATGTGGCCATCATCTACTTGGATGAACAGGAGGATGCCGCTGAAACGAAAAGGCTGATTGAAGCAGAAGGCCGTAAATGCCTGCTGTATGCCGGTGATGTCGGCCAGGAAGACTTTTGCCAAGAGACCATTCATCACATACAGTCGGAGTTCCAAACCCTGGATATCCTCGTGAATAATGCAGCTGAGCAGCATCCGCAAAAGAGTCTGTTAGATATTACAACTGAACAGTTCGAGAAAACATTCCGAACCAATATTTTTTCTTATTTTTACCTGTCGAAAATCGTATTACCTTATTTGAAAAAAGGAGCATCCATTATTAATACTGCTTCCATAACAGCCTACCACGGCCATGAACAGCTAATAGACTATTCGGCCACAAAGGGAGCGGTGGTTTCCTTTACCCGTTCACTGGCCATATCATTGGCTTCTCAAGGAATCCGGGTCAATGCGGTAGCACCGGGACCTATTTGGACACCGCTGATTCCTTCTACGTTTACAGCCGATCAGGTCGCCACCTTTGGCTCTGATACACCCATGGGAAGAGCAGGACAGCCGTTCGAGCTGGCACCTGCCTATGTGTATCTGGCCTCGGATGATTCTAGTTATGTTAGTGGGCAGACCCTTCATGTCAATGGCGGTACCATTGTAGGCGGTTAGAAAAGAAATACTGGATCAGGATGTATCTTTGATCTTTACTTTTAACAAAGAGCGTGTATGGTTTGAAATTCAAACGGATACACGCTCTTTTTTCATAACACTAAGTGCCAGCACCATCAGTCGTGAGGATTCCTGGCATGATTTTTACTGTCTAACACTGTGACTTCCCAGTCCTTCGGTGGCAGGGCTTATAAAAGTAGTATCCCTGTGCTTCGTCACAATCGTAGTCTGTGAGCATTTCTAGTTGGTCTTTTGTTTCGACTCCCTCTGTGACAACCTGTAAACCAAAGCTATGGGAAACGCAGTAATGATAGAGTGAAACAATCGCAGCTCCCTCGAGGTGCTTGAAAAGATTGGTTTATATAAAAATGGTAAATGGAAGTGGGATTTTCATGGATTAACCGTTATAATAATGGAAGGAAATTATCGAAATTTCTGTATTTTTGATAGAAATGTCATCATTTCGAATACGTTTAGGGGGATGTACGATTGAAAAGAAAAAAGGTTTGGATACCAGTAGTATCTATTGTTGGACTGGCTGTGATTGCCATGGTGGTCCTATTTGTCATGAAGGATAAAAAAGCCGAAATGGCCGCAGGTAATGATTTGCAGAATATGTCAATAGCCGTTCAAAAGGCAGCAGAGCAGGAGTTAACCGAGACCATACTTGTAACGGGTGAAATTGTACCAGAAAGTGAACAAAAGGTATATCTTGAACCTGATAAAGGAGACATCATCGAATATAAGGTGGCAGAGAATCAGACGGTAAAAGCGGGGGAGCCATTATTTTTATATGATTCATCTAAACTAGATGTGGAATACAACGGAGCTGTCCGTGAAAGGGATTTAATTAAACTGAGAGCGAAAGCAGAAGAAGCTCAAATAGCAGAAATGAACAAGCAAATAGAAGCGGCCAAGAAGAATCTGACAGCGGATGCAGAAGGGCAAGCGGTGGATGTCAATCAGCTGACAAAAGAAAAGGCGCAATTGGAGCTCCAATATGAAAGCACGAAAACAGAAGCGGCTTCCGCTCAAGAAAGAATCAATGAAGCGGCTAACCGGAAGAAGGAAATGACGATTGTCAGTAAAATAGACGGCATCGTTGTGAAGGTCAATCAAAATGTCGCGAAAACGGAGACAGGTGCTTCAGAACCCGTTATACATATTATTTCTAATAGTCCTTATAAAGTGATTGGGACTATGAGTGAATTTGATGCCGTGAAGATTCAACCGGAACAAGCCGTTGTAATTCGGCCAAAGGTGTTTAAGGACCGGGAATGGAACGGCGTCGTTGAATCGGTTTCACAGTTTCCAAATGAAGACGGAGCAAGTGGAGAGATGATGGGAGCACCAGGTGGGGGCAATGTAACGATGTATCCCTTCAAGGTGGCGATTACCGATGATACATCCGAGCTCCGTCAAGGTTTTCATGTTTCTTTAGAGGTCAAAATTGTGGGAACCGAAAAGAAACCGGTCATCCCGCATAGTGCGATTTTAGATGAAGGCGGTGTCGCGGTCACGTATGTTCTAGTAGACAAAAAGTTAGAAAGAAGAGAGATTCAAACAGGATCCATGAATGATGAGTTGATCCAGGTGACTGAAGGCGTGAAGAAGGATGAGCTTGTCGTGGTGACACCAAATGAAGAAATGTATGACGGAATGGAAGTGACCTCCTTTGATGAAATTAAGTGAGATTACGAAGGTTTATGGAAAGGGATCACTAGAGGCTCCCGTCTTACACGGGATTAATCTGACTATCGAGGAAGGGGAATTTGTCGCCATCATGGGACCCTCGGGCTCAGGAAAATCAACCCTCATGAATATCATTGGCTTCTTGGATTATCCCTCATCAGGTACATATGAATTGAATAATGAAATCATTGGGACCGAAAAGGAAAAGAAGCTGACAAAGCTAAGAAATGAACATATTGGATTTGTCTTCCAGCAATTCTTTTTACTGCCAAGACTATCGGTGCTGAAAAATGTCGAGTCTCCACTTATCTATGCAGGCGTACCAAAGCGTGAAAGAATCGAAAGGGCGAAGGAAATGCTTTCAAAGGTTGGACTAGGGGATAGGATGAGCCATTTGCCCAATGAATTATCCGGCGGCCAAAAGCAGCGGGTTGCGATTGCCCGGGCGCTTGTGAACCATCCCTCCATTATTTTAGCGGACGAACCAACGGGTGCACTGGATTCCAAGACAAGCGAGCAGATTATGGATGTATTCGTTCGGCTCCATCAAGAGGGAAAAACAGTCATTATCGTTACACATGAGGAGGAAATCGCAGCGTATACAAATAGGGTGATTACGTTAAGGGATGGCGTGATTACGGATGACCAGAGGAGAACAACATGAGTTTAGTCGAAAGCTTCAAATTAGCCCTATACTCGATTTGGAAGCATAAGATTCGTTCGGTGTTAACAATGCTGGGCGTCATTATTGGTGTTGCCGCTGTCATTATCATTGTAGCCATCGGTCAAGGCGCTAAAACGAAAATGACGGAAGAGCTGTTTAGTACAGAAAAAAATGCGGTGGATCTTTATTATGAGCCGATGCCAGTAGAGGGTGATGATGAAGCAGACATGTATTGGGTGGAGCCGGAATTAACCTCAGAGGATGTGGTCATCCTTTCTCAGGTTCCCGGTGTTAAGTCGGTGATTGCGACAAACCAAGGCTGGGGCCCGATGGTCTACGATGACCAGCAGGGGGAAATGGAAATAACCGGCGTGGGTCCCGAATTTTTTACGGCAAGGGATATTCAATTGGTTGAAGGAAGACCCATTAACCTAAAGGACAATGACGGAATGAACCGAGTCGTCATGATTGATACTGTAGCGCGAGAAAAGTTTTTCCAAAAGAAAAAAGAGGTAATCGGTGAGATTGTGGATGTCAATGGGAGTCCATATAAAGTGGCTGGGGTGTATGAATCTCCAATACCAGAGCAGTATCGTTACAGTGAAAATGGTGAAATGCTTATGCCGCGAACGGTGATTTCGATGATGTTTGGGAATCGCGAGATTGAGAGAATAGCGATTGTCGCAAGTGACCCCGAGAAAATCTCTGAAACAGGCAGGCAAGCGGCAGATACCTTAACTCGAGAAAAAAAGCTTGAAGACGGGAGGTATACGATTAATGACTACTCAGAATATGAGCAAGAAGTCGATACCGTCATTACGTTAATGACCCTGTTTATTGGCAGTATTGCAGGCATTTCTCTCTTAGTTGGGGGCATTGGGGTTATGAATATTATGCTTGTTTCGGTTACAGAAAGAACGCGGGAAATCGGGATTAGGAAAGCCATCGGTGCAACAAGAGGAAGAATCCTCCTTCAGTTTCTCATTGAATCGATGACCTTAACCTCCATTGGAGGAATACTTGGAATTGGCTTAGCCATTATGGGTTCGATGCTTGTGACGAAGTTTTCACCAATAGCGGCTACCGTAAGCCCGCTTGTCATCCTGATTGGTGTCGGTTTTTCTGCCTTCATCGGCATCATCTTTGGCATCCTTCCAGCTAACAAAGCCGCCAAGCTAAGCCCAATTGAAGCCTTAAGATATGAGTGATAAAAGGTGCCAGGCTCCTTCCAGATTGTGGATGGTGCCTGGCACTTTTTTTAGTTGCCTGTTCGATAGGATAAGTAGTCTAAAAACTTCTTCGATGCAAGGGACAGCGATCTATGTTCCCTCATCGCAACACCGATATTTCTATAGGCAGGAACTTCAAGCTCCTTCGCAATAATTTTGTGTGGAATCCGCTGTAATATCAATTCTGGCTTTTCGCAAGCAGCAAGAGAATGGTATTCCGGAAGCACCACCAGTAAACGGTCTTGCTCTAGAAAGATCGTTTCAAACTCTGCTTTTGTCGGCAGCCGTAAAAAGCCAAAGTCGACACGTCCATTTAGAATCCAGCTCTCAATTTCTGTATAAGCCCCAAGCAGCAATTCAAAATCGATCATGGGGTAATCCTTCTGGAAAATTTTTATCATGTTAGGGAGCCAGTGTGAGGCAACGCTAGAAAAGGTCCCAATCCGAATCATCCCAGATTCCATTTGTGAATATGATATCCCATGTCTAAAGACGGTCTGCGACCTGCATGGGCTTTCCCGTTCGGAAAATCTGTAAAAGATAATGAAATCTAAAGTTCAGTTTATCTTAACCATGATGATATTCGGTACAAATGGGTGGTGCCTGGCATTTTTTCCTATTCTATGAAAATAAAGAGTTGATTATTGAAACGATTGTGCTAGAATACTAGATGAGAAAATTGCTTGACTAATTGAATCTTACATAGCTAGTAGGTGCCTTATCTTTGATAAGGTTAAAAGGGAAGCCGGTGCGAATCCGGCGCGGTCCCGCCACTGTTATTCGGGGATGACCTCGCAGTACCACTGTTCCAAATCTGGAATGGGAAGGAGAGGAAGTCACTTAACCCGTAAGCCAGGAAACCTGCCTATTTAGCTTGCCAACGAAATCCTTCGTGGAAAAGGATCGGCAGAATCAGTGTTTTTTATATATTCTGATTTCGCGCGCCCTGTTTCCAAATGGAAGCAGGGTTTTTCGTTGTAAGGAAAGACTTCAGCACATCAAGCTCCTCTCGAACAATTAACGAAGGGAAGAGATTGAGGAATGAAAAAAGTATTGGTATGTATTTTGACCGTATGGATAATGGTCATAATGAGCGCTTGTGGGACAACGCAAGAGACTTCGGATGGTGAGAATAACCGCACCTTTGAAACAGAAACAGAGAAAACAAACGAGAAAGCCACCGTTTACCCGCTTACGGTGAAGGATGCAACAGGAGTTGAAATCACTTTTGACCAAGCGCCGGAAAGGATTGTTTCCACCTCTCCATCCGAGACAGAGATTCTTTTTGCCTTAGGCCTTGGTGATAAAATTTATGGTGTATCTGATTTTGATGATTACCCAGAAGCAGCGAAAGACAAACCAAAAGTAGGCGGTGTGACAAAGCCAAATGAAGAAGCGATTATGGCGGTGAATCCGGATTTAGTAGTCGGTGGCATTTCCATGAAGGATGATATTGCAGAAAAATTCCGTGGGTTAGGTCTAAAATTGTATAAAACAGAGCCGAAAAAGATGGATGATATTCTAAATAATATTATTCAAATCGGGATTATTACTGATACACAGGAAAAGGCGGAGGAGCTTGTCGCCCAAATGAAAGAGGATATTCGTACCGTAACGGAAGCGGCTGCTGCCATAGAGGAAGAGGATAAGAAAAAAGTCTACATCGAATTTTCTCCAGGCTGGACGGTTGGTAAGGGTGAATTCATGGATGAACTGATTACATTGGCAGGAGGCGTAAATATTGCCGCTGATACAGAGGGCTGGAACGCCATTAATGCAGAGAAGATTATCCAGGATAACCCCGATGTCATCATCTATACTGCCAATGTGGTGGATGATAAATCTGGGAAACCTTTAGAAGAGCTTATTCAATCTCGAAATGGCTGGGATAAAATTACCGCGGTTCAAGAAGGCCATGTGACAGGGATAGAAGGAATGATTATGTCCAGACCTGGTCCTCGCATCACAGTGGCACTAAAACAAATCGCTGAAGCCATTTATCCAGGTTCAATTGAAAAATGAAAAAGAGATTAGCACTATGGGGGGGAGCGTGTTTCGTTCTCCTTCTCCTATCCGTTGTTATTAGTTTATCGCTTGGTTCTGCTCAGTTACCACTTTCGCAGGTTTGGGGAATTCTTTTACACCAGGTTCCTTTTGTTAAAAGCTTCATGGATCCCAATTGGCCTGAATCAGCACAGCAGATTATCTTAAAGGTTCGTTTGCCGCGAGTTTTCCTTGCGATTCTTGTTGGAGCCTGCTTATCACTGGCTGGGGCCGGCTTTCAGGGAGTGCTGCGCAATCCATTAGCCGATCCGTATACATTAGGGGTTGCCTCTGGATCAGCGGTAGGGGCGGCTTTCTTAATCTTATTCGGGTATCATACGATCCTTATTGGTCAGTGGACCATTCCGCTCGTTGCCTTTGTGACAGGGCTGATTAGTTTGCTTGTTGTTCTACGTCTAGCCAATGTACATGGAAAATTCAAACTAGAAACGATCATTTTATCGGGGGTTGTGGTTTCTGCCTTTCTTGGATCACTTGTTTCTTTCATGGTGTCGATGTCCGATCAGGTAGTCAATGAAATCATCTTTTGGCTGATGGGAAGCTTAGCCTTAAGAGGCTGGTCGTTTACCTTTGTCCTTCTGCCTTACTTAGCCATCGGAATCGTTGTGCTGCTGGCCTATGGATGTACATTAAATTTATTTTCATTAGGAGAGCGGCAGGCAGCCCATTTGGGTGTCAACATTAAACGCACAAGGCTAATCGTCTTGGTCGTTTCCACCCTTATCACCTCCGCTGCAGTGTCGATTGTTGGGACCATTGGCTTTGTGGGACTTGTCGTACCACATTTAGTACGGTTGGTTGTTGGGCCAGATTATCGATTATTACTTCCTTTGTCCGTTATTTTTGGTAGCATTTATGTCCTTTGGGCCGATACCATTGCCCGTACTTTACTGAGTCCGACGGAGATTCCGCTCGGGGTTGTCACCGCCTTTTTGGGTGCTCCATTCTTTGCTTACTTGCTTCGGAAAAATAAGCAAATGTCAGGGGGAAATTGATGGTGTTTATCAAGGTGGAAAATGTAAACAAACGTTATAATGACAAGGTCATCCTGGAGGATATTAGCTTTTTCGTCAAACGCGGAGAATGCTTAGGGATTATTGGTCCGAATGGAAGTGGAAAATCTACCTTGCTCAAGCTATTGTCAGGTGTAGAAGATAAGTCAGACGGAATCATTGATCTAAATCGAAAGGCAATCGAGCGTTATTCTCGTAAAGAACTAGCCACATGGATGGCGGTCCTGCAGCAGGAATCCCTGCCTCCCATCGGTTTTACGGTAAGAGAGGTTATCGAAATGGGGCGGTTTCCGTTTCAAAATTGGCATGGGGAGGAAAAGCATGAGATTGAATTGCTGATTGATTCAATCATTGAAAAAATGGGGTTAACTCATTTAGAAGATTGCTATCTTGAAAATCTAAGTGGGGGAGAAAGACAGAGGGTCGCGATTGGAAAGACGATGGCCCAGCAGCCAAAGCTTTTAATGCTAGATGAACCGACCACCTATCTCGATATTGGTCACCAGATTGTATTGATGGACCGAATTCGAGAATGGCAGTTGGATGAGAAAATGACCGTAATTGCCGTTTTGCATGACTTAAATCTTGCCGCACTGTATTGTGATCGTTTATTACTTTTACATAATGGGAGAATAGTAGCGGCGGGAGCTCCAGAGAAAATCATTCGAGCTGATTTGATTCAGCGGGTATACGGTACAACACCGATTATCATGGAACACCCGGTTTATCAGGTGCCACAGATCATTCTTCAGAGTGAAATGGGACTAAAGCATACTATTCCAATAGAGAATTTTCAGGTCAAAAAATTCTGCCATAATAATGGAAACAGAATCTATAGTGTTCCTTCGAGAAAAAGATAGAGGAGAGAGGATTCCAATGAGAATGATATCGTTATGCCCAAGTAATACCGAGCTTCTTCGCTTTATTGGTTTAGCATCAGAGATTGTGGGGGTGGATAATTATTCGGATTTGCCTGTGGAGAGCAATGCTATACCTAGGCTCGGTTCCGATTTGGATATTGACATGGATCGGGTTGAAGCGCTTCAGCCGGATTTGGTACTTGCATCGTTGTCGGTTCCCGGTATGGAAAAGAACATAACCGGTTTGGAGGAGAGAGGCTTACCGTCTATTATCCTTAATCCCAAAAGCTTATCTGATATCGGGAATAATATTCTTGAGGTGGGAAACGCAACGGGACAAGAACGGATCGCACGTGAGGCCTACCAGAAGTATGGTACATTATGGGAGCAGCTTACAGAATGGGGACAAAAAGTAGAGCAACGCCCAAGTCTTTATTGGGAATGGTGGCCAAAGCCTGTATATACTCCGGGCGGGGGGAATTGGTTAACAGAAATCAGCCATTTAGCTGGAGGGCGAAATGTCTTTGCTGATGACGAGCGGGACAGTGTCATGACGGATTGGGAGGATGTACGAAAACGAAATCCTGATGATATCCTAATGGCTTGGGTTGGTGTGTTGGAAAAACAAATCAAACCCGAATTGCTTAAGAAGCGACCCGGTTGGTCAGAGCTTACGGCAATCAAAGAAAATCGAGTCTGGGTGATGGAGGAGTCGCTTTTTTGCCGACCCTCTCCAAAGCTCTTGCTTGGGATTCACAAATTAGGTGCTAGGCTTCATCCCCATCTATTTCCTGCCTATGACGAGCTGAAAGCCGAGGAATGGCTATGTCCAACAATCGAATAGTCATTGCAGGAACTGGAAGTGGTGTTGGAAAAACAACCTTGACGCTTGGGTTAATGTCAGCATTGGTCAAGCGAGGGCTAAAGGTTCAAGGCTTTAAATGCGGTCCAGACTATATTGATCCATCCTATCATACCGCTGTCACCCATCGAGCTTCACGGAATTTAGACAGCTGGATGCTATCGCATGAAACCGTTTTAGATATTTTTACCTATGGAAGTCGGGGAGCGGACATTTCAATTATCGAAGGAGTGATGGGGTTTTTTGATGGAAAAAGTCCGGAATCGAATGGAGGCAGTACGGCAGAGATTAGTATCCTAACCAATAGTCCAGTACTGCTTGTGGTCAATTGTGCAAGTATGGCCCGCAGTGCTGCAGCCATCGTGAAGGGGTTTCAATTATTTGCAGAGAAAACCGATATTGCCGCCGTCATCGCTAATAAAGTGGGGAGCGAAGGTCATTTTCAGCTTGTTAAAAAAGCCATTGAACTGGAATGTCATATCCCGGTGATTGGCTATTTGAAACGAGAACTGGAGATGGAAATTCCAGAAAGACATCTCGGGCTGATTCCTTCAATCGAAAGAGGAGAGTTGACTCCTTTTTTCAATCGAATAGGGGACATCGTTTCGGAAACGATTGATCTAGACCTGCTGCTTGAATTAGCCGCAGCTGAACCGCTAGTTGTAAAGAACAAACCCTCTCTTTTTGAAAAAAAGCAAGAAAAGCTGCTAAAAATGGCCGTAGCGAGAGATGCAGCCTTTAACTTCTATTATCCTGAGAATCTAGAAATGCTGGAAGCGAATGGGGTAGAACTGCTTTATTTTTCTCCATTGGCTAATGAAGAGCTGCCAATGGATGCTGCGGGTCTTTATTTAGGAGGCGGGTTTCCTGAGGAGTTTGCTCATGTGCTGGAGGAAAATAGGAAGACAAAGGAATCAATCAAAAGCGCCATTGAAGCGGGATTGCCTACCTTGGCTGAATGTGGCGGGTTCATGTATTTAACCGATTTCATTGAAACGACCGAAAAGAAGGAATATCAAATGGTTGGACTCATCCCCGGCAAGGTAAAAATGAAATCTACGTTAGCAGCTTTAGGCTATCGGGAGATTAGTGGTCTGAATAACAATTTTCTGCTCAAAAAACAAAAAGCAAGAGGACATGAATTTCATTATTCCACTTTTTTGCCCGAA
Source organism: Bacillus tuaregi (assembly GCF_900104575.1). NCBI lineage: Bacteria > Bacillati > Bacillota > Bacilli > Caryophanales > Bacillaceae > Bacillus > Bacillus tuaregi. The sequence goes on from NZ_LT629731.1 coordinate 2,118,495, forward strand.
AAAGAGGATTACCGATATGCATATAAAGTGAAAGACAGGCGAGGCGTAGTAGAAGAAGGATACCTGAAATCGAATTTAGTTGCTGGTTATACCCATCTACACTTTGGTTCCCATCCCGCACTGGTTGAGAATTGGGTGGAAAAATGCTTGGAATATAAGGCTGAGAAGGCAAGAATTGGTTCCTGGTCACACCGCTGATTTAGAAGAAAATCCCATTTATTTTTTCTTCCAAGTATTTCCGATAAACTTGTCCAAGCAGCTTTCTATAGAATTCATATAATAAATGGATTTGATAAGAAAGGAGCTAAGAATATGGCGGTTTATTTTGTTACGCCAGGTGAGAGTATTAATGCGGCTATTTTAAATGCAGCCCCTGGCGATACGATTCGTCTGGCAGCCGGCACTTTTTATGAAAGTGTAGAGATACCTGCCGGCAAGGATCGATTAAGACTTCTTGGGGCAGAAAAAGGGAAAACGATTCTTGACGGGACAGGCTTAGGAGCTGGAAATGGGATTACCTTGAATGCGAATTTGGTTACCATTTCAGGCTTCATGATTAGAGATTTTCAGAATGACGGGATTGAAGTGAACGCCAATGATAATATTATTCGAAACCTAACAGTGCAAAATAATGACATGGATGGCATCGAAATTAATGGTACGCGCAATCTGATGATGAAGATAGTATCGATGCTAAATGGTGAAAATGGGATTGATATACTAGCAGGAAGTCATAATTATATCCTTGAAAGCGAGATTAAAAACAATAGACAAAGTGGTATTTTCATCTCAGATGGAACTAGCCACCTGATTCTTCGTAATAAGGTGAATGCGAATCATGTGGATGGTATTGCTTTTGAAAACGTAAGTGATGGAAACTTTATCATCGATAATCTATCGGAACACAATCGTGAAAATGGGATTTCAGTTAATACAAACGAAAACTTTGTCTATCGAAACAAATCCAATAACAATGGAAATGATGGAATCTATTTAATTGGTGAAGATAACAACTTGTTATTGGATAATATCACCAATCATAATGATGATGACGGAATTGACCCATCAGGCGGCACAAACAACCGGATCATAGGCAATGTGACAAAGAATAATAGGGAAGAAGGCATCGATTTAGATTTAACTGCTATTGGAAATATTATTGATCAAAATGTGGTCAAGCAGAACCAGCGCTCTGGGATTCTTTTAGTAAGTGAAGCCGTTGACAACGCAGTACGAGAAAATAAACTCAGTGGCAATACCCCAGACATTCAAGCAGACCCACCAGCAGATGTCAACAATACCCTTGACGAAAACGACTGTCAATCAAGCTCCCCTCCAGGCTTATGCTAGGCACTGTTGCCCGTTTCGGGGCTCATAAAAATATCCTAGGATGTATAATCATTTCTTTCCTGTAATCATAATATATGATGATTATGATTAATACTTAAAGGGTGGAATTTATATGGAAAAAGGACACGCCAAACGGAATGGGAAAACCCCCAAGACAACAAGGCCAAATTTCCTTATCTTTATCGTGGATGAACAACGCTTTCCGACCGGATACGAAAATGAAGAGCTAAAGAGGTGGCGCAGGGAAAACCTCAAGACCCAGGAATTATTTCGCGAGAGAGGGATGGAATTTTTAAACCATTATGTCGGCAGTACGGCCTGCTCCCCTAGCCGAGCCACACTATATACCGGTCAATACCCGTCCCTGCACGGGCTAACGAAAACAACAGGCGGTGCTTCATTTTCATTTGCACCGGATGTATTTTGGCTGAATCCGAACACGGTTCCAACCTTTGGAGATTATTTCCGTGCGGCAGGTTATCGAACCTTTTGGAAGGGAAAATGGCATGCGAGCGTTCAGGATATCTTAATACCAGGGACGCACAATGCAATGCCTAGCTATGATGCGACTACTGGTGTTCCTGATCCTCAGCTTGAAAAGCTTTACTTGGACGCTGAGCGTCTGGATGATTATGGATTTTCAGGCTGGTTAGGCCCAGAGCCACATGGGCCCAACCCTCGTAATTCCGCCTCTTCAGCTGCCATTGGAACCAGTGGGCGTGATGAAGTGTATGCAAGGGAAGTCGTTGATTTACTTCATGCACTTGAAGTGGAAAGTTCGGATCAGAGCGAGCCATGGATGATTGTCTCTTCCTTTGTCAATCCGCATGACATTACATTATTTGGTGATATCACAGAATTCCATCCTTTATTCAACTTTGAAGTAGACCCGTCTGTTCCAATCATTCCTCCGGCCCCAACAGCCAATGAATCATTAGCCACAAAGCCAACCGCACAACAAAGCTACAAAGAAACCTATCCAAAGGCCTTTCAACCCACAAGAGACAGTCTATTTTATCGTCAGCTTTATTTTTCCCTTCATAAAAAAGTAGATCAAGACATGGGTAAGGTATTCCGTGCATTACAATCCTCTAAATTTTATGAAAATACCATTGTCATTTTCACAGCTGATCATGGTGATTTATTAGGTGCCCATGGGGGACTATTCCAAAAATGGTATAATGCGTACGAAGAATCGATTCATGTTCCTTTCATTATCCATAGTCCCAAATGGTTTACAGGCCGCCAAACGACAGATATGCTGACAAGTCATGTAGACATTCTGCCAACCCTGTTAGGACTCGCTAAGCTAGATGGAGACAGGATTCGCCAGGAGCTTATGATCGATCATTCTGAGGTCCATCCACCAGTGGGCAGGGATTTAACACCGCTCCTCCATGGAAATGAATCGTTTCTTCGGGCCAATGAACCACTTTATTTTATGACAGATGATGATGTCACAAAAGGGTTATTTCAGATGAGCTTCACAGGTGAACCCTATAATTCTGTTTCTCAGCCGAACCATATCGAATCGGTCGTGGCTTATCTTCAAACAGGCCTAAATAGGGAAAAGGAGCTCTGGAAATTCTCCCGTTATTTTGACAACCCGCAATTTTGGAGTGAACCGGGAGTGGAAGATCAACTAACTGAAATCGAAAGTCAAATTCCGATTGATGATGAGGTCACCGTATCCGTGTCCAAAGTAACGACGAGAACAGTGCCTGTTCCTGAACAATATGAGTTATACAATCTCACAAAAGACCCTTTGGAGGAAAGAAACTTAGCTGATCCTTCCCATTCAAATATTTTAACAGAGCTAATCCAAACTTTACTGATGAGTCTTCTCGAAGAACAGCGCCAACAGAAAAGACTTGCACCTACGAATGGAACGGTACCAGGTATGGAAAGTAGCGATGAATGAGGTCCATTGGGGCAGGTTATGAAACCTGATTCTTTAATTTCATAAAAAATAGCCCTATCTCACGGATGAATGAGATAGGGCTTACTTCGTTTCTTCTTACACTTTTACCTTAGGGATAACCCTGTTCCTCTGGGTTTGAAGTAAAGGTGCCTTTGCATTCATTCGCCATGTGTAAAAGAAGAAGACTACTACTGCTTGAAGTTATACGACTTATAAAGCAGGTTGGCAAAATCACCGCGCATAATCGGTTCGTGTGTGCCAAAGGAGGTGGTGGTTCTTCCGGAAGTGATTTCTGCTCCGTACAGTGCCTCGATATATGGTTCAAAGACACTGCCATTGACATCGGTAAATGGCGTCTCGACAGCTAAATCTGTAAGCCCAAATGTAAGGGTCAGTATTTTGGCCACGGCACCGCGTGATAACGGTTCATGTGGTGCAAAGGTATCACTTGTCACACCTGAGACAATTCCTTTAGCGGCGAGCGCATTGACGGCTCCTTTTACACGAGGGTTTAAATCGGTAAAGCCGGCATCTGGGGCATTTTCGGTATCAAAGCCCATTAACCGAGCGAGGATGACCGCTGTGTCACCTCGTGTAATATTCTGATAGGTGCCAAACTCAGATGAACTGAATCCATTGACGATGCCCGCCTTATGCAAATAATCAACTGCTACAGCATAGCGTTCGTTGACATCGGTAAAGCCAGTAGGTTTATCCTCATCTTGTTTCCCCCCATCATCTTCACCACCATCATCTTCACCATAGACAGCACGAATATTGTCCACGTAGAGGGAGCCTTTTGTCATCGGTCCAGCTGTTCCTGAATTCGTTGACATTAAGCGAATAGCCTGGGTGCTATGGATTTTGAAGGGTCCGGTAAAGGATGCTGGTATGTCTGCCTTCACATATTTCCAGCCTGTCCAATTAATCGCCGAAGCTAGGGTCAGCGTTTGATTTGTACCATTTCCGTCAACGATCATCATTCGGAGCCAATAGCCCTGTGCTTCCGGAGTACCATACACCCACATCCCGATGCTGGTTGGTTCACCATCAATCGGAACCGCTTTGCCAGGTCCGGCATAAACGCCAAGAGTTGTTCCTGTTTGTGCTTTTGTAAAATCAAAATCAATTCCTAGGGCATGGCTGCCATTATGTACAGGTGCTGGGACACTGGCATGCTGTAAACCGCTTGTTTCCCCGCGGTTTGCGGTAGAGGTCTTCCAGCTGCCGAGCGATTCCTCGAAATTAAACAATACCTCTGGCTGCTTCCCGACAGATACCTTCATTTGTGCGGTAAGGCTTGTACCTTTCAAACGGGCCGTAATCGTGCCTGTGACACTTTGGCTGCCAGTATGCAGAACCCCATTTTCATCAATGGTTCCTAGACCGGCTGGAAGTTCAAATTCGATATCCTGAGGGGTCCACTTTACCTTTCTTTTTTGATACTGTGTGGTTAAATTCAACGCCTTCTCGCTGTTTCTAGCGATGGTTAATTCCTGTGAACCGAAGGACATGGAATCTGGTTGTTCGATTTCAATAATTGATCTTCCAACCTCTGTTCCTTGATAGTTTAATAGAACATGGAACTGACCTGTTTTTCCGCTCGAGACAAAGGTTCCATTCTCATTAATCGTACCGAAGGATGGATCTTCTACCGCCCAGGTTAAACCAGATGTCGGCAGGGGAGCGGAGGCATAGGATTGATCTCTACCTTTTGCACTGAATTGAATCGTTGAGCCTGGTGTATAGGATTGATCATATGGCTCGATAGAAGCATGATGGAAAACCTGGTCAGACGGTGCCTTGTTCACGATGAGCCAGCTGTTTGCCACGCTTCTTTCTGCACGGTCTGACGGTGAATTATCAAGCTCCAGCCCATTCCCGTCATTTTCACGCGTGATAAAGGTAGAAGAGCCTCCGCCATCCAAATTCAGAGCAGTCACAGCGCCCAAATCAATCATCAGCTGCGCGAGCTCCGGCATGGAAACCCCGCTTGAATAAGGCTCCTGTCTTCCGTCAATCACGGCAAAGAAAACATCGCCATCTGCTTTAATCCCAACGGCTGTACGAGGCTCAATCTCTCCACCGGTTTTCGGTGTTTGATACACCTGGCTATTTTTCACCAGAATCGCATTACCGCCAAGTGCCTCCTGCAATTGATCCTTGATTCCTTCATATTCCTCGCTGCCTCCAATGAGCGCTTCACCTGATTTGGTGATACCGAAGAAATAATGATTGTGGTTGTAATCCGTCTTTAGCGCTTGTCCGTTTTTATGAACAATTCCAACTGGTTCGCCATTGGTAAAATAAAAAAAGTCCGCATTGACTGCCGCTATGACTCTATGATTCTCACGATCGGCACTAGCCGCTTGTTTTTGAACAGACTGCAGTCCATAGGCTGTTCCATCATTCGGCGTTCCGGCTTCAATAGAAAGATTGGGCGTTTGTCGATCAATATCGATGACAAAACTCTCAATCTTTTTCCCGTCTTTCCCCTCGAATGTATAATGTTTTTCTGTTACGCCAGGTGCAAGGGTTTCCTCATACTGATTGATTGCCGTATGTACCACGGTTGAATGTAAATCAAAGGGGCCTAAAGCTGATGCATTCAGTGGTGCAAACATACTACCAGCCAACATGGCTGAAAGCGAAACACCCAAGATTCTCCTCTTCCTATTTTCGTTCCTCATCATATTCCTCCTTGCTTGATGACTTGACATGTGATGGACAAGGTCGCTATTTTTCTGTTTCCTAACTGGAAAATATGTAGAATTATGTAGAAAACAATAACACTAGTTTAGCATAATAATAGAATAAATCTTGGGTAATTGGGATGAGTTATGAAAAAAAGAGGGTGGGGGTAGATTAAAAGTAGAGTTGGAATGAATGTGTCATAGGTTTTACAAAATGAGTTGAATCGTATCATAAGCAGCCTATTTCAATTATTCCTTGTTACGCTAACACTTTACAGGGACTACCATTTTTTATCTAAAAGCATTGTTAATGCACAGTGTTGATTATTTAAGCAGGTTGATTGTAAGTGGAAGACATACAGTGCCCGAGTCGGATCGGCGGTCGAATAATGTGCGCGAAGTGCCTGGAATGAAAAATCAACATCCTAGTATAACAGGTCAATAAAAAAAGAGTTGACGGTCATGATCAATATGTGATAAATTTATCTCGAATTCGAGATACTCGATTTAAATGTATTTTTTTGATCAACTATCTCGAAATAAGGATAATAAAATACCTTTGATCAGTTAAAACGAGTTTCTTTAAAGGCACAAAGGAGGTTGTTTTTTACCAAAAATCTCGAATTCAAGATAACTTAACTAAAGATAGCTTGGTATCGAGTAAATGTTTACTTGTATAAGGAATAATTGTAAGTGGGTGAGGTAAGTGGGATTATTAAATAAATTATTTGGAGCAAAAAATGAGGAGGAAGAAACCATGACAAAATTAAACATTGGGATTATTATCGGATCTACACGTGAAGGACGCGTGAGCCCGCAAGTAGCGGAATGGGTCAAAGAAGTAGCAGATAAACGCGGGGACGCAAACTATACTATCATTGATATTGCCGATTACAAATTGCCGTTGCTTGGTGAAGCAGGTGCGGACGCTTCAGGTGCAGCTGCATGGTCAGAAATCATTGCAGCACAGGATGGATTTGTATTTATTGTTCAAGAATACAATCATTCCATTACAGGAGCACTGAAAAATGCATTAGATTATCTTCGTGAAGAATGGAACAATAAGGCAGCTGGAATTGTATCCTATGGTTCAGTTGGTGGTGCACGTGCAGCGGAACATTTACGCGGGATTTTAGGCGAATTGTTAGTGGCTGATGTTCGTGTTCATCCAGCCCTCTCCTTATTCACTGATTTTGAGAATGGTACGGACTTTAAACCACAGGCGGTACAAGAGGATTCTGTTCATCAAATGTTAGATCAATTAATTCCTTGGTCAAAAGCATTATTCACTATCCGCTAAATCCGAACAAATTTTTCAGGTAAGCTAACATGGATAGGAGAATACAAGATTTTTGCTAAATGATGGTTTAATATAAGAGGCTTTTTACAAGTTGAATAAACTTGTGAGAAGCCTCTTTATCTATTTATGAACGGAGTATCAATCGATGGGGAGCCGTTAAACAAATCTTGTCATTTGATTGTAGCGGCTTTTAAAGATGAAACCTTTACTTTTCTATTTCGTAAAACTATTAAACACAAAATTTTTGGAGGACCTACTTGAAAGATATGTTGAAAGGGGCTAGATAACTGTTTGTTTAAAATTATCCAAAGTTAATCTAAATTACTTAAATTAAGCAAGTAAATATGTTACACTTCATCTACAAAGGTGAGGTGTTTTTATTATGTTCACAATTAGAGAAGCGGCAGAAATGTTAGGAGTGGCAACATCTACGTTAAGAAGGTGGGAAAACGAAGGAAAAATTAAGTCCGTTCGTACAACAGGCAACCACCGTCGGTATACTGTTGAAGAATTATCTAAAATAAAAAAAGTGAAGCCATTAAATGGAAAAATAACCGTAGGTTATTGTCGCGTTTCTTCTTCTGATCAAAGAGAAGATTTGAAACGTCAGGTAGAACTGGTGAGTATGTATTGTACGGCAAAGGGGTACGGTTTCGAAATAATAGAAGATCTGGGAAGTGGATTAAACTATAACAAAAAAGGTTTAACAAAATTAATTAAAATGATTCAATCGAATCAAGTGGAACGTGTGGTTATAAATTATCGAGATCGGTTGATTCGATTTGGTATGGAATTAATCGAACAAATTTGCGAGTTTCACGATGTGAAAATAGAAGTCATTAATCAAACAGAAGACAAAACATATGAACAAGAAATGGTAGAAGATATATTATCCATTTTAACCGTATTTAGTAGTCGGTTATATGGAAGTAGAAGCCATAAGTCAAAAAAATTAAAACAAATGGTGGAAGAAGTTATAAAAGAATAAAATTATTCAAACTTACTTATTCTTACTTGAAATATCACCTGAATAATCTTATAATTAGGTTAATTATCAAAGAAAGGAGGGAGAAAACTTGAGTATAACGTTCAATCGTAAGGTGGAAATTATTTTTCCAAAAGAAACCACTTATGCCTTAGACGGTCAAAGTAAAATATGTAATTGGCTGTATAATCAATTAATTCAAGCTGCCCAAAATGATTATGAGAATGNTGTTGAATCAAACACATATTGGTGAATTCCGTAAAATATTACAGTGGGTTGCTTCTAAACGTGGGAAACAATATAAAATAGTAAACGAAAGAAATACAACCAAAGAATGTTGTGTTTGTGGTCATAAAGAAAAGAAAGAACCGGAGGTTCGTTTGTTTATTTGTCTTTCTTGTGGACATACCATTGTTCGTGACTTAAATAGTGCCATTAATATGGCTAAAAAGATACAAATATTGTCTGGCTCGGACTGGGTGAAAAAGTGGAAGCTCGCTTGTATCACCTATGCGGTAAGGTATGATTTGTTCGCAAATCATGAGAAACCGATTGCATCCGTTAGAAATAGCGGTGCAAATAAATTGAATCCTATGGCTTGACCAAGGGAGCAAGGTTTACTGGAAAACTTGCCTCTAAGTAGTATTTAAGTAAGTTTAGGTAAATTTTGTAGAGCGGCAATAGCGGTACTCTTAGGCTTCGCAATATGGGAAGGAATGAAAAACTTATGGGGCTAGATATCAATAAGACGGACGATAGAAGATTTTCTTAATAAATGTTTGAAAAATCATATACTAGGAGATTTTTTTCTGATATGGAATTCACTAAGTCACAATTAACAGCTTTGGAACATATTACAGGATATGCAAGAAACCATGCTGAGAAAGCTAAAAAAACAATCAACCATATATTAAAAATGTCTAATATTTCAGAGGAAACTTTTGCAGATGCTGTTAATAAAATAAAGGATCATGCCAGGATCGGCTTACATTTTCACCCTGATAGACCAAATTCATCTATGAAAAGTATTGCTGAAGCACTCTTAGAGGACGGAATCTATAAGAGTCAGTTTGAAACAGGTTTATCTAACGGCAGCGTTTCGGCGTATTCTGGTGGTGAGAGAGACCTTTGGGAGAAAAAATGTTTGGCGGTGCCTATCAACTTGAAGGGACAACCCCTAACCAACGTCCTAAATATGGTGCGTTAAATTTGATGTTGCATCCAGATGGACCTGCTCCACGGTTTGGTTCATGCTATTTTCTTTTAGCCCCGAAGGTTTCATATCGTTCCACTTATACCTATATGGATTCGCATCAAGACCCAAAAGAAAAGGGAACCTATGAAGAATTTGACATGATATTGGCTGCACTCTTAGAGGAAGCGTTCTTAAGAGATTTTGCTCTTGGTGAAAGAAATCTGACACCAGTTAGCTTAGTTAAGCATTTACTGGTTCAGCTTGAACGACCATTTACCGATCCTGCAACCAGAAAGCCAAATAGAAATCTTAATCACTATATTGAAGCACAAATCCATGGCGATATTTCACTTCAAGATGACGTGGAAATGCTTGTTGCAGACCCTTCTTTCAAAAAGACGCCCTTAGGGAAGGTCTTAGAAGAACTATGTCGAAAATATTCCATTGAATTGTTTTGGCACAGCGGGTTTGTACTTAGGACAGACGAGGTTCCACCAGATTTTAGGGGCCCAACCATGCCTTCCTTAGCGGAACGGATAGGACAAAATAATGTGATTGATGCGAGTATCATTGGAGCTGCTGTATGGGACTTAACACATAATCCAGCTTCTTGGAGTGAGCGAGGTCCTTATGAGGAGGTACTTCAGGAATTGAAACTATTATGGCATGTTTTAGTGAAGTATGGAAAGCCAATGTAATGGTGGAACGGATTTAGTCGGTAAGTAAAATCATTTGATGAATCCCACGATACCATTTCCATATGCACGCTCCTATATTAATAAAAAATGAAGTTAATTCTATATCAATTTTTTCAGGAATCTGTTAATAGAAATGTCAACTCATATATGTATGCTAAAAGGAATATATTATTGTAAATCCTTTTCAGGGGGAATCATGTGTGGGATATTACGTGAAGGTAGAGCCTGGCATTAAATTATATGTAGAAGACATAAATCCAAAGGGCAGAAAGACCCTCGTCTTTTTACATGGCTGGCCGTTAAGCCATAAACAGTTTGAATATCAATTCAATGTTCTACCCGCAATGGGATATCGCTGTATCGGTATAGACTGGAGAGGATTCGGAAAATCAGATAAGCCAATAAGTGGTTACCATTATGACCGATTGGCAGATGATATCCGAACCGTCATTGGCGTGCTTCAATTAGACCATTTCACATTAATTGGTCACTCGACAGGCGGAGCAATCGCCATTCGCTATATGTCCCGCTATAATGGCTATGGAGTATCCAGCCTAGTCCTTGTAGACGCTGCAGCTCCTATCGGCTTTACGGCAGAAACGGCAAATCGATTGCTTACGCAAGCGTTAAATGACCGTCCTAAGATGATGCAAGAGGTAACAGACACCTTCTTCTTTCAATATATCACAAGCTCCTTCTCTAAGTGGTTTATTCAATTAGGGCTCCAAGCAGCAGGCTGGTCCACCGTAGCCATCATCCAAACACTTAGAGATGAGAAGCTTTATTCAGATTTGGATAAAATACAGGCACCGACCTTAATCATTCATGGCGTTCACGACAAAGTCATTCCATTTGCACAAGCTCAGGAACTGAAGCAAAAGATCAGACATTCACAGCTTGTTCCGTTTCAATATAGTGGTCATGGTGCTTTCTGGGAAGAACGCGACAAGTTTAACCAACTATTAAGGCAATTTAATGGTTCTATCCATGAAGGCTTCAATCAAAAAAGATAATTCTCAAACAGGCGCTTAACCGAAGCAAGGGTAAGCGCTTCTTTTCATTTTTGGGCCATATTGCATAGTAGGTGAAACTAAATATCACATTAATCGTAATATAGCTAAGGTCAATTGAAAAACTGCATTGGTTTATATATTGATAGGAGGGTTCATAATGAAAAGAGTTTGTAATCAATGTCAAACTGAAATGATAGAAGATTGTAAAGTGACGGTTGAGGGTGATTTGGCTGGAATAAAAATTAGTCAAAAAAGGAAAGGTCTTTTCCATAATATATCGGCAAAACCCAAAGCAGCTGTATGTCCAAATTGTGGTTATGTCGCTTTCTATATTGATGAGTTTAGAGAATTCGACGGGCGAATTTGATCATAACCTATATAAAAATGGTTGTTCTTCTATTATAGGTGGAGAAAGCATTAAATACGATATATTTTACAATATTAATAAAGGTAAACTATCGAGGCACACGACTATAATTCTTCGATTCAGTGGGGGTTCAAACCCCGGGTGAATGAGTTTAGCCTCCGGCGACTCTTGCGATTTTTTAATGGTCATTTACCCGAGCGAGCTTAGGTAATCCGGACGCAAATTCGACGGGCGAATTTGATTAAAGGAGTTGTATTAAATGAATGAAAAGAAAGGTACCGAAATAAAGATTTCTTCAAAAGCAGAAAGTATTCTAACTCAGATTAATAGTCAAACGAAGCTAGGCGACATACGTAAAATCGCAAAGGAAATTAAGAAAGATCACGAACTAGCGATGGAACTTTGGTCAAGCGAGGAGTTTCTTCCCAGACTATTAGCCATCTTAATTATGGATAAAAAACTTCTTTCACAAGATGTACTAAATAAGCTCGATAAGGACATGCAGACTCACACTTACGATGAGCGAAATAACTTAATGGATTGGCTAATGGCTAATCAGCTCACCAAAGACAAGAAGCTAATTGCCTTGATGGAGTCATGGAAAAATAGCCCTTCTGCGCTTCAAAGGCGAGCTTTCTGGTATTACCAAGCGCGATTGAGATGGACGGGACAAACACCACCAGATAACACCGAAGACCTACTATCTGCATTAGAAGCTAATATGACGCAGGAAGAACCGGAAGTTCAATGGGCGATGAATTTTACCGCTGGCTGGATAGGCGTTTATGATGAACAGAACCGCGCACGTTGTATGAACCTTGGTGAGAAGACGGGTCTTTACAAAGATGAAATGGTATCAAAAGGATGTACTCCCAACTATTTACCAGAGTTCATTACGATTGAAGTGAACAAACGACAAAATAAATTGTGAAGTACAGCTATCCAGCTGCACAGTACAAAGATTCTATTCAATAGAAAAAGCTCTTCCACAATCGGGCGCAATCCAACAGAAAAGATCGTGCTCCTTTTGCTTTTATCGGGCAGATTCAGTTCGGTTCTTCCTGAAGGAATGTCACTAAATTTGTTGATAAACTAACAATCCACGATGGAAAAAACATTTGGATTTTTGGCTGGAGAAAATTCAGGAAAGGGGTAATTTATCGAGCGAGCTCAGGTAATCCGGACGCAAATTCGACGGGCGAATTTGATTTGAAGGAAATTCGAAGTAAGCCTGTCCCGACATCTACTTCAGGTAAAAATACGCACAGATTCATATTTTATCTGTGCGTTTTGATTCTAATTCCCGTATACAAACACTGCTTGTTTGTATAGTATCCACAACCTAATTTTCATTTATTTTATCTTCTAATTCTTTTATTCTCTTTTCTAGTTTCTTGATTTTTTCTTCTGAAAATAAGGCAAAAGAGAACGCACCTACCGCTAATGAAAAGGCTAAAATTTCCATAGCACCCAAATTAGACCCCCCTTTAGATTAATCATACATTACTTATCCAGATTCATGACAACCTCATCAAAAATCTCTTCAAGTTTTTGTAGAATTTCTTGAAGTTCTGTATTATCATACAGTGTATTAAATGTCTGCATCATTCTATTTTCTTCCAAACCTTCAATCGAAAGGGTTTCAGAGTGTATTCGGTTAAATTTGGCTTCTGGTGTAAGACCTTTCTTTGTGATTCGAATGCCTTTTTCCTTTAGGTTTTCCATTAGCATCACTCGTTTCTCAGCTTCAAGGGGACCAACCTCTAACGTGAAAAAGATAGAATCAGCTCTTATTTCCATCCAGAACAGAAACGGACCATTGTCCCACCACCATTTTTCTCTTGTTTCACCCAATTTCTCTTTATACGCATCAAAAAGCGGTATTTTAAAGGAAAGGTGTTTTGATGACACACGATAATGGTCTTCAGGAATCTTCCTCGTCTCCATCCAGCATTTGAAGGCACGCTGCACTTGAACCCTCGATTCCTTTATACTTACTTCCGCTGCAGGGGTTTCTTCCATTTTCGGGTTCTCATTATTCAATATCGCTGCCAGCTGTTGCCGTAATAAAGTGAATTCTGAGCTATTATATAGATTTAGCATCGCCTGAGTAATCTCCGCCATATCATCCCACTTATTTACATCTGCTTTTTGCGAGAAAAATCGCGTATATCGCGCTTTCTCTAACTTCGAACCCTCTTTAAACGTCAAGCCAGCTCTTTCTAATTGTTGAATTAATGCCAGCCTATCCTCATATTCAATCGGCCCCAATTCAGCAATCATCCGTAAACGACTATCATTGGTTTGTTCAAACCAAACGACTAACCCTTTGCCCAACCAATAATATGGCTCCTTTACATGAACTCGGCTAATCCCATTCCATTCAGGAGGCAATAGATAGGGAAGGGTTGGATGTGCTTTAAAAAGGACTTCCTCTTTAAACTGCTGCTTGATGAATCTTTCAAAGCTATACGAAAGAATATTTTGACCATGCTTGTAAATATACTGAATGGTATTTTTATATTTCATGATGAATTCAAAGCGATATCCCGATTCAAAATATAACGGCTTATAAATCGATTCTGCTTCCCCAAACAACTCCTCAATGGTCTGCTTATGATTGCGATAAATATCTATCGCCTGCAGGATTTGTTCCTGGTTAGGATAGAAACGTTCCTCGAGTAACCGATCATAGTGCTCGATAAATTTATACACATCATCACTTAGCTGGTCCTTATATAGCATTAGAACAGTGTTCAAGATAGATTCAATTCGTTCATAGGTAAGAATAAAATACTGTGGATTCGAAGGCTCTTCGCCAGTAAGAGTTAAATAAATGGGAATGACCGTGAAATTCTTAAAGTTCTGCTCAATAAATTCCAAGTAATCATCCAGCTGATTTTTTGATTCAGTCGTATAAAATTTATTCTCAATCAGAAAGACCGTTTTCATTTGTTGGTTTATAATAAGCAAATCAATATACCGATTCTTATTCGTTTTAACTTCTCGATAGACATGAGAATCCATTAGAGAGTGATTCAGAATTTCTCCAACATTTTCATATTGCGATTTCGCAGTGTTTTCCTCGATTAAGATAAGATGCTCAACCAATTTACGCAGAAAATAATCACGCAAACCATGGTTTTCCTTCGGACTTAATAACCAGGCCAAAACATTGGAATGGCGAATCTCATGATTTTCTAATTTAAGGATTTTTAATGTATTAAAGGAATTCACCTGTTGGTTGAGCTGCTGGAAGGTTGTATCGTTTTCTAAATCAAATAAATCTCTTATTTCCACAATCATTCACCTCGAGTGTCAGTTAATAACTTATGAATTATTCTTCTTCTAATTTAGCTATTATGATTTCAGTAATATCGTGATTTTTATCGTAGGTGACTTTGATGATCCTGCTCACGATATGTTCCCTTTTTATTTGCTTAATCCAATGAATAGCAGCTTCTGCGGCAGCCATATCCAAATCCTTATTGTATTTTTCTATGGGGAAATTCCCTTTTCTAAGTATCTCACTTCTTTGCCCAAAGTAAATAAGCTCAATGAATACTTCCATCTTTCCACCTTCTTATATAAATGACCTGTATAGTTGTTAACTCTTATCTATTTTACCATAAATAAGAACATTTGTTCTTATTAAGGCGATATTAATATGAAAACTCACTAACCATGGCAGTGAGTTTTTGATCATGAATGTCTCAGAGCACACTAATCAAATGTTAGTTTTGAATCTACCTATTAAGGCTGTCAGGACGATGGACCTTTGTCCCACAGTCTTATAAAAGGGCGCTATCCAGTAACAAGGGAAGCGTTTATTTTCCTTTTAGCGCAATTAGTTAAAAGATAAAATCGAATTGAAAAAAAAGTCTAAGTAAGCTACTCTTATTCCTATTCAGTCTAATTAGGGCTTTGTAAACAAAGAAAGAAGGTTTTTCTATGAAATCGATATTATTAATCGGACAATCGAATATGGCGGGCAGAGGATTTATCGAGGATGTACCGCCAATTTATAATGAGAACATCCAGATGCTGCGTAACGGTAGATGGCAAATGATGGCAGAGCCGCTTCATTTTGATCGTCACGTTGCTGGCGTTGGGCCGGCAGCCTCCTTTGCACAGGCTTGGACAGAGGATCATCCTGGCGAGTCCATTGGGCTCATTCCATGTGCCGAAGGGGGAAGCTCGATAGATGAGTGGGCAATGGATGGGATATTAACAAGACATGCGATTTCTGAAGCAGCATTCGCTATGGAAACAAGTGAACTAGTGGGAATCCTGTGGCATCAAGGAGAAAGCGACAGTTACGGAGAACGTTATAAGACGTACGAAGGTAAATTACGTTCATTATTAAAACACTTAAGAGAGGAATTGAAGGCACCAGATATCCCGATTATCATTGGTGAGTTGGGACATTATCTTGGAGAAGTCGGATTTGGAAAAAGCGCAGTAGAATATAAACAAATAAACCAGATATTATCTAACGTGGCACATACCGAAAATAATTGCTATTTTGTCACAGCAAAAGGCTTAACCGCCAATCCTGATGGAATTCATAAGGATGCTGTTTCCCAAAGAAAATTTGGCTTAAGATACTATGAAGCTTTTTCCAAACGAAAGCATGTGTTAGATCCTTTGGACAGAGAGCTAGATTGGATTGAAAAGGAAGCAAAACGTGTACTAACCAAAAAGGAGCGTATATTTGTTCAAAGCACGAAGTTTGCCTTAGGACAATTGAGTTTTGAGGAGTTTTCTAATAATATCACCAAGATTAATGAAGGTAAATAATGCATTAAAGTACTCTTAAGAAAAAATATAACCGTTAAAAAGACCACTTCCTACTACTAAGGTTAGTGGTCTTTTTAAAATCCTTTCTCTTATTTCTTCTTGTTTCTTTTTTCCTCAGCCTTTTTATTATTTTCAGCCACTCTAAATTTTACGATTTGAGTCATTAATTCATAAGGAATCGGCTTTTCCATTGGAAATTGAACTTCTTTCCCTAACCTCCGCTCACCTCGAATGTTTGACAGTTGATCGCGTAAAAACTTTAATCTAGCTTCGTATAATACTTTATTTTCCTTATTGGCACTCAGATTCTCCCATTCAATTAGAGCCTCTCGCACTTCCTGTTCATTCAAGGCTAATTCCTCCAGTTCGTGAAAAATGTCTTCATCAATGGTGTTCTTTTGATAATCCGCTGCTGATAACATCATTAACCATGGGTATTCAACAGGTGGGTTTAATTTCATTTCTCTTCGATATTTTTTCCATTTTACCATAAATTGTGATAGGTCAATGGAGTGAATTTCGATGTGAGGACACCAGAGAAAATACTCGATATCTTCTCTTAGATGAAAAATATTGTGGAAGCTGTCTGTATCATGCGGGAAAAAGCGGGTAATTTAGGATGCTAATCATGATTGTTGGGGTTAGCTGGAGATAATCCTCACTAGATGCAAGGGACGAAGAAAATAATTTGGACCAATAATAGAGGACTCGCTGCGGCATATCATGCTGATCAACCAATTGAATTTCAACATTAATCATTTCACCACTTGAGGTCGAAACCAACACGTCCAGCCTGATTGTTTTTTCATCAGGTACATTTTTCACAAGCTCTGTATTTTCATACTGTACTTCCGTGATACGGTCAGGCCCTGTTCGATGCAACAAAGCATTTAGAAAGGCAATCGTAATCGACTTGCGACTCGGGTGGCCGAAAAGTTGCTTGAACATAAAGTCCATTTTTAAATCGAGGTATTCTTTTGTCATAAGGTTTGTCCTTTCGAGGGAATAAGAAGATTCTAGAGGGGATTCATTTTCATTAAAGCGTAATTTTTCAAAGTATTTATATTTACCAATCAAAATCTACTCAACCATCCCACACTTCACAAAACCGTCACAAATCCCCCAAATTCATGGGACGTTTTGAACCCCTTTCTCTATATAAGAATAGTGAAAGGGTGGTGCAGAAGCCATGAAAATAAAATCTGGCGCAGTTGTTCAATTTGAAGCTTATTCACAATTTAAATCGGTGGAGGAGTTCCTCCAGCATGTGGAAAGGCTTCTCGTCGATTACGAGAAAGAACTGACGCAAAAGGAATGGGTGGCGTTATCCATGCTTGCTCAATATTCCACTATCATACCAGGAGTTTCTAATCCAACGATTGCGGTGATGCTGGAATTTATTCAAGAAAAGGATTACGACAAGATGATTTCACGGGCAACGTTCAAGCGGATGTTAACAAAGGCAAAAGCACTCGGGATCCTTACGGTAGTCGAGACGGAAAAAGAAAACGGCTTTCAGCTTAGCAATCTCTATATCTTCAATAAATAGAAGGACATAACAAACCGAAACCGTAGGGGGAACGCAATATGAGCAGACTATTAATTTCAGAAAAACCACTAATGGTGATCCCGTCCTTAGCCCAAAAAATCGGATTGAATGAAGCTATCATTTTACAGCAAATTCATTATTGGCTTCAAATCAGCCAGCATCATAATGAAGGAAGAAAATGGGTGTTTAATACCTATAAGGACTGGCAGCTGCAATTTCCTTTTTGGTCAGAATCGACGATTAAGCGAACGATCAAATCACTAGAAGAACAAGGGTATGTCATTTCAGCTAACTTTAACCGATTTAAAATGGATAAAACGAAATGGTACACGATTGATTATGAAAAAGTTGAAGCATTAGAGATGGAGGAGCTAATCAGTCAGGATTCCACCATAGTTCAGGATGAGACGTCTAGTGAATCATTTTGCCAAGAGGAAGAATGCGTCGTGAACCAAGCAATACCAGAGAGTACTACAGAGAATACTTCAGAGAATAAAAACAATATCCCTTTTTCCGAAATCATCACCTACTTGAACGACCAAGCGAATACCTCCTACAAGCCGGGAACGAAGAAAACGAAGGATCTGATTACCACACGCTGGAATGAAGGGTTTCGGCTGGAGGATTTTAAGCGAGTGATTGATTTAAAAGCACAGGAATGGCTCCATGATTGTGTTTGGAATAAATATCTAAGGCCTGAGACCTTGTTTGGACCGAAATTTGAATCGTATTGCAATCAAAAGTCTGCTACTAAGAAAATTTATTGTGAAGGAGATTTTAACCTTGATGACTAAGCGAGAGGTCTTCCAGCTGCTCAAGCTCATTTCCGTTTATTACGAAGCCTATGAAATTAACCAGGAAAAGGTCGATCAGTGGTTTATGATGTTACAGGACTATCCTTACAGTAGGCTGGAGAAGAATCTGCGCAAGCATGTCGCCTTTTCTCCTTACGCACCAAAGGTATCTGACCTGATTCGAACAGCGGACAACGGCTCACGAGCGATTCCAAATGTTGAAGAAACACTTGCCTTTTTATACAAAAAACAAAAACCAGCAAGCCCAGAGGTTGTCCAGCAATCGCTGACGAAAATACGAGAAATACTTGGCATCAAGAGAGGGGAAGTCCAATGAACAAAAGCCCTTATTACAGCTTGGAGGTAGAAGAGGCCTTCATCGGTTCCCTGCTATTGGACGGGGAGCTAATCAAGGAGTGCACCATTATTCCGGAGCAGCTCTATGTGCAGAGACTAAAGACCATTTTCACGTTTATGGTCAGCCTGGCTAAAAAAGGAAAGCCGATTGACATGGTGTCAGTGGCAGAGGAAGCAGGCAATGAGCTATTCCAGTTAGGTGGTGGCAGTTATCTTGTGGCCATCTCCGGAAGTGTGCCCTCAACGGCTAATTTTCACTATTACGAGGAAACCGTGAAGGAATATTTTCGAAAAAGAAAGACCGTGGAAATCGCCCATCGTATCAAGCAGGAGGCAGAGGAAGGGGATATCGAAATCATCCTCCGTGATGGAATTTCCCATTTGCAGCAGGTGGAAGATCATGGAGCTGTCCCGGATCAAGGTGATATCAAAAACGGTTTAATTGATCTTTATCAGGAGTGTGAAAAGGACCTAGGAGACCTTGGCGGAATTCCGTCAGGCTTTACCATGCTCGACCAGTTAACGGGAGGGTTCCAGGAATCCGATTTAGTCGTGATTGGTGCCCGTCCAAGCGTTGGAAAAACAGCCTTTGCCTTGAACCTGGCGCTACAGGCTGCAAAGGACGATGTGTCCATCATTTTCTCTTTAGAAATGGCGAAAAAGCAGCTGTTAAAAAGAGCCGTTAGCCAGGTCGGAGAAGTGAGCTCCGTGAAAATTCGAAATCCCTACCGGCTTTTTGAAGAACAGGACTGGAATCAGCTTCACAAGGCCATGGCTACACTATCTGAATTGAATCTACATATTTTTGATCAAGGTGGAATGGATGTGTCCTTTATTCATTCAAATGTACGAAAGCTGCGACGCAAATATGGGGAGGAGAAGCGAATCCTAGTCCTTATTGATTATCTGCAATTAATTCAGGGCGATTCACGGTTGAGGGGAAACCGGGTCGCTGAGATCAGCGAAATCAGCCGCGCTCTCAAGCAAATGGCAAAGGAGCTAAATGTCGTCGTCATCGCTTTATCCCAGTTAAGCCGTGCGGTGGAAAACCGGCAGGATAAACGTCCAATGCTGTCCGATTTGCGTGACAGCGGTCAAATTGAACAAGACTCCGATTTGATTGCCTTCCTGTATCGTGATGATTATTACGATCAACAATCAAAAGAAAAGGACCGTATTGAAATCATCCTTGCCAAGCAGCGAAACGGCCCAGTTGGAACGGTTCACCTGCGGTTTCAGAAGGAGTTTGGAAGGTTTGAGGAGTGGGTTGGTTGAGACTCCCAAAGGATAGTGTAATATGAAGAAGTCAGGGTACGCCGGGACGGTACTGATGTTTCATAGAAATTCTATATAGATTTTCCTATAGAGGTTTATATTGTCAATGAAATACCAGATCCGTACCGGTGTTTCACCAGGTTACGCTCCATAGAATAAGAGGGGAAGACTTTTTCATATTTGGTAAAACGGACAAACTTCAGCCGGTTGCAGTGATCGCTATAATATTGTTGGAGGTGATGGTCTTGAAATATTCCTCTAAGAAAGACCTTTGGTTAATGCTTTTCATTTGGATATCCATGCTCTTTTCAATAGGAAGCAGTATTTATGGATTAATTGTAAAGGAAGCGGGTATGGCTGGTTTTATCATCGTATCGTTAATGGGTGTCCTGCTACCGATTTTTTTCCTCTGGATGCTGTACTCAACCTACTACTTGGTCACGGAGACTCATTTAATCATACGGTTTGGTCCATTTAAACAGGTTATCCCGTTAGATTCGATAAAATCGGTGCAGAATACAAACAGTCCATTATCCGGTCCGGCACTTTCAATGAAAAAAATCGAAATTAAGTATGGAAAGTATGATAGCGTGCTTATCTCACCAAAGGATCGGGAGGCATTTATGGACATGCTGGTTGAAAAGTATCCAGAAATAAAAATAATCAAATAAAAAGCACTAATCATTTTCTGAACAGACGGACGGTGTTTATATTTTTTAACGGAGAGCCCATGTAAGGGTTCTTTTTTAATGGAAAAATATTACACAACATGATATATCAAATGATGATATATCTGTTGATACTTATATCACATCATGATATATTTATTTTAGATATATATCGTTTTGTGATACATCTTCGTAAGAGAAAGTAGGTGATGAGTTGAAGAAAACCGAGCAATTAACTGATTCGATGTTTTATATTATGGCGGCTTTAACTAAACCAAGGCATGGCTACGGGATTATGAGCTTAATTGAAGAAACAACGAATGGGGCCATTACGATCGGTCCTGCTTCCATGTACACGATTATTAAAAAGCTATTAAAGCAGGAGTGGATTTATTTGTATGATGGGTCGGATTCAAGACGTAAAACCTATCTGCTTACCGAAAAGGGCAGAGAAGTATTAGAAGAAGATGTGAGGATAAGAAAGTGTTTGCTTCGATTAGCAGAAGCGGGATTAAGGGAGGGTTATAAATGAGTCAAAAAAAGTATATGATGTCGGGTGGGTTAGCTTTTTCTGAGGATAAAGATATGGAAAAATTACGCCAATTATCTTTGAAAGGTTGGCATGTGAGTGATTTTAAGTTTATGGGATATACGCTTGAAAAGGGGGAAAGCTCAGAGTATATCTACAGTATCGATTATCGTTCATTAAAAGAGGATGAAAAAGAGGAGTACTTTGACTTTTTCGAAGCTTCTGGATGGGGGCACATTGCCTCACAAGGGGACATTCATTTATTTCGAGCACAGCCTGGAACGACACCGATTTATAGTGATCGTGATACAACGATTGATAAGTATGTGAATTCAAACGATTCTATGAAACGTCTCACCATCCCGATAGTAATCCTAACCGTACTCCTTTGGATTGGGGCAATGGTAAGCACGGGTACATTCGCATCCGTCCTACTTGTAATCGCATCGATTCTCAGTATATTTGCCTTCCCAGCAGCCTGGACCTTACTCGCCACCTATAATAACAAATGGAAGGCAAAAGGGGAAAAAGGATTCGTCTATCTATTGAAAACTTTATACTTCCTCCTCATCATTGCTTTATTCTTGTTAATTTTCTATGGTTCTGACCATGTCATTGGTCTTTTTGCATCCATGATTTTTGGAGCCGTCGCCCTTCCATTTGCTATTTGGGTCTTTATGTTTCTGTATCATAAGTTGCGTGTTTAGGTGAGGTATTAGGCACCATCCATTTATAAAAATCACGCAGGAATGAATTATGCAGTAAAGCTATATAACGAAGGAAGTATGACTGTTAATCAAATTTGTGAAATTACAAATGTATTTAGAGTAGGACTGTATAGAAAATTGGCAGAGGAAAAAATAATCCTTATGTTATTTAACTTCATTCAGCATGCATCCTCCACTTCTACAGGTGGGGGATGCATGCAAAAGGTCCTTCGATTCAGTGGAGGTTCAAACCCCGGCTGAATGAAGTTTCTACCAAAATTTTATGGTTGTAACATTGTATTTTATAAATTTACACAATTGTTGGGACTTGACTCTTATAAGCTTTATAGGCGACCGTAATACAAATTACCTGTTCCTGACGGTAGCTTATAATTGGAATAGGTACTCCTTCATTAAACCCATATGATTCATCTTAACCTAGGGTGCCTAATACCTTTCAGTAATCCCCGACTTGTAGAAGTGGAGGACTTCTATACCTGTCGCAAGCATTCAGTACAAAAAGCATTTGCTGAATGAAGTTAAAGTAGAATCTTCCATAAAAAAGGAATAGAATAAATCTATCTTTATCATTCTGAATTTTATATCTTTTCTGATTCACCATTGGGAAAAATTAATAAATATAGGAAAGGGGTAGAAAGATGATTACCTTAGATACACCCTTATGTGATGGATTAAATATTAAATATCCTATTATACAAGCTGGAATGGCTGGAGGCTCTACGACGGTGGAGCTAATAGCTAATGTATGTAATGCTGGAGGATTGGGAAGCTTGGGTGCTGCATACATGATGCCCGATGACATAAGGAAGGCCATTAGGAACATTAAGCAGCAAACCGATCGCCCTTTTGCCGTCAATTTGTTTTGTGTAGAAGACATCATCAACCAGAATGATAAGGAACACGAACACGAGGTAAAAGAGGTGTTACTTAGCCTTGGGGAAAATCTAGGCATTACGGAAGATCATATCCAGTTCCAAACCCCTAACCTGTTTAATGAGAGGTTTCAAGTTTTAATCGAAGAAGAAGTACCCATCATAAGCACAGCTTTTGGAATACTACCCGTTGATAAAATGGCAGCGGCTAAACAAAGAAATATAAAGGTAATCTCGATGGTAACCACAGTGAAGGAAGCAATGATTGCAGAAAAAGCAGGAGTAGATGTGATTGTAGCTCAAGGTAGTGATGCGGGTGGTCATCGAAGTACCTTTGATATAAAAGAAGATCCCATGGGAGCAAATATAGGAACTTTTTCACTCATTCCACAGGTGGTAGAGAATGTTCATATACCAGTTGTAGCTGCTGGAGGCGTCATGAATGGAAAGGGGCTAGTCGCAGCACTTGCTTTAGGTGCTCAAGGTGTTCAGCTGGGGACAAAGTTCCTGGGGTCAAAGGAGTCAGGCATTCATCCTCTCTACAAAAAAGCTCTCTTTGAGAGTACAGAAGAACAAACCGTCCTTACAAAAAACTTCTCAGGAAGGCCTGCGAGAGGCATAAAAAATAAATTTATCGAAGAATTTGATAGGTCAGGCGTTCACCCTTTAGCCTATCCTCTTCAAAATACAGCAACCAGTAGCCTTAGAAAAGAAGCCTTCAAACAAAATCAAATCGAATATATGGCGCTGTGGGCAGGACAAGGTCTTCGATTCATGCAACATGAAAATCATGCAGAAATGATTATTAAGGAACTGATAGACGAGGCTGAGGAAATCTTGGGATAAACGAAAGGTATTTAAGACAGAGAGCCTATAAACTAAAGGAACGGGTCAGATTATAGAGTAAAAAGGTGAGTGGTCTCGGCTAGCACTCTCCGTTACGTCATATGTTATTCCAAAATTATGATAATGGGGGAGATTAGCCATATGGAAATTCAAAAACAAAAATTCCAAAAAATTTTCGATAACGTTACAAAGAAAAAGCAAATACATGAATCGGTTCTTCTCGTAGAAAACTCCAATGGAGATGTTTCATATAGTTTTGGGTACGGGGGCTAGATAACTGTTTGTTTAAAATTATCCAAAGTTAATCTAAATTACTTAAATTAAGCAAGTAAATATGGTACACTTCATCTACAAAGGTGAGGTGTTTTTATTATGTTCACAATTAGAGAAGCGGCGGAAATGTTAGGAGTGGCAACATCTACGTTAAGAAGGTGGGAAAACGAAGGAAAAATTAAGTCCGTTCGTACAACAGGCAACCACCGTCGGTATACTGTTGAAGAATTATCTAAAATAAAAAAAGTGAAGCCATTAAATGAAAAAATAACCGTAGGTTATTGTCGCGTTTCTTCTTCTGATCAAAGAGAAGATTTGAAACGTCAGGTAGAACTGGTGAGTATGTATTGTACGGCAAAGGGGTACGGTTTCGAAATAATAGAAGATCTGGGAAGTGGATTAAACTATAACGGTGTTTGTCAATATAGTTGTCGCATTTAGCTACTTTAGTATTCTAATAGAATTTTCCCAATGCCCTAGCTTAGTCAAGGCTACCGCGCTGCGCTTGGTGCCCTGGTGATTTGAATCGAAAGTAAAAGCTTGCTTTCAATTCAAATCACCAGGAAATATGGATCCTATGGTTTTCTTAATACTTTACCCTGTCCCTCATCTCGCATTGGATTTAGTGCTACTTTCTCATTTGGTGCCCAATTTCTTGTGCCTCTTGCCCAACGTTCTGGATGCTTATCCTTTGCGACTTCGTATACCTTTTTTCGCTTTTCCAATATAGCTAAGTGTTCTCCGGTATGACACTGCACAGGCGTCACAAAATTTAGCCCACTATGCAGGTGAATTTCGTTGTACCAATAGACAAATTGCTGTGCCCACTTTCTTGCTTCTTCTAGTGATGCAAAACCTTTATGTGGATAATCCGGTCGATATTTGAGTGTCCGAAACATTGCCTCTGAGTAAGGATTATCATTACTCACACGCGGTCTTGAAAAGGAGCTTTGAATACCTAATTTCTCTAGTAAACTTAAGAATGTTTCAGCTTTCATCGGGCTACCGTTATCTGAATGCAGCACAAGTGGTGCCCCTTGTATTTTTTCATTGATTACTGCTTTTTTCACAAGCATTTCAGCGTGCTTTGATTCTTCTGTTTCCCAAACTTCCCAGCCAACTGCCTTTCTACTAAATAAATCGATAATTAAATAGAGTCGATAATATAAACCTCTCACCGGTCCGCCAAGCCACGTAATATCCCATGTCCACACTTGATTTGGTGCTGTTGCCAGATGACTCTCAGGGACTCTTTTACCAGGTTTTTGACTACGACCGCGATGATGTTGCATTTTTTCTTCACGTAATACTCGATAAAAAGTTGATTCTGAAGCAATGTAAGTTCCTTTGTCTGCCAGCTTTGGTACAATCTGTGTCGGCGGTAAATCGACGTATTCTTTCTGCTTAATCACTGTCAGAATTTCTTCTTTTTCTTCTTCAGACAACTTATTTTTCGGTATGGGTCTTTTCGCAAATGGACGCTGATCGACTTTCACGTTTCCATCTTCCACCCAGCGCTCATATGTTCGAACACTAATATGAAGTTCCTCACAAGCCTTCGCTAATCGCGCACCATTTTGATTAGCTTCTTGGATGAGTTCAACTGCTAATGCGCGATTTGACGGGCTAATCATTCTTCCTCGTTGTCCCCCCAAATCGCTTGGGCCTTTTTTCGCAAAAGTAATAAAGCCGCAGCTTCTGCGAGTGCCTTTTCTTTCTTTTGAAGCTCTTTTTCTAATTCCTTAGCACGCTTCTGTTCTTCCTTCAGAGCTCCATTTAGCTGTTTACTTTGGTCGAAGGCCTGACCATTTGCTTGAAGGCATACCGTTTTCCATGCTTCAATTTGTTCACGATACAAACCTTTTTTACGACAATACTCGGCAAGCTCCGTTTCATTCATCGCGAACGTCTCCATCACGATTAAAAACTTATCTTGGCTGCTCCATTTATCACTTGTTTTTCCATTACCGGGAGTGGCCATACCATCTGCGCGCGCTGCCCTACGCCATTTGTACAACGTCACATCTGAAATACCCAATTCTTTCGAGATTACCGGTACAGATGGCGGCATCATTCGTTTGATAATAGCCTCTTTTTGTTCTTGCGTATATCGTGCTCCATTTTTTTCAGTCATATCGATCAACCTCCGTGTTATTTACTTAACTATAACACTAAAGTATCGTACGACATCTATCCTAACAGAGAGGGATAANAAATCATAAAAATTTCTTTGTAGCAGTAGATTACAAAGGAGTTTCCTATGAAATGAGTAAAATTTATCAAACAGAATTCTGGGATCAAAAGATTGATGAAATCAAAAGTAAAAGAGATTTTTGCGAGAGAAAATCAATCAAAATAGAAACAGAACACGGCAACGCTTACTGGCAGCCAAGCAAAAGATGGGCTCGATACAATAATACTTTGAATAAAGCGTACCATACACGACGAGAACAAATTAAAGTCGCGTTATATAGTATCGCACATTGGTTATATAATCACTACGATTTAGTGATTATTGGTGATTATACGCCTACGAATGGCACAGCTCGTTCTAAAAATATGAAAAGAAGTATGTTGAATCAAACACATATTGGTGAATTCCGTAAAATATTACAGTGGGTTGCTTCTAAACGTGGGAAACAATATAAAATGGTAAACGAAAGAAATACAACCAAAGAATGTTGTGTTTGTGGTCATAAAGAAAAGAAAGAACCGGAGGTTCGTTTGTTTATTTGTCTTTCTTGTGGACATACCATTGTTCGTGACTTAAATAGTGCCATTAATATGGCTAAAAAGATACAAATATTGTCTGGCTCGGACTGGGTGAAAAAGTGGAAGCTCGCTTGTATCACCTATGCGGTAAGGTATGATTTGTTCGCAAATCATGAGAAACCGATTGCATCCGTTAGAAATAGCGGTGCAAATAAATTGAATCCTATGGCTTGACCAAGGGAGCAAGGTTTACTGGAAAACTTGCCTCTAAGTAGTATTTAAGTAAGTTTAGGTAAATTTTGTAGAGCGGTAGACATATAGATACGCCATTCGTTATTGCGAGTATCACCAAGCTGTTCACAACCACTTGTATTTTTATTTTGAAAGAGCAGGGAAAGCTGTCATTGGATGATGAAATCACAACCTATTTTAAAAAAGACATAGTAAAGAACCTTCACGTTTACAAAGGTCAGGAGTATTCTCATAGACTTACCATCTCGAACTTATTGTTTCATACAAGTGGATTGAGGGATCTGATAGAGGAGGGGAGCAGTAAGTCGAAAAAACGTGCGATTGTTAAGGATGAACCAATTGATTTTAATGAAACCATCATAAAGACGAAGGAAATAAAACCGCATTTTGCACCAGGTAGGAGAAAACGAGCTCATTACGCAAATATAAACTTTGAAATCCTCGGAAAAATAATTGAAATCGTTACGAATTCCACATTGGAAGATGTGTATAGACAATTAATTATTGAACCTTTAAAACTCAAAAATACGTATCTCCCGACAGACGAGGATAATTTTATCCCGTATGTTTATTATAAGAACACGGCCTTTTATCGTCCGAAATTACTTAGGAGTATTCGCGCAAGTGGCGGTTGTATTTCTACGGCTCGTGAATTAATGGTATCTATCAAAGCGTTCTTTAACGGAAAGTTATTTAATCCTACTGTTTTTCATGAACTAAAAGTTAATAACCGGTTGCAGGCTTCTATGCTTCCCATTCATTACGGTGCTGGATATATGAGAGTTCCACTAACTGGTCTTGCAAATCTTTTTATGGGAAAAGGTGAGCTAATGGGTCATTCTGGTTCAACAGGTTCCTTAGCCTTTTACTATCCGGAAAAGGATATGTTTTTTATTGGCGATGTCAATCAAATGAAAAACCCAGCAACTCCTGTACGGCTGGTAATGCGGCTTGCCATGTCTATGAAAACATGAAAACATTGGGGAAGGTCTCATTGTTTACCTATTTTTTCCAACCTATATATGTATTCATGGTGAACAGTGCAGCCACTGTTCGCCATGGTAATCTTGTTCTGCTTCATCCATCATCGATTCCTCTAATTTCTCCACTTCTTCAATCGATCATTCCGTACATTTCGCTACGATTTCAATAGACATACCATTCCTCAACATCTCTAAAGCAATATGGTTCCTTCAAAGTGGCCGATAACAATTACTATTAGAGTAGAACAAATTGTAGGGTAAGAGGATTAGTATATATACTAATGGAGAATTTTTGCTTGATTACGAAAATAGTTGCGAATATTCCCCCGGTCGCTTCGTTATAGTTAATGAAAAAGCTTTTTCAAAAAATGAAGGAGAAGAATCGATGTTCGTTTCTAATAAAAATTTTATTAAACGTTTAAAGAAGCAAAAAGAAGCTGCATTGGAATATGTCATTGATGAATACATGCCATTTGTCAAAGCGATTGCACTTAAAATCTTACAGCCAATTGGAAAACGTGATTCAGTCGATGACTGTATCAATGATGTGTTTTTAGAGGTATGGAAAAACAGCCATCAATTTAATGGGAATGAGGTAGATTTCAAAAAATGGATAGGCACCATTACGAAGTATAAAGCAATTGATTACTATCGAGTCTATGAAAAACAAGCGGCACGTGAAAAACAACTGAATGAATCTGAACAAATGAGTACGCATTCGAATATACAAAAGACCCTATTAGAGCGTGAACAAAAGAGTGAGTTGCTATTTGAGCTGAGTAAACTGGATGAAATCGATCGGGATATTTTTATGATGAAATACTTTTTAGAGATGAATAATAGTGAAATTGCTTCTTCACTACATTTAACAAAATCAGCTGTCGATAATCGTTTGTATCGTGGAAAGAAAAAATTAGCGAAAAATATGAAATGGAAGGAGCAATGGATCTTATGAACGATTATAAAAAGTTACTAGATTTAAATATTGATAAAATTGAACCGGTGGAAATCAGTGAATTTGAAAAACAACGTGTGAAACAGCATGTATTAGGAACAAAAAAGAAGAAAAAGAATGGTTTTAGATACATAGCAATGGCTGCAACAATTGCTATAGGTGCCGCGGTTGCTAGTGGCTTTGCTGTCCCGTCATTTGCCTCACAAATTCCTATTTTGAATAATATTATGAATTATTTCAAAGACGAGACCTCATATAATCACAACTTTGCTGATGTAGCAACGGATATATCACAGGTTCAATCCAGCAATGGCCTATCCGTCATGATCGAGGAGGCGGTGTATGATGGGGCTTCCATTACCGTTACCTATGCGATA
Organism: Bacillus tuaregi; assembly: GCF_900104575.1. Classification (NCBI taxonomy): domain Bacteria; kingdom Bacillati; phylum Bacillota; class Bacilli; order Caryophanales; family Bacillaceae; genus Bacillus; species Bacillus tuaregi. The sequence goes on from NZ_LT629731.1 coordinate 2,147,987, forward strand.
GAAACGACTAAGGATTTAGGGACAAGCCCTTATACGTCTGCACAGTTTCATGTCAAAGGGTCAGAGGGCATGGGTTCAACGGGTATAATTGAAAAAGTTGGGGATACCACATATGTAGGAACAGAAAAAATCACTCCTTTATTTAATGGGGATCATCCGGATATGATTGAAATTAGTTGGGAACCTCGGGCATTTGTCAATATGGAAACAAATGAATCCATTACAGGTGATTGGCAATTTGCTTTTGAAGTACAATCTTTAACAAACAAAAAAGAAGTGGTGAATCAATCGGTGTCAGAACATGGCGTTTCAGTTGTAATCAATTCCTATGAAACGAATGATTTATCGACCGTGATCTATTACAAACAATTTGTCGAAAAACACATTCTAGACGAATGGCCTGAAGTAACAGTAGAATTTTTAAATGTGAAAGATGATTTAGGCAATCTTTATCATGTGGATAGTAATGGAGGTATCAGCCGTGACAACGGATTATCCTCTGAATGGAGTAGTACGATTAAATCAATTAATCCAAATGCACAATCAATAACAATTATACCCGTTATACATTTTTCTCAGGGCTCTGGTAAAAAAGTAGAAACAAAAGAAATGGAACCCATTACTGTTGATTTAAAAGAATATTGACAACAAGGTGAGTCATGGGCGAATGGTGCCTAGTACCGTTCGCCCACTAACCCCATTCCCCGACTTGATAGTACAAAGATCTTTCTGTTGCCACTTGTTAGGGCATCCTTTATTATCGTTTCTAAATATTTGTAATTTCGTTCTTTTTAATTTGTTGATTAAAACATTCGTATTTTTATAGACATAAGGATCTTTCATAAACTATTCATCCTGTTTATAAATTTGTTTTAATTTTTCTATGATTTCGTCTGATGAAATCTCACCATGAGTTTCCTTTTCCATCAATTCTGATAATAATGGACTTGGTTTATAGACTCCATCTATCTGATTTAAATCTAATGCATATTCCCAGGATTGTCTTTTTTCCTCTAGCTGCTCTAACTTTCTAAGCCGGCTGTATATTTCTTCGTAGTATTGATAATCTAAAAGCACTTCCCCAACTACACCATTCTCTGTAATAAATTGAGGTACCTGCTTTACTTTTTTTCTTAAAGATCCAAAATTTTTTGCAGCAATCGTAGCTGGAATTAACTGATCTGCAGTAAACGTCGGTTTATCTTTTAGAGGCTCATTCACTTTCGTTTCCTCCATTTAAAATAGTTACGGATATACTTATAACATACACCATATATTACGTAACATATCGCGTATTTGGGAATTTTTGATTAGAAGGGGAAAATTGATTCAGTATTCTACAACATGGGGGATGATTATCTTTTTCCCCTGGCGAGCAGTGCCAGGCACTGTTCGCCTTTGTGATAGCCATTACCTGTCTATTCAATTGAGGGAAATCAAAAAGGTCAGTGAAGAAAACAAAGAAATATTAGAATTATTAAAACAAGAAAAAGAAAAATAAGTATTATTAGTTATTGTGCTAACGGAGTGCGATTGCAAGCTTTTTCTTTCGGGATGTTCACAGTTAATGGACGATATAGTTGTAATTTCTCAGGGAAGCAAAATAAAACACTAAATGTAAATGAAGCAAGTGAATCGAGTTTAGAGACAGTTATAACCGTAGTAGAAACGGAAATAAACTCATACATTGCGTGAGTGATAGATGAAATAGTTGGTGCAATCTCTCATTTTAAGAAGGTCCAGTAAAAGAGAACCGAAAATTAAGAAAACGAATGTATTGGATTTAAAATATGGTAAAATTAGGTATTGGATTCATTCGAAAAAGAAGGTAACAAAATGGAATTTTTAACTGAAAAACTATTATTTATTGCTTTGTTTATTTTTATCATACATTCGATAGAAACACTTGCTTATGCTGTGAGGTTATCAGGTGCAAGAGTTAAAATGATAGCGTCCGCTTTATCACTCTTTAATATAATGGTCATCTTTTCAAGATTGGATAATATGATGCAACAACCGTTCACTGGTAGTTTAATTGATACTGCTCCAAGTGAAAATACTCTAGAGTTTGTGGAAACCCAATTTCGAATTCTTATTGGCGCATCAACGGTTGGAACAGTATTTGGAATAATTCTACTTCCTACTTTTATAGCTTTATTTTCAAGAGCAATCATTCATTTATCAGCGGAAAAAGGATCTGTGCCCTCCTTAATGAAAAGGATGTTCACCTTACAGTACATAAAGCGAGGCATAACGCATCTTAATTTTCCTAAGTTTTCTTACCTACGGAATGTAAGAGGTAAGGATATTCCAATAAGACTATTTTGTATAAATATGTTAATAACCGCAATCTATACAATCGGTGTATTATCTGCATTATATGCGGCCTTATTAACTCCAGAAAGGGCTTCAACTGCAATTATGGCATCAGGATAAATTAACGGGATAGCAACAATACTATTGGTTATTTTTATTGATCCCAAGATATCTGTTATTGCAGACGATGTTGTTAATCAAAGAGGAAGTTACAATAAGCTAAAAAGTATGTCACTAATGATGGTAACCTCAAGGTTATTAGGCACAATAGTTTCTCAATTTTTGTTTATATGGGGAGCGAAGTATATAGCTTGGTTTACAAAATTCATTGTGTAAGGTTATTAGGCGAACGGTGCCAGGACTGTTCGCCTAAAGAAAATCAGATCTCTATGTTAAATTTTAAAAGATATCGTGAAATTTCTCACTTAAAGTAACGAAGCAGGTTAATTAAATAAGTCTCTGGATTTTTATGGTGAAATTTGAATGAAATGAGGGAGGTGACGATGAAAAAACTTTTTTCTTTATAAGTTTTATATATGTTGTACTTAAAATTAGAAAAAGAGGTGAAATATGAGAAAAATAGGAATTAGCATTTTAATAGTTTGTTTATACTGTTTTCCATTTGTCTATTTTTCTATGTATCAAGACTTTGCTAATCGTTCAATGTTTGGTTATTTAATAATGATTGTAGCGACCTTGCTGCTTGCATTCTTTGGAAAATTCTTTGGTAACCTAATCCCTTTTATTATTGGCAATATAGTATCTGGAATAGTTTCATTTTATTTCATCAGTGAGATGGCGGGAAACGAACGATGGGGAGTCTATTTTAAGCCACTTACTCCGAATCAATTATTAATATTCGTTAGTATTTTGAATTTGATTCCTCAGTTCCTCGTTATGATGTTAGCAAATAAATATAAAAATAAAGTTCAAGATTAATTTAATTGGGAGGGAGTAACTTCTAATTCAAAAAAGTAACTCATTTTAAAGAAATATCAACAATATTGATCAACATATCCAAGATAAGAAAAAATAAATAATCAGTATATCCGAGGATAATACAGCGAATTGTAAAGGCGAACGGTGCCAGCGTATAATGGTAAATTAGTCAAGCGTGAAATTTATCAAAAAAAGGCCGACCTAAAGTAAAACTAGGGTTTCCAATTTTTGGAACTAGTTCAACTATCACAGAGTTTTTATATAGAGCTCCTCTAGAACGTGAAAGGATCTTGCGTTTTCATCTTGCAGAGGATACAGCCTAGTGAATATAAACTTAGTTTTCACGTATTATTCGTACTTGCAGGACAAGATCCATAAGGCTGGCACACGAGGTCTATGCCTCAGGCACGAGGTACAATGTGATCTAACGTCCTAGAGGAGCTCCATTTAAATAAAATCAAATCTAATTAAGAGTCTACTTTACTTACATAAATTAATATTGTAATAGGCACAAAAGGGTAGAATTTTTGAAATAAACACATAGTCTAGGCAATCTGGGAACTTGTTGAGATGACAAACCTTTCATAGAATTGTTTAACATTGGCCTTGTACAGTTTCTTTCGTAATTGTTTGTATAAAACGTAGTCAGGTTGGTCTGTACGATATAATGTTTGGTGTTTGATCATTGAAAAAGCTAGACGAATCATTCGGTTTCCTAGAGCGATATACGCCTGACCTGGAAGTTTTCCACGATCTCTTAATGCCGCATACTTCTGTTTCATTTCAGGGTTGTTCATAGACAGGGATTTTCCCACTTGATATGTTATATTTCGAAAGGTTCGCCTTCCTTGCTTAGATATCGCATGATAAGAGGGCTTTTTCCCTCCCGATTGCTTAACGATAGGATTCGTTCCTGCCATTTTAATTAGCTGCCCTGCATGGTCGAAATCAGAAATATCCCCCATCTCGGCATATAGTTCTGCTCCAGTGACAACTCCAATTCCGGGAACACTAAGGATGACGGCTCCGTCCGTTTGAACAAATAAATCTTCAATTTTTCTTTCTAATAATTTAATCTGCGTATCCAACATATCTAGTCGATCTAGACTTTGAATAAGTAAAAATTGTTCGACTTCTAATTGTTCTTTCGCTTGAGAAATGGAATGTTTTGCGTAATCAAGCAGACAATCAATGGTTTGTTCGCGCAACTTAAGATTTACTTGTTTTGAAAGGGCTCGTAATCCCTTTTTTCCAAGGGTAAGGATGTCACTTGGATGGAGACAATGACGCATAAAATAGAGTGAAGACTTTCCCCAGAAATCCGAAAAAATTTGTACATGTTTACGCTTTCCATTTATCCATACACTTTTCCCTTGAAACTCACGAAATATATGGTCCACATACACACGAATAAGATTTTTTGTAGCCGTTTGTTCTTGGACTAACTCACGACGGGCACGAGTCAATTTTTGTAGTCTGTGAACGGTGTTTGTCAATATAGTTGTCGCATTTAGCTACTTTAGTATTCTAATAGAATTTTCCCAATGCCCTAGCTTAGTCAAGGCTACCGCGCTGCGCTTGGTGCCCTGGTGATTTGAATCGAAAGTAAAAGCTTGCTTTCAATTCAAATCNTGTTCGCAACGATACGAGACTGCGATTCGTTGAGGAAGGAAATGCAAAAGAGAAATTTATTGGTTGCAACACTAATAGAGAATAAAATCTAAACATGGATAAAAAATAGTTGATATATACACACCAACCAACATTCAAAATTTAATCACTCGTTGTGTTCCCTCGCACATATTATCTAATTCGAACTCGATTCATGCGGAGTATGTAGCACAGCTTGTAAGGAAAGAACACTAAAGAGTCGTATTCATTTAAAGAATCGGCTCTTTTTACTATCTAATAGTAAGCCCGTATTCAAACGACGCATATAAATAGAGCTGCACCTCCTGTAATATGATCATATCAATATTAAAGGGAGGTGCTTTTCATATGCCAGATCAAAAACTGACTATTGTTCCCGTTACACTTCTTCCTGAAAATAAAAGTAACTCCGTGTCACCACCAACCAGCTCTTCCTCTAGCATCTGCACAATCAAAACGGCAAATGCGGAAATCCTCTTTTATAATGGTGTAGACGAGCACATCATCCTAACAATCATGAGGGAGTTGAAGCATTGGTGAAACATNGAACATCTCCACTAGGGAGCTCATTAGATGTCCCCCGCCCATGAATAATCGACTGAAGTATAGCCATCAAATCTAAGTTATCTGTCTTTGACCAGTTTAGAAGAGCTTCTCGTTCCCTAGCTGTGGTCGCTGCATTCAAGATACGGACATGAAAAGCTTCGGAATAACACTTTCTTACTAGTGCCTCATAATAATGCCCTGTCGTTTCAACCCCTACAACTACCTTCATATCGTTGTGAACAATCGCTGTTTGGATTTGTTTTTTTAGTACCTCAAAACCAGTTAAGGAAGCATCAAACTCAAATGGTTTTACTATTATGTCGCCATAAAATGTAGAGATCATGGCCTTATGTGTATATTTCGCTGCATCTACTGCCACCAGTAATAAATTCTCTGTACCTGTTTCCCTAATAAATTGTGCCCATCGACTTCCGTTTTTGCCCTGAATATGATTGAATAAGTTATAAGCCATCATTTTCATCTCCTTGTGGTAGGGAATTGTAGTTGGAAGTTCTGTGATAGGTACTTCCATTTTACAATGAAAACGGTGGCCTTTTTTTATTTACTTATAACTATTTACTATACTAGGCACNAAGTAAGCGCAGAAAAAAACGACAAAAATACTCAAGGCCAATCCTTGAGGAATTTCTAGACTGGGTTGAAAAATCCCCATTCTTCGGCAAAAATGCGCTTGCGAAGGCAGCAGAATATACCTTAAACAGAGCGAATGGTTTAAAAGCATTTTTGATGGATGGTCGTATTGAAATTGATAATAATCCAGCTGAAAATGCCATCCGTCCAAGTGTAGTGGGCCGAAAGAACTGGATCCACTCAGTAAGTGAGGCTGGCGCAAAGGCCAATGCCATCTGTTTAAGTATTGCAGAAACTGCAAAAGCAAATGGTGTGGATTTTTATCGCTATCTATTGAAGTTACTGACGGATTTACCTAATCTAGATATCTATCAACAATCGGATATTTTAAATCAATATATGCCTTGGTCAAAAATGATCCAAGCTGAATGTGGAATTAACATGAAATAGCCGTACATCTGACAAAAAAAGTCATGATATACGGCTATTTGTCATGCATACCGGAAAGGTGCGCTTATTTTTATAATTCGGGCTTACTCATTAAAAACCAACATTGTTTACGAAAACAGCCTTAATAAAAAAGGAGTGGCAAGCATTATAGAAGGGCATGACAGCTTTGTTGAAGGTATTCTTTGGACAGTGTTACCAGATGATGAAAATACGTTAGATCGTTATGAAGGGGTATCGGCAAATATTAATAAAAAAACAAAAGTTGTTGTCAGAAATTCTGAATTCGATAATAATGAACCAGCGCTGGTCTATATAGCTACGGAAAGTAACTATGGTAATGCGCGTATGGGGTACTTAGAAAAAATTGTTGGTGCAGCGAAAAGGTTTGAATTTGAGACTGGATATATTGAAGAAGTTAATACTCGGTTTAATGGAGAGCATAATAGTTAGTTCTACCTCGTTGAGATGGTACTGTGACTGCGATTGATTGATGGAGTGATGAGAAATCTATATGTGACTTCTATGAATTGTAAGGAAACGTAACTGCGTTACAATTGAGAGATGAAAATGAATAATTATTTTACTGAATTATTTTCTAAACTCTGATACAAAGTAACTATTAAATAAATGTTTAAATGGAACATCTTTTCATATAAAAGGCTTTAGGAGAATTATCCGAAATACTTGCATAGACTGACATCTTGTTCGACCCCGACCACCGGAGTCGAACAGTAACATATCGCAAAAAAAGTAAATATATCCTTTTAATGACTAACAACCGACTACTAAGACTCTCCTAAGTAATTTCCTCCCCAGCAATACATTTATTCCCCTTAATACACGACTGAACATTCCCAACCCACCCAAACACAACTACCAAACCTCTCCACAACTGGAAATAAAAATCCATCATCCAATATATATACGAAATAAAGTTTATGATACGATAGTAATAGTGCTTATTAACTATAAATATAACAATTAATTGACAAATGACATAAACCAAAAGGGTGGTTCTGTATTGTATCCTTTATTTGAAAATATTTTTTCAGCGATTCAAGAAATGGGAACCAATGGATTTACCAATATTTATCTATTGATTCAAACGGGTGTGGCTGTAGGATTGGCTGCTGTTCTTTATTTCTTTATTTCGAAAGAAACTCAGGCAATGAAAAAGGTAAGGAGCGCCATGGGTACTTTAACAGATAGCGATGGGGTTGACCAACAAATCCATGCTATTTTTAAGGATTTGAAAGGATCGAGATATAAAAAGCTGTGGGAACGCTACTATAACCGTGTTAAAACGAAAGATGAGGATGAGAAAATTAATATTGATTCCTTCTTCAGTGAAGATGTTCTGTTCCACCAAATGGGCTATCGTCCATGGATGGATATGGGAGCGGGGTTGTTTGTTAGTATCGGTGTTCTTGGTACCTTTATTGGACTCTCAGCAGGTCTTTCTGATTTGAATGTAGGGGACACGGAATCATTACGCACAGGGATTGGGTCTCTTTTAGAAGGAATGAAAGTGGCCTTTTACACGTCAGTATGGGGTGTCTTTCTTTCTTTACTATGGACGTTTTATGATCGATTTATCGGCCACTCTCTTGAGCTTCAAATTGATTGGCATGCGGAAAAATTAGATTACCTGTTAAGTACAGAAGATGAAGAGTTATTTTTGAACCGCCTGGAGAAAATATCGAGAAATCAAGCAGACCATCTAAAAACATTACTGACCGATGCGATGGAACGGGCGATGCAGCCGATGGTCGCGCAAATTCAACAATCGCAAAATCATGTTCAGGATGCGTTTCATCAATTAAGCCATCAATTTGAAAACATAAATCATGGTATGGAATCACAATCCAAGTTATTAGAATCACAAATTGAATTGACGCAAAAAAATAGTGTGGATTTAACGGATCGACTAGTCGACCAAATTACAGGCGGAACTGAAGAATCGATTACGCAATTTAGTCAATTAATCCATGATACACAGACAATGCAGCAAAATATGATGAGTACATTAAATCAAGTGGTAGACAGTTTCTCGATGATGCATCAGCAGCAAAATGCGACAAGTGAAAAGACAGAAAGAGTGTTCTCTCGTTTTGATAGGCTATCCCAAGAGCTTGAAGCAATGGGAGGAAGCTATCAACAGGCCCATTCTTATATGGCTAACTTAAGTGAACAAATTCAAACGGTACAGAACCTAACACTTGAGCAGCTGCCCGTGCAGCAGGATGTATTAAAGAGCAATAAGCTGCTTGCGGAGAAATATGAAAAAGTGACGCAAGGATTTAGTGAGTTTAACGAAAAAGCAGAATCCAAGCACGAGGAGCTGCTGACTAAACTCATCACCATCTCATCAGAAATGTCGACGAACTATCAAGGAATTTCTTCTGGATTTAAGGATTCCTTAGAAGTTCAAAAGCAGGCATTGGTGGATTCAAATCAATTATTAACAAATGCTCAACATATTGTGGATTCGATTGTGAGCATTTCGCCGCAGCTTGACCATATTCTCAATAGTATCGAAACCCTTTCCGATCACTTAAACGAAGCCCAAACGATTCAAAATCAACTGTTGCCGGTGCAGCACGACATAGCCAAAAGCAGCAATCAGCTGGCTCAGAAATACGATCATCTAACGGACGGCTTTAACGAATTCAATGAGAAAATCGAAAGAAAGCATCTAGAGTTGATTGATCAAGTGACAACCGTTTCTGCCACTATGACAGAAACCTATAAAGAAATGACGGATAATTTTAAACAAGCATTAGCATCACAAGAGCATTCATTACATGAATCCGACACGCTACTGCGGAGTGTGAAAGAGGCTGTATCAAATCTACTTCCTGTGGCACCTGAGCTAAGAGAGGTCGTTGGGAATATTGATGTTCTTCGAGCACAATTAGAAAAAGCCCAGCAAATGCAGAACGACTTATTACCAGAAATTGTTTCGATGAGAAAGGATACCAATACAGTCATTCAAGATGCAATGATTTCAACGGGATCTTTTGTGAATGAAATAACGAGCCAGGTTCAAATGCTGCAATCACATTGGAATACTACTAAAGAACAATTTGCTGCCACAAGAGAAAACTTGGATTCTTCTGTCAAGGACTTTGGCGAAAATATTGATCATGGCCTAAGTAAAACCTTTGAGCATGTGGATCGAACTCTTACGAAAGCTGTTTCAGAGGTTAGCAATCTAGTGAATCAATTTAGTGACGTACAAGGGGAATTACTAGATGGCTTGGAAGAATTAAGTGACGTAATTGTTAAAACTAGACCAAAAGAAGTGATGCAAGGATGAAACGTCGTCACAAATCCGAAGTCAATTACTGGCAGTCCTATGCAGATTTAATGAGTGCCATGTTAATGGTATTTGCTCTTCTTTTAACATTAGTTATCTTAGATATTCGTGAAATTCAAGAGCAGCAGGAAGAGAAAATTGAAGAAGTCGTGAGTGTAAAAAGTGAAATCATTAAGGCGTTAACAGAAGCTTTTTCTGAGTCCAATGTTTCGATTGACATTGACCAGCAAACAGGAGCCATCCGTTTCCCTGGAAGTGTTTTATATGAGTATAATTCCGCCGCCCTATCACCAGCGGGGAAGGATTTCTTGAATCAGTTTGTGCCGAATTATTTAGATATTCTGCTACAGGATCGCTTTAAGGATGAAATCTCTTCTATTATTATTGAAGGTCACACCGATAATAGCGGGACGTACTTGTATAATATGAAACTTTCTCAGGAGCGAGCTTATTCGGTTCTGGATTATATTTATAATGAAGAAATGCCTGACTTTCATGTTCGTGAATTATCAAAGGAATATGTCACAGCGAATGGCCGTGGCTTTACGAGCCCTCTAGAAGATAGCAATGGACAGTATAGTCCTGAATTATCACGAAGAGTTGAATTTCTATTCCGTCTAAAAGATGATGAAGCAATTGAAGCCATCGACAAGTTGGTGAATCAATGAAATATGAATATCACATGTATAGCCTTGAGTCATGGTTAAAAGAGAATAAACAGTCTAGACTTTCCATAAAAGATGATCATCTAACAACAGATTATGTCGGGAAGCTTGAGAGGCTTGAAAACGAATTTAACCAGTTAGCTGTTGAAGAATTCGATCAATGGGCAGAATCAAAAACACGAAAAATAAAAAGATATATTCCCTACCTATATAAAAAGGATTTAGATGAGCAGCGAAAGTCCAAGCTGCTCCATTTTATCCATCATCAGGTGGAAAAGGACCATCGCTATTTTCGTGTTACAGTGGATGTTCTTTATCAATCCCTAGATACAGACAATCTGTGGCCTATAGTAAAGAAGGCATACCAATTAAACAAGCCACAGGTTAGCCGAAGGATGGAGGAAGAACAAGCAAAAAAGTGGCAAGTCTTCACACGCGAGGAAAATCCGATTCTTTTTCTGGCAAAGGCAGCCGCCAACAGCGCATTAAGTTTTATCGAAGAATTAAAGACATTTTTTTTGACGGAAAATCTACCATTCTTTCAATCTGTTTTCTTAGAAGGCTTAAAAGGAGCCGATGAAGCCTTTTTTATTCGAGAAAAAGCGTTATTCAAAAGCTTCTTCGTCAGCTCCTCGATTATCGAACAACAACAAATGGCTGAATCCTTAATTCAAAGATGCAAACTCAACCATGTGAAACCGCTGGGATTATTAGTTTATGAAAAATTAAAAATCTACCGACGGAAACCGATGCTCTGGAAGCATGTGGGTGAGGAAGAAAAGAAACGTTTTGCGAAGTGGGTTCTAACACTTGAGATTAAAGAATTCTTTGATCAAGTCAATAAAAATCACGAGCGCTTTCAGTATTGGAAGAAATTTATTGTGAAATTAGAAGATGCGGTCGTGATTGATAAAAAGAAAACGTTGATTCTCTATTTTGAGGATGTCGTGATAATGGAAGTGCTGGCAACAGGCGCTGTGTATGTGTATGAAATGAGTGTCTTTAATCGTCACTTCCAACACAAGGTTGATAAGCTTTTGGATGATCGCGAGAAACCTAGAAGAGTGTTGGAAAAAGAACCGGATTTAAGCCGGGAAGATGTTAGAGATCAAGATTTGGTCTATCAATATGGCCGTTTGTCACACCATCGTGGCTGGCAGCATGTGTTTGACCATTGGCTGAAAAGTAACCTAGGTTGGGAGGTAGAGGCAGATGTTCTTCAGAAGGAAGCAGACAGAGATGAAGGTTATTACGATACCTTCGATTGATGGAATACTGATTGAATTTGTTCGAAAGCATGGACGGAAGGAAACCCATTTTTCCTTGCCGTTATCTAAAGAGGAGATTGAACAATCCTACCGGTTACCTGGCTTTATGTCCTATGTTTCTTGGGAAGAATTAGCAGAATCAGGCTTTATCGAAAATGGTATACTTTCCTATGATTCCTATTATCAACTGCTGCAATCAGATGAAGGACGTACTGCCTTACAATCTCTCATCCTTCCAGTTGACCCTGTAGAGGTGACAGGCGAACTACGCTTAGATTCTACTCCTGACCAAGCCGAACTTTCTCTAAAGTTGATGCTGGAGGACGCTAGTAATTTAGATCGGGTTGGTACAGCGTATGGTGCTATGTATCAAATGGACGATGAATTGCTGCTTCTGCCTCAAAACGTATACGAGTTAAAAAAAGCCATCAATCGTGAAGAACTGACTGGTTATCAAAAAATAGGGATATGCCAGCAGCTCGCTCGTGAAGCAGGTATTTCTTTAGAGAATTTCCTTGAGAATGAGACCTATCATGTGATTGATCACTATGACTTAGAGGTCAAGGTTCATGCGCCTGATCATATTGAAGTGTTACCCATTGGCGTGAGCGAGGAAGAAACCTATGCTCTAAATCAGCTCAGTCAACCAATGACAAGCTTTAAAAAGGGGATGAAACGGAATCGATTTGTTCGTACAGAGGAAGTTAGTGAAGATATCACGAAGCTAGCAGCCAAACGCCATATAACAGGGGAAGAAGTGCCATTATTTTTCGAAAATCCGTCTGCTGTCTTGCCTGAGCATGATTATCAAATTGACTTGGAATTATTTTCAGAGCGGGTGAAAGGCTTGATTCCGATTCAGCATGTTCGACCCATTTATAATCAGGAATCAAAAATGAATTGGTTTGGAACCGATGAAAATGCGTCAGATGACACCGTCAAGGCCTATGAACCGGAATTTCTAAAAGGCTTAATGGAGCAGCATCCAAATGAGCAATACGCTTTCCACGAGGGAAAATGGTATTATCTAGACCCGATTATGCGAAAAACACTGTTAGATCTTCCATCAGATGAAGAAGCAGGGTATAGTAAAACGTTCACCTTAGATATTCGTGATAATGAAAATGAATTAGAATACCAGCTAGCTGAAAATGCGGACAAGGCATTTCAGCAATATCCTGTATCAAATAAGCTGTGTGCAAACTTATTTGAGCATCAGCTTCAAGGGTATCAATGGCTCTGTCATCTTTATGAGCAGGGGAAGGGCGGCTTGCTTGCGGATGATATGGGTCTAGGAAAAACGATTCAAGTGATTGCTTTTCTTCTAAGGCAAAAAGAACAAAATCGCTTGAAACCAACCCTTATTGTCCTTCCGATTGCTTTAATTGAAAATTGGTTGGAGGAAATACAAAAGTTTGCATCGCTATTAAATGAGAGCCTTTACGTTCACAAAGGCAGTAGTAGACTTAAATCGGCTGAGCAAATTGCCCAATATGAAATTATTTTAACGAGTTATGATACGCTAAAAATTGATCAGTTGATTTTAGGAAAAATTGACTTTCAATCGATTATTTGTGATGAAGCACAAAATATGAAATCCCATTCTAGCCAGCGTTCGCGGGCATTACGAGCGATGAAATATGAGTTTCGTCTCGCTATGACCGGAACTCCAGTCGAAAATAGCTTAGAAGAGCTGTGGTCGATTATGGATTTTGTTCAACCTGGCCACTTAGGCTCGTTAAAAGAGTTTAGAAGAAAGTATATGGAGCAGGCTGACTATGAAGGTTTATTGAAAGAGATTAAACCTTATTATTTAAGAAGAACAAAAGCCGAGGTATTGGATGACAGGCTTCCGAAGAAAACCATTCTCGACCCTATTTATATAGAAGCAGCAGGTGTTCAAAAGCAAATCTCACAAAATATGCTGCTAACGAAGGAAACCGGTCAAATTGCGATTTTAAATATGCTGACAAAGCTAAGACAATTATACGGTCATCCTGGAGTCGTAATCAAAGATTACGAGAATCTGTCTTATAAAGAAATTCCTAAAGTACTTGCTTTAATAGATTTGATTGAAGGCATTAAAGTGAAAAATGAAAAGGTGTTAATTTTTACAGAGTTCCGCGGAATTCATTCGATTTTGAAAAGATTATTTATGAGCATGTATGGAATTTCCATCCCTGTGATTGATGGCCAAACGAAAAATAGGCAATCGGTGGTAAAACAGTTTAATCGTGAGCCTGGATTTGGCATCATGCTGTTATCACCGAAAGCAGCGGGAGTGGGGTTGACGATTACGAGTGTCAATCATGTCATTCACTATACAAGATGGTGGAATCCTGCTGTTGAAAATCAAGCAACAGACCGTGGGTATCGTATTGGACAAACAAAGGATGTTTTTGTCTACCAATTGATTACTACAGACAAGCAAAACTTCCCACAGGGGACGGTAGAAGAGCTTATGCATGAGCTGTTAGAAAGCAAACGGGAACTCGCTGAAAACGTGATCATTCCTTTCGATTACTCGGAGATTCAAAGTATGGTTATGGAAAAGATGGGGATGGCGAAGGAGCAGTATGTCTAACTTTCAAGGGGAGTACTAGATGATGAATCAATCAACTTATTTTTACCAGTTCCTAGAACCGATTTCAAAGGAGCTTGCCTTTGTTGCACGTGAACTTGAAAACAGTATATATTCTAGCCCTCGTACGATGCTGACACATGCAAGAGTTTTTGTGGAGAATATTCTACAACAGGTGATTCAAGCGGAAAGGATTGAAGAAGAACCTCGGTCCAACCTGAAGGAGCGCATTGATCTTCTTAATAGCAATGGTTATTTAACTTCTGACATCCGTGATGCACTGCATTATGTCCGTCAAATTGGGAATCAAGCCTCACACGACGTTCGCATGTTCCGGTATTCTGAAGCTCTCTTATCTTGGGAAGCTGTGTATAAAATTGTTAAGTGGTATGTAGAAGTCTATGGTCCAGTCGATTTTACTGTCCCGGCTTATCAAGATCCATCACCACGAAGTAACCATTTCTATGAAAATACAGAACTTGAAACGAGATTAAAAGTATTAGAAAAGCTTCTTAAAGAGTCACTCGAGCAAGGTGAAAAACCTCCCGAAAAAGAAGAACCAGAAACAACACCAGAGGGAGCAACGGTTAAAGAAGAGCTTCCAGGCTTTACGACCATTCGTACACTTGAATTTAAAAATCAAACACTAGAAATTCCTTACTTTCTACGAGATGCTTTTCTTTTGCCGCAACGATTTGCTAAATCTGTTACTTATTTAATTAGACTAGGTGCGGAGCAGCAGGCACGGATTATGAGTGAGCTGCCAAACCATTTGGAAGGCTTGAACCAGCATGTAAAACGATTTAGTGATAAAAATGATGAACTCTTTTTTGAAGAATTGGCCATTTTTATTGAAGAAGAAAAAATCCGCAGAAAGCTGACCTTAGAGCGTCCGGGAGAGCTCTTCTTATTTTACAAATCCGATTACATTATCGTCACTGAGGAATTGGCCAAACTCCCGCTCACCCCAGAAGAGTTTGCAGGGATTCCCAATCTGCTTCGACAGCTACAAGACGACCAAATTGAAACCGTCGGACAGCTACCGAAGGAATTGGTTATCCTGGCCAAATATGAAAATGTTGGAGTAGGGACAGTTGAGAAATTGTTTGAGCAATTGAAAGCGAAGCAGTTAGTTAGAGTGGATTCGTAAGATGTTTGGGAGATTGGCTCTATTTATAGTTAGAGTAATGATTTAATAGTGTAGTTATGTTATTTAGGAGAGATTATGAATCTTCTTTATTAAATAAGAGGGCAGTTCTACTAAGAATGTGGTAGGGACTGCCTTTTTCGTTTATAAATAAAAAATACCTAAGAATCAGCATTTCTAGAATGTAGAAATGCTCATCAAAAGGACAAATTATTGCCAATAGAATTGTAGAAATGTATACTTGATGCCAATGGTAGCGGAAAGAATTTGCGTGCCAAATGTCCGAACTGTAATGAAAAAATTGAAATCAATTCGCTTTGGTGAAATATTAAATGCCAGAGGAAGGGCCGTTGTCCAAAAAGTATATAATGGAAGAGAATTCGAAGTAAACCCTGCTCTTATTGACCAGAGAGATAGGGACATAGGGACGTTGTTGTCCCAGAGATCAAATTCGCCCGTCGAATTTGCGTCCGGATTTTTATCGAGCTCGCTCGATAAACTACCTTTAAAAAAATCCGTGACATCCGCCGGAGGCTTAACTTCATTCAGCCGGGGTTTGAACCCCCACTGAATCGAAGTACAGTTTGCATTCATCCCCCACTTGTAGAAGTGGAGGACTTCTGCTGAATGAAGTTAAATATCGTAGGCAGCCCTATCTCATAGAACAGAGATAGGGTTATTTTTATTTTAAAAATATTTAGAGATATATTAGACCTGACTCTATGGTTCTAGGCTTATTTTAATTTGTTTTCAATAATGTTCTTCAAAGGCAGAAGGTTATTAAGTAAATTAACTGGTTGCTCTTCTATTATAAGTGGAGAGAGCTATAATACGATTATGTTACAATATTGAAAATGGTAAACGTTGGAGGCACACCAATACAATGTGCTTCAAGAAAAACGCGGGGACGGTTTTGTCCCGGTGTCTCTATTACATAATCGGTCGCTTATCTTCAAAAAGCAAATACGTGTTTCCTCATATGGAGTTGAATGATTATTAATTAGTTACAGACATTTTTCAAGACATGTTATAATGTCTTTAAGATTAATGAAGAATGTGAGGGATTCGTTATGTTATATGATATTCTTCAGGAAAAGCGTGAATTAATTTTGAAAGTAGCAGATGATCATGGTATTCAAAGTGTAAGGATTTTTGGTTCTGTTGCAAGGCATGAAGATGGACCTGAAAGTGATCTTGATTTACTTGTAGAATTTGAGAAAGGCAGAAGCTTGTTTGATTTGATTCGCTTTAAACAAGAGCTCGAAGATCTACTTAATATTAAAGTTGATGTTGTAACAGAAAATGCAATTCATTGGAGTTTGAAAGAAGATGTGTTAAACGGAGCCATTCAATTATGAAGAATGACAAAATCTATTTACTTCATATTTTGGAGTGCATAGAGAATATTGAATCATACATTCCGAATGGCGAAAATGATTTTTTTAGTTCAAAATTAATTCAAGATGCGGTCATTCGTAATTTAGAAATTGTAGGAGAAGCAACTAAGCGAGTATCAAAAGACTTTCGAAACCAACACCCCCATGTACCGTGGCGTGAAATGGCGGGATTAAGCGATGTTCTAATATATGATTATTTTGGGGTAGATAACGGAATTGTATGGAAAGTGGTTGAAAAAGAGTTACCCCTCTTAAAAGGTAAAATATCCAATTTGCTAGACCATTACTAGGTATAGAAAGCCTTTTTTCGAATCTGCAAAAATTGATTTTCTATTAAGGAGAGTGTTGATCCAAGAAGGATAAACGCTCTTTTTTGTGGAACTTATTTTAAATTGTCACAGGGACAATCCATATGAGGCTGCACATATTAAGGGCATCAAGCGGGTGGTCCAGATATTGAAAAAAATGGTATTGCTCTATGTTCTCTCCATCACAAGCTATTTGATATGGGTATTTTTACAATTAATAATGAGAGACGTTTCCTAGTATCTGAATATGCCAACGGAAATATAGGATTTGAGGAATGGGTGATGAAATATCACGGTCAATTTATCAGAAAACCCATTCAATCTTATTATATACCAAATGACAAATTTCTTGGCTGGCATATTCGTGAGGTATTTAAAGGGCCATATAGGGCTGTATAATGCCAGCCCCCTTTTACAAGTTCTTAAATTGGAAGGTGACCTTTCCTTGTCATAAAAAAAGTTCGTTTTGTATAAAGGAAGAAGGATTATAAATAACCATCATTCACATTATTGAGACTAATAACATTATGTGCTAAATACACAATAAATTTATTAACTGCTCGTCCCAATGATAGAATAGTACAGAAAATCCAGCTCGTAATAAGCAACTAAATCAACATTCATAAGGACTTGAAACGTTGGGATGGGTTCTGCTGTTTTATTCATTAAATTCATGGAGAAATGCAAAAGAGGAACATTGATGGAAATCGAGAATTTTTTTAAACCAATACCTGTACTTGAAACAGAACGTCTTTTATTAAGAAAGATAGAGTTAGATGATGTGGACGACTTATTTGAGATTTTTTCTGACTCACAAATAACAGATTCTATGACTTGGGAAGTTAATCAAACCAAAGAGGATACATTAAATAAATTTATTAAAGTTGTAACGAAACGACACGAAGAAGGTCAGTCTGTTGATTGGGCAATTGTCTTTAAAGAAAATGATAAAGTTATTGGCAATTGTGCTTTTATTGATTGGTCTAATCGTCATCGCAAAGCAGAAATTGGCTACGTAATGAACAAAGCATACTGGGGAAAAGGACTGGCAACAGAAGCATTAATGAATTAATTCGATTTGGTTTTGATGTGATTGGGTTAAATCGAATTGAGGGTGGTTGTGACATTAATAATTATGGTTCAGAGAAATTAATGCTAAAGGGTGGTATGCAGTACGAGGGTACTTTTAGAAAGAATGAATTCATTAAAGGAGAATTCCGAGATACTAAGGTATTTGCGATTTTGAAAGAAGAATATTCGTAAAACCTTCTGTTATTAAATTTCAAAGGTTTTAATTGAAAAACGATCTTCCACAATCGGGCACTGTACTAAATACACAAGCCAATTGATTAACAGCTCGTCCCAAGAATAAAATAATACAATTAATCCAGCTCGTAGAAAGCTTCTAAATAAAAAAGTCATATGGGCTTATCATTTGGAAGGTGCCACCATAGCCGATTATTATTTTTTCTAGCAAAAAAGTTAATTCTTTCAAATTATTTATACCCAGACTGATGAATTTCTGTTATAAAAAGATGTAGCAAGTATGAATCGAATAAAAAGGGACTTGAGAACCATCGTTTCATTACTTCTTATTAAAGTGAAAATTTGTAACGTATATGACTCATTGATAAATACAGTACTCATTGTTTTGACTGAAAATAATTCAACAAGAGGTAAAAGGGATGTGAAACAATATGAACAACGAGCCGGACTTAACGGTATTAATTGAGGCAATGGAAAAATTAAAGGAAGATACCTTAAAGCGGCAAGAGGCAAAAAGGTGGAAGCCCATTGAGAGCACTCTATCATTAAAGGAGGCTCTTAACCGATTAACAAAGGATGATTTAGATGCCATTCGTAAACAGTTAGAGATAAAAAGGGCAAGCAGTTTAAAAAAAGCAGAGTTAATTTTGGTATTAGAGGAAAAAATCCCTGCACTGTTAATCGAAACGATAAAAATGCAAGATCAAGAGCGTTTTCGTTTATTAATGAAATTGGTTAATCAGGGTGGCTATTGTAGTGATACATTTTTAGAAGAACACCAATTGGACTATTTTGCTAGGTCTGGTGTTGTTTTTTCCGGAAGGTTGGAAGGGAAAAAAGTTCATGTGATGCCACAGGAAATTATGACTGCTCTATCTGCTTTTCACAATGATTCCGAACTAAAAGCAATTATTGCACGGAACACAGAATGGATTAAGTTGACTCAAGGAATGCTGTATTATTATGGGGTTCTTACATTAGGACAAATGGAGGAAATGATAGAAAGTTATTTGCGTAAACCTTTGAGACTTTTAGATTACTTAAAAGTAATGTATCATGCACAGTCTTACTATCAAGAGTTTCGAATAGGGGACAAGCACTGGTCTTACTACCGGGTATTTGATCCCAATAAAGTATTACTTGAAGTGGAACAACGGAAAGATTTAGCTTATTATCCATTTTCGAAGGAGCAGCTCATAAAAGCGGGAGTACCGGATTTTATCGAAAGGAACGCAGTCTTTAACCATTTCGTTCATTTTTTATTGAAAAATTATCAGATGACAAGGAAAGAAGCCGAGGAAATAGCTGCAGAATGTGCGATGGCGGCCAAAATGGGAGAGCGGCCACAGGATATCCTCCAATACCTTACTTCGAGAGTGGAATTTTCTAATTTAGAAGCGATTTCTGCAATAATGGAGGTTCTCATAGAGCTTATTAATAATACTAGAGAATGGTTTCTAAAAGGTCACTCGCCTGCTGAATTATTTGTAGAAGAGAAAAAGCTTTTGAGATCCATCCCAAGCAATGGGAATATCATCCATTTCCCAAGCAATCAGAAAATTGGACGGAATGACCCCTGTCCATGCGGTAGTGGGAAAAAATATAAAAAATGCTGCGGAAAATAATGGGTGGCAGATGCCTTCTAGAATTCTGAAAGGTACAGACACCATACAGGATTTCCCGGTTTGCAAACGCGGGACAAGCTAGTTCTCCTAGAGGTAAATATCATAGATGGCCCTATCTTATAGACCAGAGATAGGGTTATTATATATATATGTTACAATATTGAAAATGGTAAACATTGGAGGCACACCACTACAAATGCTTTACTTCAATAACGATATATTGTAAACGGGCGCAAATCATTAATTATATATACCTATTTCCACATATGATGATCAAATACGCCCGTCGAATTTGATTTTTTATAGTAATTATTTATCAATAGATGTTTCCATCATTCAGTACTTTAAAATATCATGAGGCAAAAAATAAAATAGATAGTAAAGATATAGAAGCCATTAGAAGAATGAACAATCGTCAAAAATCTGGTAAATGCTTCTAATTATTCAACGATCGGGCGCTTTCCGTGAAGAGAAAAGCGTCTAGTTATATTTAGAATGTACCCTCTCTAAAAAACTAAATAGGAACCAGGATAACAATCGCTGATTCCTATCATAACGACCTAAGCCTTTTTCTTAAATAAGTCTAATAACTCCTTGGCACTATGTACTTCTTTATCTGGTTTATAGGTAGCATGAGAAGGTAAATCTTTCTTACGATGATTCATCCAAATCGCTTGCCAGCCTGCTTGTTTTGCCCCGATGATATCTTTTTCAAAATGATCCCCGATATACACGGTTTTCGTTTGGTCAAGGTCCAGCTTTTGTTCGATAAAATCAAAAACTTCTCTCTTCGGTTTTGCATGACCAATCGTACCAGAAATAAACGTCATCTCGGCCGGAATCCAACGACTAAGGTGGAGCTGTTTAATTTTCATCGCTTGATGCTTTTCTTCCCCATTTGTAAGAATCCCAAGCTGTTTTCCTTCCTTGTAAAGTACATTTAGTAGTTCTTCGACTTCCGGAAACAAGGTGATGTTCTTTTGTTCGGTCACATACGTTTCATGAAAAATAGTCGCTTTTTCCGTATCGATTGGGATGTTAAAATCCTTACAGGCAGCTTTAATTCGTCCGGTTTGCCATTCAAATGGGGTTATTTCACCTGCTTCACTTTGATCAAATAAAATCTCGCTATACTTACGACTAGCTTGATATAATTGATTGATTTCTTCATCTGACAATGGCTCTTGAAAAAGCTTCTTCACCGTTCTATGAAAAGATTGTGCTTGATCATATAATGTATCATCGACATCAAAAATTATTGTATCCATTCTCATAAGCCTCCTTATATTATGATGATATAACATATTTATCAACTTGAGAAATCCTTGTCATTAAGAAAAGTCACAGGGACTCCTCGAATAATCTTGTTTCATAGGAATGTTCCACACAAACCTTCCAAGTAACGAAACGCCGGGACGGTACGAAACTACTGATAAAGTACCGATTTTGAAAACTAACCTTAGATCTTCTACTAGATATAGTAAGTGAAATAAGCGTTTGTTCTACATAATGTAGGTAAAGTGATCTTGTTTTTCTCGAAACAGACTTTTTCAGTGGCCCGCACCGTCCCGCTGTTTTGGAAGAACCAATAGTTTTCTAATCATGAATCGTTTAGAATAGATAAGTATAGAGGAAGGAGGACCCCCAATGAATATGAACATCTTTATTATTGAAGACGACTCCCTGATCTTAGAAGCATTAAATGAAGGACTAAGCCAGTGGTCATATGAGGTAAGTAGTCCAAGTGATTTTTCGCATGTAATGGAAGACTTTATAGCGCATCGGCCTCACTTAGTTATGATTGATATACAGCTTCCTAAGTTTGATGGGTTTCATTGGTGTAGAGAAATACGTGCAGTGTCCAAAGTTCCTATTATTTTTCTTTCATCAAGAGATCATCCGATGGATATGGTGATGGCCATGAACCTTGGGGCGGACGATTACGTTCAGAAACCATTCCATATGGATGTCCTTCTCGCCAAGATTCAGGCGATTCTTCGTCGAACCTATACATATGAAGAAGTATCCTCCGAAGTCATTGAATGGAATCAAGCCATTATTGACTTAAAACGTGGCGGTATTTATAAGGACGGGGAAACCATTGAACTAACAAAAAATGAATTTTTTATTCTTACGGCACTAGTCAAATCCAATAATGAAATTATCTCGCGTCATGAATTAATGAAAATGCTTTGGGACGATGATCAATTTATTAATGATAATACGCTTACAGCCAACGTCACAAGGTTACGACAAAAGCTCTCTGCTCTTAATTTATCCAATGGGATTGTGACGAAAAAAGGGCTCGGGTATATGGCCGTTACACTATAGGAGGTTCCAAATTGTTTATCGCTTATCTCGTTTATAAAAAGAGTTGGATTGGCCTAATTATGTTACTCCTTCTACTTACCAACGCTTTAATCCTATTTGATGTGGGCATTAGTGTGGAGCCTTACTCAATCGTTTATTTAAATGGATTATTTCTAACCATCTGTGTGGTTTTTTTTATTTTGAGATACAAAAAAGAAACCTCCTATTATAAATCCCTGCTTACTCTATTTAACGATCTGGGCGATGACTGGTTTGAACGCATTCCTTTTCCTCATAGCCGTTATCCGGACCGTATTGTGTTTACACTTTTACAAACCATTCATGAGTATGAGCAAAGCAAACGTCGTGAGGATCAATACTTTCAACAAATGGACCATAATGAACTTGCATCATGGGTTCATGAAATGAAAACACCCCTTACAGCGATGAAGATAGCCATTGACACTCACCGTTCGAATGAGTTAGCGCAAAGGCTTCATACCTCTTGGCTTAAGGTACACTTATTAATTGACCGACAACTTTACATTTCACGTTTAGCGACCCTTGACTCAGACTTACTGCCAGAAAAGCTGGAAGTGAACGCTTTGCTAAAAGAAGAAATTCGTGAGCTATCAACATGGTGTATGGATAAAAATTTAGACGTTGATGTAACGGGAAACACGACCGCTACCGTTTACACGGATAAAAAGTGGTGCGGGTTTGTCATCCGACAGCTTTTAACCAACTCCATTAAATATAGTCCTACGAATGGAACAATCGTCATTCACGTGAGTTTACATGAGGATGAATCTGTCAGCCTCACCATTAAAGATGATGGACCAGGCATTCAAGCACATGACCTGCCACGAATATTTGATAAAGGCTTTACTGGAGAAAATGGGAGGGTTCAGCACTCAGCCACTGGAATGGGACTTTATCTGGCAAAAGAAATAAGCAAGAAGTTACGTATTCGACTTGAGGTTGCTTCAGCCGTTGGCGAAGGAACCTCTATTTCGATGATATTCTCTAGTGATAATTCCTTTGAACGTATCAGACGATCAATAATGCAAAATAGCCATGAATGAAGTAGTTAGGATATGTAAAGCCTAACTGCTTTTTATTTGCCAAGGTGACAAAAATATCACATTAGCCTTCATATTATCACCAAAAGCTTGCGACCTGGAGCGACAAAAGAATTACACTGTGTATAGAATTACTTGATTGGAGTGTATGGGATGAAAAATCAAAAGACACCAAAAACCGTTTTAAATGCTGAAGGTGTAAATAAAACCTATGGTTCAAAGGGAAATGCTCAACACGTTTTAAAAGGAATCGATTTTCGTGTAACAGAAGGTGAGTTTGTTGGCATTATGGGACCTTCAGGCTCTGGTAAGACGACGCTTCTTAATACGTTAGCCACGATTGATCGTGTTACTGATGGACGCATTTTGATCCATGATCATGAGATATCAAAAATGAAGGATAATCAACTTTCCAACATTCGCCGTCAGCATCTAGGCTTTATTTTTCAGGATTACAATTTGCTTGATACATTAACGGTAAAAGAGAACATATTGTTACCTGTTTCTTTAACAAAAATAAGTAATGATCAAGCTGAATCGGAGTTTTATGCCATTGCAGAAATGTTAGGAATCACGGAATTAGCTGATAAGTACCCTTCTGAAATTTCAGGTGGCCAAAAGCAACGTACTTCTGCAGCCCGAGCGTTAATTCATTCGCCCTCGCTCGTTTTTGCTGATGAGCCTACAGGTGCCCTCGATTCCAAAGCTGCCTCCAATTTATTAGAAAATTTATATGAGATTAACCAAGCCCGACAAGTCACCATTGTCATGGTCACTCATGATCCGTTAGCCTCTAGTTATTGTAACCGTGTCGTGTTCTTAAAGGATGGTCGGATTTTCTCTGAATTGTACCGGGGAGAAAAAACAAGAGAAGCATTTTTTAAGGACATTCTAGATATGCAAGCTGTTCTTGGAGGAGGCAGTCAAGGATGAACACACAGAAATTATTGATTCGTAGTATGCGAAAAAACATTAAAATGTATTATCTCTATTTTTTCGCGATGATTTTCAGCATTAGTTTGTATTTTATCTTTGCT
The DNA here is from genome assembly GCF_900104575.1 of Bacillus tuaregi. Classification (NCBI taxonomy): domain Bacteria; kingdom Bacillati; phylum Bacillota; class Bacilli; order Caryophanales; family Bacillaceae; genus Bacillus; species Bacillus tuaregi. The sequence goes on from NZ_LT629731.1 coordinate 2,172,484, forward strand.
ACCCTGCAAAATGACCGAACTATTATAACTATGGCTAATGATAGCACGCTCTTCTCTACGGCCTTTCAAGTCGCTGGATTATTACTCATTTTCATTACCATTGTATTTACGATATACGCTACGAGCATCTTTATTAGAAGACGAAGTCAAGAAATCGGATTGTATCAACTCATTGGCTTGTCTAAGGCTTGGGTCGCTCGGGTCCTGATCCTAGAACACACGATTCTTGGTCTAGGCGCTTTACTTATCGGCCTAATCGTTGGTGCTATGCTCTCACGACTCTTTCTTATCCTGTTTATGAGCCTGATCGGTCTTGAAGCGATGCTTGGCTTAACCTTCTCAAGCCAAGCAGTCATCCAAACCATTGCTGTTTTTACTTGCTTACAGGCTGTCACAGTCTTACAAATTATCGTGATGGTTTATCGAAGTACACTACTACAATTGTTTCAAGCAAACAAGCAAAATGATACCTTTGTCAAACGTCCAAGCATCGTTTCTGGCATTTTAGGGATAGCTGGCTTAAGTCTAATAGGGTTTGGCTATTATGTATCTACCTTGATTGTAGACAATGCAGACTTGCTGCTGTTTCTGATGTTATTCGTTCTCGCCAGTACCATACTCGGAACCTATTTAGTCTTCCATACGACCATAAGCTGGATCCTATATGTTTTTCGAAAAAAGAAAAATGGAAATCTCGGCTTGTATAATAGTCTGTCGGTAGCATCATTAATGCACAGAATGAAAGGTCATGCCAATTCGTTAACCATAATCACTGTATTATCTGCCATGACGATTACGATGGTTTCACTTTCCTATTCCTTATATTTTTCAACCGAAAACGATGTGAGATTGGCGATGCCTTTTGATTTTGCAGTGGAAAATATGCAGGAGGAAGCCGCTACCATATCAAGTAGGTTAGAAGAGGAGCAGATTGAATTCGATCATTATCAGCTAGATGCCATCCGATTTAATGGCGCATGGGTGGAGCAGGATTCAAATGTAGACAATCGTCACAGATCATATATGCTTTTCTCTGCAGAGCAAATGGCACAGGCTGGATTAGATGTAGAGAGTCCCAAAAATGGTGAAGCAATCTATCATAATACGCGAGCCATTATAGAAGGAAAGGATCATTCGTATCCAAAAGACTTAGAGTACGCATCAAACGATGAAGCAAATCGATTAACCGTCTCCAAGTATAAGCTTGAAAACGTGATGAATTACACATTCTATGGCGAACAAATACTTGTTTCTGAAGAAACCTTCAAGAGAATGAGAGACAGCATTCAGGAGAATGAGTACAAAGAATTTTTGACCTTTGATGTGTTTCACTTATTGGATACGGAGAAAGCAAATACCGCCTCTGACATCTTTCTAACGAATGTGGACAAAGACCAGTATATCACTGACTTTTATTCCGCATACGAGGAATCACGTCAAACCTTTGGGCTCCTCATTTTCATCGCCGGCTTTTTAGGCTTTGTGTTTCTCCTTTCAACTGGAAGTATTTTGTACTTTAAACAAATGACAGAGGCTGAACAAGAAAAAACTCATTATCGGACACTGCGACAGCTCGGATTTCAAGTAAACGATATTATGAAAGGCATCATTCGTAAGCAGCTCTTTGTTTATTTGATTCCTCTGGGAATTGGGTTAATTCACGCTGCTTTTGCTCTTAACGTAGGTTCTGTTCTCATCGCCGCAAGCATGCTCACCCCAATCATCATTAGTATGGCAGCGTATATTGTCATCTATTTGATGTTTACCATGATTACCATTCGGTATTACAAAAGCATCGTCACAAATGCTTTATAGAAAGGAAGAAAAGTTATGAAAAAGATGATCTTAATTTCTTGTATAGTTGTAGTTGTTATTGCTAGTATATACCTTTTATTTCCCGAGCCATTCGATCGTTTTAATCCATTGATTGAACAGGAATATGTATATGTTGAGGTTCAAGGTGAACCTGCAGATGATAACAGAAGATATAAATATAAGGAGCAGGGTGTCACCGAAAGCGGAAAGACTAAACAAGTGGTATTCAGCACCAGTATTAGACTCGATCAAGGCACATTCTTAAAAGTACTCGCTAAAGGTAGCTACACAGTAGAATATGAATTTATAAATGAGGATGAAATACCTTAAATTAAAAAGAATGGAAGTGATTTAGTAAAAATGACAACGATGAAAAGAATATGGCTGCTACCACTTCACATTCTAACTGCTGTGATGCTTCTGTTGCCATTAAAGATTTTTTGGTGAAATTTTAATTTTAGGCATTTTATCGTGCTGAATGATCTTTATATTTTTCAAATGAATATTCTCGATATCCTTACCAACCTGGATACCTTCCAGTGAGGAATTTACCATCGTAATATTTTGAAGAGCAATATGATCGGCACGATGATCGCCGCCAAATAGCTTGATATCTGCACCAGCCTTTTTAAAATTGGAAAGGGTAATGTTATTTAACGTTACATTCCTGGCCCGGTACTGAACAGCAATGATGGGGTTATTCTCATAATCATAATCCGGATCGCCAATCAGAATAAAGTTATCAATCACTACATTCCGATAAGCGGAAACGACCATTCCTCTCGGGGTAGAGCCCGCATACAACGAGGTAAAGACAGGCCGAATCGCTACTAAATTGGAGGCTCTAATGTTAAAGGCCGTTTTGGATTCAGAATCCGTGCTCTTATGATGACCAATATGGCGAAAGTTAAAGGAACGATTATCATGGACAGAAAGATGGCCAAATATTTGCACGTCAGAAGCGGCTGAGGAATTATGGTGGGCTTTAATTTCCACCCCTCCAAAGCATCTGGCTGAGGAGTTATTGACCAGCCAAACAAATCGGGAACCATCATCCACTTCGATTCCGTTGGAGTTTGAAAACCCCTTTTGATGAGCTCTTCCGCTCGGGTCACACATATGCGAATTAGTAATAAAAATATAGTCGCTGTGATGAGTGGTGATGCCATCATCCCCAAAACCATATCCATTTAATTGATCGAGCCAAATGTATTTGCTGCCTCCCCGTGCACGAAAGCCATCACCTGAATAATCGTAAAGAGTGGATGAAACATCGAAGCAATGCAGGCCAGGATTGATTCCTTCCACATTTTTCACCCAGCCGTAGATAACGTGGGCGTAAGTCAGGCAGCTCGAATGGTTTCCCCAAGTCGCGGTTTTCTCCGCGTTGCCTAATCTTTCCACGTTCCAATCTAGGCTCATTCCTTCCACATAAATATTGCGATTTCCTCTTCGGTGATGACGGTTGGTTATCAGCCGAGTTCCTTTTGGCGCCTCATCATGAAGCTTGATTATTGTTTTGCCTTTTCCTTCTCCGACAAGAATGGTCCAGGAGGGGAGTCTTATCCCTTTTGTGATAAAGCAGCCTGCTGGTATCTTGACCTTAACCCGCCCGCGTCCAATCGCTTTATTAAAAGCTTCTGTATCATCCGTTTTCCCATCGCCCACGGCTCCAAATTCCATGACATTCACTTCTCGAGTAACGGATGTTAAGAGCTTTTGATACTCTTCATGTAAAAGACTCAACCACTCAGGATAGGCACGGCCCTGTTCATCGAATAACGTATCATATGTTTTGTTGCTGTCTTTTTCAAAGGAAGGAAGAACCATATGAGCAGTGCCTGACACCAGCTTTTTAAGAAAACGGCGGACACTGTTCCTTTTTTCAACGGCTATGGGAACGGGTTTTGGACTAAAGCTGTTAAACAGTTTATCCCCGTTATCCAAACCTTCTTTAGTCTTAGGAGCATCCTTTAAAAATTGCTTAATTAAAGCTTCATTTATACGCGGGTCATGATCTTTATCTAGGAAGACCATTCCATTCACCTCGCTCATCAACAAGTTTTCGTTCATTTCCCTTATTTTACCGTACGTCATCCTTACTAACCTATGTAAATGCCTGTTGCTTTATTTTCGTTTCATGATGGGATTTTTTTCACAAAAACAGCAATCAATCAAATTCGACGAGCGAATTTGATCATTGTTTTTACCACTGAATCTCAAAAGTGTACTAGTGAATGACAGACTGTTTACTATTTCATACTTTCTAGATGTCAAAGAGTAAAAAGATATTATTTTGAATCAAAAAGGTTATACAAATTTGATTGGTTTTCGATAAATAAATATTCCGTAATCGGGCCAGATTCTTGAATAAGCGAATGGATCAGTAGGAAGGAATCAAGGCCCTAAGATATTCAAGTAACTTTCAGTTTACTATAATAACCTATCCTTATTTATACAATAAAATAGGCTAAAATGGATAGCAAGATAGATGTAACCCCCATCGCGATTAACGGTTTTAATGCTTTAGTGCGGAGTTCTCCTAGACTTACATTTAATCCGAGTCCGACCATTGCTGCTGTTAAACACCATGCGGTAAGCTCAGAGATGCCATTTATAAAGTCAATTGATACTGGAATAGTTGTACCAATTACATAACTTCCAATAATGCTCATAATAATGAACCCAATTAAAAACCATGGAAATTCAACCTTCGTATCTGAACTTTTGTCTCCAAAGCCTTTTCTTTTCATAATGTACATGAAAAGAAAGCACAGTGGAACTAGCAGAAATACTCTGCCTAATTTTGCAAGCAATCCAATGGCTAGCGCATCTTGCCCTCCTGGTGCTGCAGCTAAGGCTACGTGAGCAATTTCATGTAAGCTAATTCCTGACCAAATACCATAATCTATCTCTGATATCGGTAAGAAAGGTCGTAATATCGTATAAGTAATTGCAAAAATTGTCCCGACTAATGCAATGATCCCAACAGCTATGGCGGTATCTTCATCCTTTGATTTTATAATCGGTGCTACTGCAGCAATGGCTGCTGCACCACACACACCTGTCCCTACTCCAAGAAGAAGAGAGATATTTTTATCTGCTTTCAACATTCGAGCTAGCCATACTGTCACTACGATAGCAAAGATAATAACCCCGGTATCTCGTACAAATAATCCTAAGCCATCCTGTAAAACCGTACCTATATTGAGCTTGAGTCCATATAAAATAATCGCAAAGCGTAATAATCTTTTCGAAGAAAATACTATACCTAAGCGAAGGGATTCAGGGTAACCAAAAAATTGCCGATACAAGACTGAGATCATAATCGCGGATGCTAACTGGCCAACTTGATTAAATCCAGGTGTTTTTGCCAATAAGTAGCCCAGTAAAGCGATCAAAAAAGTAAAGCCAATTCCACCAATCCATTTCCCAAAAGATGAGGTTTTTTTGGGAGATTGGATAGGTTCTTTATTTATTCTAGAGTATTCTGCTTCCATCTCTACACCGCCTTTAACTCAGACTATACCTTTTCTAGCTATAAGAAAAATAATAATTTATTATAGTTATCATAAGTAAAACAATATAATAAAAGTAAACTGAAAAAGGGTTGATAAAAATGAATCAACAGTTACATGTCTTTGTAACAGTAGTAGAGATGGAGAACTTTTCACGTGCGGCAGAAGAATTACATATGACTCAACCTGCAGTAAGTCAATATATTCAATCTATTGAACGTACTATGGGGACAAAATTGTTGGAGCGCAGTAATAAATTTGTACGCTTAAATAAAGCTGGGGAAATTGTCTATCATCACGCGAAGGAGATATTAGGTCTCTATACAAAAATGCATTACTTAATAGATGATCTAACCAACAAGACGAGTGGACCTCTTTCAATTGGTGCCAGTTATACATTTGGGGAATATGTTTTGCCATATGTTATTGCAAAAATGCATAAGAAATACCCAATGATTATTCCAACCATTACGATTGGGAACACAAAGGAAGTAGCAAACTTGGTTTTGGGAAACCAATTAGATGTGGGAATTGTAGAAGGGGAATTAAAAGATAAACATTTAGTAATTGAACCGTTTGCAGAAGATTCCATGTATCTTGTGACTTCACCAAAACATAGATTAGCTCAAAAAAATGGCGAAATTAGCATATCAGAATTAGAGGAAGAAACGTGGATTGTCAGAGAAAATGGATCTGGAACTAGAGAAGTAACTGAGGAAATGTTCAGATTATGTGGAATGATTCCGAAGAATACATTAGAGTTTGGAAGCACACAATTAATTAAGGAATCGGTAGAAGCAGGTCTTGGTATTAGTATACTTTCTCACTGGGCGATTCGTAAGGAATGTTCAATGGGCACATTAAATATCATAAACGTAAAACAACTCCCAATTCTACGGAAATTTTCAGTGGTTTTACGATCCCCATTCCAGACTAAAGCATTAAACGTATTTTTAGAACTATTAAGAGAAGGTAAGACAATACCCAATTTATAAAGTGGTTGTAGTTTTTTTGCTTTATACAATACGACTCCCTTCATTAATAACACTATGCAAAAATTGTAAAACATTTATTCAACAATCGGGCGCTTTAATCGAAGTAACTGTCAATAAAACGCAAGATCCGGCCTGATGTTTCAAAAAAGAAGGTATATAATCCATATAGCTATTTAACAAAACAAGACCATTTGGTATAATTGAATTAACTTTAATGAATGGAGGCTTCCTAATGATTGATATCCTAACTTTGAACCGTTAATTTCATACGTTCAAAGGCTCTGCTTATGCTCAGAGTAATAGGATAAATCTGTCTTCTTATAGGAAACCTTTATTATACGGTTATAGTAAAAAGAGGGAGATAAATCTTCCTCTTTTTATTTTTTAGGGAGATTTCCCGTGACACATCGTATACAAGGATACATCTATGAATTGGATGTCATATTTGTGGTACTAACATTCGGATAAATCCTGTTGAAATATTATATTTCAATATTTAGAGCATTGGCAGATTGCCTGTGCTTTTTATTTTTGTTTTTTTATAAAAAATAGGGATTGAATGAAACCAATATTCCCTTTTAATGGAGGAGATTTTTTTATGACATTTAATAACAATGAAAATACACGTGTGTGGTTTATTACAGGTGCAAGCAGTGGACTAGGATACGAATTCACAAAAAAAGCATTAGAATCGGGAGATCAGGTTGTTGGTGTTGCTAGAAATATTGAAAAACTGAATGAGTTAAAATGCCAATTTGAAGGAATGTTACTTCCATTATGTCTTGATGTTACGGATAGAAGTGCTGTATCGACTACAGTGGAAACGGCCATTAAACATTTTGGAAGGCTCGATATTGTTATTAACAATGCAGGAAATATGGTCATGGGAATGATTGAAGAATTTAGTGAGGAGGAAGTTAGACGTCAAATGGAAACGAACTTCTTCGGTACAGTATGGGTTAGTCAAGCAGTTATGCCGTACTTGCGGGCACAAGAATCAGGACATATTATCCAGATTTCTAGTATTGGTGGGCTAATTACTGGTCCAATGTCGGGAATCTATAGCGCTAGCAAATTTGCTTTAGAAGGATTTAGCGAGGCTTTAGCACAAGAAGCTGCACATTTTGGTATAAAAGTATCTATCGTAGAACCTGGAGGTTACTGGACGAATCTATACTTGAAAATGAGTATGACTGCACAGAAAAAAGAGTATGGTTCATTACGTGAAAAGTTGGCTCAACAATATTCAAACGAACCGGTGGATAGTGATCCTAAGTTAGCCGCCGAAGCGATAATAAAATTGGTTAATAGTGAGAATCCGCCTCTCCGATTGATTCTGGGAAGCCTTGTATATGATTTAGCTGTTGAAAATGCAGAAAAACGTATATCTACATGGAAAGAGTGGGAATCCGTCAGTCGTTCTGCGGAACATGGGATTCCAGCACCAGAAGGATATGGAATTATTGAGGAATAAAAATCGTAGTCAAAACTAGTTTATACTAAGGCAAAGAAAGAAGGATAAAATGAGAGTCATGGGAATCGATTTATCGGGTCCGAGTAATCACAAGGATACAGCACTTGCGGTGTTTGAAGGGCAAAAGGGCCAATTACAATTTGTAAAAAGTAGAAGTCATCTGAGTGATGAAGAGATTTTGAAAGAGATTTCAGACCAAGCCCAGCTTGGTGAAGTCATAATCGGCATCGATGCCCCATTGTCCTATGAAGATGGAGGCGGGGACAGGGAGTCCGATCGGGCATTGAGGAAATTTATTGTTGGAATCGGGATGAAGCCCGGGTCGATTATGCCGCCGACACTCAATCGGATGGTCTATTTAACCTTGAGAGGCATCAAGCTCAGCAGGGAAATTGCAGCACAGGTCAAATCATCGCCACACCCGATTTCCATCGTTGAAGTGCATCCTGGATCAGTGATTGGCTCAAGGTTGTCTGCAATAGATTTCGATTATGTTTTAACCTATAAGCAGGATGTGAAAGTGAGAAATCTGCTGCTAGGTTGGTTCGAGCTGCAACAGCTTCTTGGTATACCATTATCAGTCGCTGAACAAAGCCATTCGATCGATGCCTGTGCAGCGGCATTAGGTGCTTGGCATTGGAAGGATGCAGCCTTTACACCAACATGGAGTTTTCCGGCTAAACCGCCATTACATCCGTATGATTTTTGCTGCTAATTCGTACATCTCTCTAAAAATTTAGAGCGTACAAAACGGCATTCTCGACCGAAAAACTATAGTTACTTTAGGGTATAAGGGGAATGGAAAATAAATTCTGATAGGGGAGATGATTTTGGTATAGATACTCAAACAAAAAAAGGCTAGTTATATATGTTAACCTAAACAGAAAAATGGGCTTGCACAATTGTAGGCCCATTTTAACGTTCATTCACATACAATGGGGAAAAGAGTACCATCTCATTGTACAGCTGCTGGAAAAGCATTATTAGCTTTTCAAGAAGATGAGGAAATCGCCTGTTATATCAATCAGCCTCTTAAAGCCATAACCAGACATACCATTACTTCATCTGAGGATTTGTGGAATGATTTAATTAATATAAGAAAACAGGGATATAGTATTTCACATGGTGAATACAGGGAAATGATAAGTGCGGTGGCAATCCCTGTTTTCGATGATGATAATCGTGTAATTGTGTCTCTTAGTGTCACAAAACCTACAAATTTATTGTCAAATGGTCATATTCAACGAATTGTTCCGGCACTTAAGAACTATGGCCAATTAATATCAGAACAGTTGGGGTACTAATGGGACAAAGGGGCAGGTTCATTGTCTCTTATACATTAGGTCTAAGGAATGGTGAAGGATATGATGTAAGGTTCCTTTTTAAATTAAAGTGAGCTTTCCGGGAAGAGTAATAGCGCCTATTTTTAGGGGCGGATACGGAGTATTTGCTTATTAATGTTATAATCAAAATAATGAATTAGAGAGGAATGATACCATTGGCAATGGAGGAATCAAAAGCAAAGGTTGAAATCAATCCCGAATTCTTACCTTTTTTGCAAGGGAAAAATGCAAATTCAGTTGATGAGGATGTTAATTTATCATTAGCCATGTATTTATTTACCGCAAGAAAACTAACACTGGCACGAGCAGCTGAACTTTGTGGTAAAAGCTTATCAGATTTTATCCAAATGTTAATTGACCATAATATTCATTGGGCAGTGTATACAGAAGAACATAAAAAGCAAGATGATGAAACCATTGAATTTATTTTAAAAGAAGATGGCAAACAAAATGAAAGCAATATGTAATACTAGCCCTATGAAGTTATTGTAGAAGCTAAGGAAATTGGTGCTAGTATCGTTTTTAATAGAATAACTAGTTTCGAACAAAATTCGGATATCCAACAAAATAATAAATCAGTTGCTAAAGGAAGTTGGGGAGGAATAAATACTCCAACACAACATAAACGATTTTAACTATACATTATTTCCTAGTGAAAAAATCAAATTCGCCCGTCGAATTTGCGTCCGGATTACCTGAGCTCGCTCGATAAACTACCTTTAAAAAAATCCGTGACATCCGCCGGAGGCTTAACTTCGATTCAGCCGGGGTTTGAACCCCCACTGAATCGAAGTACAGTTTGCATTCATCCCCCACTTGTAGAAGTGGAGGACTTCTGCTGAATGAAGTTAAAACTAGTCATCTGAACCCTAGCTAATAGTTTATTATTAAATGTCAGGTGCCAGGTACCTGACATTTAAATAACCCAATTATTAACTAAAAACATTATGTGTTAAATACACAAAAAAACTGATTGACAGTTCGTCCCTAGTCAAGTATATTTCAATGAATCCAGCTCGTGATAAGCTTCTAAATCAAAATGATACGGACTCATTAGATCAAGCAAACGTTACGGCAATGTGTGAAAAGAAGCGGATAATGTTATCATTTTAATTATTATACAGTGTGTTTAAATGACATAAAAAGCGAAATCTCTAGGATTTCGCTTTTTCCATCCTATAGGTTGTAAAAAGAAATAGCCATGATAGAAGCTGTGTTCCTAGAACAGATGTGAGAATATTTCTATGCTCAAGTGAGTTTTTCCTAACAAAGTATAAAACGAAGGAAGCTGCAAAGGTACCTGAAATCAAATGCATGAGAATAATAAATCTCTTCATGTACTCACCCCCTTTTTGTGCAAGAACGCGAAGTCTTGAAGTAGTAGTATTTACCTATTCGGTTAGGATATTCTTAGAAAAGCAAAAAAAGAGGGAGATTCAACAGAGGTTACATAAAAGGTTGAGTTGACAGGGTGAACAACGAATGAGTGGACGAATGAGTGGCAGATACGAAAGAATTTAGAAGAACAGAAGCAGAAGGATAATTTTAGGAAATGAAGCCATGCTCTAGTGTTAAAAGGAAAAAAGCGATATGGATTTATTAATCTAAACTTTCGCTAAATTCAGGATTGACACTCAAGTTTGGAGATATTATTATTGTATTTAATTCAATAGATAACAAGCGAAGATTGGAAATAGTAAAAGGATTTATAAGCTTTTCAGAGAGCCGATGGTTGGTGAGAATCGGCAGTTATAGCCTTTGAACTCATCCAAGAGCTACTCCTTGAACTGAATCAGTAGGGGATGTCGGTTTTCTACCGTTATGAGGATAGGTGGTGATGGCCACCGAAAATAAGTGGGTGAATCAAATCATGATTGATCAAATAGAGTGGTACCGCGAGCAAAGCCTCGTCTCTATATTTTTATAGAGACGGGGCTTTTTTATTTATCAAAATGAACAAAAGTCTATGAAAAGGTGGGAGTTAGAATGAAAAATGTGAATAAATACTCTAGAGGTTACGATATGCCCCCAGTGAAAAGCTTGAAATGGACAGAGAAGCAATATATTACAGAAGCGCCCACCTGGTGTAGTGTCGACCTTCGTGATGGAAATCAAGCCTTGGTTGTCCCGATGAATTTGGAGGAGAAGCTAGAGTATTTTCAAATGCTTTTGCAAGTGGGTTTCAAGGAAATAGAAGTGGGATTTCCGGCTGCATCGGAAACCGAATACGCTTTTTTACGTAAGTTAATAGATGAAAATTTGATTCCGGATGATGTCACCATTCAAGTGTTAACACAGTCAAGAGAACATATTATCAAGAAAACCTTTGAAGCGTTACAGGGTGCAAAAAAAGCAGTCGTGCATTTGTATAATTCCACATCTGTGGCACAGCGCGAACAAGTATTTAGAAAATCGAAGGAAGAAATTATTGATATTGCTGTAGCAGGTGCAAAAATGCTCAAGAAATATGCTGCTGAAACGGAAGGGCAGTTCCAATTTCAGTATTCACCGGAAAGCTTCACGGGTACCGAAATGGAGTTTGCACTTGAAATTTGCAACAAGGTACTGGATATTTGGCAGCCAACAGCTGATAACAAGGTCATTATCAATCTACCAGCTACGGTATCCATGTCGATGCCTCATGTTTACGCAAGTCAAATTGAGTATATGAGTGATCATCTAAGCTACCGCGAACATGTTATCCTTTCCCTTCATCCACACAATGACAGAGGAACGGGCGTAGCAGATGCTGAGCTAGGAATGCTTGCCGGTGCGCAAAGAGTTGAAGGAACCTTATTTGGAAATGGAGAAAGAACAGGAAATGTGGACATTGTCACGCTCGCGTTAAATATGTTCTCACACGGGGTAGATCCAAAGCTTCATTTTGAAAATATCCCTGCTATTATTTCTAAATATGAAAGATTAACCAGAATGAAGGTTCACGAAAGACACCCATATGGCGGTGAACTTGTCTTTACCGCCTTCTCAGGTTCCCATCAAGACGCCATTGCCAAAGGGATGAAATGGCGCGAGGAAGAGGAGCGTCAGTATTGGACGGTACCATATCTATTAATTGATCCGATGGACATTGGAAGAGAATACGAGGGGGATATCATCCGAATTAACAGTCAATCCGGAAAGGGTGGGATCGGTTATATCCTTCAGCAAAAATATGGCATCGATCTCCCTATCGAAATGCGTGAAAGCTTTGGATATAGTGTGAAGAATGTTTCAGACCATCAGCACAAGGAACTGATGCCGAATGATATTTATGACATTTTCATGAAAGAGTATGTGAATCTTCATAGTCCTGTCGAATTTATTCGTTACCAATCTACTCAAAATGGTCATTATGAAACGCTTGTATCGATTCGGATGAATAATGAAGAACTTGAATTAAAAGGTGTGGGAAATGGTAGACTTGATGCGATTAGCAACGCAATCCAAACCAAACTGGGTATCGACTATACAGATTTGGTTTATAAACAGCATGCACTTGAGATAGGCTCAGGATCGAAAGCAGTATCTTATGTGGGGATTACGGCAAAGGATGGTACGGTCAATTGGGGCTGCGGGATGGACGATGATATTATGACCTCATCTGTTAAAGCACTTTTTAGTGCCGTGAACAAAATGATATCCAACATACAGCTTCCTGTTGAGAAACCCTATTATCCTTTAAAAAAATAAGTGGCAAAATACGATTATCTTCAAATTCGACGGGCGAATTTGATTTTCAACTAATCCCATTTTGTACCATTACCCTTACTTCGTTTGTACCTTTTATTTTCTTAAACATATATATGGTTAGGAAGCACATAGAATTTATCTTTTTCAAGGAGGTAACGGTATGTATTATTATGGGGAGCCCAATTATTATGGTAATCCGTATTATCATGTAAATCCATATCAACCGGCAGAAATGGTTCATCCTAATGCACAGCATTATTTTGATGAGTCCCTTGAGCACTCTATGCGTCAGCCTGTTAACTTAGGCACTCGTTGGGAGGTTGAAGAAGGTGGCTGGAGAGCGGTTTGGACCCGGAGAGGGAATAGTAATGTATTTGATGGACGATGGACGCGACCGGGTGCAACGCCGATTACGGCTGTGTTGAGAATGCAAGTACAGGATAACTTTGTTTGTATTTCACGTCGTAACAGCAGTGACGGGAATAATTGTCAATATGTCGGTAAAATAGAAGGGAATCGTGTGACAGGGACCAATGTTTGTGATCGTGGAGGTGGCTCATGGAGTGCCACCATCCAAAGAGGTCCGCAAGCTCCGGACTTGGGAAGACGATGGGAGGTTCAAGAAGGTGCATGGAGAGCTGTCTGGAACCGAAGAGGGAACAGTAATACCTTTGATGGTAGGTGGACTAGACAAGGAGCTGCGCCAGTTACAGCTGTCTTGACGATGGAACAGGATGGCAATAATGTCCGGATTCTTCGCAGAAACAGCAGCGACGGAAATAACTGCCAGTATACCGGTAGAATTCAAGGGAGAAATGCCAGTGGTTCTTTCACCTGTAATCAAGGTGGAGGTCAATGGTCAGCCAACATACGTAACTAGCGAAAAAGTTCACCGGAAGATAAAGCCAATACTCCAACTACGCTAGCAGTAGTCTAGGATTCAAAATAGAAAATAAAGCTAATCAGCTACTAAAATAAAGTGTGCCATACTTCGAAAAGGAGTATGGCCGTTTTCATGATCTTGAAATATAAACAAAAGAAAACCCAAATAAATGATAGACTATAAGAAAGGAGGGGAATGAAAATGGAATTTGAAATGGGGAACGGTGTGCTTGTACTTCCTCCTTTGCCGATTACAATGGCAGCAATAATCATTATTTTCATTTTAATCAGGTGGAGCAAGCAATTAGAAGCACGACGTTTTACCGTTTTCTTTTATTTTCTAATTAGCACCTACATATCACCAATCTATTCTCAAAGTACTGATGATGGAATTTTTGAAATATGGATACCCTTGGGATTTATCATGGTTATCTTATATCTGTTTCTCAATGAGAGATATCATCCGGCAAAAATGAAAGCAAGTATTCTAGGATTAAGTATCGCAATCTATCGATTAATTTCAATCTATATCGCTTAACTTTTTTGTTCCCTTATGAAAGAATGTTGATTTCACTGTGTTTGAAAATAAAAGGAGATGACAGGCACCATCCAAATTATGGAGGTACCCTGGTGTTTTTAGACATTAACAAAATAGCAAGTCAGTAAGGAGAATCCTATGCTAACGTTTTTACAAGAAGAACAGTTCGATGATTTTTATCAATTAATTGAAGAGTCTTTTCCTCTAGATGAATATAGGCCATACCAAACACAACGTGCATTACTTTCTCATCCTCACTATCAAATACACACTTATGAAAAAGATTATGAGCTAGCAGCTATTTTTGCTACTTGGGAAGGACCCGATTTTATCTTCATCGAGCATTTTGCCGTTAAAGCAAGCTTTCGTGATGGCGGCTTAGGTTCGAAACTACTCCAAGCATTTCTTAAGCAGCACACCAAACCGATTGTGCTTGAAATCGAAACCCCTGAGGGGGAAATCGAAAAAAGACGAGCCAATTTTTATGAACGAAATGGCATGATCCTTAGTCAGTGGGGATACAATCAACCTGCACTTGCAAAAGGGCAAAGCGCGGTTCCAATTGTATTAATGTCTTACCCGAAGCCCTTACAAGAACAAGACTATCAATCTTTCAAACAATGGGTATTTAAACACGTCTATACATCAGATTGAGACGCCAGGACGGTAAGGATATTTCTACGACCTAAATTGTAGGATTGAGACTCCCTTAAAGGGTGCCTGGCACCCTTTACTAAAAATAGTTTACAGTGTAAAAAATAATCACTAGAAATAAAATGAGAATGAAAGAGAAAGGACTGGGACAAAAGTGACCTCTGTCCCAAAGGTGATGATGAGGACAAGATATCGTAATTTGAATGGTGTGTCGAATAAGAAAACGTTTCGGGATATGCGTAAGTGGCAGAAGGAAAGACGAAGTAAAGTGAAGAATACAACGGAAAATATCCCGCAATGTTCGAACAAAAGGATCCAAGAAATAAAGGAAAATAGAAGCCAAACTTCTTATACCTGGATTGGACATTCTACCTTTTTGCTTCAATTGGATGGACTTAATATACTGACTGATCCGGTATTGGCGAAGTGAATGGGTTTTCAGAAGCGATTAACGGAACCTGGCATTCCGTTAGAGGATTTACCAGAAATCGATGTCGTGGTCATTTCACATGGTCATTATGACCATCTTGATTTTCCAACGTTGAAAAAGCTAAAAGGAAATCCGTGCTATTTTGTTCCCATTGGGATGAAATCGCTTTTTATAAAAAAAGGGTATCAAAAGGTAAGAGAAATGTGCTGGTGGGAATCGCTAGAATACGGAGGGATCCACATTCACTTTGTCCCGGCTCAGCATTGGACTAGAAGATCCCTTTTCGATATGAATACCTCCCACTGGGGTGGGTGGATATTTCAAACAACCAGTAAAACGTATTATTTTGTGGGGGATACAGGCTATTTCTCAGGTTTTAAAGAAATAGCTGAACGCTTTATGATTGATATCGTATTTATGCCAATTGGTGCCTATGAACCGGAATGGTTTATGAAAGACTCGCATATCACTCCTGAAGGTAGTGTGAAGGCATTTATTGAACTGAAAGCGAAGCAGTTCATTCCAATGCATTATGGTGCTTATCGATTGGCAGATGACACAGGGCCCGAAGCCTTAGAGCGTTTACTGCGCGAATGGAAAAAAAGCCAGCTACCAGTGGCGCAATTGAAGGTTTTATCAATAGGGGAAACCGTCATTTAAGACTCCCACGTCTAAAGACACAAATTGGGAGGTGCTAGGCACCTCCCAAATATGAAAATAACGAGAACAGGCTCTCTTGGTAGTTAACAAAGAGGCGACTCTCTGTCCCATGTCCTATTCCTATACCTGAACTCTTTTAATAAATAGGCCGACAATCAAGCCAACAATGGCAACAATAATAGCAAAGATAAAAGCGTCATGTATTCCCGATGTAAAGGCGAGTAATGGATTCAGTGGGTTCTCTGCATCTGTTACATTTTTTAAATACTTCTCAGTTCCAGAAGATAAGATGGAAATCGCCACTGCCGTTCCAATGGCACCAGCCACCTGCTGCAAGGTATTCATAATGGCTGTTCCATCAGGATATAGTTCTCGTGGTAATTGGTTCAAGCCGTTGGTTTGAGCAGGCATCATAATCATGGAAACTCCTAACATCATGAAGATATGCATCGCAATTAAAAAGGCAGAGGAGGTTTCTAAATCAATCGTTGAGAAGCCGAATAATGAACCAATTACGATGACAAGGCCTGGGATGACTAACCATTTCGGGCCATATTTATCGAATAAGCCCCCCATCACAGGAGAAAGCACTCCATTGATAATTCCTCCTGGTAATAGGAGCAGTCCAGCTGCGAATGTACCTAAGGCAAGCGATGTTTGCAAATAGAGCGGCAATATAATCATAGAAGATAATATGACCATCATACAAATAAGTACTAACAAAAGCCCGACTACAAACATAGGATACTTAAATGCCTGAAGCTTTAACATAGGCTGCTCCATTCTTGTCTGACGAATACAGAACAAAACTAAACCAATCATACCAATAATAATAGTAGAAATGACGGTTGGATCTCCCCATCCTTCTGCTGCAATACTAAAACCATAAACTACGCCACCAAAACCAACGGTTGATAAAATGATTGATAAAATATCAATTTTTGGCTTTGTTGGTGTGGATACATTTTGCATATAAATAATCCCAAAAACAAGCGCCATAACTAATACTGGAAGAGAGAACCAAAAAATCCAATGCCAAGTAAGATTTTTTAAAATAAGTCCAGACAGTGTTGGTCCTACAGCTGGAGAAAAGGAGATGACTAGACCCATTAGCCCCATGATCTTTCCGCGCTTATAAGGTGGAACGATTAGTAGGATTGTATTAAACATTAGAGGTAACATTAAGGCTGTACCCATTGCTTGAATCACTCGTGCCACCATAAGAACAGCAAATGAAGGGGCCATTGCGGCGATAAATGTCCCAAATATGGTTAATGTCAGTGAAACAATGAACAATTGTCTTGTTGAAAACCACTGCAAAATTAATCCAGATACTGGGACGAGAATCCCTAATGTTAACAGGTATCCGGTTGTTAGCCATTGAACAGTCGTCTCATGGATGCCAAAATCAACAATTAAAGTACCTAATGCCATATTCAAAGCTGTTTCACTGAATAAACCCACAAAACCTGCAATTAAGAAAGAAACCAGAATGGGTACGATTTTATATTGCCCCATTTCCTCACCCTTTGTGTTATTCATTTGAGTATCGATATTCATTATTACCTCCAAAATAAATATATTTAACATTAGAATTTCAGTCTATCCTAACTTCCGAACAGCTAAAAGCGACTTTATTATAATACTTGTTGGTGAAATATATTTTCAATATTTTTGCCTTACCAAGAAGAGAAAAAATATTGAAATGAGGAGATGTCGAGACGGCTATGCTTTGCGAAAACTCCATGCAATACAATCTGATAATTCAAACAATCAAGTCAATTAGCATTATGTGCTAAATACACAACAAAAATATCATGTCTCGTCCCAATAATAACTTATTACAATCAACCCAACTCGTCCTAAGCAGCTAAATCAAAAGCATTCTATCGAAAGCCACATGTTATACTTAGATTAAACAGGAAAAGTGATAGATAAGGAGGATTTATAGATGGGAATTATTAAAGCAGCAGTGAATGCTGTAAGAGGAGGACTTGCCGATCAATGGTTGGAAGTGATTGCTGCGAAGGATATGAGCGATACGACAGTGATGTCCGTTGGTGTGAAAGTGAGGGCAAAGGATAAAAGAAATCAGAATGTAAAAGGAACCGATACGACGATATCAAATGGATCCATCATTCATGTACAACCGAATCAATTCATGCTCTTAGTTGACAGCGGGAAAATTATTGATTACACCGCAGAAGAGGGTTATTACCAGGTCGTTAATTCATCTATGCCTTCTTTATTTAATGGACAGCTAGATGAAGCAGTCATGGAGACGTTTAATCGGTTTAAGTTTGGCGGCGTTCCATCATCCTCACAAAGGGCGTATTTTATTAACCTTCAAGAAATTAAAGGGATAAAATTTGGGACCAGGAATCCGATTAATTACTGGGATAACTTTTATAATGCGGAATTGTTTTTACGTACACATGGAACGTATTCAATCAAAATTATCGATCCACTGAAGTTTTTTGAAGAAGCGATTCCTCGAAATAAAGATGTTGTGGATATCACTGAAATCAATGCCCAGTATTTAGCCGAATTTATGAATGCCCTGCAAACGGCCATTAACCAGATGTCAAGTGATGGAATCCGTATCTCGTTTGTTACTTCAAGAGGAATGGAATTAGCAAAGTACATGGCGACTGTATTGGATGAGGAGTGGACTCGACTTCGCGGAATGCAGGTCGAATCGGTTGGAATAAACAGTATTACATATGATGATCAATCTCAAAAACTAATCAATATGCGTAACCAAGGGGCGATGCTCCAGGACCCATCTGTCAGAGAAGGCTATGTTCAAGGTTCAATTGCACGCGGACTTGAAGCAGCGGGGTCCAATGAAGGCGGTGCGCTGAACGGCTTTATTGGTATGGGCATGGGCATGCAGGGGGCTGGCGGCTTTACAAAAGATACATCCGTTACCAATCGCATGCAAATACAGGAGCAAGAAGCCAGAAAGAAGCAGTCACCTGAACAACAGACATCACCACAGTCATGGCAATGTCCTTGTGGTCAGCAAAATGAAGGAAAGTTCTGTTCGGAATGCGGGTCACCAAAACCACAGCAAGATACATGGACATGTGCATGTGGTCATGTAAACAACGGGAAGTTTTGTTCAAACTGCGGCAATAAAAAGCCTGAAGTCCTATCCTGCAGTGAGTGCGGGTTTACTCCTCAGAAGGACACTAGGATGAAATTCTGTCCAGAATGTGGAACCAAATTTTAACTTCATTCAGCCATAGTCCTCCACTTTTATAAGTAGGGGATGAAGGCAAATGGTACTTCGATTCAATAGGGGTTCAAACCCCGGCTGAATAAAGTTAAGCGTCTGGCTAGTCTTGCGATTTTTTAAAGGTAGTTTACCCAAGCGAGCTCAGGTAATCCGGACGCAAATTCGACGGGCGAATTTGATATGAGAAAGAGGTGATTTGGCATGGGAGTTATCGTGTACAAATGTATCAATTGTGGGGGGCCGCTTGCCTTTAAGGCAGATTCCCAAAACTGGACATGTGATTATTGCTTGAGTGAATTCAGCGAGCAAGAGGTACGTAATTTTATCAACAATGAGCAAGGAGAAGCGGAAACCGCTTCGGCTGCTTTACAGGAGCTAGAGGAAGAATATCTGGATAAAGCGCAAGGATATACCTGCGAGAGCTGCGGAGCTGAAATTGTCACAGATGATACAACAGCTGCCACCTTTTGTTATTATTGTCATAATCCAACCATTATTCCACGAAGGCTGGAAGGAGAATATCGTCCTGAAAAGGTCATCCCGTTTCAATTTAATCGCGAGCAGGCAACAGAAATCTTTAAAAGCTGGTGTAAGAAAAAACCGCTTCTATCGAAACAATTTACCACCACCTCGGAGCTTGAAAAGCTTTCAGGAATATATGTGCCGTTTTGGTTATTTGATTCCCATTCTATGGGCGAAATTAGCGGGGATGCGACGCGAGTTCGCACCTATACAAGCGGGGATACCCGTTATACCGAAACAAAATACTATCATGTTCACCGTGAAGGCAAAGCTATATTTAGAGACCTACCGGCAGATGGGTCAAAAAAAATGGATGACGAGTTGATGAGTGTTCTTGAACCCTATCATTATAAGGATCTTACTGATTTTTCGATGTCCTATTTATCTGGTTATTTAGCAGAAAAATACGATATGGACCAAAATGATGTCTATGGCCGGGTGTCGGGAATCATCCGAAATCATATGAATACATTATTAAGAGACACTATCCAAGGCTATAGTACTGTTAGCGTCAAAAACACTGACCTTAAATTAAAGAATGTCAAGGCGAGATATGTATTATTGCCAGTTTGGATGTTTACGTACCAATTTAAAGGAAAGACTTATATGTTTGCAATGAATGGGCAGACAGGAAAGGTTGCTGGTAAGCTACCAATTAGTCGAGGCAGGGCCAGTTCGTGGTTTGGAGCTATTTCTGCTGCTGTATTTGTCTGTTTGGCGATTGGAGGACAATTTTTATGGTGAAAAATATACGGTCCTGCTTTCTTTTTCTAATGTTATTGTTTCTTCTAAATAGTACTGGTGCAAATGTACAAGCTGCCTATGAAAAGGTATTTGATGAAGCCGATTTATTCACAGAGGAACAACGGGAAGAATTGAATAATCAGGCGCTGGCTTTAAGCGAACAAACCGATTTGGATATTATTGTCGTAACAATCAGTGATAATCAAGGGAAAACCTCAAGCCAATATGCATTGGACTTTTATCAGGAACATGGATTTGGCTATCAAGGAACATTAGATGGTGTACTTTATTTATTAAATATGGCTGAACGAGAGGTTTATATTTTTACAAGAGATCGCGGAACGGATTATATTCCTGCAGATAGAATTGAAGAACTACTTGATCTTGTTTATCCCTCTTTAGGGGAAGAAAACTATAGTGAAAGTGTTCATATATTCCTCAATGAAGTTGGAAAAATGATGGAAGCAGGGTATCCAGGCGAGGATGATGTTTCCCCTTCAGGAGAGTCAGGTTATTCCTATACAGATAATGAGGTTACAACAAATGAATCTAGTACGGTAAAAGAGCTAGGAATCTACTTGCTTATTTCGTTTGCAATCGGTGGAATCGCAGTTACTATGATGGCAATGGGCAATCGGGGTCGTTCGACTGTTAACGCAAGAACCTATTTAGAGAATGATTCCTTTATTTTGACAAGAAAAAGTGACCGTCATTATAATACGATTGTGACACAGCAAAAAATCCAAAGAAATAACAATAGTGGCGGAAGCTCCTTTACAGGCGGTTCTGGCGGTGGTGGTATCGGAGGCGGAGGGAGAAAGTTCTAGCTTACTTCCTATTGCGAGGATCCTGACGATTCAAGACAAGAGGTATGTGGGGACAACTATTGTTCCAAAGGTAAACATGACCATTCAATTATGAAGACTGACAAGGTCTATTTGGGGTCCTACCAACAAAACGCGGAAAACATACGCTAAGCAAATTTCGATATAAGAAAAGCCGAGATTTCCTACGCTAAGGAATATCGGCTTTTTTATCACTCACAAAGTTATAAGCATCCTAATTGATTCTTTTTTTGTCTTTACCTCTAATGATAATTTCATATGGTTCTCCATCAATCTTACTTTGGGTTTCTTCGGAATTTAAGAATTCATTAATTGTCTCTTCTATAATACGAATCTTTTCATCCGCATCTTTATCGGATGCATTTATTGATGTCTTTATAATAATTTGAAGGGGTGCTGGATGAAGCACTCATGGCAATGGGAACCAATATCGGATTGACTAAAATGGCAGATGCCACACCTGGGATTACTTATCACCAGATGGCTAATGCTGCACAATGGCGCTTGTATGATGATGCTATAAGTCGAGCACAGGCCACTTTAGTAAATTTTCAGCACAAGCTTGCTCTAGCCTCTTATTGGGGAGATGGTACAACATCTTCATCTGATGGAATGCGAGTACAAGTTGGTGTTTCATCGTTGCATGCAGATGCAAACCCGCATTACGGGACCGGAAAAGGAGCCACCATCTACCGTTTTACTAGTGATCAATTTTCTTTTTATTACACAAAGATTATTCATACAAATTCAAGGGATGCGATTCATGTTTTGGATGGATTGTTGCACCATGAGACGGATCTAAATATAGAAGAGCATTATACAGACACGGCTGGTTACACAGACCAAATATTCGGACTGACTCATTTATTAGGATTTAAATTTGCGCCAAGAATAAGAGATTTATCGGACTCAAAATTATTTACAATAAATAAGGCAAGTGAGTATCCAAAACTAGAAGCCATTTTACGTGGACAAATAAATACAAAGGCCATTAAAGATAATTATGAGGATGTTTTGCGATTAGCTCATTCTATAAGGGAAGGAACAGTTTCAGCATCCCTTATTATGGGAAAACTAGGTTCCTATTCAAGACAAAACAGCTTGGCTACGGCCTTAAGTGAGATGGGGCGAATAGAAAAAACGATCTTTATTTTGAATTACATATCGGATGAATCATTAAGAAGAAAAATACAAAGAGGATTAAATAAAGGAGAAGCCATGAACGGCTTGGCAAGAGCATTATTCTTTGGAAAACGAGGCGAGTTACGAGAAAGAGGATTGCAGGAGCAGCTCCAACGCGCAAGCGCATTAAACATTATAATTAACGCCATTAGTGTATGGAATACAGTATATCTTACCGAAGCAACAAAATTAATGAAAGAAAAAGGAGCTTTACGGGAGGACTTACTAAAACATATTTCCCCATTAGGATGGGAACACATTAATTTTCTAGGGGAATACACTTTTGACGTGAAGAAAGTAGCAAGCTTAGATTCACTCCGACCTCTTGTACATTGAACTACCCACCACTTAATTTTCTTACGAAAATTTGAAGTGGGGGATTCCTAAGAACACCAGCCTATCAGCTAGTTATTGGTTAGGCGAGCCCCGTCGCACCGACGGTTAGAAGCCTTATCGCTTCATTTTTAAGATTTAAACTTGCGTTAATATCCCTTTGGTGATGGGTGCCACAAATACATGTCCATTCACGCAAAGCCAGATTTTTAACGTCTTTGTTTTGGTAGCCACAACAAGAACAAAGTTGACTGGACGGAAAGTTTTTTGCAACCGTGACAATTTGCTTTCCGTACCATTTCGCTTTGTATTCAATCATGATTTTAAATTCTGACCATGATACTTCGCTAATGGCTTTTGCAAGATTATGATTCTTTAACATGTTAGCCACTGACAAATCTTCCATCCCGATGATGTCGTGGTTTTTGACAATTTCGGCGGAGATTTTTTGTAAGTAATCGGTTCTGGCATTCGTTATCTTTTCGTGAATACGCGCAACCTTTATTTTTGCTTTATACCAGTTCGCACCACCTATGGTTCGTCTACTCATAATTCTTTGCGCTTTGGCTAACTTTTCTTCTAACGAACGGAAGAACTTTGGATTTTCATAGATGGTTCCATCTGAAAGAATAGCAAAATCTTTCAAACCTACATCGATTCCAACTGCAGAATTGGTACTTGGAAATTCTACAATTTCAACTTCTGTTCCAATAGAAACAAAATATTTACCCGATGGGCTCCGTCTAATCGTTGCATTAAAAATTTTTCCTTCGACTTCACGACTTTTTGCAAAGCGAACCAATCCAAGTTTAGGTAGTTTGATATAGTTATCTATGACAGCGATATTTCCATTTGTATACTTGGTAGTGTAAGACTGAATAGGATTTTTCCTCGACTTGAATCGTGGGTACTTATTTTGCTTTTTATAATATCTATCGAAAGAATCTGCTAGATTCTCAACCGATTTCTGCAAAGCGATACTATCTACTTCTTTTAGAAAGGCATATTGCTTCTTTAAGTCAGGAAGTTCCTTTACCGTTTGGTACTTATTCAAGCACCCACCTTTCCAAGTATTATTTAGAAGTTGACCGTTTTGAACCATTTCTTCAACAATATACCAGTAAGCATCTTTTTCTTTTTGTTTACCTAAAAAGAAGTTGAATACAAATCTTGCCGAACCAATCGTCTTATTAATGAGTTCAGTCTGTATCTTGCTTGGGTAGATTCTGAATTTATATGCTTTATTTACTAACATTGATTATCACCTCCTTATCTGTTATTATATACGTGGATACGTAATATAACAAGGAGAATGATACCAATGGCTAGAAAAAAGTTCACTACCTCTTTAGACGAAAATATTATTCAACAACTTAAAATGCAAGCTGTTAAAGAAGGTACTGATGCAAGTAAGATTCTTGAAAAACTAATTGAGGAATATCTCAAAAAGCAAGCTTAGGCTGACGCCTAACGACATTCATCTCCCACCTACTCACTGCGTTCCTTGAGGTGGGAGTCTTCTGTCGTAAATCAGATAAAATAAAGCCGGTGATTCCTTAGCCTAGGAAAAATCGGCTTTTTTCATGTTGAAATTTGCTTAGCGTATGTTTTGTACTTTTTGTTGGTGGGACCCCTATCTACAAAAGTTGATTTTTCACAAAAAACGAGTGTTAATCCATGAAGGGTTAGCACTCTTTTTTTTGTGAATTTATAAGTTTAACGTACGATCAAATTCGCTCGTCGAATTTGCGTCCGGATTTTTTATCGAGCTCGCTCGGGTAAACTACCTTAAAAAATCGCAAGACTCGCCGGAGGCTTAACTTCATTCAGCCGGGGTTTGTACCCAACTGAATCGAAGGACCATTTGCCTTCATCCCCCACTTATAGAAGTGGAGGACTTCTACTGAATGAAGTTAGATTACAAAAAAAACTCCTAGTATTTAGTAATTGGGAGATATCCTTCAGCAAAAACCAAGCGCTTCAGTTCATTATAAGACAAGATATAAATGTCTAAAACATTAGACATTCTTTGGGTAGTATTATATGATATATGTCTAAAGTATTGGACAAATAAGGTGATTAATTTGAAAAATATTATTAAGGTACTACGGAAGAAATTGGGGATTACGCAGGAAGCTCTAGCAAAGGAATGTGGAGTGGTTAGGCAAACCATTAATGGTGTAGAAAATGATAAGTATGACCCTACACTTGAATTAGCTTTTAAGATTGCAAAAGTGTTAAATAGGAAAGTCGATGAGGTGTTTATTTATGAATAAGTTCAATCCAGAATACATTATTACGATGAAGGATATTGTACAGGAAGGGTCCGCCATACTAAGAAAGAAGACCGAAGAGGTAAAAATTCCTGTTTCTCATGAAGATAAAGATGCATTGCTATGTATGCTTCAATATTTGAAAAACAGCCAAGACCCCAATATATCAAAAAAATATAAGCTCCGCCCCGGATCAGGATTATCGGCAAATCAAATTGGACTGGATAAACGCATGTTTGCAGCACTATTTGAGGAACGAGAGAAAAAGAATGAAGTGATGATGATTAATCCCAAGATTATTAGCCACTCTCTTAATATGATCTATTTGCCTCAAGGAGAAGGCTGTCTTTCGGTGGAGAGGGAAGTAAATGGCTTTGTTCCGAGATACGAGAGAATTAAGGTAAAAGCATTTGATATCACTGGGAAAGAAGTAATTTACAAATTCAAAGGCTATGGATCCATCGTTATCCAACATGAAATCGATCATTTAAATGGAATCATGTTTTATGACAGGATTAATACAGAAAACCCCTACAAGTTGCCTGACAATGTTGAGATTGAAAGTCTGAAGTGAACCTAGGAGCAATTATTGGTGATATTTAGCTTTTCTAGAATCCAAGAGCTTTGAGGATGCTATCCGAAATGCCATCTCAATTGGAGGTGACAGTGATACTCTGGCTGCCATAACTGGAGGAATTGCGGAAGCCTATATGGCATACCAGCAGATATTCGCAATCAAGCTCTGACCTATCTGGATGAGCCACTAAGGAATATACTGGTCCGCTTTGAAAATCAATATCCGCCGCAGCCTGAAAAAAAATAATAACAAATAAGAAGCATCCTTCTCAAATTGTATATCGATAAATTTGTATCATGAAACAAGCGCCATTTTTGATTTGGCGCTTGTTTTCCATTTTATTGACCATTAGTTTCTAAACATTGAAATGGTTAATCTTTTACCATTGTTGACATTAATCATATATTACATTTTTTCCTTCTTCACTTAACTTTTTTAAAGCTGTAAGCATATTATTGATTTCTTCGTCGGAATGTCTTTCCCATGAACCTAATTCGGCTACTATTTTCAGCGGGGATTTTGATCGATAAGAACGTGTTGGGTTACCAGGGAATTTTTTGTCCGTTACGTTTGGATCATTTTCAAAATCACCTAGTGGTTCTACAATATAAATTCTTTCTTTCGAATTAGACCTTGCTAATTCAGCACCCCATTTAGCCGCATTCAATGTTGCAGTAAAATAGATATAGTTAGATTTTTTATCTTGATAATTTGATAAGTATTGTGGCTCTAATAAATCCCCATTTTTCAGTTCTGCTTTCGTCCCATGAAAAAAAGGACCATGATCTAAAACATCCTTTTTGTCATTCATACTGATACCCCCACATTTTCAAATTATATATATAATAGTATATTATGTAATTCTAGAAAGAGTAGTCTATAAATAATCTAGGAAATAATGGTATAATATAGGTATAAAGAATAAGATTGAATGACCATTACCAATTATTTGGGTTTATATTAGCAATCCATATCTTTGGATACTAGAGGTTTTGTATATAAAAAGAAATATTGAAAAGGAATCCGGCGCAATTCAGCATCATGAATTGTGCTTTATAAAGTTTGTGAATATATTCACTTAAAGTGAATATTTATGTTTTAAAAAGTCGAGGATTCTTGTATCACGCAGTTAATCGAAATTTGCATTTAAGATAAAATTAGGGGGGCAGAATAAATGCATATTAGGAAGCGAAAATTCATTATTACTTTTATTACCGTCATCGTTTTCCTATTGTTGATAATGCCCTTCGTTCTTTCAGCGATGATATATGAAGATAATTTTGGTGATCGCTATGAAACATATGCACCAATGGCTCGAAGCATTGATGAATTTTATGGTTTAAATTATCAGAGACATACATTTACGTCAAATCAAGGGCAGGTCCTTGTTGGTTATAAATATTTCAGAAATCTTGAGAATAGTAAGGGTGTTGTGGTTATCTCGCATGGCCTTGGCGGCGGAGGGCATAACTCCTATATGGATGTAGCAGACTACTTCGCTTCAAATGGATATATGGTGTTTGCTTATGATGCAACAGGAAATGATGAAAGCGAGGGTCGTTCTGTAAAAGGCATTCCGCAAGGTTTAATCGATTTAGATTTTGCTCTTCAATACGTGAAACAAGCATCTGACTTTGAGGGTTTACCTATCATGCTGTTTGGACATAGCTGGGGTGGATATGCTGTTGGCAGTGGATTAAATCTTCACCCTGATGTGAAAGCGGTTGTTATGGTTGCCGGTTTTAATAAGTCTATGGATATTATAGAGGAAGAAGGTAAAAAAATAGCTGGTGATGGAATTCATTTTCTTTTGCCGTACATTTCATTCTATGAAAGAATGAAGCTTGGTAAGTATGCCACATATAACTGTATAAAGGGATTTGAAAATTCAGAGGCAGGAGTCATGATCATACACAGTACAGATGATGAGATGATTTCACAAGAAAATGGCTTTGATGTTTTTTATGACCATTATAAGAGTAATCCACGATTTTGTTTTATGAAATATGAAGATAGAGGACATGATTATATTTATTACTCTGATAGGTCACGTGAATATAAGGCTGAGTTTAATAGAAAATTCGATGAATATATTAACTCTCTAGATAAAGAATTTACTAGTGAAATAAAGGAATCATATCTGAGTGATAACCTAGATAAGAAAATATTATTTGATCTTGACGAAGACCTTATGAAAAGCATTGTGAAATTTTATGATAACCACATTAATTAGCATATTAGAGATTTTGAACAGATTTTGTTTGATGATAGAAATACAAATTGCAGTTATAAAACCTACCCGATTACTCATTTTGGAGTATATGATCCTGATCTACGTGATCAAATATCATCCGACCAAGTCCATTTTTACATGAGATTTAATGAAGTGATTGTAAATTATAAAAACTCACATCGTTTTCTGTATCAATAGGCCTCATTAAGGCCATAAGAAAAGACTAATAAATTGTATTAGTCTATTAATCGTTTGGCTCTGTTAAACTTGTTGATTTTCGTTCCAGGCACTTCGCTTTCCGCAGGCGACCGCCGAGCCTCCTCGACACTTCGTGTCTGTGGGGTCTCGCCTGTCTCGCTTCTCCTGCAGGAGTCTTCGTGCCTGAAACGAAAATCAACCTGCTAAAAAATCAACACTGTGCTTTAACAGAGCTAATCATTTAAATGGAGGTCATAAGTGAGCCACCAATAGCTCCAGTTACCACTATAATCCAAGGAGGTAGCTTCCAATAGACTAACAGACTAAATAAAATTGCGGCAAACGCAAAATCAATCGGAGTGAATATCGTACTAGTCCAAATAGGTTGATAAAATGCCGAAATTAAAATCCCAACAACGGCTGCATTTACTCCCATTAATGCACCTTTTATTTTTGGGTTACGACGTAAAGAATCCCAAAAAGGTAAGGTACCTAAGATAAGGAGGAATGCAGGCAAGAAAATTGCAATAGTTGCGAGTAAGCCACCTTGCCAACCATCCATCACGGCACCTAGATACGCGGCAAATGTAAATAAAGGACCCGGTACAGCTTGTGCCGCTCCATATCCAGCTAAAAACGCTTCTTCGCTTAACCATCCAGTCGGTACAAATTCACGTTCAAGCAAAGGTAAAACGACATGACCACCACCAAATACTAAAGAACCTGAACGATAGAAGCTATCAAACATAGCAATCCAGCTTACAGAGGTTAATTCTCTTAATAGTGGTAAAAGGAAAAGTAAGCCAAAAAACAAGGATAAGCATATTAATGCAAAACGACGAGATATAGGAAAATGTATTTTTGAGTCATCCTTTTCAGTATGTTTCTTATAAATCATATAGCCAATAATGGCCGAAATGATGATGACACCAATCTGAGTATAGGCTGTTTGCCATAAAAGCGATACGACTAATGCAAACAAAGCGAGTGCTTTTCGCTTTAGATCAGGGGTTAGTTTTTGCGCCATCCCTAAAATGGCATGTGCAACAACAGCGACGGCTACCATTTTTAATCCGTGAATCCAACCCGCATCACCAATATGAAGTCCTTCCAAGATTAAGGCAAATAGAATCAAAGCCATCACGGAGGGTAAGGTAAATCCAAGAAATGAGACAATTCCACCTAGTACTCCTGCTCGCATCACTCCGATTCCAATTCCTACTTGACTACTTGCCGGCCCAGGTAAGAACTGGCATAGCGCCACTAAATCAGCGTAACTTTTTTCATCCATCCATTTTCTTCTTTCGATGTACTCGTTATGGAAATAGCCTAGATGGGCAATGGGTCCGCCAAATGAGGTGAACCCGAGCCGAGCTGAAACAAGGAGGATTTCCAAAAGGGACTTAACATCACTTTTCTTATGCTGCTGTTTCACTTATTTTCACCTTCTCTTCTAGTCTTTGATTTCTTTAAAAAGCTCATAGGCTTTTTTCCTTGCTTCATCAAGCACCAGATTGCCTTTTTCTGTCGTGGTATAGTATTTTCTAATTTTCCCGTCTACATTTCGATTTTCTCTTACTAAAAGTCCATCCTCTTCCATATGATGGAGGATAGGGTAGAGGGTACCCGAGCTGATATCATAACCATGTTCTTTGAGTTCTTCGAGCATCCATGCACCAAAAATAGGGTGTTCCTTAGCATGGTGTAAAATGTGTATATGAATAAAGCCAAGAAATAATTTACGCAATACTTTATCTTCCAAATCATCATCTCCTTTACTGATATCGAATATCAATATCGAATTTCGATATCAGAAGTATATAATGTACTCTTACTACTTTCAAGGTAATCCTAATCATTTACATAATCTTTACATAAGTGACATAAAAAAACCTTCAGTTTACGGAAGAATAAAGGCAAAGGCAAAAGAATGAGATTTAAGAAAGGAGGGGGAGTTTTTGAAATATATTAAGCTTAGAATTGATAAATCCGTTAAAAGGGATAGAGATGGCCTCTATCCCTCACGTTTTCCGGCAATTCCATAGAAGAATAACCGTGTAAGATCCTCTGTCATTGGTAGTATGATTTTAGCCAGGTCCTCACGTCTCAAGTATTCTTGAAACATTTGTAGATAGTACAAAAGGGACTCGTTTGATATGGCTGAATCAATATAACCTTGCTGCTTTCCTTCTTCAAAAAGTGTAAGGAAAAGTGGGAGAGCCTCTTTCCTATATACTTCTTCTACATAGCTTTGTCCACTTGCGTAATCCTTCATAAAGTCTTGAAAAAACCCTTCATTTATCTGTGTTACCGCTACACCTTTTTCAAAAATAATCTTTTTAATTTTTTCATTAAATGGAAGTTCACTTTGCAAGAGCTTTTTTTGTTCCTTCCATTCTTGGTCAACATAAAACTTAAAGACAAAGCGGACTAAATTATCTTTACTTTCAAAGTAATTATAGATGGTGACTTGAGATACATTTGCCTTTTTTGCTATTTCTGATATGGACACCTTTTGTATTCCAAATTTCATGAATAAGGCCAAAGCAGCTTCAACTATATCTTTTTTCTTTTGTTCTCTACGTTTTTCAAATCCATCCACATTATTCACCTCATGATAAGTTTAATGAAATTTATGAAACAATACAACGAAATAAGTTCATAACCTATTGTAAGAAGCTTAATTTTTGTATATTATGAACTATATAGAACAAAAAATTTCATAACTTATAAAGAGGAGAATTATCATGCTAGGTAACTCGTCAGAATTAAATACAATAACACTTCAATTAAATGGTATCAATGTCAATTGCTACACAGCTGGAGAAACGGGTTCACCAGTCATCCTCTTACATGGAGCAGGGGTCGATTCAGCTGATATTTCATGGTGTGAAGTAATGGAGCCTTTGTCTAAACAACATCGTATGTTTGCTCCTGATTTACCTGGTTATGGAGCAAGTGACAAGCCTGATGTAGAATATTCACTTTCCTTTTATATTGATTTTTTAGAAAAGCTAATCGATGCATTAAATCTTAAGAAAGTAAGTCTAATTGGATTGTCCCTTGGTGGGGGTATCTCTCTTGGGTTCACACTTAAGCATTCAAGTCGGGTAGAGAAGCTAATCGTAGTAGGGGCATGGGGTCTCTTTAGCAAACTTCCATTCCATCTCCTTTCCTATTGGTATATAAAATCCCCATTTAATGAACTTTCCTATAAAATGTCGAGCAAAAGTAGAAAATTTGTCAAATGGACGCTCCTGAATAGCTTGTTTGGTAACCCTGACAATCTCACAGAAAAGCTCGTTGATGAAATTTACACTCTTTTAAAAGCACCGAATGCAGGCAAAGCCTTTGCCTCATTTCAGAGAAGTGAAATTACAAGTAGCGGACTTCGCACGAATATATCAGACAGATTAACTGAAATTAACGTCCCAACCTTAATTGTACATGGGTCAAAGGATAGTAGTGTCCCTGTTCAACATGCAAAAGAGGCCTATAAGCTGATAAAAAATTCTGAGCTTTATTTGATGGAAGGGTGCAAGCATTGGCCACAAAAAGAAAAGCCAGTGGAGTTTACCCATGTGGTAGAAAACTTTTTGATGAAAGAATAATCATCTATATTCTTATTTATAGATATATCATACATTGAACGGGAAGCGGAAAAATGGATTAGAACAATTCAGCATAGATGCGAATAAATAAACTAGAAAAAGGTTTCCCTTTACCCCGTATCTTTTTAGACTTGTTGATCGTTTATAAGGTAGAACGTGCTGAGGGAGTGATGTTTATGCATGAAAAAGAATGTAAGGTTCTAGAAGATGTCCTGAAAAATAAACATAAATTTTCTGAAGAAGAGCTTCATGAAATTTATCCTAAACTTCTCCGAAACTGCCGATTTTTATCCCAAAATAGTTGGGATGGAGAGGATCTTGTACAAGAATCTTTGATGAAGGCTTGGCTTCGATATAAGCACCAACCTGAAATATCCATGGCATTACTTAATAAAATTGCTCGAAATGAATGGATAGACACGGTACGAAAACGAAGAAAGGAGTCACTTGAGGCTATTCCTGAACATGCTTTTGATGAATCAAAACAAATTGAAAACCGATTTGAGGCTGTTCAAAAGCTTATGAATAAATTAACACCGAAGCAGGCTATTATGTTTCTTTTAAAAGAAGGATTTCAGTTTCAATTATCTGAGATTGCCGAGCTATTGAATACAACGGAAATGGCTGTAAAGGCTACCATCTATCGTGCTAAACAACGAATGGAGAAGCAGGAACAAAAGGAAACAAATCCCCTTTTAGAGCAGTATTGGGATATGGAAGAACAGGTTGAAATCGAACGATTACTTCACAACTCTATCCAAGCACAAGACCCGACTGTCCTTATACGTTCTATTCCTTATTTAAAATCATTAAGAAAGGACACAAGCACACTTTACTTCAGGTACAAATCACATCACTTGAACTTTCATTCAAGCACTGTCTACACGGCTGCATAATAAGACGATTTTTCATAAGTTAGTCATAAAGATAAGGGAGGCAAACTAAAATGAATATGATTCCGTATGTTATTGAGCAATCGAGTCACGGGGAACGCTCCTATGACATCTACTCAAGACTGTTAAAAGATCGCATCATTATGATTGGAGAAGAAATAAATGATGATGTTGCCAGCCGTGTTGTGGCACAGCTGCTATTTTTAGAAGCAGATAACCCTGATAAAGACATTTCAATTTACATTAATAGTCCAGGAGGTTCAACCTCTGCAGGATTTGCGATTTTTGATACGATGCAATATATAAAACCGGATGTAAAGACGATTTGCACTGGGTTGGCGGCATCCTTTGGTGCCATGCTATTACTTGCTGGAGCAAAAGGGAAACGGCTTGCCCTCCCTAATAGTGAAATTATGATTCATCAACCTCTAGGTGGAGTTCGTGGTCAAGCAACTGAAATAGAGATCTCTGCAAAACGAATTCTTAAACTACGAGAGCATATCAATGAGATTATTTCAGAACGTACAGGTCAACCCGTCGAAAAAGTAGCAAATGATACGGAACGGGATTATTTTATGAGTGCTGAAGAAGCTAAAGAATACGGGATTATCGATGAAATAATCAAATAGAACCAAAAGTACAGGTAATATAACGTTATTTAATAAAAACATCTATTTGCTTAAAATCCATTAAGCGAACAGATGTTTTTTTACTTTGAGACCAGAGTGTATGTGAATAACTCAAAGTATATTTAGAATATATACAGTATATGAACGTAAATAAAAAATTCATAGGACACTTTTTGCCCCTTTCTCTATATAACAAGGATGAAAGGAGAGGATGATAAAAATGGCACAGACATTAGCAAAATCATTCAAACTGCAATTGATTTACGAAACCGGGATTGGTGACAATGGTAAACCGATTTTAAAGAGAAAGACGTATAACGGGGTTGTAGAAGAAGCTACGGCTGATCAGCTATACCAGGTTGGACATGGATTGGCTTCTCTTTCCATCCATCCGCTTTCGTTTGTAGAAAAGAGTGCTATCTACGAAGTAATGGGTTAAAAATGAAATGATTTTACTAGGAGAGGATGACGATTATGGCAAAGAAGCTTGAGCTACATTTTACAACGGGTCAGGGAAAAACGGCAAAGCTGACCATTGATTATCCAAAGGAACCGGTCAATAAAACGACGGTGAAGCAGGTGATGGATTTGGTGATTGCCGCCAATATTTTCGGTGGTGATAACCAAAGCTTCGTCAGTGTAAAGGAAGCACGTCTTGTGGAGCATAATGTTACAGACTACGAAATCGTGTAAGATTCTTTCTAATTTGTCATGACTGAAAAACTGATGGGCTGCTTTCCTTCCGGAGGCAGTCTATTCTTATACTAGCAAAGAAACGAGGTGTCTTTCGTGGAATCAATGATTCCTATAATAAGTGAGGTCGGCTTTCCGATTGCTGTGACCCTATTCATGCTTTATCGAATTGAAGCAAAACTGGATTCCGTCGTACAATCGATCCAAAGCCTGCCGGAACGGTTAAGTGGAAAATAGTATTTCCGGAACTATTGCTCGTTCATAGGATTCTATTACAAGTAAGGAAGCGGGAAAATTCTGCTTCCTTTTTAACATTTTTTTAACAAAGTGATTTAAATGGTTATACATATCCAATTGTCTACTAAATTGGCAAAATGTAACTTCTGTTATTATAGTAAAATATTTGAGAATACTCTGGTACACAAAGCACATTAATACTTCAAGAGGAGTTGCTTACATGAGTGAAGAGACTAAGGTAATAAATCGACGTACATTTTTGAAAGGGGCTGCTGGGGCTGCTGGTGTTGTCGCATTGGGAGGATTGGTTGGATGTTCGACAGAAGAAGCCGCTGATAAATCTTCAAAGACTAGCAGTAGCTCTGGTAGCACAGCAGGAAGCAAAGCAGTGGCAGGTGAACTGATCGCGGCAGCCTATCTCAATCCGCAGGATTATGATTACCGTCAAAACACAACCGACTTCAAGACGCTATTTTCGCCACTGAAGATTGGTTCGCTCAACCTAAATCACCGCATGATTAAGTCTGCCGCTGGGTCTGCCACCTACCTTGCTGGGCTTACTGATGAGCTGCTCCAGTACTATGTTAGCTTCGCCAAGGGCGGAGTTGAGCTGATCTGGGTCGAAGGTCTTCCTGAGTTTGAACCGTCGATGGATGGCAGTCCTACAGCAAATGCAACCATTGAATTCGGTAAGAAGCTGGTTAAGGAATGTGGAAAATACGGGGCAAAGCTTGGCTATCAGTGGGCGCAGTTCCCAATGAAGCCAGTTGGTGAAATGACGGTCGAAGATATTGCCGGTGCCCAAGCCCGTGGTGTGGCCATCGCCCAGACGCTGAAGCAAATGGGCTTTGTTGCTTTGGAAATCAATGCTGCCGGCTTTAACCTCGGTGAGCAGTTCCTGTCACGTTTCCATAATGTCCGTACGGATGAATACGGTGCCGGCAATTTGGAAAACCGTGCACGCTTCGTGACCGAATGTATTGATCAAATCAAAAAAGCCTGCGGAAAAAGCTTTATTGTTCAGCTGTTAATCGACTGTATCGAGGAAAACGACAATCTCACCAACAACGCCACTCTGATGACGTTAGATAACGCAGTGACCGATCCGTACAATAAAGTCACAACCATCGAAGAAGGTATCGGTCTTGCCAAGCTGTTCGAGGCGGCTGGCTGTGATTCAATGCATCTGCGCTTAGGACCACTTGGCAACCACCCTTGTCAATTCGGCAGCGACCTTTACTTTATCTTGAACGGGATTGAAGGGGCAACCGGCTATGGTACCCAATGGGATTTCTCCAGGCATTGGCAGGGCCAGTTGATTGGAAATCACAGCGGTGCTGGTATGCTCATTAATATTGTCGGGCGCTACAAAGAAGCGCTTAAGATTCCTTGTGGCACGGTGACGTACATGGATCCGGCCCATGCTCCGGATTTATTTGAGAAGGCGCTCGCAGATGGCAAGGTCGATTTCTATTTGATGAACCGTCCGCTTACCGTTGACACCGAATACGTCAACAAATTAAAAGAGGGACGCATCGAAGAAATTGCCCCTTGTACGCGTTGTCTGCACTGCCACATTGGCTCAAACGAGATGAACCGTGAGTTGGGTTATTGCCGCGTTAACGCCCTAACGCAACGCGTCATGACCGACAAAGGTCCGAAAACGTATGAGCTTGAACTAGCTCCAAAACCGAAGAAGGTTATGGTCATTGGTGGCGGTCCAGCTGGTATGGAGGCCGCTCGCATCGCAGGTGCTCGTGGTCACAAGGTTACACTCTATGAAAAAAGTAGTGCGCTTGGTGGTCAGCTCACCGTTGCTAGTTTGGTAAAAGGACCTCACGAAAACCTGGACGACCTAACAGCTTACCTAACCAAGCAGCAGGAGCTTAATGGGGTGACCGTCGTTTTGAAAAAAGAAGTCGACGTTTCGCTTATTGCCAGTGAAGCTCCCGATGCTGTTATCCTGGCAGTCGGTGCTTTGCCAGGCAAGGTGGAGGCAAGCGGCAGCGGTGTGCCGATTCTCAACTATGAAAAATTCATGGGTAAAGAGACCGGAGAAAACGTCGTCGTATACGGATCAAACGCCCAGGCCTTCGACGCAGCTCTGTGGTTGACCGTGCACAAGAAGAAGGTCACAATTGTAACGCCGAACTCGAATGAGGACCTGGACAAGCAACAGTCCCAGCACGCCAAACGCTTTATGACGACAGCGCTCTATTCATTGGGTGTAAAAGCCTATCCAGGATCCACCATTAAGAAAATCGGTAAAGGCGAGATTACGATTGCAACGGATGCCGGGTTTGAGACCATCATCGCTGCAGATTCAATCATCAATGCTGCCGACCTATTACCAAACAAGTCCTTACTTAAAGGTATTTCAGTAAAAGAGACTTACGCAATTGGCGACTGTAATGAGCCGTATAACATCGCTTTGGCTATCCGTGCCGGAAACGATGCCGGCCGAGCTGTGTAGGAAAGGGAAACTGAACTCCTTTTGAAGTTATTATATCTGATAGATCAAGTAAATGAACCAAATGGGAACCCGAGGGCCATACCTCGGGTTTTCTTATTATATCGGCAAGAACCATTAAAGCGATTAGACAGAAAGGAACGTATCAATTCAAGCGTAAACTCACAGAATATTGCAGATGTTCCCAAAAGACAGTTGGATATTTATGATAAAATATCAGGTGAGATGAGGAGGAATTACTGTGGCTGTAACCATTATTTTTAATCCGATGTTTGCTTTAATGCTTGTTAGTGTATCGCCAACTAAATAATCTGTTTATGATAACATAATAAGAAACCTTTGTTTAAGGAGGAGTCAATGAGTTTGATCGCACAACACCCTTATATAAAAACAGAACGAACAGTAACAAGTATTGAACAACTTGAAGTGGAGTATGACCGAATCATTTACTTATACAATGATAAGGTAGTTACACAGAATAGAGAGTTTCCGATTAAGGATGTGATGGATTTTTCTTATCGAGAAATTGCCAAGCAAGGTGGTATTCTCTATTTACACACGGTACAAGGCGTATATCCGTATATCGTGAAAGCTTCACCAGAAGCTTTTCTCACAGCCTATCGAGCTTATTTTAAGTAAAAGTTGCATGAAAGAAAATCATCCTGCTATATAATTAACACTGTGCTTTAACAGAGCCTATAAAAAAGACCCTAAATGTAGAATAGACATCATTTGCTCCATTAAAGGCATCGAGCGCAATCCTGTAGTAGGTAAGCGCTTATTTTCATTTTAAGACGAGATTAGTAGGCAGCCCAATATTAGAACTATGCTAAAATTAACTAGAGTGAAAGAATGCGACGAATTTGTTCGAATAGAGAGGGAGTGACATGCTTGTTGAAAATACTTCGTTATGTGTTATCAGTCATAACCCTTATACTTGCATCTTATGGGCTAATTACGAAAAGTTATAAGTTAGGGGATTTTATGATTCTTTTCTTAGGTCTAACCATGTTGGTTATAGGGATAGAAGAGTTTCGAAATGAACGAAAAGTAATCGGATGGTTTCTAATCGGCGTTTTTCTATTTTCATTGTACGTAGCGATTGAAGGATTCTTATTAAGATAAAGGCGCGATATTCTAACAACAGCTAATGATAGGATGATCCTGAGCTGGTTAGGGGGAGACCATGAGAGTCATTTTAGAGCTATTACGTATTATTATAATATTTATGATACTAGGTAGCCTTGCTTGGTTAGTCATAGGGAATATTTATACAATTAATGAAGTGGCAGAGAGGTATCAGTGGGTGGCAGCACTAGGAATTTATGTGGCACTCTTTGTATTGTATAGGAATAAACTCCAATTTTCAGGTTGGTATAAAGGAAAAGGACGCGAAAAACTATCTAGAGCAGCAACAATTAGTATACTGTGTTGTTCAATTTTTATGCTGACTTTACCCATTATTCTAGGCTTACTACTGAGCTGACAATAATACATTGAAAAGAAATTGTACATAACGGAACTATGAAAAGGTGTGTTCTTATGTTCTTAAAAACTTATAAGCTCTTACATTAGAAATCATTTTAGGGGGTTGAATGAATGTTCAGTTTGAGTGATGCAGCTGCACAATTACTATTTATAGGGGTCTTGATGATCATTGGATGGGCGATATTTTCATTGGTGCGACGTAAAAAAAATAAGTAGTATTTCTATAACGGGTGCGAACCTTTAGAATTTTTGCTCATTAATCAATCAGGAGCGTTTAATTGAATCATGCTTAATTATGTAATTGGCTGTTTAATAGTTGAGTCTATATGAAAAGGAAACCTTATCCTAACCTAGTATTTACGTTGAAAAACGGAGAATAAAAGAAGTAGGAAATCCCTACTTCTTATCTATCCTAGCTTCATTACTCCATAGCTTTAAGAGGAAACGGCGGGACGTCCCAAGATTCAATTTCAAAGTCTCTCACCCCATTAACGATATAAGGGTCATTCTCAACTAAACGCTGCGTTTCTTCATAAGACTCTGTTCTAAACAAAAGATATCCGCCAACCTTACCTTTAAACAATCCTGCCGTCAGTAAAGTTCCTTCATCATATAAACCTTTAAGATAATCTAAATGAGTAGCCTTTAAATGTGCTCCCTTATCATTCCCTTTTAAAGTATATTTTACTAAGTACAATAGCATCTATAATCTCCCTCTCTGAAAATATTCTTTTTAAATAATGAGAATATTATGAATATTATTCTCATTATATAGGAATATAAGTCTGCTTCGCAATTAGTAATACATATTTTGAATAGAAACGTTGTTTTATAGTGGTAACTTTGATCATTAACGTCAGCCATTATCTTTAGCTAACTATTTAGACGGAAAGATGGTATATGACCACGAATAGATAAAGTCCACGATGAAAACGAGACACCAGATCCTACCAATAGAATATATCGTTTCATTTGGATATGGCGATTGCTCTACGTTACCAACATCAACCCAGGAAAAATCCTTGATATACATGAGCATTTCCTGAAGGCTTTCTGTTCCCATGGACCAAAAGATGACTTGTGCTATAAGGAAAATAACCAAGTGAATCATTGCACTAACGCGATATTTCTTCGCTTTACACTTAGAATCTTTTTCTCTCGCCATCGTCTGATAGTCTTTTTCATTTAAAAGCTCTACACCGCGCCATTCCCCAATTTTTCTCCGCATCCAGCGATCAAGGCGAAGAAAATCAAATATCCCAAACGTACACGCATAGATGACAAAGATGGTGATGACAATTTGAAACGTGGAGAATTCCCCTGTATGCTGATAAATCATGAGCGCTAAGACTGCTTCCAATACGATAAACGCAAGGAAAGTGAAGACAAAAAGGACGCTCACCCTTTTATTAACTAAAAAATAACGAAAAAATCCAAATAGAATGAGGGACAATACGGATAAGATTTCTGCCGCAATGAAAATACCCCATTGGTATTCAATTAATAATTCCATGTTTTAGCTCTCGCCTCCCATACGTTCAGCCTCTTTTTTGAAAAAATAGTCTGTTGCTGCTTCGACAAATTCAAGTACCTCTTGTTCAATCGGATACAATCCGGTCATTTCAGATTTTTCCTGGGACTTCCGTACTTCCCAAAAGGCATTGGACAGTTCTTCATTTCCAGCAAATAACTCCTGATCCTTTTCTAGTAATCTGCGTATGATACGCTGCACTTCAACGGATTCGATTCCTTTTGCCATGTGCTTCTTAATTTGGGCCAGTAAAGCAACCCATTCCAATGTGTCAGGATCGCTGCTGTTTACATTGGGGAGGAGATCGAAAAGCTTCTTTTTATCCTCCTTGAATTGCTGCTGTAAAAATTCCTCCCGCATGAACTTGTTTTGTTGGGAAAAGTGGATAAGCTGCTGTATTTGTTGCATATCCACTTTTCCCTCAAGAGTAAATTGATTCATTAACCCGGTTACCATCTTTTCCATTTGTTCCAGTTTTTCTTTCTCCCTGATAATGTAATTCAATTGACTTTGAAGTCCGCTAAACCAATCATGCTTCTCGTTTGCAAGCATCTCTGCTATTTCTTTTAAAGAAAAGCCTAAGGATTTTAAAAACTGGATTTCCTGAAGCTTCTTCAGCTCCTTTTCCCCATATAAACGGTGACCGCCGTCTGTTTTGCCTGCGGGTAATAGTAGACCGATATGATCATAATGCCTTAAGGTTCTTACCGTTAAACCAGTTTGTTTGGTTACTTCCTTAATAGATATCATGCAATAAAACCTCCTACAATTGCATTTTACCAAATGACGCTACGTCACTTTCAAGAGATAATTAATTAAAATAGTTCCTGCTTTTTAAGCAGAGTAAGGAATAGCGATAAAAAAAGTAATCTTCAACAATCGGGCGCCATCTTGAGGACAGCTTTCAGGTTTTCATGTAGAATAAAGCGGAGAAAGGACATAGTAAGTATAGCGTTACCCTTACCTTTATACTTACAGAATTTGGATCGTACCTGACGCCATTGGAGGTGAACAAGTGAAGATAAGAAAACGGATACTTGGTTATGTAATTGATTTATTTATTTCAATAGCTATGTGTATCGTTCTTTCAATCCTACCATTTCTCGTTGTTGCCGTAATCGCTTTACTATTCTTGCCTTTCGTTGCCAGTTACGAAGATACATGGAATCCAATCTTAACTGGAATCATGAATGGCATGCTGCTGCTGGGTGCTTTAGTGTTTATCTTCAGGTCACTAGGGGCTCATTTCAAATTAACCTTCACACGGGGTTACAAATTTACCGGTTTAATAGTCGAAAATACCAATAAATTTAGATTGTTTACATGGTGGTTTATAAGAAACGGAATAGCAGGTCTATTTATTTTCCTAATTGCTTATCATTTAGCAAATGAAATCGACTACAAGTACTTATTTGTACCAATTATTATTTACATAATCTATTTATGTATAGATGGGATCGTGTTTCTTCTGACAAAGGGGCAAAGAACTTTGACTGAAATTTGGACTGGCATAGAAGTGTTAGAAATAACGAAAGGTAGTAAAAGCTAAGTCCTTTCAAATAAAGAAAAAAGGTTATGTATAATCTACTTAGGAAACCATTTTTAGGGGGGATAAAATGAAAGCCATTCAAGTAACAGAGTTTGGTGGACCTGAAAAATTAGTCTTTACAGATGTTGAGGATGTAGAAGCAGGCAAGGGAGAGGTATGTGTTCGTTTATTTGCAGCGGGTGTGAATCCGGCAGATGCCTATACGTTAACAGGTACATATGCGACAGTCCCACAGCTGCCTTATATCCCAGGGGTAGACGGTGCAGGCATCGTAGAAGCGATTGGAGAAGAAGTCTCAAATGTACGTGTGGGTGATCGTGTATTTATAGCGTCCTTCAAAGGAAGATATCATTCTGGCACATTTGCCCAAAAAGTAGTATGTGATCAAACAATCGTTCATCCCTTACCAGAGCACGTCTCTTTTGAACAAGGGGCGGCATTAGGCATACCGGCATTGACTGCCTATCGGGCATTATTTCAACGTGCCTCTGTAAAGCCTGGTCAAACCGTGCTGATTCATGGAGCGAGTGGTGGGGTTGGATTACAGGCTGTACAAATGGCAAAATCCCACGGAGCTAAAGTGATAGGAACTGCAAGTAAGCCAGAGGGTAAAAGATTGGTTGAGCAAGCTGGTGCAGATGTGGTCATTGATCATGTGACAGAAGCAACGATTAATGAGACGCTAGCCTTAACGGATGGCAAAGGACCTGATGTCATTATTGAATTTTTAGCAAACGTTAATTTAGAAACAGACTTAAAGCTGATTGCACCATTTGGTAAAATCGTCGTAATTGGAAATCGTGGTTCCATCGAAATCAATCCACGACTTGCCATGCAAAAGGAATGTGATATTTTAGGAACCGCCCTTTGGAACGCAAGGCAAGATGAATATGAACAAAGCATTCACGGTGTCATCGATATGCTAACAAGGGGTGCACTACGGCCGATGATTGGTACCATTTTGCCATTACAGAAAGCATCTCAGGCCTTTGAACAGCAGGCTAGAGGGATTGGAAATGGGAAGATTGTTTTAAGTTTTATTATATAAAAAAGGTAACAAGGGAGACCAGGGCGCAAAAACATCGACAGATGATTGCGCCTTTTCAATTCTTGTTTAGTCTAAATTGTACAGAATAAGCTTAACGAGATTCGAGTTCATATTAAATATAAAAGAAACTTCTGAAATCATTCATTTTAAATATGTAAATATACTGAGCATTTTAGGTTTCGGAATCACTTAAGATTAATAATTTTCATTTCTCACTTCAAAAAAGCTTTGAGCATGTTTGCAGACCGGACAAACTTTAAGCGCTTTCTTTCCGATTACAAGATGTCCACAGTTTCTGCATTCCCACATAGTTTCTTCACTCTTTTCAAATACTGCTTTCATCTCTACATTATTCAGAAGGGAACGAAATCTTTCCTCATGTGCTTTCTCAATTTGTCCTACCATTCTGAACTGTGCTGCAAGTACCTTAAAACCTTCTTCTTCCGCTTCCTTTGCAAAGGTTTCATACATATCGGTCCACTCGTAATTCTCACCTTCCGCTGCATGAAGTAAATTGGATGCGGTATCACCAAGCTCTCCAAGCGCATTAAACCAAAGCTTTGCATGTTCCTTTTCATTATCAGCTGTTTTGGTAAAAAGTTCAGCTATTTGCTCATAGCCCTCCTTTTTTGCAACGGATGCGAAATAAGTGTACTTGCTTCTTGCCTGAGATTCACCTGCAAACGCTTCTTTCAAGTTTGCTTCTGTTTTAGTTCCTTTTAAGTTCATCGCCACTTCTCCTTCCAAGAATTTTGTACAATTGTGACAGCCACCAGTTAACATATTCTGTCTATAAAATCCGGTAGCATCCTTTCACCTTTCTTATATAGAATAACTAAGAATAAGAAGCCAAACCATCGATTTTATGGATTGTCATTAAAAATTCAAAGATTTCAAAACTAATTTTATTAAAGCTTCTCATCGGTTCCATTTTAACTTCATTCAGCGGTAGTTTACCCGAGCGAGCTCAGGTAATCCGGACGCAAATTCGACGGGGAATTTGATTACTTACAAGTGATGTCGTAGTCCAATTACGCAGTGATAACAACTATTGTCACTGTGATTTATGTTAAAATATAGCGAGAAGCAAAACTATTCTTGTCCATTAGAAGTTTCATAGGATAAGGACAATAACAGCATAGAAGGGAGATAAGCATGATTGAGATTAAACGAGCAGTCAGCTGGGCTGATAGACTAAGAAACTATCAAGTGATATTGGATGAAGAAGTGGTTGGCTCGATTAGACCACAAGGAGCCTTTGAGTATCCAGTAAAACCAGGCTTACATACACTATACCTGCAAATTGATTGGTGTCGAAGTAATAAATTGGAGTTTGGAATTCGAGATAACGAAACGCTAAGATTTAAGTGTGGTGGATTAAGAGACTTCAAATTTCTCGCTATCATTTGGTATATAACGATTAAAAGAAACAAATATCTATGGATTAAGCAGATAACATCGTAAACATCCGTCAACTTTAACAAGCTAATACATAGTAAAGAATGCTACATTCAGTTTTAGAATTAGTTATAATAAGATAATGAGTTATAACTAAGGTCGAGGTGGAAACATGCAAAAAAGGTTTAAGGTTGTTAGCAGTCTCTTATTATTACTTATGATTACAGTGGCTTGTTCTAATAACCAGAACCCTAATCAAGGGTCAGTCAAAGAGGAAACACAAACCGCTTCTGAAAGGAAGGAAAAGGTTGATCTAACTATTTCAGCAGCTGCTAGTTTAAAGGATGCACTGGATGTAATCGGGCAGACCTATCAAGAGGAACATCCTGAAGTAACATTGAAATTCAATTTTGGAGCCTCGGGTTCTTTAAAACAGCAAATCTCACAAGGAGCACCGGTTGATCTATTTTTCTCAGCTGCAGAGGATAAATTTGATTTATTGGTTGAAGAAGGTAATATTGCAAAAAAAGACAGATTGGACCTTCTTGGAAATGAACTCGTTTTAGTGGTCCCGAAAGAGGATCAATCGATTAAAGGATTCGAGGATCTTAAGAAATCTGACGTAGGTAAAATCTCCATCGGAACTCCCGAAACAGTACCTGCGGGAAAATACGCAAAAGAGTCACTTGAAAAGACGGGTCTATGGAAGGATATCGAGTCAAAAGTTGTTTTGGCAAAGGATGTCCGTCAAGTATTATCCTATGTGGAAACCGGAAATGTTGACGCAGGAATTGTATACAAAACGGATGCCTTAGTTTCAGAGAAGATAGAAATGATTGCGTCGGCCGATCCTGCCACACACACACCTATTATTTATCCAGTGGCGATTATAAAGGATACTGACCATTACGAAGCAGCAAAAGAATTCTACGAGTATGTACAAACCAATGAGACTTTAAAGGTATTTGAGGAATATGGATTTACTACTAAATAACGAAACGATGCATGAATTTTTAAGTCCCA
The DNA here is from genome assembly GCF_900104575.1 of Bacillus tuaregi. NCBI lineage: Bacteria > Bacillati > Bacillota > Bacilli > Caryophanales > Bacillaceae > Bacillus > Bacillus tuaregi. The sequence goes on from NZ_LT629731.1 coordinate 2,217,201, forward strand.
TTTGGTTATCTATTAAAATCGCTACGATATCAGGTGTTATCGTTATTTTACTAGGAACATGGATTGGACGAATATTCGCTAGAAGAACGTTTAAGGGGAAAGCGGTTTTGGAAACCCTGCTGATGCTCCCGATGGTTCTACCACCAACAGTTGTTGGATTTTTCCTGATCGTCATATTTGGCAAAAATAGCTGGGTTGGACAGGCCATAGAATGGCTTTTTAAACAGCCGATTATTTTCACTTGGTATGCAGCTGTGATTGCGTCCATCGTTGTAGCCTTTCCACTGATGTATCAATCCGCCAAATCAGGATTCCAAGGCGTAGATCGTGACATAGAAGATGCAGCGAGAGTGGATGGAGCGAACGAATGGAGAATCTTCTTATTAATCTCTGTGCCTTTAGCATCAAAGGCTCTTATTTCCGGTAGTATCTTAAGCTTTGCACGGGCATTGGGCGAATTTGGCGCAACCTTGATGTTTGCAGGGAACATTCCGGGGGAAACCCAGACGATTCCTACAGCAATCTATATCGCGATTGATTCTGGTCAAATGGGTATGGCATGGTTGTGGGTGATTTCCATTGTCATTATTTCCTTTATCATGCTGCTCATTGTCCGAGTGAAACAAGACTAAAGAAACGCTGGGAAAAATCTATTTCAAACATTCTAAAAGTCATTTTTGAAGAGGAAGATAGCAAATGAGTAAACCCTATATTGAAAGATTGTTTGCCGGAAAAGTGAAAAAGTTGGGCCAGCCTCATGCAATGAACCCTATGGACAGACAATGGGAAAGCGGAATGTTTAAGGACAGAATCCATGAAAAAATTTGGCTGTCCAAAACGGGGTTAAAGGGTGATGAGGTAGCAGACACGAAAAACCACGGCGGGGAAGAAAAAGCCCTATTTGCCTATTCCATTCACCATTATGATGAATGGCGAAAAGAACCAGCATTAGAAGCCATCGGGATAGGCTCAATGGGAGAGAATCTGGCTGTTCGTCATATGGATGAAAACACGGTTTGTATCGGCGATACCTTCCAATTTGGTGAAGCAATTATTCAAGTATCCCAGCCGCGTCAGCCATGCTGGAAGCCTGCACGTCGTTTTCGCTTGCTTGATTTTGCTTTACAAATCCAGAAATCAGGCAGAACAGGCTGGTATTTTCGAGTGTTGCAGGAGGCCTTTGTCCAGGAACAAGTGAAGCTGGAATTGCTGGAGCGGCCATACCCACAATGGACAATTGCTAAATGTAATAAAGTCATGCACGTGAAAAAAGAAGACCGAAAGCTGGCTGAAGAACTGGCCTCTTGCGATCTATTAGCAATAAACTGGAGAGAAACCTTACATAAGCGGGCAGCCGGAGAAAATGGTTCGATTGATAAACGGGTATTTGGCCCGAATTTGAATTAAGCAGACCTTGAATCCATGCTCGGTCAAGAAATTGCACAGTGCTCCATCTGCCCAGAAGACAATATTCATTTTGGATATTGTCTTTTCTTTAAGTTAACCCTCTTGTTTAAAAAATCATTTTTTTCTTTACTTGCTCTCATTTCTTTTAGAAAAGCTCTATCAGGCAAGAAACGGTCATACAATAAGGTGAAAGATGGAAGAGTAACCGAATAACACCAACACTGGTTGGAAAGATTAATAAAGGACATTGAACCAAAGGAGATCACATTTTCTATGCCACATCAGAAGTTTCAGTCAGCTACGATTAAACCGCGCTATTCAAAAGGAAGGATATCAGTCTTTGGGATTAATTCGGTCTATCCGCGTCCTCCCTGGATTGCCGCCTGGTGGTCGGCTGCTTTCCCTGGCTTTGGACATATGTTCATCGGGAAGTATCTACATGGATTAATTCTCATTGTCTGGGAGCTCGTAGTTAACAATCTATCACATTTAAACATGGCGATTGCTTTTTCCTTTCTTGGCCGATTTGAAGAAGCGAAGGCGATCTTAAATCAGGACTGGGCTCTGCTTTATGTGGCCGTGTATATCTATTGCATCTGGGACAGCTACCGCTGTGCGGTTGAAATCAAAAAAAGCCATGTTCTGGCTGAAATTGAGGATGCTCCTGTAACGCCTTCAGATGTGAGCTTTTTTGATGTTGTCACACTTGACAAAAAAAGTCCTATAATGGGTTCGCTCTGGTCGATTTTTACACCCGGGTTGGGGCAATTATATGGCGGCAGTACGGTTGTTGGGACATTCATCTTGGCGTGGTGGATATTTGTTTGCTATAAGGCTAAGGCTGTTCGTACCTTTCTTTATTCATTCCTAGGGGAATTTGAGCAAGCAACCTCCATTGTAGATTGGCAGTGGTTCTTATTTTTGCCTTCTATGTACGCTTTTGCCATTTATCAGGGGTATGTATCGGTCACTGAAAATAATACACTATATGATATCGAGCAGATACGATTTCTTAGAGTGAGGGATACAAACTTGACACAACCAATGATGATAGAAGACCATTCAACAAAAATAGTCGCTTCCATGGACCATTCACCCTTTGTCGAAATGGTCATTCATGATATAGAAAAACTGGGAGTGCCCATGCAGAATATCGTGGCATTACCTCTAGAAAACCTTGATTCCCAAGTACATATTATTGACACGATCCATCGTGTAGATGGGAGGAGTGTTCTAGATGGAGCAATGATGGGTGGAACGATTTTTGCCGTCCTAGGAGGGATATATGGTTTCATATGGCACTGGGGACCTATCATTTGGGGTTTATTAGGTTTTCTTAGTGGTTTTATCTTGGGATTGATCATCGAATTAGCGGTTAATAAAAAGAAAATAAAGGCACTTGCAAGTCGTAAAAGTGAAGTGATTATTGAGGTAACATGTCAGGCTTCACTTCAGGACCAGCTGATAAAAATCCTAAAAACACGGCAAGCAAAGGGGTTTGTTATAATGCCGCAACGATCCACATCTACTACATAACTATTTTTGGAGAAAAAAAGGGAAACGCTAAATAGTGTTTCCCCTTCATTTTATCATTTTAAAACTAAAACACGTTCTTCAATCGCTTGAATTGGTTTTTCTTTCGGAGGTGCCGTTGGTTTACCAAATGGCATTTGGGCAATGAGCTTCCAATGACTTGGAATATCCCATAATTCTTTCACTTCATCATCAATCAATGGGTTGTAATGCTGCAGGGAAGCACCAAAGCCTTCCACCTCTAAAGCTGTCCATATTGTATTTTGAAGCATAGCAGATGTCTGTAGTGACCATCCAGGGAAGCTGTCCTTATATAATTCAAATTTTTCCTCAAGACCTTTGACTACCTCTTGATCCTCAAAAAACAAAACCGTTCCATAGCCGTTTCTAAATTGATTTATTTTCTGCTCGGTCGGTTCAAAATTTTCAGCAGGGACGATTTTCCTTAACGTTTCCTTCGTCAAATTCCATAGTTTATAATGATATTTCCCCGTTAATAAAACAACTCGCGAGCTTTGACTATTCATCGGGGAAGGATTATGTAAAACAGCCATATTCATAATCTCTTCAATTCTATCATCCGAAACAATCGGTTCATTATTGATGGAATAATACGAACGTCTTTCCTTTATAGCAGAATAAAAATCTTTACTAGTAGTTTTTTCTTTTATGTTTGTCATCGTAATTCTCCCTGTCATATTTTGTAGAATATTGGTATTATTTCATAGATTATTTTTATCATCAAATATATTGCTTTTCTTTTTCCTATTCTTTCTTCTAGTTTTGAACTCTAGGTATAGAGAAGGACCGTTCTGAAGGATGAGATGAATTCATACTTGAGGGCGATGGAAAAATCAACACATTCTGTTATTATTAATAGATAAATAAGCAAAAAAATGGGGAATCATATGAAAGAAATCATATTAATACTAGCAGAAATCATTAACACCATGCATGACATTATACTAGATGTCATGGATTTTGCGGGCTTAGAGCTAACGGATAAGGACCTGCATCTTTGGATTATGGGATTGATCGGAATCTGTATATTTGGCTGCACCCATATATTCTTCAAATACCTTTCAAAGTTTGGAATAACCGCGATTTCATTTGTTTATACGTTCACCGTCATGGTGGTCATTGTGTTTGCCATCGAGATTCAGCAGCAAATCACAGGTAGAGGGAATATGGAGTTTGACGATGCTGTCATTGGTTTATGGGGATTTCTCCTGTTTTTTGCCGCTTTTCTACTCATTAAAGCCATTCATAAAGGGATTCATAATCTAGTAAATAAGAAAAATAGTAAACCTACGAATCAACGGTTTCGATCAAAATCATAGGGCATGGTCACTATGTCATCATAGCAGAGCTTCCATATCGGCATTTATATAGTCAGCATCCTTTGTGTTCGTTTTAAGTATGCAATTTTAGATATTAAGCTCCTAGAATGTAACGCGAGATCACACACTTCTCGCGTTTTTGTTTTACAGAAAGCATTTGCTTCTTTATTTTATTTAAAATCATTAATAAAATATATATATCATGACGTACTTAATTGTATGATTAATAGTTGGAACAAATGGGAATTGGCATAAGAGGCATAGATGATAAATATGGTATAAGTGAAAAAAAGCACAAAGTGTTTTTTGAAATGGGGAGAATAGAATAATGGAAAACGGAAAAATTTGGACGAGGGATTATATACTTTTATTAACGTCCAATTTCTTGGTGGCAATAAGTTTCTACTTATTAATGACATCCATGGCTGTATTTGCTATCCAGCAGTTCAAAGCATCAGAAAGTAGTGCTGGATTTGCGGCAAGTATCTTTGTTATTGGGGCGCTCGTTGCCCGAATATTTGCCGGAAAATATATCGATGTAATAGGGCGTAAAAAAATGCTATATAGTGGATTATGCTTATTTTTACTATCATCGATAACCTATTTAATTGTCACAAGCATGGAATTTTTAATGATAATCCGATTTATTCATGGGGTTGCCTTCGGTATTTCAACAACGGTATTGATTACGGTTTCGATGGAGGCACTGCCACATGATAAACGAGGCGAGGGTACAGGTTATTTTTCTTTAAGCACCGCATCCGCAACAGCCATCGGACCCTTTTTAGCCTTATTTTTAACCAATCATTTTAGTTATGACAGTATGTTTATTTTTTGCATCGTCTTTAGTGCACTTGCATTGGTATCAACGTCATTAGGAACCATAGCAGAGATTGAATTAACGCCTGAACAAAAAGAGAACATGAAAAAGGGATTTAGATTGAGTGATTTCTATGAAAAGGAAGCTCTTCCGATTTCATTGCTCATGTTCATTAGCGGTATTGCCTATTCATGTATTATTTCATTTATTAATTCGTATGCCATTGAGATTCAGCTAACAGAAGCAGCATCTTATTTCTTTGTTGTTTATGCCATCTTTCTATTAATAAGTCGGCCCATTGCAGGAAAATTATTTGATACTAAAGGTGAAAATATCGTTGTTTATCCGTCAATGGTATTCTTTGCGATTAGCTTCTTATTCATTGGCTTTGCAAAGAGCGGGTTTATTCTTTTACTTGCAGGAGTGTTTTTAGCTTTTGGATACGGAACATTAATGTCTAGCATGCAAACACTTGCTGTAAAAGTATCACCGCCACATCGAATAGCCTTAGCCATTTCAACCTTTTTTATTTGCATGGATGCAGGGCTAGGAATCGGTGCTTATCTTATTGGTTTAATTGTCGAACAGGTCGGATTCCATACCACGTATATCGTTTTAGGAATTACGATTTTCTTTTTAATTCCTGTTTACTATTTAGTTCATGGTAAAAAAGCCAGTAAAGAAATGTCAGGACAGTACTGAATTCTCCTAAGTATCCCCATGGATATTGGATCGCTTCTGTATAGTGTTGAACAAAAAAAACCGACTACCATAAAATAGTAAGTCGGGTTTTTTTGTTCTCATAAACTTATTAACTAGCTTGTATGTTCGTTAATAAACTTCTTTTCTTACACTTGCCAACTGCAGCACTAGGACCCCAAGGAACTGCATAATGGTTTTGACGACCACTTGGCCCAATACCGCCATCCAAATCACATTCCACGGTAATATACCCGCACCGATGGGAGACAATCCAACGACAACAAAAATCGCTGAATCTAAAAATCCGCCAATTAAGCCGCTGTACAAGACGCGTAAATTCATTGGCAGCTTTAATCTTGAATAAATCTCCGTATCAGTGGTTTCTGAGACAGCAAAGCTCAACGCACTAGCAAATACAATCCATAATGTATCACCAAGTAAAGAAGAAGAAATCGCTGATAGAATTAAAGCTAGCAGAATAAATAGATAGGTTTTCGTTTTACCATATTTATTTTGAACTAAATCACGAAAAATAAAGGTCGCTCCAATAAGAAAGGATCCCATCGGAATGAGAAAAATACCCAATTCTAGAGGGGCAAATTTAGCCGTCACCACATTGGCTAGGACAATTGCAACTAAATACACTATTAATCTCATTTATAACCCCTCCTTATCGATTATCCACTTTTTCAGGATATAAATCATGATTCATCAAGCGATATTCCGCCATTTTTTCATACTTTGTTTCTGGTCGTCCGTAGTTTGTGTAAGGGTCAATGGAGATGCCACCCCTTGGCGTAAATTTACCCCAAACTTCAATATATTTTGGGTCCATTAACTCGATTAGGTCATTCATAATAATATTCATGCAATCCTCATGAAAATCGCCATGATTCCGGAAGCTAAATAAGTATAGCTTGAGTGATTTACTTTCGACCATTTTTTCGCCAGGGATGTAGCTAATATAAATCGTTGCAAAATCAGGCTGACCTGTAATTGGACAAAGACTCGTAAACTCAGGACAATTAAATTTGACAAAATAGTCCCGATTCGGATGTTTATTATCAAAAACCTCTAATATCTCAGGAGAATAATCAAATAAATATTTTGTCCCTTGATTTCCTAATAATGTAATATTCTCTAATTCATCTTTTTGACGTCCAGACATAAAAAAATCCTCCCTATATAGCCCGGATGGAGCAGGAAGGTTAGCAGAGAAACTCAATAAAAAAAAACCATATCGATTAGAGAATATGGTTTGCACCATAGTTTTTTATAGAGGGTTTCTGCTATGAACCTCTCCCGTTCAAACGGGTTTATTCTATTCATTAACAAAATCAACTATAAAGGAAGGACAAAGTAGGTGTCAATAGAAAACTGAAAATTAGATTCAAGCAAAATGAATCCCTATCTACTGCGATAGGTTCACATAGTGAAACAACAAAACCATTCAAGTATTGTAATAACCTTTGGATATGATTAGAATAGGCTCGAAATAATTGTTTGAGAGGATGAAGGATAATCAGTCTAAAAAAGAAAAAGTATAAAACCAAGCAAGAAAAATTCAGTTTTTGGCAGGTCGTGCCTTTTTTAATATTTGCCGGTGCGATTTTATTTGCTTTTCTAATCAACGATGGATATACCTATTTTGAAAATCAAGGCTGGAATCCCATTTTCATCGTTGCCATTAGAAAGGGATATTATATTGCTTTAGCCATTCTCGCTGGGCTTGTTTCATATTTCTTATTCACATTTTATAAGGATATCGTTTCAGATTGGAAGGACGGTCACATGTTTTCTGATTTCAACAAAGTATTTGAAATCATCTTTATTACCATTTTTGTGTTAGGACCTGCCATTTACGGCCTATTCGTCATTTTCCAATCACTTTTCATATTATTTGGTGTGAGTGACTCCTACTGGGAAGGGATATGGGATTTAGACTTTAGATGATAATGGACAAATGCGCTGATAATAATACCCATTACGGTATCATCAACCAAATTTAATGACTTTTTCATTTAGAGAAAATTGAGCAAGGGAACCAGATTTCACATCTGAGACCTTTCCGCTTAGTGATAGAAGAAAAAGGTCATCAGAATCCAAAACTGATGACCTCTTTCCGCTAAGCTAACCATATACAGACACCAAATCATGCCGTCTAAATGGCGATTCTTTTCTATGGCTTTATATATTCAAATTCAACCTCATCAATGGCTTCATTATAATGAACATGTAAATCATGCCCATCAAAATACCATATATCGCTAGCCTCCACATAAAAGACAATTCCATCCTTCTCAACCGAAACGCCCACATCAATTGGTTCATTATCTCTTGTAAAGCCAAGTGTATAATTCTCCTGAACAGGACTTGATCCATATATTTTGGCAAAAAACTTCACCTTTTCACCTGCTTCCAACCCCATCTCCTCCTTGAACCATTTTAAAGCGGTATCATGAATAACCATTTGCATCCGTGAACTCCTCCTGTTGTAATCCTCAATGGTAGTATTTTCATAAGGATTAGCTTTTAATCAAATTCGCCCGTCGAATTTGATTAATGTAACTAAGTTGAAGCGTCACTTCCATATCGCAAAAATTTGTAACATTCTATCTTATTTTGTAGAAAATAACCAATATTCTGAAAAGGTATGTTAAAGTAATGAAAACATATCTGAGGAGGAGAGGGAATGCAGTTTATTGATAGCTTCGGTTGGACATTAACTATCATTCTAATGATTTGTTTTGTTGCGACATTATTAAAATTAATAAGAGGACCAAAGGATTAAAATAGAAGTAGCCTGCTATTTTAGTCAATATTTTATCCTCAACCACATGGTTTAACGAAATAATATTTCATATTCGTAAGACTAATTATGATATAGTAATGGATTACGGACTAAATTATGCTGTTATTCGTAATCGTAACGAACGCAACCTTCAAATAAGGTTGCGTTTTCTATTTTTCAACTATCCGACAAGCTGTTTCTATAATTTTTTGCTTACAAACATCATCGTTTTTAAAGTGTGTTATGATAGATAAGTTCAATAGAATCGTTGAGGCAGCTCCCAATATAATAGAGAAGATGCCTAGTAAGGTTACAAAGGAGTGTATAGATTGACAAAGATTAAATGGAGTATGTCCCTTTTGTTGTCCATAACGTTTTTGTTTGGATGCGGAAGCGAGGACTTAAATACGGATCAAAAGGACAAAGCAACGAAGGTCATACAGCAAGAGGAAGCACCACCGGAGACAGACGACACTTCCATTGAGGAGCCGGTAAACGAGGACCCACCTAAAACGTCAGAAACACCAACAGACCGAAAGACATTTGATGCAGAAGTGGTGTCTGTCACGGATGGGGATACTATTAAAGTAAGAATAAATGGTCAGGTTGAAGCGGTTCGATTTTTACTAGTAGACACTCCTGAAACCAACCATCCTCGTCTTGGTGAACAGCCCTTTGGACAAGAAGCCAAAACATTTACGAAGCAATTGCTAGAGGGAAAGACAATACAGCTTGAAAAGGATGTTAGTGATCGTGATAAATATGGTCGTCTGCTGTATTACTTATATGTTGATGGAAAAAGCGTCCAGGAAGAGCTGCTGCGAAATGGGTTAGCAAGAGTGGCCTATGTCTATGCACCCAACACTAAATATGTTGACCAATATTATGCCATTCAAAAGGAAGCTCAACAGCAGGGAGTTGGGATTTGGAGTGTGGAGAATTATGCCCAAGAGGACGGCTTTCATGAAGAAATCATAGAAGGGAAGCAAGCAGAAACGAGTACCCCAAATCAATCAACCCAACAGCCTTCAGGCGATTGTACAATCAAAGGCAATATTTCTTCAAATGGAGATAAGATTTATCATATGCCAGGCCAGCAATTTTATGATGTAACAAAGATAGATACCTCTAAAGGTGAAAAATATTTTTGTAGCAAAGAAGAAGCAGAGCAAGCGGGTTTTCGGGCCAGTCAGAGATAGAATAAATAAGGGCGCCAGGCACCTTCCGGAAAAATGAAAGGTGCCTGGCGCTTTTTCGGAGGTTTGATTTTACGGTAGATTTTTTGTTAAGATTTGGGTCTAACAACCATGCTAATTTAAGGAGGAATCTAAATGGCAATAAATCCATACTTAATATTTGACGGAAATACCCGAGAGGTTGTGTTATATTATGCAGATGTGTTTGGACTTGAGGAACCTACCTTCCTGACTTTCGGCTCCATACATTCTGACGATGAAATACCTCCAGGAGCAAAGGATTTGATCATGCATACGTTCCTCGAGATAGCAGGAACGAAATTGATGTTTTCGGATAATTACCCAGGGATGCCTTATCAAACCGGTAATAACTTTACACTTGCCTATGTGAGTAACAATGAGGCAGCAATCAGAGAGGCGTTTGAAAAGCTAAAAGAGGAAGGCTCTGTTGAAATGGAGCTGCAAGAAACTCCCTGGAGCAAATGCTATGGCAGCTTGACAGATAAATACCATATCAAATGGCAATTTAGTCATGAGGCCTAACTCCTAAACCTTTACATAAGGTAGCGAGCGCCTATCACTTTCTTTAAATCAAGATGGGGATAGGCGCTCTTTATTATTGAACTGGAAAAAGATACATATTTTATCATTATTATTATCACAATAAAGGATATAATATATCCGAAATGAGCGATGTGATTTAGTAAAGGTAAATTGATTGGTAGGAGGGACCCTCTTGACATTCGATTCTAAAAATGAGTCATTAAGAAAATTTATGGTCTCTCACATTCGAGATGACATGAACACCCATTCAAATGGATTCATGATGGATTATTATACTTTACTTTATAAACATTATCCTGACGCCATTTTCACTATGGATAGAGAAGGTAACCTGATAGATATTAATGATAAAACGGAAGAGGTAATTGGATATAAACCACGTGACATAATTGGAAGCAACTTTTCTCACTTTTTAAAAAAAGAGCACCTACCTACGATTCAGGAGTATTTTGAACGTGCCTTGAAGGGAGAACCCCAGAATTACCTTTGTGAAGTGCTTCATAAAAATGGACAAATCGTACATTTATCTGCCCAAATCATTCCAATAGAATGGAAGCATGAAATTGTTGGCGTCTTTGGATTTGCCAAAAGTCAAACAGAGCTTGTCCAGAAGGAATTAGAATTAACAAAGGTGACAAACAGCTTGAATTTGGCTCAACAGGTAGCAAAAATTGGCAGTTGGGACTATGACATTGAGACAGATTGTCTATTTTGTTCGGAGTCCCTGAAAGAAATCTTAGGTTTTGACAATCAGCAAAAGGTAGTCATTAATTATGAAAACCTGCTAAAAATGATTTATTTTCAAAAGGATCGGGAGTATTTTGACCATCATTTCCAGCGAATTAAACACAGCGGCGGAAAAATGGACTTAGAATATAAGGTTAAACTGTTAGATGACCATATGATTACCCTACGAGTAACAGCGGAAGCAAAGAAAGATAAGCATGGAAGGATTTCCAGGATTATAGGAATTGCGAATGATATTACTGATCAGGTTCTTACCAAAAGCAAGCTGAAGGAAAGTGAGGAAAAGTTTGAAAAGATCGCCCAAAATATAGATGTTGGGCTTTGGTCAATGGACTATACGCTAAACCAAATTGTCTATGTTTCACCAGCGATTGAACAGATTGCCGGATATCATCCGGAAGTGTTTTTAACTGGAGAAAAGACATGGGAAGAACTCATACACCCAGACGACATGGAAAATTATCGTCATCATCTAAATTCACTTTTTCATGGGGAAATCGTATCTCAACAATATCGAATCATAAATGCACATGCTGAAGTACGATGGCTCGAGGATAAAACCTTTCCGATTATAGGGGCAAATGGAGAATTAATAAGGCTGGATGGGATTGTTCAGGATATTAGTGAAAGAAAAGAACATGAGGAGAAAATAAACTTTATCGCGAACCATGATTATTTGACAAAGCTTTATAATCGAAGGATGTTTGATCAAAAATTAGAGGAGTTCATCTCTAAAAAAGATAAATTTGTTTTGTATTATCTGGACATTGACCGATTCAAATTTGTAAATGATACTCTAGGCCATGAAATCGGAGATGGTCTTCTTATAGCAATATCGGAAAGACTTTCAACCCTAGTTGGAAACGATCTGGTTTTTAGACTTGGTGGGGATGAATTTGCTATTATTTTAACGAATATTCAAGAATATGACTATTTGGCATTAGGACAGGAAATAATTAGGGAGATCGAAAAACCGTTTCAAATTGAGGGTTATGATATTAATATTTCCACAAGCATAGGGGGCAACATTTTTCCCGATGATGGGGAAACATTAAGTGAATTAAAAAGTAATGCTGATGTTGCGTTGTATCGTGCAAAAGACTTAGGGAAAAACAATGTTCAATTCTTCACAAAGTCTTTGAATAGTGAAACGTATCAACTTTTTAATCTAGAAAATGACTTGAGGAATGCAATAAGGAATGATGAGTTTTCTCTATACTATCAACCCAAAGTGGATACTTTTACAGGCGAGATGGCAGGAGCTGAAGCTCTAGTAGGTGGAATCATCCAGAAAGGGGGCTAGTATCTCCAGGACAGTTTATACCTATAGCGGAAGAAACAGAAATCATAAATGAAATTAGTGATTGGGTCATCGAAACGGTCTGTAGCCAGCTAAAAGAATGGCAGGACCAAGGATACTCCTTAGTACCGATATCAGTCAATCTGTCTGCCAAAACATTAATGAAGGCCGACCTGGTTGATAAGATTCAAAAGTATTTAACAAAGTATTCTATTAGACCTAGTCTTATTGAAATTGAGATTACAGAGGAGTCAATCATAAAAAGTGAAGGATTTGGATTATCCACGATTCAACAATTAAGAGATATGGGACATGCTTTTGCATTGGATGATTTTGGGACGGGATTTTCATCCATTGGTTATTTGAAAAGATTTCAAGTGGATTATCTCAAAATTGACCGATCATTTATTATGGATATCCACAAGTCTGATGAAGATTTAACGATTTTGAAATCGATTATTTTATTGTCCAAAGGTTTTGGATTGAAGGTTGTCGCGGAAGGTGTTGAAGACGAAAGACAGTGGAAATTAATCAAGAAGTTAAACTGTCATTATATACAGGGGTTTTTATTTAGCAAACCTCTGCCAGTGGAGGCGTTTTCAAAACTGCTGCATTTATTATAATGAAGGATATTACAAGAATGAACTTAAATTTCCCCCTTTTATGTAATTAAATTTTAGTAGCCGAAAGGGGGTTACCATTATTAATTTTTTACATAAGATCGTTGTCTTGTTGAAAAAAACTGATAGCGAATTAACATGGCTAAGCAGCAATAAATTTAGTTATTACAGTTAGAAATCAACTAAAAATTTCATTCTGTCTCACTATTTAGAGTTTACTTAGATTATGAGACAAAAAAGTCTCTTTTGAAATTGGTTCCTATAATGTGCATTATGTAAACTAGAAAATTAAAAATACACAAACCGAAATATTTAGCTTCCCTTACTCTACTGTTAGCTGTTCTAGTTTGTGTCTGAATTCATTTGAGCCCACTATATAAAATAGATCATTATCCTTATAGTTTTGAAAAAACTTGAAAATATGATGGCTTTACTTTAATTTTTACCGGTGATTCTCCAGCCATTTCACCATCTGTGTGAACTTTCATAGGTTCATGACTATTTATGGTTATATTTTTCCCAGAGAGCATTTTGACCTCCTTAAACTTAGTATGTTTACCGAAAAATACACTGATAAAAATAAAAAGCAATTTAATCTTTGAAAGCTGATGTACAACGGTAATATTTAATAATCCATCATTCGGTTTTGCTGCTGGTGAGATTTTCATACCCCCTCCATAATACGTTTGATTTGAGATTGTGATAAACCAAACTTTAGGAATATGTTTAATCTCATGATCGATAGTTAACATAACATCATTGGGCTTATAGGTTATCGCTGTTTTTATAAGTGCTACTACATATGTAAAACGACCGATTCCAAGCTTATTAAACCATTTTTTCATTCGTGATTGATTGGCTGCTAGGGAGACCTCTGCATCAAAGCCTACTCCTAAATTATTAATAAACAGTCGTTCTTTCTCATTTTCGTTAAGTTGATACGCGCCTGCATCAACACCTATTGTCGAATCCTCGATTAAAATAAAGTCTAACGCCCTGTTTGGATCCTTTGGAATGAGAAATCCTCGTGCGAAATCATTACCAGATCCGGCTGGTATGAAGCCGATTTTGATATATGAATAACCTTGAAGACCATTCATCACTTCATGTATGGTGCCGTCTCCCCCTACTGCGATGATGGCTGCTATCTTCTCTTTTTCGGATTGAGCAATATCCCTAGCGATTTTCTCTGGATGCCTTGGATATTCCGAAAAGAAATAATCGTATGGAATATTCCTTCTATCTAGTTCAGCCTTTATCATTTCCCAGTTTTGCTTCGCTTTTCCATTCCCTGCTGCTTCATTGATGATAAAGTAGTATTTTTCCAGGAGAGTTCTCCCCTTTCGTTAGATGACGATATAAAGCTTTTCTCTATAAGAATATAACTCCATTTCATTTCTCGCAATAAGTCTTTCCCTTTTTATCAGCAATGAAAGGAAGTCAAAAAATTCTTTTATTAGGAATTTTGATGGTTTATCATATATACTACATATAGTAGCTGGTACTAATAAAGAGAAATGTAATCTCTATAGATTTAAAGATTAGGATAAAAGATATGAGTATAAATAGATATAAAATAAACTGTAGACAGGGGGAATTCAGTTGAAAAAAATCGCGTGGATTACCGACAGCACTTGTTATATTGATCCTAAATATGCAAAGGAACACAACATTTTTGTAGTACCAATCGTTATTACGTTTGATCAAGTGAGCTTTCTAGACGGGATAGATATTACAGAAGAAGAATTTTATTCAAAGCTCACTACGTCTCGCACTCTTCCAAAAACCTCACAGCCTGTAATTGGCGAATTAGTGGCTCTTTTTGAAGAACTAAAGAAAGAATATGATTTAGGAATAGCTGTTCATTTATCCACCGAGCTTAGCGGTACAGCAAATGCAACAAAGCAAGCGGCCGATATGGCTGGCTTCCCTCTTGAGCTAGTTGATTCCAGATTAATTTCGTTACCTGTAGGTCACTTGATTCAAAAGGGCCAGGAAATGATTCGCGATGGCATCTCTCCTGAAGATACGGCCAATACATTGAGGACGATGTATCCATCGAATCAACTCTATGTCATGATTGGTTCATTAGAGCAGCTGCATAAAGGCGGCCGTGTGAGTGCGCTTCAAATGATGATGGGCAGCTTGCTGCAAATAAAGCCTATTCTTACGTTCAATGAAGGAAATATCGTACCGTATGATAAAGTTCGTTCGCAGAAAAAAGCGTTATCCTATATGGTTACACGATTAAAAGAGGATTTGGATCAAGGATATAAGATCAATAAGGTCTATATTTTAGAAGGCACTGCGAAACAAGAAGCCCATACTATTCAAGAGCAGGTCCGCTCCCTTTCTCCGGAAATGGAGATCATTATTGGTCCATTGGGATCAGCCATTGGAGTACATGCCGGGGCTGGAACAATTGCACTTACCTGGTTTAGGGAAGAACAATAAAATAAAAGAAAAAGGAAAATCCAATTACGCGGGATTTTCCTTTTCTCTTTTAGGCATATTTGATACCGGCCTGCATAATATTGTTACAATCATCTGAACCACATGGCGTAACCGCATACGTCATTTCGCATTTTGGACAATTCATAATAACCTTTTCTAATGTAAAAACTTCACCACAATCACATGCAATTTCATGGGCAATTGCCGGAGCCAAATCCGCTTTTCCTTTACTTTTAACATGATCCACAATTGATTTTCCATCGTGTAATCTTGATGTACAACCACAGCTCATAGAAAGTACCTCCAAAAAATTTTCTCTTATATGCTCAAAACTTAACAAATCAAGAATAGCATAGAGAACTGAACATACATATATCAAAAGTCACACATTAGTTCTAAGACTATGCTCCCTCCCGCTCCCTTCATACCATTTCAAAAATTCTTAGAGAATACAAGCTGTATTTGGTCTAATATGTAGGTTTCTTCAATATTTTAGTAAGGAAGCTGAATAAATTCGAACTCTCTTTTTGTGAAAAATTTAGTAAAAAGGAGAAGCCACCTATGGTTGCCGTTCATTTTTATGAGAAAAATAACTTAGTGCTAAGCCAATGTCGACAGCAAATACCAGCTGTAGATGAGAATATTAAAATAAAAGGCCGGAAAGGAAAAGTATTAAGTGTACTGGAGGTAAAAGAAAACGTCATTCATGTACAGGTCGAATTTGAAAAGGTTGTGAAGAAACAGGTGTTCGTTAGTGATAATAAGAAAAAAAGAAGATAAATGGATCCTAAAAAGAGACAGCCCACTGGTGATTATCACACCAATGGGCTGTTTCCAGTTTGAATGATTTATGGGGCCGGAGCTTCATTTTGAGTTACGGTATAAGTAAACGTATTATCCGCTGTGGTTGGGTCCATGCTGCCCTTACTATTTCCAGCCTCGTCTCTTAGAACCGTGTGGAACGTGACATTGCCTTTGTTCACGATAGCATCTGTCACGGTTTCACCAAAATCAATGGTCCATGTTTGTGTCTCTGCATTATAAGTGACAATTACACCTTGTTCTTCAAAAGCTTTTTTAGCATCGGCAGAACCATATGGATTTTCTTCACTCGCATAGACGCTAAACTCCGGTAAGCCCGTCAGGTTGTGGTCAACTTCTAATTCACGCAAATTTTCATCTTGTGCTTTTACAGTGAGTGTAAAGTTTTTATCGTGATCTAAGTTTACATTGGTTCCACTTTCTGGTGTTACCTCTAATAATTCTGGAGCGGTTGTATCCGTTGTTGGATCTTCTCCCTCATCATCAGTATCTGCTTGCAGCACATCCATGATTGACGTAACGGAAGGATAACCAGTATCTCCTTTACTATCCAATACCTTCGATGCCATTGCATCATCTACCGTTAGATCAAATAACGAAGCGATACCCCCTAAGGCTGTTTTCATTCCATCTACATCGGAAGCTTCGTTCACTCCACCTAAGAGCTGGTTATACGTTGTGATGGCAGCACCAAGCTTGTCTTCAATCTCATCAACAGACGTCAAGCCTTTTGTACGTTCACCATCTTCAACAGTCGTTTCATTTTGCACTAAAAATAATTTTGCCACTTCGGTTTGTTGTGCCTCAGATAAGTCAGCATAATCCCCATGATTAAGCTCCAGCAATAAATCTCTTAGGTTCCCTTCTCCTTCCGTTACATTTACATCGTATATAAATTGATTTTCATCAAGGGTCGGATCTGGTTCTGGATCCGTTGTTGGATCTTCTCCCTCATCATCAGTATCTGCTTGCAGCACATCCATGATTGACGTAACGGAAGGATAACCAGTATCTGCTTTACTATCTAATACCTTTTGTGCCATTGCATCATCTACCGTTAAATCAAATAACGAAGCGATACCTCCTAAGGCTGTTTTCATTCCATCTACATCGGAAGCTTCGTTCACTCCACCTAAGAGCTGGTTATACGTTGTGATGGCAGCACCAAGCTTGTCTTCAATCTCATCAACAGACGTCAAGCCTTTTGTACGTTCACCATCTTCAACAGTCGTTTCATTTTGCACTAAAAATAATTTTGCCACTTCGGTTTGTTGTGCCTCAGATAAGTCAGCATAATCCCCATGATTAAGCTCCAGCAATAAATCTCTTAGGTTCCCTTCTCCTTCCGTTACATTTACATCGTATATAAATTGATTTTCATCAAAGACTGGGTCTGGATCCTGTCCGTTATTATCTCCATCACCTGGTGTAGTACCGGTGTTATCACCATCTCCAGCATCTTCATTAGCCTCATCATTTACTTTTTCAATATTTTGTTTGACCGAATCATAATTTTCAATAATGTCACCTGCTGACATCCCTGCAGGAATGACTAAATTGCCTATCTTAGCTGCTTCGTCAAGGGTTACTTTTGTACTTGCCTTTTCAATCGTTAACTTTGTAATCGTTGAACCCTCTGTTACAAAATTAACCGTACCTTTAATTGCTACTGCTCCAAGCTTAGAATCTTTAATGGTGATATTGGTGCCCGTTGTCGTGTCTGTAGCAGCTGCTGCAACTTCTGAAGCAGTACCATTAATGGTGGTATCGCCTTTTACCGTTAAACCATTAATCGATAAATAATCACCACTAATGATTAATGGTCCATGGATGACTGTGTCTCCTCCCTCTAGGACTAAAGGAGAACCTTCTGTACCTGAATTTTTAATTTCTAAATATCGTATTTTTTGAACCGTATCCTCTTTATCTGTCGACAGATAGACAACGGCATCTTCTAAAATAGTTTTGTTGTTTAGATTTATCAGTTCTTTCAAGTCATTAGATAAACTAAATTCGGTACCATTTACGGTAACAGCTGTGTCGCTTATATCTTCAATCGGAACAAGACCGTCAGCTTGACCGAACAAATCCACATTGATAGAGCGGTAAATCATCGTGGCAGCTTCCGCTCTTCTTGTATTTTTGTAAGGTTCAAAGGTATCGTCTGTGCTACCTTTTGTAATACCCGCTTCATGAATCGCGGCAATATAATTTTTAAAGGTTGAATCCTGACCAACATCTGTAAAGGTTGTTTCTGCATTTTCATCTACTTCTATATTTGTAAAGGTTCCAGCAATCATTTTGGCAAGCTCTGCCCTTGTGATTTTTTGATTTGGCTTAAAGGAACCATCATCGTAACCAGAAATAATATCTTTATCTGCTAGAGCGGCAATCGTCTTGTAAAAATCACTATTAGCTGAAACATCATTGAAGCCTGGATCGGTAACAGTTCCTTCCGTATCAAGATTTAACGCACGAGCTAACATAGCGGCTGCTTCTGCTCTTGTAACTTCTCTGTATGGAGCAAAGTGATCATCGTTAACCCCTTTAACAACTCCTTTTTCAACCAATACCTCAACAGGTTCTGTAAAATATGTACCACCCGTATCCTTGAATGATACGACAGTATCGCCTGCTGCATCGTCAGTATCACCAACAGCCGCTTCTTCATCAGTCTCATCTGTAGGATCACCAGCAATCGCATCCTCATCATCAGTTCCATCTGTAGAATCACCAGCAGTCGTATCTTCTTCATCAGTTCCATCTGTAGGATCAGCAGCGGTCTCATCTCCATCAGTCTCATCTGTAGGATCACCGACCGTCCCATCCCCATCACCACCTGTTGGTGTACCAGTCGTATCCTCCTGTGCTACCACTGATGAAGGAGGGTTTATCGCATCATTAGCCTCAGCTCCCGCTTTTTGTGGAGACAGACTGGCAGCACCCAATGCTAATGTGGAAACAAGCATACCCCCCGCCATGATTTTAACCGTCGCATTTTTTAAATTAGGAAATTTTGATTTTATATAGCTTTTTGCGCTTTTTTCTAAGTCTTCATGTTCATTTTGACTTTTGCCTAATTCTGCTGCAAATTCTACATTCGGTATATCTAAATATAATGAAATCACTAATTGATTTTCTTGTTCTTGTACAACATGCTTTTTAAATTGATACATAGTTTGACTAACGCTCCTTATTCTTATTAGGACCATGGCGGTCGCAATTAGCGTTTGTTTTGAATGCGTGTTTTATTCAATTAAGATACATTTTTAATATAGGTATTCTAAGCAAAATTTAAATATTCTAATATTTCGATATACAAATATAATATTTATCAATTAGCCAGTCTTTCCAATCGAAACAAAGAAAGATGTTTGATTTTTATCTGAGTTTGGTACCATAATTGAAGAATAATTAGCTATATGAAAGGATTAATGAAAATGGATCAGCATGAGCAGGATGAAGAAAAGAAATATGGCGAGGAACCACCTATAGAGGATTTTTTACCGAATGAAGAGGATGTCATTTTACGTAAAAAACAGAAAAAACGGAAATCCTTATTGGTAAAACTTGTTTCAATCGGATTGGTATTAGCCTTATTGATTAGCTTTAATCAAGTATGGCCGCAGGTATTTAATCTCCCCTCGATTAAATTTCTACAAAAATCTAATCAATTATCTAAACAGGAGGATATCAAGAAATACAAGGAGGCCGTTGTCACGATTCAAGATCCTTATACAAAGGGGACGGGTTTTAATGTGTCAGAAGATGGCTTTATTATCACCAATCGACATGTGGTAGAGGACATGAATCCGATTAGCGTTATTTTTCCACAGGGGGATGTATTAGAAGCCTCTATCGTTCAGATGGATTCTGAGCTTGATTTAGCCTTCCTAAAGGTGGATGGCAACAATTTACCGTTTCTGACTTTAAGCAAGCCTGAAAAATGGACCACACACGATCACATCTACGTAATTGGCAACCCGCTTTTCCATAATCAAATTGTAAACGAAGGAAATATATTGGAGGAATCCAATCGTAATCATTTACTGATGATTTCTGCGCCTATATACAAAGGAAACAGTGGAAGCCCCGTGATTGGTTTACATGGAGAAGCAATAGGAGTCGTTTATGCCAAAACGTTAGATGACGGTACAGGTCTTGCGATACCAGTGGAAGCCTTTTTCGAGAAAATCCCTCAGAATCAGGGTGTCTCAATTGGAAAGTAACAACATTTTGACACCCTTTATCATAGTGATGTGGCCAATGCTCCCTCCTGATTATCCTTCAGCAAGCGCTCTTACTATTTGATCCTCCATATCGGTTACGGAGGGAGCTAGAACATTATTCATCATGATAGAAAAAATGTATCTTTGACCGCTCTTTGCTGTCATATATCCACTTAATGTAGAAACTCCAGAAATCGAACCTGTTTTAGCTCTTACCTTTCCATTTGTAGGCTCAGCCTTAAGACGATTCCTTAACGTGCCTCCTATCAATTTGTCCGGATGACCAGCAAGCGGCAAACACTTTTCGAATTCAGGAAACCAGCTTTTGCGCTGTACTGTATAAAGTAATTGGGAAAGTTCATTTGCCGGAATCATGTTTTTATGGGACATTCCGGACCCGTCTCGAATTTGAATGGTTTTTTCGTTAAGACCCCATTCTGCCAACGTCTCCTCAATGACTTGTAAGCCTGATTCCCAGCTGCCGTTATCATAGACCATCTTCCCCATTTCTTTTGTTAACATCTCGGCATGGCCATTATTACTCAGCTTCATAAAGGGGATCAAAAGTTGTTTTAATGGGATGGACCTTTTGAGAGCCAGCCTTTCCGCTTTCTTGGGGGTAACACCTAATAGGGCTTTTCCTGTAAACGTAATTCCATTCTCCTCTAAAGAATCCTTGAAAATCTCCAAGACAAACTCAGTCGGTTCCCAGACGGCAGCCCACTTTTTTATCGGTTTACTGTTTTTCGAAATCGTTCCTTCCACCATGATGGTGTTGGTTCCGTGAATTCGCTCAAAGGTAACCCGGCTTATTTCCTTATCAGCAACTGTTTTTGTCTTGTTTATAATAGTGACATATTTATTTTTCGGGGTCACCTGAATACTCCCCAGATTCCCGTTCTTATCTCCAGGGGTGATTTCAAGAAGAACCGTACCAGCATCATAATCTTGATTAGGAGAGAGGGTTAAGGCTGAAACCTGGGCACCTGTATGAAAGGCTTCGTCAGACCAATTTAAGTCCTGTGACAGTCGAATAGAATCATACCAGCTGTCATCTGCTATCAGATTTCCTTTAATTTGAGTAATTCCTTTTGCCCTTAATGCCTCTGCAAAATGGTCAAGATCCTCCTTCATCAAGGTCGGATCCCCTTTACCCTTTAGATACAGATTACCATCAAGAATTGTTCCCCTAACCCTGCCATTCGTCCATAATTCCGTTGAAAATTGATAATCGGCACCAAGTCTTTCTAGGGCAGCTGCAGCAGTCAAGAGTTTCATATTAGAGGCTGGATGCAATCGAATATCACCATTTTTGGAATAGACAATCTCACCGCTCTCCGCTTTTCTTATACTTATTCCTGTTATGGATCCCTTAAGTCTCGAGTCCTTTACAAGCTCATCTATTTCCGCCGCTACTGGTAAAAAAGGATCGGCAGCCTGAGCTGAATCCGCATTATGCATGGTTAAACTTAAGAGTATCAGAGCAATTATTATGTAGCCTTTGACCCAAATGCCTTTTAGCCAAATATTCCTGTTCATCACTTCACACTCCGTTACTGATAGTAACCATAGGATTCCACATGACATGGAAAAAAATAACTAAAAAATATTATCCACCCTGTGTGATCAAAAAAGCTTACCGAATAGAAAAAGCACCCATATAGGCGCTTTTTCTATTCGGTTCATTTGAATGTACTTACTCTCCTAAATGAACAACAATTTTATAATGTAAATCCTTAAGTGTCTGTTCAAAAGCCTCGCTTGAAACTATATAATAGGTTTCATCGTTATTGGTCACAACTAACTCCTCAGGGCTTTTATCTACCTGTGCTGCATCTAAGCTGAAATATTTTTCTCCTAGTATTTGTGTCATCTCCATGTTCTCACCCCCTTCCCCTATTGTAACTGTTTTATTATTGTAAAAGAAAGAGGAATGTCCCTAGCCGACATTCCTCCTTAGCGGTTTCACTGAACTTAACAGCTGTCCTTGATAATTTATCGCAAGAATTCCAACGGCTACCAATGAAACTGCCGCAAGGATGAATAGATTAAAGCTTTCACCAGGAATAAAAATTGCTGACAGAATCGTGCCAAAAACCGGTGTTAAAAAGCTATAGATACTCATTTCCCCTGCTTTATTATATTTGAGAATGTTCGTCCAAAGGGCAAATGCCACCGATGAAATAAGGGCAGCATAAACCAACAATCCCAAACCAAACGGTGTAAAGGTGATGGACTGTTCACTAAGCTGTGGAACGCCGATTAATAATAGAACAGAGGAACCAATCGTTAGCTGCCAGCCTGTTAAGGTTATTGGCCGGATATCCGCAGCTAGTTCCTTTGTCATAATCGTTGTGACAGCACTTGTTAGTCCAGATAAAATCATAAAGCCTTCTCCACTCCATTCAAAATGGAATTGAATTTCTTGTCCCCAGTTAGCGGCAATGATTCCAGCGACTCCGGTTATCATACCGACTGCTTTTTTCCAATTCATTCGATCGTCCCGATAATAAAAATGCGCTAAAATGACAGCGAGGAACGTGCCACTCGAGGAAAGTATGGCCCCCTGCATCCCTGATACCTTTGACAGTCCATTGTAAAAGAAAAAATACTGCACAGCCGTTTGAATGATGCCAAATAATACTAAAATCAGAATATGCGAACGTTTCACCAGCAATTGACTTCGGTTCGTAAAGAATAAAAACAGTAGCAGAATTAGTCCAGCCAACAGAAAACGAAGTCCAGCAAATACAATCTGTGCCATTGTATCATTTGCAGCTAAGTGTAATTCTATATAGCTAACCTTAAGGACGGGAAAGGCACTTCCCCATAATATTGAACAGAAAATCGCCATCCCGATGATTGCCCATTTATTTTGAAACACACTCTTCAACCCAATTCATCTCCTATAGGTCCTATTTGAGGGTATCTATACCCCTAAAGGTTTATTATAAACCCATTTCAATCCAAGAGTGCTCTTTTTTTATACTGGAAATATTCAGAACTTCTGACTCAATGACATATTTTCTTAAGTAATGAACAGACTATAATCCTGGAGGTGTGTCCTATGGTTAATCAAAAAAACTTTTCCAATGTCAGCCTGGGCGGTAAGGTAAACAAGGAAAAAGGCATGAATCATGACCAGCTAAAATACGGAGAAAAAGAAAGATCCGAGCAAAAAAAATAATTAGATACTAAGAAAAAAAGCAGCACCTATAGGAAAGGGCTGCTTTTTTCTTTATTCCTCCGCAGGAACGGAATCCACAGCAATTTGATAAGCATCCAAGAGAGATTCTTTATCTGAAGCGCTGGAGATGTTGACTAAATGCTGTCCATGTTCATCCTCTTCCACTCTCATTAAGATCGTGTCATCCTGATTGCGCAATAGGGCATAGGATTCACCCTGCATTTCAAATAAGGCTTCAACCTCATAGGATACTTGCCTTCCGCTCTCATCCTCAACGGTCACAAGGTCTCGTAGTGAATCGTTCTCCATTTCGACTACCTCCTATAAAAAATAAGCACTTATATACATTCCCCTTAAATCAATGGAACCATTCTCGAATTCGTTGATTGATAAACCATCCTTATACTACTTTTTATCCTAATAGGTCTGTACAAACAGCTTTTTACCAGGTTCATACTCTGCATAACAGATTTCTTTTTCCGTGTTTAACCCGTTATTCTTAATCTCCTTTTGCAGCCACTCTCTGGTAACGCCTGCTTTTTCTAAGTTGTTTTCAAGCACCACACCGTCACTAATAATCGTTAAGGGCAATGCTCTATCTTCCACTTGAATGTTTAAGTCCTGATTGGTCGGCTGATTAGCTGCTGATTTCCGCAGAACACTAATTCCACCGTTATTCTCCAATATGGCATACTCAACCTCCTGTATAGAAAAGACATCCTTCATCCGCAGCATTTCCTGAAGCTGGTCAATATCAATTTGATTTTTCTTGAGCTCTTTCCAATCCAGCTTCCCTTTATTGATAAGAATCGCAGGTTTCCCTTCAAAAATATACCGTAGTTTTCTAAACTTTTGTGTTAGGAATTCTGTTAAGTAGATTAGTGTGCCCCAAACGGTAATAGCAAAAACAATAGGAAGTGTATCCCTTTTATCATCAAACACCGTATTACCAACAAGCTCTCCTAATACTAGTGCAGATATAAAATCAAACGGCGTGATTTGGCTGAGCTGGGTCTTTCCTAATCGTTTGACTACAAGAAATAATGCGATGTATCCAACGACTAGATCCGACAAAATATTTATGTACAACCCATCACCTCTTTCTTCTTGTAAAACGTCTTTGTTACAGGTATTGACACATAAAAAAATTCTAAACCTCTCATTTTTCACTTAACCATACAGTTTGGAAAAAATGTCGAATCGAAATGAAAATACTCGTATATTTATGCTTTTTAGCGAATGGAAGATAAAGATTTACACTATCGCTATATATGAAACAAGACTGAAAAACGAATGGTACAATTTTAATGAAAAGTCCATAAAACAACTATTAAAGCAGTAATAATAGTGGTTGAAGTACAAATGATAAAAAACTAAAAAATCTGTTGCATAAAAAAAATACCGCTGTTATAATGAGTTCATATTTATGAATATTCACAAAATTGAATGAGCTCAATTATTATTAGGTTTGAACGGAGGAATTCTTTTGACTAAGTTACCCAAAGTAAATGAATTAGGTTTTTTTGAAATTCGTCTTGAATCCATTGGTGGATTGGGAGCTAATCTGGCAGGTAAATTACTTTCTGAAGCTGGTGTCGTTGGAAATGGATTCAATGGCCTAAGCTTCTCATCCTATGGCTCTGAGAAAAAAGGTTCACCAGTAAAAGGTCATATTCGTTTTTGTGAACCCTATACCAATATTCGCGACACGACTCCTGTTGAACGACCACATGTCGTAGCGATATTCCATGATGCTCTATACAAAACACTAGATTGTACAAGCGGGATTTATCCAGACAGTACGATTCTAGTAAACTCAATGCAATCTCCTGATGAGCTTAAAACGTTAATGAATATAGACGGTGGAATTATGGCTGTTGTGGATGCAACAAAAATTGCCTTAGAAGAAAAAACAAAGGTAAACACAGCCATGCTTGGTGCCCTTTACCGCATTCTTGATTTCTTAGATGCGGATTCAATGAGAGATACGATTCGCCGTACCTTTGAGAAAAAATACCCGCATTTAGTAGAATCGAATCTTCGTACATTTGATAGAGGCTATAACGAAGTACAGTTTAAAACCTTTGAAGCAAGTCCAGAAGCTGAGTCGAAGCCATTTGTTCGTCCTGAAGCAACTCTTGGATACGAAACACAGCCAATTGGCGGGCTTGTCATTGACCCAGGAAATAGTATTTTCAAGGATTTAAGTATTTCTCGTGCAGGTATGCTGCCACATTATCATGATGATAAATGTATCCACTGTGCTGCCTGTGATACAGCCTGTCCTGACTTCTGTTTTGTTTGGGAAGAGCGTCCCGATAAAAAAGGGCGTCCACAAATGTTCCTGCAAGGAATTGACTATCAATATTGTAAAGGCTGTTTAAAATGTGTCCATGCCTGTCCGGTTGAAGCATTGACAAGTGAAGTGGAAACAAATGACGGATACGCTGATGCAAACCGCGTACCGCATTTATTCGAGCTAGTAAAATAATTTCATAGTGAAAGGTGATTACGTACATGTCTAAAGAGATTATTATAGATAAAGAGAAAGCAGGTCTATCAGAAGGCTCTGTTGATCAGGCGATTGTGTTTGAATCAGGAAATGAAATGGCAGCCTACGCTGCACACCAAATTAACTATCATATCATGGGATACTACCCTATCTCCCCTTCTACGGAAGTTGCTCAGTTCCTTGATGGAATGAAATCAAGAGGCCAGCATGACATTAAATTAATTGCAGCTGACGGTGAGCATGGCTCTGCAGGGATTTGTTATGGTGCGGCAGCTGGTGGCGGTCGTGTATTTAACGCAACAAGCGCGAACGGTTTCTTATATATGCTAGAGCAATTACCCGTTCAATCAGGAACTCGTATGCCAATGGTATTAAACCTAGTCAACCGCTCCGTTTCAGGCCCATTAAACATCCATGGTGACCACTCTGACCTTTATTTTGCCTTAAATATTGGCTGGCCGATTCTTATGGCTCGTGATGCACAGGTTGTTTACGATATGAATATTATGGCAATTAAACTAGCGGAAGACCCAGAGGTTCGCTTACCTGTTATTGTCTCTTATGATGGATACTTCACTTCTCACCAAAAGAGACGTGTACAAGTTATTAAAGATAACAACGAAGTACAAAAATTCATCGGACCAGTTCCAACGAACTATCCGCATGCATTAGACCGTGATAACCCAGTATCAATCGGTGCTTATATGAATGAGCCTGATACCATCAACAACCGTTATCAGCAATCTGAAGCGATGTATAATGCTGAAAAAGTATTTGAAAGAATTGCAAAAGAATATGCTGAATTAACTGGTCGTGAGTACCCTATCCTTGACCTATATAAAATGGAAGATGCTGAAGTAGCTGTATTCATGCTAAATTCAGCAACTGAAGTATGTAAGGATGTTGTTGATCAGCTTCGTGCGAAAGGCATTAAAGCAGGGGTGATTTCTCCTAACATTCTTCGTCCATTCCCGCAAAAGCAAATTGCTGAAGCGTTAAAGAATGTAAAGGCGATTACGGTTGGTGACCGTGGTGATTCATACGGAGCACATGGTGGCAACATGGCTCTTGAAGTAAGAGCAGCCCTTCAAACTCATGGTAACACTAGCACAAAAGTCATTAACCGTGTTTACGGCCTAGGTGGTAAAGACTTCTATGCTGATGATGCAGAGATTTTCTTCCAATTAGCAATCGACGCGGTAGAAGCAGATAAAGTTGAAGTGCCATTTGATTACTTTGGACATACTCCAGGCAACCCAGAATTAGCACCAAAACGCCGTGTAGAACCATTGAAAAAGGAAGATTTAACGACTGGTCTCATTACAGTTACACCAAATGAAGAAACAGGCGAATTGAAAGTAAAGATTCCACCATTACGTGCACTAACGAAAAAGCCAAAACGTGTATCTTCAGGACACGGTGCATGCCCTGGCTGTGGTATCTTCTCTGGCTTAGAATTATTCTTTAAAGGTATCGAAGGCGATATTGTGGTCTTATTCCATACTGGCTGTGGAATGATCGTAACAACAGGCTATCCTTACAGCTCACATAAACAAACCTATATCCATAACCTATTCCAAAATGGTGCAGCGACATTATCAGGTGTTGTAGAAATGTTCCATGAGAGAAAACGCCGTGGGGAGTTTGATGAGCTTGGCTTAAGTGATGATTTCACTTTTGTTATGGTTACTGGTGACGGTGGTATGGATATCGGTATGGGTCCTGCAATCGGTACAGCTTTACGTAACCACAAGATGATTATCATTGAGTATGATAATGAAGGATACATGAACACAGGTAGCCAATTGTCTTATTCCACTCCACTTGGACATATGACAAGTACTTCTGGTGTTGGACCATACCAAGCAGGTAAAGCGTTCCACCACAAGGATACAGCGCAAATTATGGCGGCTACGAATATTCCTTATGTGTTCACAGGTTCAGAGGCCTTTGATCGTGATCTATTAAAGAAAGCGGCAAAAGCACAATGGTATGCCAATAATGTCGGTATGGTATATGGAAAAATCCTTATTGCCTGCCCACTTAACTGGAAATCGAATGAAACACTAGGACAATCGATTGTTGAAGCTGCGGTTAATGCTTGCTTCTTCCCACTTTATGAAGTGGAAAAAGGCGTTACAACCATCACTTATAATCCAGAGGATAAGAAGAAGCGTGTGGAAGTGAGCGAATGGTTAAAGCATATGGGTAAAACCAAGCATATGTTAAAAGAAGAAAACAAAGACATGCTAAAAGATTTCGAAAACGAAGTAGAGCGTCGTTGGAATCAATTAAAGGCAAAACACGAAAGTCCATATCTATAAAAATATGAAAGAGGCTATCCTACTGGACGGCCTCTTTCCTTGTATGACTTTCTATTAGAGCTTATTTCTTTTGAATCCAGAATTTAATCACATTGCCTTCTTGCTCCGATTTTAGGAGGGAATGACCAGCATTTTTTGACCATGCAGGAAGGTCATTTAATGTTCCTTTATCAGTAGCATGAAGTTCTAAAATTTGATTGCTACCGATAGCTTCCATTCCTTTTTTCAGCTTGACAATCGGCATTGGACAGGTTAAGCCAGTAACATCTACAACTGAATCTGCTGTTATATCATCTATAATGGTATTTGCTTGGGCATCTTTTGTTTTTGTTAATACAGTCTCACCTAAGTCATTAATTGTAATATCTGCATCAACCTCGAGATTGCTTCCAAATACAGAAGAATAGGTTCTCCAACCACCATCAACATTTTTTACCTTATAGCCATGACTCTGTAGGATGCGTGCGGCTAAATAGCCTCGTAAGCCTACCTGACAGCTAACATAAATAGTCTTATCAGTTGGTATTTCTGATAAACGATCTCTTAGTTCATCTAATGGAATATTGATAGAGCCTTCAATATAGCCAAATTCTCGCTCCATAGGTTCACGAACATCAATTAATAATTCTCCATTAGCAACAATCTCATCAACCTCATGCCATTGAATATGCTCTAATTCTCCGTCCATTAAGTTGGTCGCAACGTAGCCTGCCATGTTCACAGGGTCTTTTGCTGAAGAATACGGAGGGGCATAGGCTAATTCTAAATGAGTTAAATCCTCAACGGTCAAGCCACCTTTAATCGCTGTGGCTATAACATCTATTCGTTTTTCAACCCCGTCAGCACCAACTGCCTGTGCACCAAAGATTTTTCCCGTTTCTTTATCAAAGATAAGCTTTAAGGAAATTTGCGCAGCACCTGGGTAGTAGCCAGCATGGGAGCTTGGGTGAATATGTGCTACCTCATATGGTACTTCCAGGCGTTTTAATAATTTTTCATTGTTTCCCGTTGCAGCCACCGTTAGGTCGAACACTTTGGCAACAGAAGTTCCTAGTGTTCCTTGGTACTGTTCTTTCTTACCCATCATATTATTGGCTGCAATCCGACCTTGACGATTTGCAGGACCCGCAAGTGGAATCATCGCCTTTGTTCCGCTCAAATAATCGACCACTTCAACCGCATCTCCAACAGCATATATGTCACTGTTCGAGGTTTGGAGGTATTCATTGACGATAATACCTCCACGTGCACCTAGCTCCAATCCGGCACTTTTTGCCAACTCGTTTTCAGGTCTTACGCCAATGGAAAGAATCGTCATATCTGTCTCGACCACTGTACCATCAGATAAAATAACCTTTTTGCCATTATCAGTAAATGATTGAACACCATTTTCTAGGATTAACCGAACCCCTTTTTCCTGTAGGTGGCTGTGTAAAATACTAGCCATTTCGTAATCAATCGGAGCCATTACTTGATTAGCCATTTCGATAATGGTCACTTCAATCCCACGGTCTACCAAGTTTTCAGCCATTTCGATGCCAATAAAGCCACCACCAACCACAACTGCCTTTTTCGGATTTTGCTCATCCACATAGCCTTTTATCCTATCGGTATCAGGAATATTTCTTAACGTAAACAATGTTTCATTCTCATTTAAGCCAGGAATGGGCGGTACAATAGGGCTGGCTCCTGGTGATAATAATAATTTGTCATATGTTTCTTCATATTCTTCCTTTGTACGTAGATTTTTAATGGTGACCGTTTTTGTTTCAGGCTGTATGCTAGTTACTTCACTTAAGTTGCGGATATCCATATTAAATCTTGTGGATAGTCCCTCTACAGTTTGTACCAATAACTTACTTCTATCTGTAATGGTTTCACCAATATAGTATGGCAGACCACAGTTGGCAAATGAAACGTATTCTCCACGTTCAATGAGAATAATTTCTACCTTCTCACTAATCCGTCTTAATTTCGCTGCTGCTGTAGCTCCACCGGCTACTCCACCTACGATAATTACTTTCTGTGTCACGAGGTTTTCCTCCTTATAGATAAAATGATTTTGATGCTTTTGATATATACCGGCATGGGTATAAAATATATTAAAAAAATAAATTGATACAATATGAACTTGTTACGTCAATCGCTCTTACAAGTCATATGATATACCCTTGTAGGTATGAAGTCAATGTGAAGTTTTGCTGAAAATGTGTCTTTTTTATGTCTTTATAATCGATCTTTGTTATTTAGACGACTGCTATGTCTTCTCGATTGTCCCATTCCTTCACTTCTCTGATTATTCTTTGGTCACACATATTACTCCTATATTTTTTATTGTATAATAATATTTGAAGAAAATATTTCCTTATTTTTTTATCATTCGGACATAGAGAAAGGAGAACCCGATGCACATCAAAGCTACTGGTGAAGATTTAATGCAGGCTTTAATTAAGATAACTCCTTCAATTGCAGAAATCATGCAGACAGACATGGGCTTTGCAGTGACAGATACAGAAAAATTCATAATACAAAAGGATGGAAAAACGGTTAAATTAAATATTTCTCCCGGTGATCCCGTGAATCCAAAATCAGCAATGGCTGAGGCTATGAGAACAAAAAAACCAGCTGCTAAAAATATGGATGCTTCCCTTTATGGAATTCCCGTTAGAATTTATGGCTATCCACTGATGGATGAGCACCGAAATGTCATTGGTTCTGTTGGCATAGCAAAGAATATTGAAACCTGGACAGGCTTAAACAAAAGTGCAATCGAGTTGGCAGATTCTAGTGATGAGGTTGGAAATATTATTGATTTGTTCTTAAAGGTTGCCTCCCAATTGAATCACGATAGTATTACGCTTCAAGGAAAGGCGGATGAAATCAATAATAAATTTAAAAAGACGAATCAAATTCTTGATTCTATTAAATCCATCTCATCACAGACAAGGTTAATTGGATTAAATGCCGCCATCGAAGCAGCTCGAATTGGCGAGGTTGGAAAAGGGTTCGGGGTCGTAGCAAATGAAATTAGAAAACTATCGGGACATAGTAACGATGCAAGTGTAGAAATCGAAAAAACGTTACGGGATCTTCAGGTTGATTTGCAAACGATTACGGAAGAAGTGGCCGCCATTAATTCAACCGTTATCAACCAATTAGAGAAGGCAAAGGAAATAAACTCACGAATATCTAAGTTTGAAGAAATCTCTAAGCTATTACTAGCATTATCCAATCGTCTGTAATAGATTTCATGTCGAAAAAAGAGAACAGCCTGTCTTGTATCGGCTGTTCTTTTTTCCATTTTCATCCAACGATAAAGGTTGTACTAGAGATGTCTCTGTTGGAGAGCTTTAATGGCTGGGTTTTTTAGCATCATACTCAGCAGGATTAACCCGATCAAGCTCCCAGCTAGAGAACTAACCAAAAAAGCCGGAATAAAGCCAAAGAGTGCAGCCTTCTGACCAAGTAACAGGGTGGCAATCGGATAGCAGGCTAATCCGCCCAATATTCCAGTCCCCACAATTTCACCGGTAAAGGCAAAGGCTAGCTTCTTTGTCTTCATAAATAAATATCCGGCTAATAGTGCACCAATCATACTTCCTGGGAAAGCAAAGATGGAGCCAGTGCCCATTAAATTCCTGATTAAGGATACGGCAAAGGCCTGTAGTACAGCATAGGCAGGACCCAATAAAACAGCAG
Source organism: Bacillus tuaregi (assembly GCF_900104575.1). NCBI lineage: Bacteria > Bacillati > Bacillota > Bacilli > Caryophanales > Bacillaceae > Bacillus > Bacillus tuaregi. The sequence goes on from NZ_LT629731.1 coordinate 2,249,448, forward strand.
ATAATACATTTAAGAAGTGTTGAATCGGGAAAACCTTCGTAAAACCAATTGGAATATAGATGAGATGACTCGTTAATGTACCGATTGCCACAAACATAGCTGTCATAGTCAATTTCAATGTTTTATTCATACGTTTCTCCTCTCTACAGTTAAAAAAAATCAAATTCGCCCGTCGAATTTGCGTCCGGATTTTTATCGAGCTCGCTCAATAAACTACCTTTAAAAAAATCCGTGACATCCGCCGGAGGCTTAACTTCATTCAGCAGGGGTTTGAACCCCCACTTGTAGAAGTGGAAGACTTCTGTACCTGTCGCAAGCTTTCGGTACAAAAAGCATTTGCTGAATGAAGTTAAAAAGCCGAATCCCAATAAGGACCCGGCTTTGGTTAACAAAAGTAAGTGATTAAAGCCTACTTTCCTACGCCGGAATTATCCGGATCAGGTCCGAAGGGTTGAAAAACACTCGTTTTTCTCTCAGCCCTTTAAAGGGCACCCCTAGTAGTTGTTCAAGATATTATAAATCTTTTATTATCATACGATGGCCAGCAAATAATGTAAAGGAAATATCTCCTTTTCATTTTAATAGTTTCCCATCTTCTTGCCCTGGTTTTTGACCAATAAACTGGATCACATGAGCTAACCCGTTGTGTAAGTCTCCTTCATGACGTACAACCTCTCCCATAAAAAAGTGGCAAATCCGCCAATCTGAAAAGGTCTGGATCATATCCTCCGGTCTATATAGCAGTTCAATATCCTTAGGTCCGCCACTTTCATAAGGAATTTGATAGGTGGAGTATACCTCAGATACAAAATAGCCACCTGGTTTAATCGCATCCTTTACACCCTTTAATGTCTTCAGCCTTAATTCAGTTGGCAGGTGTCCAAAGATACAGACAATCTCATCCCAACGATTGCTTTTCCAGTCTGCTTCATTTAAATCCATAAGCTCTGTTGTAACTTCAACACCACGTTTTTCCGCTAGCTTTTTTGTTTTTTCTAGTCCTGCTTCAGCATAGTCCCAGGCTGTAACGTTCATCCCTTGCTGTGCTAAATAGACGGCATTACGCCCCTCCCCCTCTGCAATGGCTAAAGCATCTCCAGTTAACTGAAGCTTGTTCTGGTATTCCGCTAAAAATACATTGGGTTCTGTTCCATATACATAGTTTTCAGCGCTAAAACGTTTATTCCATGGATTCGTCATTATTTTTATACCCCTTAAAATAAAAATCATACTTTGAATCATATTGTAGCAAAGGACGGCAAACTTCTCATGTTTTAAGCTTTACCCCAAAGGATTATGCGAACAAATATCTAGCTACTTGGATAGCAATTTCTGCTAAAATCGTGGAACAACAGGAAAATTTCCTGGGCAAGCGCAGAATATTACATTTTCCTACACAAACAATACCTTATCTTGCAAAAATCAGGTTGTTTTTGTCGTAATAATAATTCTGTTGTAATAGATTGTTACTATTAAATTAATAAATTTTATCAATCCTACAGGGAATTATCAGAGTTTTCTATTGAATATTCCCATATACCGCTAATAGACTCGTCACGCGATACAAAAAAAAGATGATTATGGCGGAATATAAGTGTTGGGAAAAGAATAATTTCCCTCGCCGTTACGGATGCTAGTTATTGGAAAAGAATAACAATATTGTTATAAAAGGAGTTTTTATTGTATGGATTTGAATTGGATATGGAAGTCGATTTTAATTGTTTTTGGAGGAACATTGCTGCTTAGAATTGCAGGACGAAAGTCCATTTCACAGATGACCCTTGCCCAAACGGTCATCATGATTGGAATTGGTTCCCTATTAATACAGCCGCTAGCAGGGAAAAGCATTTGGACAACACTGGGTGTAGGAACTACGCTTGTTATTACCTTGGTCGTAATGGAATATGCTCAGCTTAAAATAGATAGTGTTGAAAAGTTCATTACAGGGAAATCAAAAATAATTATCGAGAATGGAACGATACATGAGAAGAACTTAAGAAAATTAAGGTTCACGATTGATCAATTAGAAATGAAATTAAGACAGCTGAATATTTCCTCGATTCATGATGTAAAATGGGCTACTCTAGAACCTAATGGACAAATTGGTTATGAATTAAAAACAGAGGCACAGCCAGTGACAAAAAAGGAATTTCAGCAGCTGCAGCAAGATGTCCAAAGCATCCTTCTACTGTTAAATCCCCAGGCGAAACCAGAGACTTACACAGATACTTCAGAGAATAAGCATGATATTTTTTCGGAAGTAGCCACTAAATCCCATAAAAAGTCTCCACCAAAATATTTACAATAATAGCCCAACAGGAAGTGCTGCAGAGAGATAATCTCCCTGCAGCACTTCCTGACTTTTAATCACGTCAGCACTTCTAGTTTATAAGCTGCTCAATATTTTCCATCAAACTGGTGATTTCGGTTATGGTGGTTAAAAGGCCTGTATCCTCAAGGATATCAGGATTTAGTGTGCCATTTTCTACATTAGTTAAATAAACATCGATACCCTCTGAAAGCTTAGTATTTGAACTGACGATTTGGCTATGAATCTCAGTTGCAATGGAAGGTGGTTCCATTTCATTAAACCTTTCAATTTCGTCCTTCATCGATTGCAATTCACTTTCTAAGCTTTCCATGGCGCTAGCATCTACGACAGCTTCTTTTGCTAATGTTGGTATTTGGCTAGAAAAATCTTTCACGGTATTCATATATTCTGTTGCCTCATTTGCATATTCGACCGTACTATTAACCTCGCTAATCAATGAGCACCCGCTCAAAAACAGCAGACAGCTTATTGTGATCACTGATATCAGTTTTCTCATTTTTCCCCCTCCTCGTTACTATTAATAGTAACATGAAAATTTCGCAAACTCGAAAAGAAGCCAATAATAAATCAATTTGGTTTCTTTATTTTTAAAAATGTACTATATTAATACATATTAAATGGAAAGACATCCATAAACAAAAAAGAAGGTATTATATGAAACAAAACCAAAACTTGTATCACAGTATATTATTTATTTTAGTCAGCAGTATGGGTGGCTTTTTACTTTCTTTGACAGGTCTTGGGATTGGTTGGATGCTCGGAACCATTATTTTAGCTGCTCTGCTATGCTTTCGACAGCCTGAGTGGCTGAGGATGACCAGTTCCCCCAAGGGGCTTCCTGTTAGCTGGCTGAATATTGGTCAATGGCTGTTAGCGATTGAGCTTGGAAAGCAAATTAATTACTCGATCCTACATATTTTTAGTGAAAATTGGATAACCATTTCGATTATGCTTCTTCTCTCAATTGGTTTTTCAATGCTTTCTGGTTTGTTGTTATGGAGGTATAGTAAGACAGATATGATCACAAGCTTCTTTGCCACTGCACCTGGGGGGATTGCTACCTTACCAGGGATTGCTGATGAGGTTGGTGCGAATACAGCAATCGTTAGTATTATTCAAACCATGCGAGTGTTTTTAACGGTTTTAACCATCCCGGTGATTGTTTCGGCATGGCTCGCCGCTCCACTGAAATCTACCATGGCAGTCGAAAACACCCTGATTTCAAGCGGGTTTTCATTGAGCCAGCTCTTCGGCACGGTATTATTGGGGCTAGCAGCTTTGGCCGGCTATTACGTTGGCAAGCTTCTTAAGATTCCTGCACCATGGTTAGTGGGTGGGATGCTTTTCGTAGCCATATTTCAAAGTGTCTATTCATTTTATACTGGACATGATTTGGCCATTTGGTGGCCAGCACTATTCATGATTTTATCACAGGTATTTATTGCAGCTAGTGTAGGTTCCCGTTTCCAAAAGAGTATGTTTATAGGGGTTGGAAGAACCGTATTGGTGGCCTTTATTGGTACGGTCGGATTAATTATTGCTATGTTCCTCTGTGCCGTTTTCGTTTCACAGGTTACAGGCATTTCACTCATCACTTCTATACTTGCTTTTGCTCCAGGTGGAGTAGCAGAAATGTCGACAACGGCGGTTATTCTACAAGCAGATTCTACCTTTGTTGTCGCCGTTCAAGTGCTACGGATTGTTTTCGTTATCCTGGTGCTGCCTCCATTTTTTAGATTATTAAATCGAAAAGACCTTGAGAAAGAAAAGAATTCAAAATCACAAATATCTATCTAATCAATTAAAAAGAGGATGTCCCGATTTGGGACATCCCCTTTTTTAGAATAATATGAAACTTTTTATTTCGCTGCATCGTAATGTATGTCAGGAGGAATGATTATGTCACTTATTTCAATAAAAATCAAGGAAGCTGGATATGAACCAGGGGAAACAAAGATTCAAAATCTCGAGTTTTCTATACATAAAGGTGAATTAATCGGCTTAATTGGAGCCAACGGAGCAGGAAAAAGTACAACGATTAAAAGCATTCTTGGCTATATTCCCTTTTTAGAGGGTGACATTAGGTTAAAAGAAGGTATTGCTACAGCCTATCTTCCTGAGCGTCCTGTCTTTTATGATGAATTAACACTACAGGAGCATATTCATTTTATTGCAGCTGTAGAAGAGCTGCCCGAGGAAATAGTGAAAGCTCGGGTAACACCGTTATTAGAGAAATTCAAGCTAACAAACCATCTCCATGAATTACCTGGTACATATTCAAAAGGAATGCAGCAAAAAGCAATGATTATCCTTGCCCTAATGATAAAGCCAGATTTGCTCATTATTGATGAACCGTTTATGGGCTTGGATCCAATAGCAACAAAATTACTGCTAGATTTAATCCTGGAGGAAAGCCAACGAGGTGTAGGCATCTTAATGTGTACCCATGTATTGGATACAGCGGAAAAAGTTTGTGATCGGTTTGTCTTAATCGACCATGGACAACAGCTTGCACTTGGAACACTAGAGAAGTTTCGTGAAATCTGTGAACGGCCGGACGGCTCCCTATTTGAGTGCTTTCATCATTTAATAGAAGGTAAGAATCATGAGTAGTTTAGCATTTCTATTCAACCGGCTGCTACAGGATTTTCGATTTCAATCTAAAGTGATAAAAATGGTTATGGACTGGACCGTTATGCTGTATATGACCATTCCAGCTGTCTTCATGGCTGGGTTTACCTATCGGTCGTGGTGGATAGAGCTTCCAGATTGGAGTGAATTTGTTGTTTTGCCGGGGCTTGCGTCTATCGTTTTTATCGTTTCTTGGTCCAGCCAGTACCGCTCTTTTGTGAAGGAAGCGGATGAGGTCTTTCTACTTAAATATAAACAGAAATATTTCCAACTGAAGAAATGGGCATATGGTTATTCCTTTATCAAGAATGTCGTGTCGATTCTACTAGCTGTTCTATTAGTATTACCATTCTTATCTCATAAATATTCGTTTTCCATAACGGAAGTGTTCTGTTTTATGCTGTTGTTTATCGGGTTTTCTTCCTTCATCATGTCGATTAAAATGATATTTTCCATGTATTTGCAGGGCTGGTTAGAGAAACTGCTTTTAACTCTTCTGTTTCTATTCTTCTTAGCGGCTACCCTTTTGTCCTTTTCTCAATATGTGTACATGCCTGCTTATCTGATTGGTATAGCACTCATTTTTATCGTGATATCATTCTTTTTATCCTATCGCAGGCTTCATACTACTAAATACTTCTATCAAGAAGTAGCTAAGGAAAATGAAGAATTTATGCGCTATGTTCAATTGGTCTTCGGGGCAGCTCCCGAGCTTGAAAAGCCCAAAATCATAAAAAGAACGAGACCGCTGTTATTTCCACAATCAAAGCGACTCTTTAAACGGAATCTTGCTACCTTTGGGTTTCTTGAATTATTTTTTAAAGTCATTTTGCGTAATTCAAGCTATTTTGGCGGATATTATAAGCTTTTTGCCGTAACGGCTCTAGCGATTATCCTTATTCCACCTCTTTACTTAAAGCTAATCTTATTACTTGGGTTTTGGTATTTTATTTGGATCTGGGCAGGTCATGTATGGGATAAAGTGATACTCACGAACCCGATTGGCAGACAATACGAAAATCATGATGCCTTCTTTTCTGCTCGAAAGCAAGCTTGTCTCGTTTTAACTCTACCGGCAATTTGTTTATTATCTGTGATATTGATTGTGAATCTGTTTTAGTTATCTTAAAATGAAGGCAAGATAATGAAGTAAGGGGATATCAATCATGATGTTGAAAAAATGGTTACGTGAATCAAGCTATACCGTTGTTTTTACTGGTGCAGGAATGTCAACCGAAAGTGGTTTACCTGACTTCCGCTCTTCAAAGCAAGGGATGTGGAATAAGAAGGATCCGAGCAAAATAGCCAGTACAACAGCTTTAAATAATAATGTTCAGGAATTTATTGCCTTTTATCGCGAGAGAGTCTTAGGCGTGAAGGAATACAAGCCGCATAAGGGGCATTTTATCTTAGCTGATTGGGAAAAGCAAGGATTGCTGCAATATTTGATAACGCAAAATGTTGATGGCTTCCACCAGCAGGCAGGCAGCGAAAATGTGGCAGAGCTTCATGGAACCTTGCAAAAGCTGCACTGTCAGTCCTGTGGCAAGGAATACAGCAGCGAGGAATACATCCATCAGGAATATTATTGTTCCTGTGGTGGTGTGCTTCGTCCTTCGATCATATTATTTGGTGAATCACTACCCGAGCCAGCCTTTCAAACGGCCTATGAGCAAGCAATGAGAGCGGAGCTATTTATCGTGTTAGGCTCGTCTTTAAGCGTGACCCCTGCCAATCAATTTCCACTGATTGCCAAGGAACATGGATCAAAGCTAGTTATTGTCAATATGGAAAAAACCGATTTTGATATTTATGCAGATGAAGTGATTCATGACAGGAAAATTGGCGAGCTTCTTGCAGAGCTGGATACCAAATAAAAGAATCGGACTGAAAAAGAAAAAACGGACAAGCTGAGTCCGTTTTTTCTTTTTTTCCTTTATCACTAGACTGTCTTTTTCAACCTTAGATTCCTAATCTTGCTCGATCTGAATCGTGTATTCTTGATTCTTCGTTCCTTCTGAGTTAAACATTCGTTCATGAAAAGAAATTTCAGCTTCAGTCATTCTAATCACAGTGGAGCTTCTTGTCCCATAATCATCGCTTTTAATATACATAGCTGAAAGCATTCTTTCTATATCTAATGGGACACCTGTATTCGGAAGCAGATGGTCTGGAGCATGATCTGAATCTTGCAGAAGCGTAAATAGCTCTTCCACCATATCGCCTTCCTGTTTCGCTATGATGGCAGACAAACCTGTCTTCCCCTTTTGAACCTTCGGCCATTCTGTATCGAGTAAATGATTACTGACCCCATAAATACCCGGTTTTAAAGTGTGTATTCGGTCATTTTTGTTGGAATAGTAGTACAATTGATGGAGATCTCCCGCTAATAAATTAAAACCGGGGTACTGTTCTTTTTTCGTCATTAACTGCTTCATATAGGTATGTAAATGATCCTGAGATTGCAGTGCATCTGCCACCAATTCACCGCGTGAACGGAGGTTTAGTGAAAACTCACGAGGGTCTCTGTAGTTCGTCAATGCTGAAAATCGCCCCTTTTTCGTAACACCCATCCAAGTGCCCATTTTTTCAAGGTCACGTCCGGCAAGAATAAATGGCTTGTCTTCCCATAAATGGGCAGGCTCTGTCGGTCTTTGATAGAATTCGTCTCTGTTTGCTGCAACAATTAGCTTATAGGTTGGATGTACATGATAGGCAAATAAAATTAAACACATTTTTTTCACAGCCTTTATTCTTTTTAGCTTGATCGCTATGCTTAGATGTTATGGTCTATTTTAACAAACTTCTTTGCAAATTGTCCGTATTTTGCATGGTTAAATCCTAAATAACATGGATGGAAAAGACACTGAAGGAAACAATAACGTTTTGTAGGATTGTTTCCCTCCCCTTTTCTTGTGTATTCAAACATTGTCTATTTCAATTCCAACGTAATGAAATCAACAGTCTACAGCATTCCGTATGCTCTGCTTTGGATTTAAACTCAAGTCGTAATCCATCTGGATTAAAATTAATATCAATATCGGAGGTAATACCAATGGATTGAATTAATCGCTTAACCTCTTCTGTATCTGATATCTGGGCTGCAGACATCAATTTCTTATCAAATTCCTTTGAATCCGCTAACTTATTCAATACCATACTCCCTTCCTTCATCAGTGTTTTGGTTTGATTTGCTGATTGATAAAGAATAGTTGGATCAACCGGTAAACTTTGACGATATGACACATACACAGGATAGTAATAAGGATGATAATAATAATTTGGTTGATAATAATACATATAAGGAAACATCCTCTCTTTAAGAATTTATATAACTATATGCATGACAGCTTATTTCGGTAATAGCCGTTATCGGTTATCCAAAATTTAAGTCATCCATATTCAAGAGGAATGGTTCTTCATTTTGAAAAAGCTATTAAAAAGGAGGAATTAGATATGAGTAAAGCAAAAGGGAATTCTTTTAAACCAGTTAATAAAATTTATGATTCAGGTGATTATGAAAAGCAAAATCAGGAGTCTCAAGGGTTAGCGGAAACACATGAACAAGTGAGTGATGCGTATATGGTGGGTGACATTCTCACACATGACCCTTCCAATCAAGATAAGGGTGACAAATAATATATAAAAAACCGCTTACCAGAGAAATCTCTGGTGAGCGGTTTTTTAAGTAAGCTCCAGTTGTCGGGTTTCTTTGCCAAAAAACGCAACGGCAGCTACGCCAATCACAATGCTAATGCAGAAAATCGTAAAAATATACGAAATAGAATAGTCAGCACTGACAAGAGTACCTACGAGGAGCGGACCTAGGATTCCTCCCACTCTGCCGACCGCTGCTGCCATACCTGATCCGGTTCCGCGGATAACAGCAGGATACTGTTCAGGGCTATAAGCATATAGAGCACCCCAGGCGCCAAGATTAAAGAATGACAATAAAACTCCTGAAAGCATCAGCATGAAAGTAGACTCTGCATTCCCAAAGGCAAGCGCTGAGGCTGCGGTGCCTAATAAATAGGTAACAAGAACAAATTTTCGTCCCATCCTTTCTATTAACCAGGCAGCAGAATAATATCCGGGCAGCTGTGCTAGTGTCATGATCAGCACATATTCAAAGCTCTGGATCATACTAAACCCCTTCATAACCATCACGCTTGGAAGCCAAAGAAACATTCCGTAGTAGGAAAAGACTACTGTGAACCAAAGCACCCACAGGACAAAGGTCGAGCGAGCGTACTCCTTTGACCATACCTCGGTAATGTTTTGCCAGGCTGTCCTTTTTTTCATTTTATTAGGTGAAAAGGCTGGAGAATCGGGCAATTTCAATCGTAGATATAAAGCATAAAGGGCAGGTAGAGCGCTGATAATGAGCGCAATTTCCCATCCGTAGGATGGAATGACAAAGTAAGAGATTAATGCAGCAAGCAGCCAGCCAAACGCCCAGAAGCTTTCCAGTAAAACGATGACACGACCACGATCTTTTGCCGGTACGCTTTCGGAAACGAGTGTTGAGGCAACCGGTAGTTCACCACCAAGTCCCATCCCCACAATAAAACGTAAAACAAGGAATGCAGACAGGGTTGTCGTGAATGCTGAAAAGCCGCTGGCTAGAGAAAACATAAGCAGGGTAATGATAAAAATATTCTTCCGCCCTATCCGATCTGCCATAATGCCAAATAAAAATGCTCCAACAGCCATACCGATTGAATTAACACTGCCAATCCAGCCCATCTGTCCTGGCGATAATCCCCAGTCAGCTGAAAGTGCAGCGATGATAAACGAAAGCATCCCGACATCCATGGCATCGAACATCCATCCAAGTCCTGCTACGCTCAGCAACTTTTTCTGAGAAATACTTTTTTTCGTCATATTGAAGCCTCCATCATGTTGTAAACATTTGTCTATATGGTTTAATATAAACAAAAAGTCGATGAATTAATAGAATAACTTTCTTTTCATATAGTTTTTAAGCATTGCTTCACACAAAAAAGACATTCATGAACGAATGTCTTCTGAAGTCATTATGAATAGTTATCCTCTAGTGCTTTTCTTAGTAATTGTGACGACCGATCCAAATCTGCTTTCACCATTTTTTTATAGGTCTTTGCTTTTTCCTTGTCCTTGATGGAGTAAACCGCAACCTCCTGGTATTTGGAATCACCCTTTTTAATTTTCCCTCTTGTTAAAACACCATCTTCTAATAGGTCATGTAAGGCACGGTATATCTCTGAGTGCTGTGGTTCAAAGCCAAATGGTTGAAACTCTTTCCGTATCTCCTCTAACAGCTGCAATCCATACCATCGTTCATTTTCAATATTGGTAATCAGGTATAACTTCAAAAATGCCCTCTGTTTAAGTAGAAAACCAGTGCTTTCTCTTTTTCGGCTACCCATATTCACACACCGCCCAATATTAGACTTTTCTGAATATATTATAACACAATGTGTAATTAAGGAAAAAGAATATGTATACAAAAAGGCTAACTCCAATGGGTCAGCCTTTTTCATTAAAGAAGTTATCTCGCAAAACGGTGGTTGCCGATGGTTACCGTTACCGGTCTTGAATAAATCCAGCTGCTTGAAGCCGTTTTTGGATTATAGAAATATAGTGAGCCATTCCCCTGTCCTCTAAAAGCAAGTGCCTCATAAACTGCTTTTTTCGAGTCTGCATCTGCAGCTTGATGAATCGTTCCATTTTGAACAGGAGTAAAAGCATAATGACCATGATCAATTTGATAAATAACCTCTCTAATCGTATGTGGGAAATCAGGGTGGTCTAAACGATTAAGAATAACAGTAGCTACAGCCACTTTCCCTGCATATGGCTCTCCATTTGCCTCTGCTGATACTAATCGTGCAATGAGGTCTTTGTCACTTTCGGAAATAGTAGATTGTGGAATAACTAGCTTCTGTCCAACATAAATCATATTACTAGACTGTTGATTTGCTTGTTTTAAAGTCGTTAGTCCTACACCATACCAATTACTAATTTTCCATAAGGTATCTCCTGAACGTACCGTATGCGTGGATCTTGCCGCCTCTGCGTCAACAGGCGGTTGAAAGGTAAATAACGATACCGTGGTAACCATAGCTAATGCTGCCATTTTTATTTTTTTTAGTTTTTTCATGTAGTGTCCTCCTAGTAGTCTCTCGTTCTTCACTACTACTAGGCTATCAGTTGTAACAATACGTTTCATGACCCAAAAAATGGAAATAGAATCAGAGATAGGGGGATTCATTGATTTTTCTACTGTTAGTCTATTGGTTGGAAAATTTTCCCTCGAATAAATAAACTTCAGTTTAATAGATGAATTGGAAAATCCCCCCTCTAATATGTCGATATATTTCAGGGAGGTATCAAGTTTATCGCTATTTTTAAGACATTACAGAAGTGTGAAGGATAATAATGGGAACTTGAAGAATGTACAATAGATTGTGAGGTTTTATTAAGTCGCAATAAAATTTCACTAAACTTTACAATATAATTGCTTTACCTTAACAATTCCTTCATAATTTAATAGAATTGTATTTTTTTGTCGAAGATTGTAGTCAGGAGTTGGAAATGTGGAAATAGTAATTCAACGAATGTTATTTGAATTGCTCGGAGGCGTTGGGATTTTTCTGTATAGCATTACAACGATGCGTACAGGTCTGCAGAGTATAGCCGGGAACAAATTAAAGGATATTCTTGATCGTTTTACATCCAATCCACTCATAGGTTTTCTAGCGGGTATTCTTGTTACAGGTATGATCCAAAGCAGTACAGCAACAACGGTTATAACAGTAGGCCTCGTAGGTGCAGGTTTTATGAACCTGCGTCAGGCCATCGGAGTCATTCTTGGCGCTAATATTGGCACAACGGTAACGGCTTTGATTATTGGATTTAATATAGAAGAATACTCTTTGCCTATTATTGCCATTGGGGCTTTTCTTTTGTTTTTCTTTAAAAAGAAAACAATGCAGAATATCGGACAGATTATCTTTGGTTTAGGAGGAATTTTCTACGGATTGGAATTAATCAGCATTGGAGTGGAACCAATGAGTGAGCTTGAGATGTTTAAAGGTCTGTCCCTTCAACTAAGCTCAATTCCTTTATTAGGGGTACTCGTAGGCACTATTTCCACCATGTTGGTTCATAGTTCAAGTGCCGCAATTGGTATTTTACAAGGACTTTATGCAGATTCATTGATTTCACTCGAAGCAGCATTACCGATTTTATATGGAGATAATATCGGAACGACGATTTCAGCTGTCATTGTATCAATAGGAACTTCAACAGTAGCCAAACGTGCTGCTAGCATACATGTCTTCATAAATGTAATGGGAACGATCATTTTTTTAATTCTTTTGCAGCCCTTTGCAGCCCTTATTTTATGGATATCAGGCTCTATTCATCTAAGTCCAGAGATGGCGATTGCCTTTGCACATGCCCTTTATAATATCTTTAGCAGTCTGTTATTTCTTCCGTTCATTAGTGTGTTAATTCTTTTTGCTAAGAAGCTCATTCCTGGTGAAGATTCAGTCATTGAGTATCGGGCTAAAAGGCTCGATCCCCATTTAATAAAGCAATCCACCTCCATTGCGTTAGGACAGGCGAAGGAAGAAGTCATATTTATGGGAGAATTCGCCATAAAGGGGCTAAAAGAATCGCTACTATTCTTCAAAACAAAGCATGAACCGCATGCCATGCATACAAAGCAAATGGAGGATTTTCTAAACAGCTTAGATCGAAAAATAACGAATTATCTCATTGATATTGGATTATATTCTTTAACGGAACGCGAATCAGAAGAACAAAATAAGCTGATAAGTATCGTCCGTGAGCTTGAGGGAATTGGTGATCTTTTTGATGATATTATTGACCATAGCGAATATGGAATCTCGCTGAAAGTTAACTTCTCTAAGCATGGTGTAGGTGGATTAGAGGAGTTGTTTGAATTAACGATTGCTACCGTTAAAGAAGCTATGAATGCGCTTGATCAAAATAATAAGGATGCAGCGAAATTGGCCATCGAAAAGAAAGACCTTCTTAATAAAATGGAGGAAGAACTTCGAAAAGAGCATGTACTTCGAATCCAATCAGGTGAATGCAGTCCCCAAGCAGAAATTGTCTTTATTGATATCATAAATAACCTAGTACGGATTGGGGATCATGCAGTTAATATTGCTCATGTTCTATTAAAAGAGGAAAATTTTTACGAGGTTGTCAGATAAGCGAAGTGAACTTATTTGACACCATATGTTCCATTAAAACGAAAATAAGGCTGTCCCGCTTGCTTTGGGGACAGCCTCATTTTTTATTATTCTCCTAAATCCACATTGTGGTAAACCTGTTGGACATCATCTAAGTCTTCTAAAGCATCAATCAATTTTTCAAATTGTGCAATCGTATCATCTGCTAATGTAACATCGCTTTTCGCAAGCATCGTGAGCTCTGCAACCGTGAATTCACTTACACCTGCGGCCTTAAATGCTTCCTGTACGGCGTGAAATTGGTCTGGTTCAGCATATACAATCACAGACTCTTCTTCTTCAAGAATATCGCGAACATCTAAGTCGGCTTCCATTAATAGCTCTAACACTTCATCAGATGTTTTTCCTTCAATTCCGATGACAGCAGTTTGATCAAACATATAGGCAACAGAACCACTTACTCCCATATTCCCGCCGTTTTTACCAAATGCTGCACGCACTTCAGAGGCAGTACGGTTTACATTATTCGTTAATGCATCCACAATAATCATGGAGCCACTTGGACCAAAGCCTTCATAGCGAAGCTCATCGTAGTTCTCCTCTGAACCGCCCTTGGCTTTTTCAATGGCACGGTCGATAATATGTCTTGGAACATTATATGTTTTAGCGCGCTCCAGCACGAAGCGCAATGCTTGGTTTAGTTCAGGATCTGGTTCACCCTGTTTGGCCACTACATATATTTCTTTTCCAAATTTGGCATAAATACGACTAGTATTCGCATCCTTTGATGCTTTTTTTTCCTTAATATTATTCCATTTACGACCCATAAAGTCCCACTCTCTTTCAACATTATATGTAATAATTCCTTAAATAAGCGATTTCATCCATTGAACATTCTTCATTGTTAGATGTTTACTTATTTATTCACAAAATATATTATACCTAATCAAAGAATAGGATAAAAGTCAAATGTAAGAAAATAGTCTACCTATTTATTTGGTTCTCTTAATGAAAAAACAATAAAAGCACGCATAGAAAGTTCTATACGTGCTTTTTTGATGATTATAGAAGAATACTAACTTTACCTTGTGGACGTAAAGCTTCTAAGTTAAGGATTACCTTCTTAGCAAGAATTTTTAATTCGCCTTCTTCTTGAACTAATTGGTATTCATTAACTCCAACATAAGTATCAAGGAAATCACGCTTCGCACGGTAAGTAACGAAGTTAGCCTTTACCGTAACAACACCATCTTCATTGCTAACGATTCTTACGTTTGATACATTATGTGTTGTTTTTGAATGTGGAAACTCAACGTGAGCTTCTTTCTTTAGTAAACGTAGAGCTCTCTGCTCAAGGCGTGCTCGATCGTCATGTACTAAGAATAAAGCCGTTTTGAAATCTGCATTTGGGCTACCGATAGGAGGGATCACATATGTGCCTTCTTTAGCAAATAAATCAGCCCATGCTTGCATTTTCCATTCATCAAGTAATTCTGCCTCATGGTATAAAAATTCTTCGACTTCTTGACGTGTTATATTCATGCGTTAACCCCCTTAGCTTCCTCTTTACCTTCTTGCTTTGCTTCTTCAGCCAGCATTAATTCATTCCATCTACGCCAGAATGCACGCATCTGTGCTTCGTCCGTTGCTTGAGGAACTTCTCTGTTCATCCCTTTAGAGATATCATTCCAGCCTACCTCTTTCGCATTTAAGAAACCTTCTTGACAAAGTTCAAGTGCTTCGTTATCGTCTGGAGTTGCAAAGCCTGATGGTCCTAAGAATTCTAAGAAGCTGTCGTTACGAACTTGTCTGAAGTTTTCACCTTCAGCTTTAGGTGCTAAGGCATAACCAGTCACTTCAATGTATCCAGGCTCGATTGGATAGAATGTTCTGATAGTGATCGCCATGATATCGTTAATGATTAAGTTAGGGAAAATCCAGATATTACGGTTCTTTTTAGCAATACGGTGTGCTCTTTCTTGCCCGAATTTTGCTTCTAGTCTTTCAATATTCTTATCGATAACTTCTTTCGCTTCTTCTCCGTAACCTTCAATCCACTTACCTACTGGTCTTGGCCAAGCAGAGTAGTATTCCATAACAGCATGTCCGCCGCCAAGGTCTTTCCCTTCACCTACAAGACTGTCTTTTTCCATTGTTCCACCACGAGTAGCAACAATGTCAAAATAAGTTTTGTGTGTTGGAACACCGTGATATAAGTCAACACTGTTTTCGCCTAATAGCTTCCAGTTAGCACGTACACTGTATTGTTGAGGATCTGTTAGAACTTCCATTCCAAGAGTTGGATCCTCAGCCGCATATGCTTGGTCTGCCACTAAATCAAGATATTCTTTAGCATTTCCTAAGTATTCTTCTAAAGAGACAGCGTTATCATCGAAGTTAACAAACATAAATCCACGATAGTTTTCAAGACGCTTTACTGTCGCAAGGTTTTTAGAACCATCACAGTTATGATCATTTGGGAAACCTGCTTTATCAGGCATACCAACTAATTCACCTTGGTTATTAAAGCTCCAAGCATGATAGAAGCAACGGAATACTTTAGAGTTTCCGCAATTTTCACGCGTAACTAAAGCGCCGCGGTGTGGACAGCTGTTATAGAATGCACGGATTTCACCATCTTGGCTGCGTGTGAAGATTAAGTTACGTCCTCCGACTTTTCTTCTATGGAAATCACCTTTATTTGGCAGTTCAGATTCATGTCCGATATAAAGCCAGCATTTACTAAAGATGGCTTCTCTTTCTGTTTCTAAAATTTCAGGCTTAATAAACGCTTGTCGGTTAACTTTGAATGACAACTTCTCTTTGTCTTCTCTTACATATTTCCCCATCAATGTCCCTCCTAGAATTCTTTATCTCATAAAATAATATATATAAAAATAATCTATCAAGATTATTTTTATTGCATCCACATGTTTAAGAAGCTGCCTTGTAGCCGCTTACAATTTCAATAAATAATCAAATGCATTGCATTGATATATCATGATAATAAAAATCCTATTATTCAATGATATTATTTATTGTTTTTTTCATTGTATCACAATATTAATAATTATCGCAAAATAATGATTGTTATTTTAACCTCTACTAATCACACTTTTATTAATCACATGACCTAGTATGCACCTTCATGATACATTGGCTCATAAAAAAAGTTATTATTAAAATTTTCTATGCATTTTTAATAACCTAAGGAATTTAAATATTTTCTTTTTTAACTATATTCACATTATATATGTAAAAAACATCAAAATCTAATCAAAAAAATCTTCTTTTTACATATCAATTTCAATATTTTTTTTATACACCTATTTTCAAATCAGATTATTTACTCTATATTTTTAATTATGTCTACTGTCTAAGCCTTTATTGGCACAATGAACAAATCCTATTTATCATAGCGATTTGTTTACTTAATTTATATGAAGGAAAAAATCACCATTATATTTACTTTTTCAATAGTTTTAATAAATTTTCTATATCTTTATAGAAATTTTTTTGAGAAAATATTAGATAACGACAAAGATGGATTTATTTATAAGACCCTATCGATCCTGCAGTTTTGCAGTTCACGATTAAAATAGGAATGAAGTAAATGGTTTATTATTATAGGAGGTATACTCGTGGATACAAGTCAACTTGAAACATTTCTCGCCATTTATGAGTATAATAATTATTCAAAAGCGGCCGAACATCTAAATGTAACCCAACCAACTGTTACGGCTCGAATGAAGAACCTGGAAAGTGAACTCTCTTGTAAATTATTTGAGCGTTCAGGAAAGAATGTCATTTTGACGAAAGAAGGAAAAGTGTTTCTTAAATATGCAACCACTATTCTTTCTTATGTAAGATATTCAAAAGAAGAAACGCTATCTTCTAAGCTACCAAGTTTAAAGGTTGGCTTTCCCCCTGGTTTTTCTTATTCCTTTATAACGGAGTTGATACAATCCATTATCTCTATTGATGATTTGAACATTACGGTGATTGAGGGCGAGGATTCCAGTAGGTTAAATGAACAGATCATAGCGGGAGAATTAGATTTAGTTCTGACTAGAAATGATGTTGCGTATAATCCCAATCTCATTTCCGAATATCTGTTTGAGGATACACTCGTACTAATTTGCGGCAAAAACCATCGACTCGCTGATTCAGATAAAATTGAAATGGATGATTTACATGATGAAACCATTATTTGGTATCGAAGGAATTCTCCATTAATATCAAACGTTGATCAACGCTTAATAGGCGTTCCAAATATTAAGCATATTGAGGTTGAAAACAATGAAATGTTAAAAAAAGTAGTTGCCAGTGGAATTGGTGTAGGGATTACTCCTTTAATTGGAATTGATCAAAG
This sequence comes from Bacillus tuaregi, assembly GCF_900104575.1. Classification (NCBI taxonomy): domain Bacteria; kingdom Bacillati; phylum Bacillota; class Bacilli; order Caryophanales; family Bacillaceae; genus Bacillus; species Bacillus tuaregi. Next base: position 2,266,990 of record NZ_LT629731.1, read on the forward strand.
TGAACGTGATCAGCTGATTGTAAAAGAAATAAAGGAGCTTCGGTATATTCCCAATAAAATCTATATTCAATATCGAAAGAACCTCATTATTGAAAATTATTTAGAGAATATTATTAGCTCCATTATTAACCATAAGAATAATAAAAATGAATGAAAATAGGTGTCCGCACTTACCTGCTCGTTCTGGTAAGCAGCAGACACCTTCTTTTTTTATCACGGTCAGCTATTTAAGGACGAAATGGAATAGAAAACATTACAGCTTTGAGAACTCCTCTACCAAATCTTCAAAGCGTGTTAATGCATTTTCAATTGGTTCAGGTGAAGTTAAATCAACACCTGTTTTCTTTAATAATTCAAGAGGATAATCTGAGCTGCCACTTTTTAGAAATTCTAAATAGGATTGGATTGTTTCCTCATCACCTTCAAAGATTCTCGTAGCTAAATGAATGGCAGAGGCATATCCTGTCGCATATTTATAAACGTAAAATGGTCGATAAAAATGAGGAATTCTTGACCAACCGTATTTCACTTGTTCATCAAAAACCATTTCATTTCCATTGTATTCCCTAAATAATGTCTCATAAGTTTGATTAAACACCTCGACATTTAGCGGCTTTCTCGCCTCTGCCATTTCATGTGTCTTCTTCTCGAATTCTGCAAACATTACTTGAGTAAAGAAGGTACCTTTATATTGATCAATGAAATGATTGATCAGGTGCTTACGGACGTTCGGATCCTTTTCATTTTTTAATAAGTAGTTAATCAACAGCACTTCATTGACAGTCGAAGCAACCTCTGCAACAAATATACTATATCTAGCTGTAATTTGTGGTTGGTATTTCGAGCTGAGCATACTATGTACGCCATGTCCGCATTCATGAACCAATGTAAATAAACTATCTAAATCATCCTGATGATTTAAGAGGATAAATGGATGTACACCGTATACACCAAGGTTATAGGCTCCAGACCTTTTTCCCGGTGTTTCTCGAACATCAAGATACCGTGATTCTTTGAATTCCTTTAGAATCTGTATATAATCTTCCCCAAGCGGAGATAGGGCCTTTAGCATCGTATCGTACGCTTCCTCATAGGAGATAACCGGTTTTACTCCGCTGATTAATGGTACACTCATATCATATTGATGAAGTTCATCTAGATTCAGTTTTTGTTTCCGAATTTGTGTATATCGATGAAGCGGCTTGATATTTTTTTTAGTCGTCGCAATAAGATTTTCGTAGACTTCTTTAGGCACTTTGTCTCCAAATAACCCTTTTTCTAATGCAGATGGATAATGACGAAGCTTTGCCATCGTCACATTATTTTTAATCGCGCCTGACAGTGTGGCAGCTATGGAATTTTTTAATTGCAGGTAAGGCTTATAATAAGCGAAATAGGCTTCTTTTCTTTTTTCGCGATCCTCATCTTCTATTAATTTGGCATACATCCCCCTTGTCAGCTCAACAGACTCACCGTTATCACCTGTTACTTCACCAAATTTAATATCGGCATTATTGATCATCCCAAAGGTATGGCTTGGAACAGATAATGCTTCACCCAATTGGGAAAGGAGTTCCTCCTGCTCCTTGCTTAACACATGTGGTTTATAACGAAAAGACTCCATTAAATCTTCTGTAAAATAATCTAAGCCTTTTTCTTCATTAATATATGCTTGCAAGGTTTCTTCTTTCAGGCTTAATAAAAAGGGCATAAAGAACGAGGTAGATGAGCTTACTTTTACACTTAACTGTTTTGCCTTGTCCAATAATGATTGAGAGGAGGTTTCCCGTGTGTCTTCATCGACCTTTAACATCGCATAAGCATAGAGTTTGTTAAATAGATAGGAAAGGTCCTCGCTTTGTTTGAGGTATTGGTAGAGTGAATGACCATCGTGAATCTGGCCGTCAAACGTTTTTAATCTTTCTGCCATCTCTTCAATTTGTCGAAAATCCTTTTCCCAAAGATTTAGATCTGCATAGAGGTCCTCTATATTCCATTTTTCCTGCAAAGGTACTTCCTGTCTTGTCTTATAGGTAATCAAGTATATTCCCCCCACGTTTTAAAGTGTAATGAAATTCTTACTAAACATTATACCTAATATATTCTCAATTCCGTCCTTTAAACCCTTTTAAAGGGAAAATAAAGATAGCAGCTGCCCCCTTTCATTTCTTTATCAGGTATTATTTAGTGTACAATAGTCTAGAAAGGATGTGGATGAAATGGCTGCGACTTTGCCGCATATTGAGGATTCAAATAACACTACCTATTTTCCTCCAAAAGGAGATTTTGTGACTTTCGACAATGATGAACATTACATAGAAAAGCTTAAGGAATGGGGATTGTCAACGACCAAGGAATCGTTTTGGTATAAGGATAGAACTTTTCAAAGACTTGTGACCATTAAAGGCTATGAGGCTTATGGAGTAACAGATGAGTTTAATACGATTGTTCTTGAGTTTCAAGATGGAAACCTAACCTGTATTCACCCTGCCTATTTAAAGGAAATGCAATCACCAAGCTTTGAAAAAGCAAACGTAACCTTAATTGAAAAAGATAAGGATCAAGCTGCATCGAAAAAGACTACGCCTCCTTCAAAACAGTCACTTGAAAATGCTGAGCAGAAAAAAACGGTTGCAAAGAAAGCAGAGAAAAAAACAGAAAAGAAAACAAAAATAGGAAAGCTCGAGTTGCCGGTTGATAAGGTTCATTTTACAGCAAAGGTAAAGCAATTTGCTTTAAGCTGGAATAATTTTAATGAAGAGAATGATGAAGTCGTTGTCTTAGAAAACGTTGTGATTCAACAGGAAAGTCCACTTGAGGTAGGCCTCGCATGGTGCTCACATTCTAAAACATTAAAGAAGTTTGAGCTTGCTCCTGGAGATGTGCTTGAATTTGACGGTAAAATTGTGAAAAAGAAATTACCAAAAGGAAAGGATGCTGAGGAAGAATTTATTATCGAGGAAGCCGTTCCGTATAAAATAAACAATCCATCGAAGATTAAAAAGGAATAAGAAATCAAATTCGCCCGTCGATACAAAAAGTATTTTCTGAATGAAGTTAAAATGAATGAAAAACACATGCAGTCAAAAGTATGTGTTTTTCATATTTAATGGTTTCTTAGCTATTATTTTATAAGCGATAGATATATACTGATAACCAATACGAGAGGGGGAATGTGTTTGAAGGTTTTTTTTAGGCTCCTTGCTACCATCTTATTACTTGGTAGCCTTTGGATTCTATTTGTTAAGGATCAAGATGGACTGGACGGACAATCAACATATGAAACTATCATAATCAAGCTCGAAGTACTTAAGGAACATCCAAGCGTAACAACAATGTTTGATACAATCGAAACCGGGTTCGATAATCTATTGAATAGGATAGACCAGGCAATTAACTCCAAAAATAAAGAATCAGAGCATGAGAAAATTAACATAGCCAAGCCTGATTTAGAAGCCCCTATTACGCATGCTTTCTCCATTCATAACATTGAATTAGGCGATACAAGAGCAGAAGTGGAAGAATTGGCTGGTGCAGCCAAGCGTTCCTCCTATAATGAGTATGGGACCATGTGGTTTGCTTATCATGAAAACTACCATAACTTTTTTATGGCTGCATATGATGAAAAAGGGAAAGTTATTGGCCTTTATACAAACCAAGATTTGCTTTCCACCAAACAAGGCATTAGTATCGGTTCAGAAAAGGACTTCGTTCTTGAGCAGCTAGGGGAACCACGTTCAACCATTCAAAAGGGGTTTATTTCCTATCAGCTTAATCATAACGATGAGTATCACTTGTTTGAAGCAGACAACAGCTATGTGACCTTTTTTTACGATAAGCATAAGAATCATACAGTTACTGCTATCCAAATCATAAGTGATGAATTGGAGCAGCAGAAAGATTCCTACTATTCGCTTGAAAGCCCAGAGCTGAAAGAGGGCTTTGAATATCAGTTATTTGATTTAACCAATGCTTCGAGAGTGGTGCATGCCCTCCCTGTCTTATCCTGGGATGAAGCGGTTAAAGAAACAGCCCGTAACCATAGTTTAGACATGGCAGAAAATCAATATTTTAATCATACTAATTTAGAGGGCCAGTCTCCTTTCGACCGTATGGAGGAGGACAATATTTCCTTTCATACAGCAGGTGAAAATCTTGCCTCCGGGCAGGTAAGCAGTATTTTTGCTCATGAAGGTCTAATGAATTCTCTAGGGCACAGAGAAAATATTCTACAGCCTGATTTTGAAGCGCTAGGGGTTGGGGTTGCCTTTGACTCTGACTCAAAACCCTACTATACAGAGAACTTTTTAGCAAAGTAAAAAAAAGAAAAACCATTCGTCAGTGTGAATTGGTTTTTCTTTTTTATTTTATAGATAGGTTACATCCCTTTTGAATGGTTCGAGAGTGTCCTCTTCTCCCCTTTTTTCCTTTTTCGTTTATATAGAATCATTAGGATAATCGCTATCAGGATGAACGCTTCAATCAGAAATTCATTTATTTGTGAATTCATCAGACCTGCCGGAATTAGGGTGAGAATAAAAAAATAAATAAAATTACCAAATATCGTTGCTGTAATAAAGGAATTGAAACGGATGGAGCTGATTCCGCCAAGAATGTTGATTAGGCTTGTGGGAATAAAAGGCATAATCCTAGCTTGAAAAACAAATAAAAACCCCTTTTTTTCAATTTTATCAATAAACTCTTTATTAATTCTTGGGAGAACCCAGTCCTGAAACAAATATCTGCTGCCAAAAAACATAAGGGCAGCACCAGCAATGCTGGATAACCAGCTCCAAAGAAAACCGTTCATAAATCCAAACACTGTATAATTTATCGTGATGATGAGAATTAATGGAATAATGGTAAAGGTATTCTGAATAATCATCACCAAAAGCGTTATTAGCAGAGTTATCCATAAATTTTCCTGAATAATCCCTCCTATATCCCCACTTCTAAACGCTTGAAACCATTCAGCATGAAAGATGAAATAAATCATGATTGAAACCAGTAAAAGGAATGAAAGTGATTTAATCCAATTTTTAATGTGTACCACCTTTTTCATAAGGAGTCTTAACGTGTTAATTCTATTATAAACTTAAATAACAATGAAGTGTTCTGTGTTGATTAAATTCGCCCGTCGAATTTGCGTCCGGATTACCTGAGCTCGCTCGGGTAAACTACCTTTAAAAAATCGCATGACTCGCCGGAGGCTTAACTTCATTCAGCATTCATCCCCCACTTGTAGAAGTGGAGGATGAATGCTGAATGAAGTTAAAATAAACCAGAAAGACAATTAGAATTTGGGGCATCCTATAAAACGACAAAAAACGACAACAATATTCGATAAATTTATGTTATAATTAAATAATGTTATGTGAAATGACATTTATGAAGCGTCAGAAAGGATGTTCTCGTTGAGTTATGATATTGAAACCATTTATTATTTAGCCAATCCGGAAACCGATCAATTTGCCTTTGCCACTGGGAGTCAATTACGATATGAAGACATAATTAAAGAGATCTTTGGTGTTGCCAGTATTCATGATTTACCGATGATGATCCAGTACAATAAAAGCTTTCAAACATCTATTTGTAAATATTTCGGTGTCCTAGAAAACGAAATTAACCTTGAAATGATTGTACGTGTTGCAACTAAAATGGATTTGCTTCAACTAAAAAAACAGTCTGAAGAACAAAGGCAACAAATGGATGAAGATGGAGAGCATAACATTTCTTGTCCGTTTGATTCGGTGATACGCTTGCAAGAGGGTATATTCCAATGGGATGATGAACACTCTTCCTATAACCTTGTAAAAACCACTTAAATCTCCAAAATTTATACATCGCCCTTCCTTTCTACAACTTTTCGAGATAGAAAATACCCACCATCCTATAAAAAGTGGTGGGTTTTGTTGTATATTTATTGCTTTAATTGGGTCATCTCTTCAATGATTCGTATCATCTTATAGAGCTGTTCGTTAATGGGAGTTGCTACTCCGTATTTTTTTCCTAATTCACATACCTTTCCCGCAAAGTAGTCTACCTCGGTTTTTCTCCCGGCTTCAACATCCTGCAGCATAGAGGTTTTTCCGTCAGGAGAAAGCTTATTTAGAATTGGCCAGAACTTCTTAACATCCGTCTCGGTTAAGCCTGTTCCAGCTTTTTCGGATAAAGTGACCACTTCACGCATGGCTGCTTCAACCCACTCATACGCTATTGGCAATGATTGGAAAATGCCATACGAGGCCTTTAATACCGCTGAAGTTTGATTAATACCCACATTAATCATGAACTTCCACCACATTGTATGCGAGATATTGCGGGAAATTTCATAATCAATCCCGACTTCTTCAAATAATTCTTTAACAGCGAGCACATCTTCAGACATCGTGTTGTCCATTTCCCCATATTCGATTCGTCCTCGTGTTGTAAAACGAACTTCATTGTTAGTTCGAAGAGCATCAATTTCAACACTCATACTATAGAGGATATGTTCATTTTTATAGGCAGCGTAAATCTCCTCTTCACTAGAAATGCCATTTAGCAGGGATAAAATGATTGTATCTGGTCCGATATGGTGTTTTACATCGTTGATTGCCTGCTTCAATTCTGCATTTTTGACAGCAAAGATTACAAGGTCTGCTGGTTCTGTTTTGACTTCCGGTGTGATGAAATGAAAGTGGTATGGTTGATTATTAATCAGAATTCCCTTTTCTTGATAACGTTTGATTCTTTCTTCGTTCGCCACTACTTGAAATTCTTTACGAGAATCATGCAGTAAGCTTCCATAGGCCATTCCAATGGCGCCTAATCCAACTAATGTTACTTTATTGATTGTCTTCACCTATGTTCCCCTCGCTCTAATTATTTTTATATTACTAGAATATCAAATTATCAGTGTGTTCAAAATAAAAAAAGTAGAAACTAATCCATTCAAAAAGGAACCAGCTGGGTTCCTTTTATTTTTCATTATGATATTGAAATAAAGCAAAGTTTAGTTCATCTTTTGCGCAATCATTGTAAGACCATCGGCCGAAATGGCAACCTCCTCAAATGCTTTCCCTAATTCGCCAACAGAGTGAGCAAAGGAGACGATTTCCTGACTAATTTGATTATGTTTGATTTTTGTTTCATCGAGTGTTACGAGTATTTGTTCGAAATGATCCTCTGTTTCAGACATGCTGTTATTTCCTTCTTTGACGGCTGCTCTAATCTTTTCCAACGATTGTGTTAATTTTTCTACTTCCACATTGGTATTAGTAATTAAGTTAGACACATTGGTTACAGAATTTTTGGTTTCCTCCGATAGTTTGCGAACCTCATCCGCAACGACTGCAAAGCCTCGTCCGTGTTCGCCTGCTCTAGCTGCTTCAATGGCAGCATTGATGGATAATAAATTTGTTTGGTCGGCCACCCCTGTCACAATATTGATGATTTCCTGCATTTGATTCGAAATACTAAGCAAGGTTTGCACATCTCTGGATATATCGTCCACTGAATTTGTAATATTTGACATATTGAGGCTTTGTTTACCAATCTGTTTTTTTCCGGTATAGGCCCGGTCTTCTGCTAGTTGAGATAATTCTGTACCTGTATTGGATAAACTGACAATTTCTTCAGTCTGCATGTTTAATTGCTGCAAAGTGGCATTGGTTTCCTCCGCAATGGCTGCCAGGTTTTGTGAAGACGAAATGACATTATCCTTAATTTCCTCCTTTTGGTCTTCAATTGTTTGCCGCAGCCTTTCTGTTTCAGCGTCATAAGCCTCCAAAACAATCTGCTGTTCTAAATTCAGGATTTTTGATACGGCCTTCATAGCCAAAAAGGAATCAGCCCGTTCTGGGATACGTTCCTCAATGATAGACGTCAAGGATAGTAATAGATCCTGAAATGCACACATATACCATTTGGTTTGCAATCCGATTCTTACATGAACATGTGCAATTCGTATCCGTTTTTCAAAATAGGTTTGGTCTATCACACCATCAAACATCTCTGAAATATGTCTTTTTAGCGTGAATTTTAGTCTGTCAATGGTACTGTTATGATTAATGATTGTGAATAACGAAGGCTGGTTTTCAAGATTACGATAAAATTGATCCACAATCTGCTCAATATTCTCCAAAACAAAAGGCTGTAGCGTATTGATAATCCGCAGGTCTTCCTTTGTTAAACCAATCATTTTGATTTGTTTTGCAATCTCGTTACTAAGGCTCATTTCGAGCTCCGCTCTTCCTTTTGAAAAGTCCATTCTTTCTATTAACCTACTTTTTTTAAAAAACAAAATAGTCTCCTCCTATAATAGTCCCGTTTTTTCATTAGGTTAATAATACCATAAAATGATAATTATTAGTCTATTTTAAAATATTAAAATAGTAAATTTGTTATTTTTATATAAAAAAGAGCTTGAATTTCAAGCTCTTCCACATCATTATTTATTCTCCTTGCTTCTGTGAATCGGGAGTGAGCAACAACGAAACGACCCGCCTGCTTGAACAACTTCCAAGAAATCCACTTCAATTACTTCGAAGCCATGCTGTCTCAGCTGCTGATTGACTTTTTGATTTTGTGGCAAACTGATGATTCGATTATTTCCAATTGATAATACATTTGTTCCCAATGTTGCTTGCTCTCCTTCCGGAACTTCAATGAATTCAAAGCGTGATTGCAGAGTAGCTATGTCTTTCGAATGTAGTGCCTTTGGGTAAATTAAGGCATGGTCTGACGATACAATGTTAAACACGCAATCTAAATGTAAGAATTTATCATGGAAATCAATCGTGTATAAATGGAATTGCTTATGTAGTAGTTCTTTTAGGTGGTTTATTGCTTGTTGATTTGTACGCTTACTTAAGCCTACATAGATGGTATCCTCATCTATTAGAAGGTCTCCCCCTTCAATTCTATCGCCAATAATGTTGTAATAGGAAATCCCATCTTCCTCAAGCCATAGCTTTAAGTATTTCTCTTCACCTTCACGGACAGCATTTGCCATGTCCGCAACAAAAATGGTCTTTCCTAGTGTGAAACCAATATCACGAGTAAATACTTGCTCCGGATATCTCTTATGATACGGTACAGAAATTACCTCTATACCGTAACGTTGTAATGTAGAAAGGAATTCCTGATGCTGCTTTAGTGCCTTTTCAATTTGAATTTCGTCATTCTGAGCTTGAGTTTGTTTTTTATTGATTTCTTCACGGACTTTCAAAAATTGTGGTTGACATACAATCACCCGTTTTAAAGGATCATATTCATTGTAACAGCCCATTTGATGACTTTCGTTTGGAATGCTTACCATTTTTTCCCCTCCTGTTACTATTGATAGTATCCTCAAAAGTATGAGAAGTATGACCATTATATATAGGAAAAAATAATCACAAAAAACCCTTAGAACATCTGTAGAGTGTCCATTGATGTCCTAAGAGCTTAATAAAATCCTATGTATACTTGAATTAGTTATTTTTTATAAAGGGCTTCCGTGTTATTTCCGCCTGGAGGAACAATTGGAAATACATTTTCTTCCTCTGTAATATCAAATTCCATGATAAAGGGCTTGTTTTGTTGAAAAGCCTGTTGAATAATGTTATCTGCTTCTTTAAGATTATTTGCCTTTAATCCCTCGATTCCATACGCAGATGCTAATGCTACAAAGTTAGGTGATAACATCCTTACGGAAGAATAGCGACCTTGATAAAACATTTCCTGCCATTGTCGAACCATACCTAAATAACTGTTCTTAAGGATAGCAATCTTAATGGGAAGCTGATATTGGGCTACTGTGATTAATTCCTGAAAATTCATTTGGAAACTACCGTCTCCACTAACCAGAATAACCTCTTTTCCTGTTTTGGCCAGTGCGGCACCAATCGCAGCTGGCAGCCCATAGCCCATTGTTCCTAAGCCACCTGAAGTAATAAAGGTTCGAGGCATGTTAAATGGATAATAATGAGAAGTCCATATTTGGTGTTGTCCAACATCCGTTGCAACGATAGCTTGGCTATTTGAATAACGATTTAGCAATTCAACCACCTGCTGAGGCTTTAATTGACTGTTTGAATCGGAATCCGAATAACGGGCTACCTTCTTTTGCCAAGAAGATACTTCATTAAGCCATTCGTTTGTATTTCCTGATTCTACCATTGGATTTAATTGATATAAAAAATCCTTTACATCAGATACAATTGGAATATCAACCTTAATAATCTTATTTATTTCAGCACTGTCAATATCCACTTGTATTTTACGTGATTTAGGTGAGAATCCGCTGATTTTTCCAGTTACACGGTCACTAAAACGTAAACCAAGGCAAATGAGCAAGTCAGAACGATGGATAGCTTTGTTTGCTGCGTAAGTTCCATGCATCCCAACCATACCTAAAAAGCAAGGGTGGTCACTTGGGAAGGCTCCTAACCCCATCATCGTGCTGACAACGGGAATGTTTGTTTTTTCAACAAACTCTTTTACTAGTTGAGCAGCTCCAGAAATCGTTACTCCACCTCCAACAAAGAGGACGGGCTTCCTTGCGTTTATGATTTCGTTTTTTACCTGCTCTATTCGTTTAGGAGAAATTGTTTTAGTCAGCTTGTTTCTTTCCTTTTCTGCAAAATGAACTCTTGAATCTGGGATACTACGCATAAGTAATTCTTCCTGAATTTCGATTAGGATAGGTCCTGGGCGTCCTTCGAAGGCAAGCTTAAATGCATCTGTTATGATGTTTTGTACATTAATTGGATCAATTGCCTTGAAATAATACTTAACAATGGGTAACGTCATTCCGAATGTATCGATTGTCCGAGAATCGTCACATTCCATTTTTTGCTTTGGTGTAGGTTGAATGGAAATAATAACAAGCGGGACTGAATCCATTTGGGCAGTTGCAATACCTGTAATGGCATTGGTAATACCGGAGCCTGCAGGAATAATAACTACGCCAATCTTTCCGGTTGCTCGTGCATACCCATCGGCAGCATGGACAATGGCCTGTTCATGTTGCATTATTACTGATTGAATCTTCCCCTCCTGCTGAAGGTGTGCAGAAAACGACGACAGGGTTGGATCACTTGAAGTAAAGATGACTTCTACATTTTCTTTCATAAAGCACTCTTGAATTAAATCAGTTGTATTCAATGGGGTTGAGAGAATATCTCTTATTTTACTCATCACTATATCACCTTTCTTTTTCTAAAAGGTACTAGACTACGAAAGACTTGTAAGTGATGAGCATCACAAATATTCAAATAAGTTCGCCCTTTTTGTATTTTTTATAATATGATTAATCCTGCTATACTGCATATAAATTACGCAAGTTTTGACAAATGGTGTATGATAAGAGTATCAAGTTTGTGGTGCTCATTTGCTGGGTAAATATTTAATATTTACTTTATTTTTCATCAGTATCCATAAATGAAACTTATCAACTGGAGGTATTTTTGAATGGATCTTTTTAAACAGGTTTTTACACTCGGGTTAGGTGCAGCAGTTGTTACAAAGGAACAAGTTGAAAAAATGGTTGATACACTTGTACAAAAAGGTGAAGTGAGCAGAAATGAATCAAAAGAATTGATTCAGCAATGGGTTGAAAAAGGTGAACAAGCGAAGCAAGAAATAGATGATATCGTGAAGACTAGAGTGAATCAGGCTTTAACCAATTTAAATCTCGTGACAAAAGAAGACTATCAGGAGCTAGAGCGCAGAATCCAAGCACTTGAAAATAAACTATCAGCAAAAGAAGAAACCGAATAAGTTTTTGTCCAAGCCTTTCATGGCAGAGAGCACCATAATTAAACAAAACCCCCTTAGAGATTAGCTAAGGGGGGTTTTTTATTATGAGACATGTTTATGTGTTGTGGCAGTATCCTTTGTCTTACGAATAACTAATCTTGGCGCAGTGGACAAGAGCAGCCCGACAACAATGGAGCATAAGACAGCTGAACCGAGCATGGTTGCTCCATTTGCTAGAAACGAGAATAATACCGGTGACATTCCTTCAGGTGCATAGCTACCAAAGAAAAATACCCCTGCGAGGAAATGCCAGAAATATCGGGCAAAGCTGCCTGCAATAACTGCTACCACAATCCAAGCAATAGCTTTTTTCTTCTTGCTGCTTTGTAAATTGCTTTGGATTTGCTTGTGAAAAAGCCCTGCTAAACCAATAAAAGCAAAAGCAAGAAAATATTCAATAAATCCCTGTACAGGTGTGGCAATCCAGGCTTCCCCCATGGCAATTTGCAAGATTCCCCAAAGAAAACCTGAAATCACGCTTACCTTCACTCCCCAACGGAAAGCAAGGATAAAGATAGGTACCATCGCGAATGAAATGGAAATGGATGGTGAAAGCTTAATAGATGGCAGAAAATCAAGAATAATGGCAAATACAGCAAAAAAAGAAGCTTCTACCAAAGCTGTTAGCCTTACTTTATTCATATAAAACTCCCCTTTCATCAAAAAACGTTGAGCCTCAAGGGGAGAATAGATTCATGTTTTGTATCCATTCATACCACATTCCTACGCTAGAATTATCTAACAGGTTCAAAGGGTTAGAACAAATAATTGTTCACTCTCAGCAAATATGCACCCCTTGTGGTTACGTTTTGTTGACATTTTCATTTTTTAGTATAACCTACTTTTTCCGAGCATGAAAGGAAATTCGTGAAACTTGCTGAAATTTAGCAAAAAGTTTTGATGAACACTCACTTCCTAATTTCAATTTAAAATTATAGTATTTTTCAGAATAATTACAATTATTACTTAACTACTCCCCTATTTTACTTGCTATGTGGTATGATGAAACATATGAATGGAATTGATATTTGCATTCATCCTCCACTTGTAGAAGTGGAAAAGTTCTATACCGTCGCAAGCTTTTGCTACAAAAAGCATTTGCTGATTGAAGTTTATAGTTTTTCTTTAATTCCCTTTAGAAAGTTCGTTAAAGCTGTTCCTGGTTCTTCATTTGCAGAGACGATGGGAATAATACCTCTATCCTTTAATATACTTTCTTTAATAGGATTAGGCTCAACTAATAAAATATACGATTTTGGTCTGATATGCTCATGATTAGATTCTTTCCACTGTTTATGAAGCTTGTATAGCATATAGCGAATATTGATATCTGACAAGCTATAGCCAATAAATAAAATCGATTTTTCAAGAGAATCATAACGCAGCTTGATATCTAATGGCGATTCAAAGTCAAGTCGCTTAAAAAAACTCGATTCCGTTAATACAAGTGATGAATCGTCATCAAAGTCTCCATGGAACTTGATAATTTGTGTTTTATTCATTTTAATCCTTGCAATATCCGCTACATTAGTCACTTTTGTATATTCCTTTTTATAAAAATCGTACGCATACTCAAGCCAGCGATCGAAATTTGTTGTATAAATTACGGGAAAATCCAAGTCGATAATCAATTTATATATTTCTGATTTTCCAATATGAATATTGGAATGATGCCATAATCGATCCATCCAGCTTCTTAAAGCACCCAATGTCCCTTTTTGATTATAATAAAATTCAGCCATAATCAGAAAATCACCATTTCCCCAAGAGTTGAATTGTGATGGTTCAAAGCCAAGATTCTCAGCCATTTGGTTGATTAACTCTGAATACACAGGTAATCCTAAATTTTTGGGAACACCAGATCCAACAAAAAGGATAACATCTTTATTTCTAATGGCATTTGCCAATTCCTGTATCATAGGATCCCTCCCACATTTAGTGATTATTATACTTTGCTATTTACATCCTATGACACATATTTTCTTGAAAGAACTTTTATCATGAATCATCAATTCGATTCCTAACACTTGAAGCAATCCTTTCCTTCGATAAGTGGCGAAATCATCACTTTTATTGACGAATTCCTTCTTCTTTTGTCAGCCTTGAAGGAATGGTATAGAGAAAGGAGAATTAGTAGAAAAAGGGAGGGATTTGATTGAATACAAGAGCAGTTGCTAAATTGCTAGGAATCTCGACTAGTACTGTCCAAAGATGGGTAAAACAACTAAAATTAGAGATGGAAAGAAATGAACTAGGTCATTTTATTTTTTCCGAAGAGGATATAGAATTATTAAAGCAGGTGAAGAAGCAGCTTCAGGAAGGAACCCTATTACAGGATATTTCCATACAGCTTCCAAAACGGGCAGGTACCTTCAAACAAAAACAGCCGGATGGGGATATAGATGAATTGGCTCAAAAAGTCAAAAGTCTGGAAATCAGTCTCCAACAGAAAGCTGATGATGTTGTATCCTACCAAATCTTACAGCATCGAAGAGAAATGGAAGAGCTTCAAGAGCAAATAATCATATTAACGGAGAGAGTCACCCAGCTGGAGAATGTGATAAGAGAAAAATCTGAAATAGCCGCAAGCATTGAAATTGAAAAGAATAAGCCTCGTAAAAAGAAAAGCTTTTTCCAATTGATTTTTGGAAGCTAAAAATCAGCACATGTAAGCGTGCTGATTTTTTTGTAAAGAGATTTATTGCTGAAGCTCCAAGCTAATTCCATTTCGACAGATGTAAAGTACGATACACGAGAAGAAGGCTGCCATATGGCAGCCTTCTTCAAGCTTAATACAATTTTTACTTATTCTTCATAGGAGTCATATGAAGGTTTTGTATAATCATACTTAGAACGATCGACCGGAGTAAAGTTTTCTGGGTTATAGAATCGCAATAGGTCCCCATTTACCACTTTATCTGACAAAGCAAGCTTATGGCGAACAATTTCTTGATTTTGCTTCGCTTCTTCCAATCGAGTCTCATCAAGCTCTAAACCTGTTGTTGAATCATAATATCTTCCTTCGACAGATGTGATGGTTGGACTTACGAATTCCCCGTTTCTAAATGGGATCAACTCATCATGTTCTTCAGATAGTAAATCCGTACCAAACTGGACATAATCCTTTGTATCCGTACCTAGTAAGTGAAGGAGTGTAGGCAGAATGTCGATTTGCCCACTGTATTCATGGTTAATTCCCCCCTGCATGCCAGGAACACGAATAAATAATGGAACTCGCTGTAAATCCGCATTATCGAAAGGAGTAATTTCTTCTTTATTTAATACCTGCTGCATGGCCTTATTATGATTTTTAGAGATTCCATAATGATCACCATACATGATGATAATGGAGTTATCATATAGACCTGATTCCTTCAAATAGTTGAAGAATTCTTGTAAGGCTTCGTCAGCATAGCGAGCCGTTTGGAAATACGTGTCAACTGATTTATCTCCCGTTGTATGAGGGGCAATGGTTGCGTCCTCTTCATCAATTGGATACGGGTAATGATTACTTACCGTAATAAACTTCGCCATAAATGGCTGTTGTAATGTTTCTAGCATGGGAATCGATTCTGCAAAAAATGGCTTATCCATTAATCCATAATCAGCTAAGTCCTCTTCCTTCATTTCATAGTAGCTAGAATCGAAGAATTTTGTATATCCAAAGGATTTATAGATTTCATTACGATTCCAGAAGGTTCCTGAATTCGGATGAAAGACAGCAGATGTATAGCCCTGCTGGTCTAAAATAGCAGGCGCTGCCTGGTAAGTGTTTAATCCTTTTGTTGTAAATGCTGAGCCTTGTGGTAATCCATATAATGAATTTTCAAGGATGAATTCAGCATCCGCTGTTTTTCCTTGTGCTGTTTGGTGAAAGAAATTATCAAAATACATCGTGTTAGGCTCTCTAGTTAAAGAGTTTAAAAACGGTGTTACTTCCTCCCCGTGCAGCGTGTAATCAATTAAGAAGCTTTGAATCGATTCGAGATGGAAATAAATCACGTTCATTCCCTTTCCTATCCCAAATGTAGCTGGATTTGGCTCGGCATAATTAGATTGCGTAAAGTTAATCACTTCCGTTATATCACTACTGTCTGCCGTAACCCGCTGCGCTGAGGCTTTCGTGCTTTGAACTGCATCATAAATCGTGTAATTATACGTACCTAAATACTTAACAATATAATTTCGATCAAAGCCCCTCGTTAATAGCTGAGGACGATCCGCTTCAGCCATCGCTAAATTAAGGCATGAAATACCTAACGAAAAGGAAACCAATGCGGCCACTTTTCGACGATTGAAATTTTTCATTTCCATTTTTGCCATTTTAAATATCAGTAACCCTATTAACAAAATATTATCGACAAAGAATAAGAAGTCATACGGACGTAACAGCGAAGTAACACTGCTGCTTACATCACCAAAGTTTTGCGTTTGAAAAATCGTTGGCAATGTAATGAAGTCGTTAAAGAATCGATAATATAGTACGTTTGCATATACTAGAAATGTCATTAAAAAATGTATGATCATTAACCAAATATACTTTCTACGACCTTTAAAAAGAGATGCAAAGCTTAAGAATAACAAAGCTGAGCCTAAAGGGTTTAAAAATAACAAGAATTTTTGAATGCCATTATCAATTCCTAAATTAAATTGCGTTAGTTGAATAAGGTATGTTTTGATCCACAGGAATAGTACAGTCAATAAAAAGAAGCCGATGTATTTATCGAGAATACTTGTACCTTTTAGGAATCCTTTATTCATTTGTTACACCTACTTTCTAACAAACTATTATACACGTTCTTCGAGTATTTTAGGTGAAAAATTATTAATTCTCATAATCTATTTTTTTCTAATTATGAAAACTAACTTTTGTCATGCTGCAAAAATAAAATGTGTACTTATGATTTGGAGCAGAATGATTATCATTATACTTTATGTCAACAAATTGTCAAGTTCATAGTAAACAAATGATTTTTTTAAGTCAAGTATATTTCTTCCTATCCTTATTGTATGCCAACGAATGGAGGACAACAATTAATAAGGTTTTGACGCCTTTATGTCAGACTGCCGAACACGTTTTTCCTTTACATCCACTTTTACATTCACTTAAAAAGTCTTTAAAACTTTAACAAACGATATCAATATTCGGGATGAGACTTGCATAGATATGAATGTAGCAAGTCTGACGAGTATTGGCTTCTAAGACTTTAATCCGCTCGTAACGAAAAAAAAGAGGTGTTGAGATGAAATATGCTGTTGAAAATCATTGCTTGTTTCAAAATTCACAGGAAAGGAATATGACCTTTGAACATGCCTTTAATAAAATCATAAAATTTATGAATTTGGACAGGAATGGCAATTATCGGTTAATGATTGGTACCGATTCACAGGTACATGTACAATATACTCGATTTATTACTGGGATTGTTATACTTAACGAAGGTAAAGGGGCCTGGGCATGTATACGAAAGGTTATTGTTCCAAGACGAATGAGAATGCTCCATGAACGGATATCAAAGGAAACCTCGTTGACCGAAGAAATTGTGACGATGTTTACCGAAGAGAGAATAAATAGAATGATTGATATTGTGCTGCCAAATATATACAGGGGTGCTTCTTTTACCATGGAGGGTCATCTAGATATCGGAGCTGGAAACAGGAATAAAACAAGAGCGTTCGTTGAAGAAATGGTTGAAAGAATTGAATCCATGGGCATTGAGCCAAAAATTAAACCCAATTCCTTTGTTGCCTCATGCTATGCTAATCGGTTTACTAAATAACGGTTATCCTATTAATACCACGCTCTATCCGCCCCTACCTTACCCTAGATAGCTTCCCATTCCGCGGGGAGTTTATGGTTTGGACAGGCTCTTCACCTTTCGTACCTCCCTTCTATTTGCGAAGAATGAAGAAAGCTCCTATTTCCTCCTTCAGTCCAGAATAAAAGTACTCGATTCGGATATCCTAACAAAGTATGATAAACATCCAATCCTTGTGATTAAATGAGCGTAAGGATGATAAGTGTGATTTCTTTTTGGAGCGCCACTAAAGATGAAAGCGTTACAAAATGACTATATATAAATAGAAGAAACACAGTTTAATCTAAAATTTTAATAGATAGTTTATCGAGTAAGCTCGAAAAGTATCCAGACACAAATTCGACAGGTGTTTGTTCACTGTTTACTAAACCGGTAAAAATTGGTCTCGTTGTTTTTAATCGTTTCGTTCATCCTATAAGGGACAAAGTTATATTTTTATTGTAGGAAGGTGCATAACAGATGGCACGAGCTAATTCACAGCTTGTTTTACAAACAGGGAACCTAGTCTTAGGATTTATGGTTTGGGTCATTTTATCTTCACTTATCTCATTTATTAAAATGGATATTGACATTTCACCAAGTGAGTCAGCCATGATTACGGCAGTCCCTGTGATTTTGGGGTCGATTTTGAGGGTGCCGATTGGATATTGGACGAACCGCTATGGCGCCAGATGGGTATTTTTTATTAGCCTTTTGTTTTTGATTCTCCCTGTTTTTTATATTAGTATGGCGGATTCCGTAATGGACTTACTGCTTGGGGGCTTAGCCTTGGGCCTCAGTGGCGCGATATTTTCGGTCGGTGTTACATCGCTGCCTAAATATTACCCTAAAGAAAAACAAGGGTTTGTGAACGGGATATATGGTGCTGGAAACATTGGTACAGCCATAACCACTTTCTCTGCCCCGGTCTTGGCTAATACTTTCGGATGGCGCAGAACCATTCAATTCTATATCATTTTGCTTC